>NZ_SMKX01000063.1 GCF_004349055.1 Kribbella antibiotica
CCACCCAAGCTCCACGCGGCCCCGCCATGTGGAGCACCTACCCATGCCCAGATCCGCTAGACCCTCCAGGCCTGCTCCCAGCCGCCCCCGATCCGATCCAGATCGGGCACAGGCAAGCGACCGCAAGCCACACCATCGTGAGCAGAAACCCCGACACCAGGCCAGCTGCACAACACGCATCGGCAGTACCCCACCCGAACCCGCCGACCTCCGCGTCGGCACCGACGACGCGGTCGTCCTGGACGCCTGGACGCCTGGACCGCCGGTGACGACGCCGCGATCCCGGACCTCGCCGCCCCCGGACCACTCACCGTGCCGAACGCCCAGAACGCCCAGAACGCCCAGAATGCCGTACGGCAAGGGAAACTGCTGGCAAAGAACCTCGTAGCCAGCCTCCGCGGCCGGGAACCCAAGCAGTACCTCCACCACAGCCTCGGCGCGGTAGCCACCCTCGGCCTGGGAACCGGCGGCTTCCAATTCCGCCGGATAGTTGTCATGGCCCCCTGGCCTGGGTCCAGCACCCAAGCGCCGCCTTCACCACCGAAGCCGACCGACCGCGAATTGTTGAGATCTGATACCCAGTTCATTATAAATTCTGTCAACCGATCGGCATCGTCGTCCGTCTAGAGGGAGACCGACTGAACGAACAACGAGATCGAACGGACGTGGATCATTTGAGACAGATCAGTCGCCGGACCTTCCTTGCCGGGGCGGGGGCGGTCGGTGCTGTCGCTGTTACGGGGACCGTGGCAGCGACCTGGGGCAGCCAGCCGGCGGCCGCGGCCGCGGAGGTGTTTGACGAGATCTACAAGGGCCGGCGGATTCAGGGGTCGGTGGCGTACGACCAGGCCGTAGGGCATCTGCCGATGTCGGCGGTCCAGATCGACGGGCGCCCCTTGCATGTCATGCGGCGCCCGGACAGGTGCTATGTCAGTGCGGTCGTCCACTATCAACGAGCGACCTCCCTTCGCGAGGTTGCGTGTCTGGCGGTCGATCACCTTCAGGGAGCCCAGCTCGCGGTCGCCCACCACAACCACCACGGCGGGTGATGGACATGCCGACGTACGTCCGCAAGGACCATCGCAACTGCACCCCCGCCGAGCGGGACCGCTTTCTCGATGCCGTTCTGGAGCTCAAGAAGACACCGTCCGCGAAGCCACATCCGGCCAACAGTCACGGCACCGTCCACGGCGATTTCGTCGCGACACACTACGACGCGTTCTTCAGCGGGATCGCGCATGCTTCGCCGAATTTTCTCCCGTGGCACCGTCAGTTCCTGATCGAGTTCGAGATCGCGCTCAACCGGACGGCCGTTGCTCGCGGCAAGCCGTACATCTCGGTGCCCTACTGGAACTGGATCGTCGACCGGGACGCTACGGCCAGTCCCTGGGTTCCTGAATGGCTCGGCGGCAACGGCACGGGTCTGCTCGGGCAGGTCCAGACTGGAAGATTCGGTGTGCCCGACTCCCGTCTTCCGGAACTGTTGTCCGAGGCATCGATGACCAAGCTGCGCGCTGCCGGGAAGATCAGAGACCTTCCTGCTGAAGAAAGCGGTGCCATTTGGGCGGAGCTCAACAACAAGCTCCGCGATCTGCCGGCGGCACTTAAGGAGATCTGGCTCGTCCATCAAGTGGTTGACGAGGAGCCGTTCCTGATCCGCGACTTCGACCGGCCGCTCGGTTCAGCCTTGCCGTTCCATCATCGCGAGACCAAGGCCGAGATGGAGGCCCGGCGCGCACAGGAGGGGGAATGGTTCCGCGATCGCGGTCTCGGCTTGCTCGACGTCATGGACACCGCCACGTACGACGTCTTCGCGGCGCGCTTCGAGTCGGACCAGCACGGCATGCCCCACATGGCGCTCGCCGGCCACATGGGTAGCGCGGGCTCACCGAATGACCCGGCTTTCTGGTTTCACCACAGCTTCGTGGACAAGATCTGGTGCGACTGGCAGGCCAAACAGCGCCGCGAGAACCCGGCCGAAGCCCCCTACCTTCCCTTGATCGGTGGGAACGGCATCCTCGGCTACGCCGATACCTTCGGGCCCTGGTCCACGCATTCAGCCAAAACCCTCATCGACACCACCAGAATCCGTCACCCCCAAGCCGGACGGATCAGCTACACCTACCGGTAAGCGACCGGCCGGCGTGGGTGGCCACCGCCCTATACTTGGGTTGATGTGTCAACTCATGCCGGGAGGTCCTTGGCCAAGTCGGCGACTGGGCTGATGCTTACCGCAGCTAAGACCCCGGTACGGCGAGAAGGTCGGCCAGGACCGTATCGAGCGCCATCCGCGCCGCGCCCAGCGCTACTGAGTCGGCGCCCATGCTGGAGCTCAAGACCTCGATCGGGACCAGCATCAGCTTGGCAAGCTCGCGGCGGAACGGCTCGGCGATGATCGCGCCACCGCGGGACATACCGCCGCCGAGGACGACCACCTCAGGGTCGACAGCCAACGCCAGTACGGCGGCGCCGCGGGCAAGGACTTTGGCGAACTCCAGAAGGACGTGCAGGCTCGACGGGTCCTGCAAGGCGGCCGAGGCGATGACGAGCTCGCCCTCGCGCCCAGCGGGGAGCCCAGCGGCGGCCGCGAGCTCGGCGCCGCGGGCGTGCAGTGCGTCGACCGCGACCTCCCAGCCCAGGGCGGGCCACGTGCCGATCTCGCCAGCGGCGCCGTGGTGGCCCTGGTGGACCTGGCCGTTGATCAGCACACCGGCACCGGCGCGGTGGCCGGCGAACATGTAGACCATGTCGCGGTGGCCCTGCGCCACGCCCTTCCAGTGCTCGGCGAGAGCGGCGAGCTTCACGTCATTCCCCACGGCCACCGGTACGCCGAGACCAGCAGACAACTCTGCCACCACGTCGACCTCAGTGAAGCCGGGGAGCGAGTAGACCGCCAGCTCCGACCCGATCGGGCCGCGACGGACGTCCTGGACGCCGCCACCCGCGCGCAGCGCGCCGGTCACCCCACACGCCGCACCGGTGATGTCTTCCGGCCCGAGTCCGGCTTCCTGCCAGCTCGCCCGGGTGATGTCGATAGCGGCCTGCACTCGGGGGAGCGCCTCAAGTGAGGGGTCCAACTCGACGCGCTGGGTCGCAAGGGTGTTGCCGCGCAGATCGGTGACGACGGCCAGGGCCTTGTGAGCGCCGATGTCGATCCCGCTGACATAGCCGGACTCGGCCCGGAAGCGGAAGTGCCGCGCAGGGCGGCCAGCACCCCGAACGGCGGCGGCCGGCTGCCGCGGGGGAGTGGTCTCCTCGACTCGCCCCTCCGCGATCAGACCGGCCAGCAGCTCTTCGGCAGTGGGCCGAGACACGCCAACGACAGCGCGCAGCTCGCGCGGCGTCAGTGACTCCGCTTCCAGGAACGCTCCTAGTGCCGCGGAGGCATTGAGCTTCCGCAGCAGCGAGGAGTCACCTGATCGTCCGTCCTGAGGCACCCACTGAGACTATTCGATCGATTGACTTAGCCGACCGACGGGCCGAGTCCCAGCGATTGCGGCGTGCTGGAGTCGGGCGACGGCTGATGCAGACCCTCGTCCAATGGGCCGAACTCGGTCATCAGCGCCGCGCTACCGCCCCACGGCGTCTGCTCCTCGGCGATCAAGGTGTTGGTGGTGAGCAGCAGCCCAGCCACCGAAGCACCGTTCTGCAGCGCCGACCGGGCAACACGGAGTGGGTCCACGATTCCCATCTGCAGCATGTTGCCGTAGCGACCATCGAGCGCGTCGAAACCGTCGTCCACCCCCATGGCCGACGTACGCTCCAGGACCTCGGCGCCGTTGTAGCCGGCGTTGGTTGCAATCAGGTACGCCGGTTCGCTCAGCGCACGCCGTACGATCGCGACTCCCATGGCGTAGTCGTCCTTCACATCCAGACCGTCGAGCGCCGAAGCCGCGTGCAGCAACGCCATCCCGCCACCCGCAACGATCCCCTCGGCCATCGCGGCGCGAGTCGCCGAGAGTGCGTCCTCGACCCGGTGCTGCAGTTCCTTGAGCTCAGCCGGTGTCGGCGCCCCAACCCGGATCACCGCAACCCGCCCCGACAGCGCACCGATCCGCTCGGTCAGCACATCCTCGTCAACCCCGTACGCCGCTCGCTCCAGCTCGGCGCGCAGTTGCGTCAGCCGGAACTCGACCGCCTTCTCGTGCCCGCCTTCCGCGACAATCGCCGTCCGATCCGCGTTCACCCGGATTTGGTCCGCACGGCCCAGCTGATCCAGCGTCATCGTCTCCAGGGTGAACCCGGAGTGCCGACTGAAGACCGCGCCGCCCGTGATCGCCGCGATGTCCTCCAGCTTGTGCAGCCGCCGGTCGCCGAAGCCGGGCGCTCGAATGCCGACACACTTGAAGAGCCCGTTCACATGGTTGTGCACGAGCATCGAGAGAGCGGTTCCCTCCAGGCTCTCCGCGATGATCACCAGCGGCCGCGGCGCGCGCATGATCTTGTCCAGCAGCGGCATGATCTCCTGGATCTTGGTGATCTTCTCGCTGCACAACAGGATGTACGGATCGTCGAGCACCGCCTGCATGCTGCCCGGATCGGTCACCATGTACGGCGACAGATACCCGTTCTCGAACTCGAACCCCTCGACGAAGTCCACCTGCATCCCGTACGTCGATGATTCCTCGACCGTGACGATTCCGCCGTCCCCGATCGTGTAGAGCGCTTTCGCGATCACTGAGCCGACCAGGTCGTCGTCGTTGGCCGAGATCGCAGCCACCCGGGCCAGGTCCAGCTCGGTCTGCACCGGATGCGCTACCTCGCGCAGCCGCTCGACAAGCTTGCCCACGGCAAGGTCAATCCCGCGTTTCACCAGAACCGGGTTGCCGCCCGCTGCAATCGCCGTCATGCCCTCGTGCACGATCGCCTGCGCGATCACGGTCGCCGTCGTGGTGCCGTCACCGACGATGTCGTTGGTCTTGATCGCGGCTTCCTTGACCAGTTGCGCGCCCATGTTCTCGAACTGGTCCTTGAGGAAGATCTCCCGGGCGATCGTCACCCCGTCGTTGGTGATCACGGGTGACCCGGTGATCTTCTCCAGGATGACGTTGCGCCCCTTCGGGCCGAGTGTCGTCTTCACCGCATCCGCCAGCTGATCCACTCCCGCCAGCAGCAGCGCGCGGGCCTCCGTGCCGAACCGCAGTTCCTTGGCCATCAAAACCTCCAGAAATGAGCGCTGAATTTTCAGGGGACGAGAATGGCCCGGCCACGAACCCGGCCGGCGTCGAGATCGGCGATCGCCTCAGCGGCCGCGTCGAGGGGATAGGCCCGGGTGTGCAGGGTGACCTTGCCGGCCTGCGCCAGGGCCATCAGTTCGGCGAGCTCGTTGAAGGTGCCGACGATGTTCCCGATGATGTTGCGTTCGGTGGAGATGATGTCCAAGGTCGGGATCTGCACCTGGCCGCCGTACCCGATCACGAAGTACGAACCGCCCGGCGCAGTCATCGCGAAGCCGTCCTGCTCCGCACCTTGCTCAGCCACAAAATCCAGTACGACGTGCGCCCCGGCCCCGTCGGTCAGCTCCTGCACCTTGGCCACCTGATTGCCGTCAGCAACAACTGTCTGATCGGCACCGAGCTGTTCGGCCAGTTTCAGCGCCTCGGGATTGCGATCCACCACAATGATCCGGGTCGCGGTCAGCGCGGCCAGGCACTGGATACCGATATGCCCGAGACCACCCGCGCCGATCACGACGGCCGTCGTACCGGGCCAGAGCAGCGGGATCGCCTTACGAACAGCGTGGTACGCCGTGATACCGGCATCGGCCAACGCCGCAACGTCTTGTGGTCGCGTGCTCGGGTCGAGTTTGACGCACGCGCGCGCGGAGGTGAGCAGGTACTCCGCCATCCCGCCATCGCTGTCGAGGCCTGGGAAGGTGCTTGCCACACAGTGCATGTCGTCGCCGGCCCGGCAGGCGCGGCACAGTCCGCAGGTCGGCGTCGGGTGCAGGATGACGGTGTCGCCGACGGCGACGTTGGTCACCGCGGACCCGATCTCCGCGACCCAGCCGGCGTTCTCGTGGCCGATCGTGTACGGCAGCGGCGGGTGCATCGCCGCGTCCCACTGACCCTCGATAATGTGCAGATCGGTCCGGCACACCCCAGCGCCACCGATCTTGACGACCACGTCCAGCGGTCCCTTGACGGACGGTTCCGGTACGTCCTCGACGACCGGCTGCTGGTGGTATCCGTGCAGTCGAACGGCCTTCATCCCTGCTCCTCCTCCGGGTACCGGTGCGCGAGCATTCCCCTGCAGATCCCGGTGTTGGCCTCGATCCCCGTCCGGGTGAGGCGAGCGAAACCCAAGTACTTCGGTGCCCCAGCGGCCGCGACCGGTCCGCCCGTCGCCGGGTCGATGAGCAACGGCGCTGCAGCGTCAACAGGCAGCCCGAGCTCCGAGCGCCGACGAAGCAACCGGTCCAGCTCAGGAGACTCCGGTACGTCGCCCAGCGTCAGCCCGGCAAGCGATGCCGGATCGGTGCCGGAGGCAAGTAATGGCCGGCACACCTGGTCGGTGCCGGCCAGCATCGCTTTGGTGACGAAGACGCGCCGCAACTCGTCGAGCTCAGCCGCCGCCTCACCGTCGAAGCTCGCGACGAACCCGGCCCGCGCGGCGACCCCGGCGTTGATCTGCGCGGCCGCGAAATGGTCCTCCAGGACCACGTCGACCGAGCGGATCTCCGGGAGCGCGGCCAGGACGTCGTACGCGTCGGCGACCATCAGGAAGGCGAAGTTGGCGGCACAGAAGTACGTCGGGAGCCGGAGCCGGACGGCGACGTCGCCGGCGGCCGACACATGGCAGGACGCAACGAACCCGAGCGTGGTGATCGGCTCATCCAGCTCGGGATCCCGGACGCGGTCCAGGGCAAGCAGCACCCTGGACCGCTCGACGAGTGTCGTCATTACTGGGTGACCAGCTTCGCGTCGTCCTGCGCCGCCGGTGTTGCCGACGGCAACTGCAGCTCGTCGGGAACCTTGATGTCGTAGAGACGCGCCGCGTTCAGCCCGAGGATCTTCTTCTTGCCCTCGACCCCGAGCCGCGGATAGTCCGCGAACTCCGGCGCGTCCGGGAACTCCCAGTCGACGAAACCCTCGATCTGCCACTTCGGCTCCCAGATGCCGTAGTCGCTGCCGAAGGTCATCTTGTCCTCGCCGACCCAGAACAGCAGCTCACCCATCACCTTGGCGAAGAAGTGCGGCCGGGCGTGCATCAGACCACCGATGACGACGGACAGACCGGCGTACACGTTGGGTTCCTGGGTCGCCATGAAGCAGAAGTCCTCGATCCGCGGCAGCCCGACGTGCTCGACGATGAAGTTGAGCTCCGGGAAGTCGGTCGCCGCGTGGTCGATGTCGGAGACGTCGAAGGCGTCCTTGTCGAGCGGCCAGATCGTGGGGCCCTTGTGTACATGGACGTTCTTGATGCCCCACTCCTGTGCCTTCTCCAGGAACTTGTACGCCGCTGGGTCGGACAGCTTGTAGCCGCGCGAACCGTTGTTCCATTCGGCCGTGTACAGCTTGACGCCGATCGAGCCGTACCGGTCGATGTTCGCCTTCAGTTCGGCCAGCCCGTTGTCACCGTCGCGCGGGTCGAACCGGGTGTTGTGGACGAACTTGCCAGGGTGCTTCTCACCGAGGCCGGCGTTCTTCTCGGTAGTGTTGAAACCGTCGGCGTACCACTCCTTCAGGTAGGTCGGCTGGAAGACCGCGACGTCCACATAGCCGTCCTCGAAGACGTCCTTCATCAGGTCGTCTTCGGTGTAGCTCATGAACTTCTCGATCGTCCAGTGCGTCTCCTGCGGGCCGAGGCTCTGGTAGGCGTGGAAGCACTCGATCCAGCCCTTGGCGTACTGTTCGGCGCCCGGCACCCAGTTGTCCGGTCCGGCGTTCCAGAAGTGCATGTGGCTGTCGACCACGAAGTACTTCGCACCGTTCTTCTCGTACACGGGCGATCTCCCCCTTACTCAGTCGCAGAGAGGTCGAAGCCGATGTACTCGGCTGCGTCCTCGGGATTGGCGAACATGATGGTCCGGTCGTCGAGGTGCACCATCCGCCCGTAGTGGGTGGACATGTTCTCCTCGAACTCGGCCGCGTCGTAGTAGCCCGGCTCCTGGCCGAGCGCCTCGGAGATGTCGTCGTAGACGAAGTCCATCCGGCCGGTCGCGTCGACCCGGATCATCGACGGCAGCGGCGTCACGGTGACGTTGTCCAGACTGCTCATCACCTCGGCCACGACCGCGCCGACCTGGTTGTTCATCAGGGTCACACCACACTTGTTCGATGCGGTGTTGTCGGACTTGAACGGGCTCTCGCTCGTCGTCTTGAGGCTTGTCACTGGGCCAACTCCTTCGGTGCCTCGAGGCCTAGCGAGGTGACGATCCCGCTGAACCTGCTCTTGACCCGGTCGAGGCCGTCCTCGAACCGCGGCGGTTTCGCGTCCGGCTGCGACCACAGCGGCTGCAGCGTGCGGGCCGCGGACAGGGCGAGCGCGGTCCAGGTGGACAGCCAGTCCTGCAGCAGGGCCTTGTTGTGGTCCGCGAACTCACGATCGTTGGTGAGCAGCTCGAACATCGCCGTGGTGTAGCGCAGGTCGCGCTCGGCGAAGTCGTGCTCACCCGCGCCGATCACCGTCGGAGTGACGAAGTCACCGTTACGCGGCGCTGCCTGCTGGACCAGCTGGCTGCGGAACAGCTCACCGACGAGCGGCTCGAAGACGATGTTCGCGGCGAAGATGGCCTCGCACCAGTCGTCGATGCCGGTCAGTCGCTCGGCGACGTCGCGGACACCCTGCCAGGCCGGATCGGACTTCCAGGTCTCCAGGTGCGCCGTACCGTCGAAGCCTTCGATCTCCTCCGACAGCGTGAGGTTGTAGAGCGCGAGGTCCTGGGCGGCACGGATCCGGTGCATGCTGTTCACCGAGATCGCGTTGTTGTGCATGTTGGTGGGTGCGCGCCGGTTGGCGTTCGCGAACAGGTACAGGCCGAGGCCGTGGTCGACGTGCATCCAGGCACCGACGTGCTGCTCGACGAAGCGGACCCAGTTCGGGTTCCACTGCTCGAACGCCTTGGACAGCTTGGCCGACTCGACGTTCTGGTTGACCTGGCGGACCACGTTCGAGTTGTTCCGGTAGAAGGTGAGCTCCCACTCCTCGTTCGGGTCGCGGAACTCGTGCCAGCCGGTGGCCGGCCACTCCTTCGGGAACATCCCGCCACTGCCGATGCCGCGCTGCGGGGCCTCCTTGTCCTGGCCCCACGCCTTGAGCGCGGTCCAGTCCAGCGGGTAGCCGCCACGGCCATCGGCGAAGCCGTACAACCAGCCCTGGCTGAGGTAGTGCCGCGGGTCCGGCTGGACGTCGACGGTCACGTCCTCGTAGACGCTCTGCTTGCGCTTCTGCGGCTTGTAGTAGTTGTACTGCCGCGACGACGAGTCCGGGAAGACCCGTGCGCCTGCCTCCGCATCGGTGAAGACCGGCTTCGGCACGCTCCGTTCGGGAGCGGGATTCTGTGCGGTGGTCATCGGCTTTCTGCCTCCAGCACCTTCGGGTCACCGGCGTCGCCGGTCGTGGTGAACTTGTCGTAGTAGATGTGCTTCGGTACGACGCCCAGTCCCTCGAGCAACGGGATCGCGGCCTCGACCATCGGGGGCGGGCCGCACACGTAGGCGTCCGCGCCCTTCAGCTCCGGTTCGTGTTTGCGGACCACATCGGTGATCAGCCCGCACTCGCCGTCCCACTCCTCCTCGGACAGCGCCGGCACATACCGGAAGCCCGGCAGGGACTGTTCAAGCGCTTGCAGTTCCTCGTGGAAACACAGGTCCTGCTGTTTGCGGGCGCCGTAGTAGTAGGTGGCCTGCCGTTCGATACCGCGTTCCGACATGGTTCGCAGCAGCGACAGGATCGGCGCCATCCCTGCCCCGCCGCCGACGAACACGATCCGCGAGCCCGGGTTGTCCCGCAGGGTGAAGACTCCGAACGGGCCGGTCAGCTCCAGTTGGTCCCCAACCCTCAGCTGCTGGTCGAGGAACTCGGAGAACTTGCCACCTGGGTAGATGCGGATCACGAATTCCAGCTGACCGCTCTCCCGGCTGGACGTGTTCGCCATAGAGAACGAGCGGCTGGCATCCGTCCCCGGCACCGTGATGTCGACGTACTGGCCGGGGAAGAACTTCAGCTCGCCGGCGTCTCCGGTCAGCTGCAGCACCAGGTGCCGCAGATCGTGGGTGACCGGGGTGATCGCGACCACCTCGGCGATCCGCTCCTGGATCGGCAGCCCGGAGCGGATCATCTCCTCGTCGTAGTTGAGGAGCTCGATCGTCAGGTCCTCATAGGCGTGCGCCCGGCACAGCAGCGTGTAGCCCTCGTCCAGCTCGTAGTCCGGCAGCGCGAAGGTCGAGTACCGATCGTGCTCGATGTCGTCCCCGTCGAGAACGAAGGACTTGCACGCCGCGCACTGCCCTTCCTTGCAGCCGTGCATGAGCATCACGCCCTGCTCGGCCGCGGCGCGGAGGATCGTCTGATCCTCCGCCACCTCGATCTCGATGCCGACGGGTTCGAACCGTACGACGTGCTTGTCGGCCATCTGTCAGTCTTTGCCGGGACGTCCGCCGGGACCGCCCTTGACGTAGCGGGTGGCGAAAGCGGTGCGCTCGGCGTCGCTCATCTCGTTCAGCAGCACGTTCGGGCTCGCCAGCGGCGGGCACTTGCGCAGGTCGTCGAGCGTCCACATCTCCTTCGGGTTCAGGTCCAGATGCGGCTGCGCGACCATCGTCTTGCCGTCGTCGCGGACGAAGCCCATGTCGGAGACCACATCGGCCCAGTTCCAGCCGTGGTAGAGCGTCTCCCACTCGCGGTGGCCGATCAGCTTGCCCATGTTCGGGGTGTTCCGGCCCTGGTAAGTCGGCCGGAACGCGGTCGCGTCGGTCCACTTGCACATCTCGTGGCAGTACGTGCGCCACTGGCCGTCGACCTTCTCCATCACCATGTCCTCGCGGACCAGGCACGGCACCATGCAGGTCCAGCAGCGGTGCGGGTACTCGTAGTCGACCTCCTCGAACACGATCGGCTTGTTGCCGTGCGGCTTCGAGAGCCGGTTGTAGTTCTCCCACCAGGCGCCGTACTTGTCGTACCAGCCCGGGTACTTGTACTCGAACCACTCGAAGTCCTTGTCGTCCATCGGGTCGATCCGCCAGTAGTTGGCCAGCCACCCGGTGGCGAAGAACTGCGCGACCTCGTGCACGTAGCCCTTGTTCCAGATCTGGTTCCAGGACTCCTCGATCAGGTCGTGCGGGATCTCCAGGCCGTACTTCTCCAGCGGCACCAGGTAGCTGCGGTAGTAGTCGTCGTAGATCCAGCGCCGCCACATCTCGGCGTACGATTCGCGATCCTTGCGGCGGTCCTTGGTGCCGTACTCGATGAAGGTGCCGATCGCGGCGTCGACGACGCGGTGGTTGTTCCACCAGGCGTAGCGCAGGTCCCGCGCGAGCAGCTGGTGGTTGCCCTCGTCGGCCAGCGCCATCAGCAGCGTCGCGTAGCCGTTGCTGATGTGCCGCGACTCGTCGGACTGCACCGAGTGGAACACCGTCGGCAGCAGGTAGTCGCCGTTCGCGGCGGCCTCGGCCGGCCTCGCGACGAACAGGGTGTTGGTGAACGCCGTCTCGGCCACGATCGTGAGGTAGATACTGGCCGCGGTGATCGCGTCCCCGGTGATGAACCCCTCGGCGAACTGCCGGCCGATGGTGCCGCAGTAGTCGCTCTGGAAGTTGCGCAGGCTGGAGTTGAAGCCGGCCGGGTCGATGTAGTTGTTCATGTACAGGCGCTTGAGGTTCTGCTGGATCGTTGAGTGCCTGACCTCGTCGATCATCTGGATGGCCTGCCCGTTGTGCAGCTCCGGGTTCGGCACGGTCCGGAACAGCAGCGGCATCGCCCGCGCGGCAGAGATCTCCGGCAGCGGGATGATGCTCAGGAACAGCTTCTGCCATTCCAGCCAGCGCTCCTGCACCTGCCGGAACATGTTGCCGCGGATGGCACCGTCGGACGCGCCGTAGACGCGGTGGTCCTTCTCCTCCTGCATCGGGAAGTACGACCGCAGCACCTGCTTCAGCGGGTCCTTCTTCTGCGCCTTCTGGAACGTGTAGTCGGTCCCGTACTGGGAGACCGGCTCGTGGTAGGCAGGCTCCCAGGACAACTCCTGGATCTTCTGGTGGGCCTTGGCCACACTCTGGCGACTCATGGCACTCCTTACGTCGGCTGGGCTTGCTCGAAGTACATCGCCGCGGCGTTCCCGGCGAGGTCTCAAATTGAGATGCGGCTCAGGGCTCGCCGAACATGGCCTGTCTTAGCTCGGCCAGGCGTTCTTGTTTGGCAACGGCGATCCGCTCGTCGCCTTGGATGTCGGGGTCGATTCCGAGAGCGCGCAGCAGTTCGGCCGCGGGCTCGCTGGGATTGCCGGTGCTGCCGAGAACCGGATGCAGGCCGGCGGCGGCCAGATGCTCGAAGACCGCGTGGACGATGGTCCAGGGGTTGTAGGTCTCGCTCATGCTTCACATCGGAAGGCCGTCCCGGCACAACGGATGTCTCAATCTGAGACTGCCGATGTGGCGGATTGCACTAGTCTCGAACCAGTGGGGAGGCCCTATGGATGTCGCGAAGGCCAGGCTCAATTTCCTGACGCTCGAACCCGTCGGTTCCTCCGACGTGCGTCCGTCCATCCTGGCGTCCTGGGTCCGCTCCCAGCATTTCAAGCTGCCGCCTGACCGGATCGCGCTGCCGTACATCTCCGATCCCGACCTCGAGCTGCCGCTGAGTCGCAGCGCGCGCCCGGTTCTCCAGCAGCTGCACGAGAATCTCGATGGGCAAGCGATCTCCATCATCCTGACCGACCGCAGTGGACTGGTCCTGCAACGGCTGACGGCCGACGCCGGCCTCGGCCGCTACCTCGACAAGGTCCACCTCGCGCCAGGCTTCAGCTATGCCGAGGAGTTCGCGGGGACGAACGGCATCGGTACGGCGCTCGAGGGCGGCGGGCCGATGCATGTGTTCGGCCACGAGCACTACGCGGAAGACCTTGAGGAGCTCGCCTGTGCCGGCGTACCGATCAAACACCCGATTACCGGCAAGACCGTTGGTGCGATCGATCTGACGTGTTGGCGCAAGGATGCGGGGTCGTTGCTGATCGCGCTGGCCAAGACGACCGCCGACAACATCCGGGCGGCGATGCTGGCCGACAGCTCCACGCGCGAGCTCGCTCTCCTGCAGGCCTACCGCAACAGCAGCCGTCGGCTCGGCGACATGGTGATGGTGGTCGACGACGACCTGCTGATGATGAACGCCCAGGCGCGCCAGTTCCTCGACGCTGCGGACCAGCGCGCCGTACTGGGCTATGCAGGCGAAAGCCTCGCTAGAGGTACGGCGGACTCCGTCGCCGCCGAGTTGCCGTCTGGGACCTGGGTCCGGATCAGCTGTCGTCCGGTCGAGGGCGGTGCGCACGGCACTGCTGGACTGATCCAGGTGACGGTGCTGGGCACCGACGGGGATCAGACGCCTGCGATGGTGAGCCACCGACCGCCGTCGCGGCCGCTGCTGCCCGGACTGGTCGGCCGGAGCGCGGCGTGGCTCGGCAGCAGCCGTGAGGCCGACAACGCATGCCGGGCTCGGCAGTGGGTTGTGCTGACCGGTGAGCGTGGTGTCGGCAAGGTAGCCCTGGCTCGCGCGGCGCATCAGCAGAATGACGCCGGTGGACCGCTCCGCGTGGTCGATGCTGCGGCAGCGGGGTTCGCACTGGAGCTCGAGGCCGAGCTGGCCGATGACACCTTGCATACGCTCGTGATCAGGCATGCGGAGCGACTGGACGCTCGGATGGTCGACTTCACGGTAGACACCCTGTACGGCGTACTGGAGCGGCGACCGTCCAGCCTGCCGTGGGTCGTGCTGACGCTGACTCCGGACGACGGCGAGGCGCCCGACCTGGGCGATCTGCTCACGCTGTTCCCACTGACGGTCGATGTGCCGCCACTGCGGCACCACATTGAGGATGTGCGGGAGCTGGTGCCGTACTTCCTCGATCGGTTGAGCCATGGCGAGCTGAGCTGCGGACCGGACACCATGCGACAGCTGATGCGGTCGCCGTGGCCGGGGAATACGGCGGAGCTGTGTCACGTACTGCAGCAGGTCGTCGCTCGGCGTCGGCGCGCTGGAGTGATCGCGCCAGGCGACCTGCCGGCGCGGGTGCAGGCGATCAGCCGGCGCAGTCTGAGCCAGCTGGAGGCGCTGGAGCGGGACGCGATCATCCGGAGCCTGCTGGCGAACGACGGGCACAAGGGTCGCGCGGCCAAATCACTCGGGATGTCGCGCGCAACCATCTACCGGAAGATCCACGATTACGGCATCCAGTAGTTTGGCGGGTGTGGAGGACCAGGCGAGTTGGCGGGAGCGGCGTCGAGAGGCGTCGATCGAGCAGGCGGCGGCGCTCGAGCGGCGGAAAGCTGCCGAGTCGGCCGAGGCACAGGTGCTGCTGACCAACTTTGTGCGGGAGCTGACGGAGCGAGGCGTCGAGCCGGAGGCTTTGCGCGCTCCGGTCGTCGGTTCCGGCACGAGCTATCGCACGACCATCCGCGGGTGGTATCTGCGGAAGAACCGGTCGGTGGGCGTGGATACCGAGGCCAACTTCTACATTCTTGGGACGACCGCGAGCCTGGCCGCGCGACTGACCGGCGTACAGGTGCTTGCCTCCGATCCGCCGCTTGTCGTTGGGCAAGGTGGGCGTGATGGGGAGTCGATCAAGCTCGTCGATTTGCTCGATATGCGCCGGGCCGAGATATTGCAGTGACCCCTCCAAATTAGATGCAGTTGTCGGCTAGACCGGTTACGGTCTGTCGGGTGTTGACTCTGCTGGGATACGGAATGCGCGTGGCGCCGGGAAGTACGGCGTTGACCGTCGGGCTGACCGTGCTCGGCTCGGTGCTGGGGATGGCGGTCACGCTGCTCACCGGCCAGGTTGTCGGGGCGGTCCCGGGCGTGGTCGAGGGGTCGGCCGGGGCGATGTCGCTGTGGGCGTTCGGGTGGCTGCTCGCAGCGTTGCTGTTCGTGTTTGTGATCGAGAGCCTGACGCCGGCGCTGCACCGGGTCACCTCGACGATCCTTGAGGCCGCGGTCACGCGCGAGATCGGGATCGGGATCACCGCGCCGCTGCTGAAGCCGCAGCGGATCGAGCACCTTGAGGACCGAGAGGTGCTCGACGTCCAGGAGCGCGCGAAGGGCAAGGGCGACTTTCACCTCTCCCAGGGCATGTCGCAGCTCCCGTGGTTGCTCGCCGCGCGGATCACGATGATCGGGTCTGCGGTGATCGTCGGGCTGATGTTCTCCTGGCTGGTCGCTGCGCTGCTGGTCGGCGTGACCTTGCTGCTGGAGTGGCATCAAGGCCGGCTGATCGAGGGCGAGATCGACATGTGGTGGGGCAACACCGAGGAGCAGCGGCGCGCCAACTACGTGTTCGACCTCGGGATGAAGGATGCCCCGAAGGAGCTGCGGGTATTCGGCCTGCACCAGTGGGTGGTGCAGCGCTACGTCCACGAGTGGACGGCCGGATTTCGCGCGGTCTGGGCGAAGCGGGGCAAGAACGTCTGGTGGTCGATCGCGATGGGTCTGGTGCGGCTTGCCGCGGACGGATTCGCGATCCTGCTGGTCGGCCGGGCCGCGGTGGCCGGCGACTTACCGCTGACCCAGGTCGCGACCGCCGTACCGGCCATCCTCGCGATCGGCGTCAGCGGCAGCGGGTACGGCGTAGTGCAGTTGCGGCGCGGATTGTCGGCGTACCGGGCGATGGTGGCACTACCGGAGACGATCGCCGAGCGGCATCCGGAGCCGGCGGTGGCGGGGGAGCACCAGGTGGAGTTGATGCCGGTGCGGGAGATCCGGTTCGAGAAGGTGAGCTTTCACTATCCGGGGTCGGACAACTTTGTGCTCCGCGATCTTGATCTGACGATCCATGCGCGGGAGGCGCTGGCGTTGGTGGGGATCAACGGCGCAGGCAAGTCGACGCTGGTGAAGCTGCTCGGGGGTGCGTACCGGCCGACGAGTGGGCGAATCCTGGTGGACGGGGTGGATCTCGCGGAGCTTGAGCTGGGGGAGTGGCAGCGGCGGATCGCGGCGATCGTGCAGGACTTCCTGCGCTTCCCGCTGTCGGTGACGGACAACGTCGAGTTCGGTGCGATCGAGCGGGCCGGTGATCAGGCCGCGCTCGCCCAGGCGGCGCGCGAGGCCGGGATCGAGGATCTCGTCAGCGGACTGCCGAAGGGCTGGGACACCGTGCTGGACAAGGCTTTTGAGGGTGGTGTGGATCTGTCCGGTGGGGAGTGGCAGCGCGTTGCGCTGGCGCGGGCATTGTTCGCCGTCCATGCGGGTGCTGGCGTGCTGGTGCTGGACGAACCGGCCGCTGCGCTGGATGTACGGGCCGAGATCGAGCTGGTCGAGCGGTATCTCGAGCTGACGTCGGGAGTGGCGTCGCTGATCATCTCGCACCGGTTCTCGGTGGTGCGGAACGCGGACCGGATCTGTGTGCTCGACGACGGGCACATCATCGAGGACGGAACGCATGAGGAGCTGCTGGCAGCAGCGGGGACCTACGCGAAGATGTTCCGGCTCCAGGCTGAGAGGTACGTGACCGATGCGTAGTCTGCGGATCGGCCGGCTGTGGCTGGTCACCTCGTTCCGGGCCGCGCCGGTCCTGATGGCGATCTCGACCGTGCTGGTCGCGAGCCGGGCGGTGACGGCTCCAGCTCAGACGTACGGCATCAGCCTGTTGGTCGATGGCTTGAGCGGCAACCGGTCGAACACGATCACGGTCGGCATCGCGATCATCCTCGGCGGGCTGGCGGTCTCGTTCCTGGCCGACGTAGTGGGCTGGCCGGTGCAGCAGACGGCCCAGGAGCGGATGGCGGGCAAGGTGCACGCCGATCTGCTCGACGTGACGACGAGAATCCCGGGGCTGACGCACCACGAGCGGCCCGATGTTGCCGACAAGCTGGAGCTGGTTCGGGAGCGGGCCTGGCGGATGGGCGTTGGCTCCGAAATCCTGCTGTGGGTGTTCGGGACGATCACCAACACCGCTACCGTGCTCACGTTGCTGGGCTCGGTGCATCCGGTGCTGTTGCTGCTTCCGTTGCTGGGGACGGCCCGGATCTGGTCGGCGTACAAGGGGAGTATGCGGGAGGAGCAGGCCTATGAGGACTCACTGCCGCACGAGCGGCTGGCCGATCGGCTGATCGAGGTCGCGAAGGATCCGCGGACCGCGCTGGAGCTCCGGGTCTTCGGACTGGGCCGGGTGCTGATCGAGCGGATCACGGGGCTGCAGGCCGAGCGGTTCAAGTTCATGGTCGATGCGGCGAAATGGAGCGGGAAGATCGACGGCGCGGTGCGCCTGCTGTTCGCGGTGGCCTATGCCGTGGCGATCGTCTGGGTGATCGGCAGGGCCCGCAACGGCCAGGCCTCGGCCGGTGATGTCGTGCTCGTGCTGCTGCTGGCGCCGCAGATCGATCAGATGACCGGCGGTATCGCTCAGAACATCTACTGGGTGGGCGAAGTGGCCCGGAGCTTCGTGCGCTACGACTGGCTCCGCCAGTACGCCAAGAACAATTCGTGGCAGGAGAGCACGACACCCGCGCCGGCCAAGCTGACGTCGGGGATCGAGCTGCAGGACGTGGGGTTCGCTTATCCCGGGAGTCAGTCGCCGGTGCTGAGTGGGGTGACACTGAAGATCCCGGCCGGGTCTGCGGTGGCGTTGGTGGGGGAGAACGGCGCCGGAAAGACGACGCTGGTGAAGCTGTTGGCGCGGATGTACGACCCGACGACCGGGCAGATCGTGATCGACGGCAAGCCGCTGACCTCGATCGACCCGGAGCTGTGGCGGGGCCGGATGTCGGCCGGGTTCCAGGACTTCGTGAAGTTCGAATTCCTGGCGCGCGAGGTGGTGGGGATCGGCGACCTGAGCCGATTGGACGACGAGGACGCGATCCGGGCGGCCGTCGTACGGGGTGATGCGGAGTCGGTGATCGCCGGGCTGCCGAAGGGGCTGGACAACCAGCTCGGAAAGAAGTTCGAGGGCGGGGCCGAGTTGTCGGGCGGGCAGTGGCAGCGGCTTGCGCTGGCGCGCGCCTTCATGCGGGAGAAACCGCTGCTGTTGCTGCTCGACGAACCGACCGCGGCGCTGGACCCGGAGGCCGAGCATCGGCTGTTCGAGCAGTACGCCGAGGCGGCGCGGATCGCGGGGACCGAGACCGGCGGGATCACGGTGCTGGTGTCGCACCGGTTCTCGACGGTCCGGATGGCCGATCTGATCGTGGTCCTGCACGAGGGCCGGATCGAAGAGATCGGGACCCACGAGGAGCTGGCCGCCGCGGGTGGCCGCTATGCGGAGCTGTTCGAGCTGCAGGCCCGCGCCTACCGCTGAAGCTGTCCACTTTGTGGGACGTGGTCACGGAACGGCGCGGAAAAGCTACTGTTCGAGTCAACTTACTCTAGTTACCTTGGAGGGTACCGATGAGTGTGACCGACGAGCTCCTGGCCAATGCCGAGCGCTACGCCGAGAGCTTCGACAAGGGCGACTTGCCGCTGCCGCCGGCCAAGCAGGTAGCGGTCGTCGCCTGCATGGACGCCCGCCTGAACCCGTACGGCGTTCTTGGCCTGTCCGAGGGCGACGCGCACGTGATTCGCAACGCCGGTGGCGTGATCACCGCCGACGAGCGCCGCAGCCTGGCGATCAGCCAGCGCCTGCTCGGCACCCAGGAGATTATCCTGATCCACCACACCGACTGCGGCATGCTGACCTTCACCGACGACGAGTTCAAGGCCGGAATCCAGGCCGAGACCGGCCAGAAGCCGGACTGGTCCGCCGAGGCGTTCTCCGACCTGGATGCCGACGTCCGGCAGTCGATCGCCCGGATCCAGGCCGACCCGTTCATCCCCAACAAGACCTCGGTCCGCGGTTTCGTCTACGACGTCACCAAGGGCTCGCTGCGCGAGATCACCGACTGACGTCCGCGGCAAGCGCGCCTGCGGTGAGCGTCAGGCGCGCTTGCGGTCGAGGGCTCCTGAATTAATTGAGTGGTGGGCTCTCACCGGGCCTGGTAGCGTCCCCCGTCTGTTTCGGGTGGCTTGAATGCCTGTGTGAAGGATCGAATCGAACCGGACAACTCCGGGGCGGGACCCTTGGTGGTCGCCCGTAGATCTGTCCGTTCTCCTTCACAACTGTGTCATTCACGAGATGAGGCACCGTTCGATGCCAGAGCTCGATTCCGAGCGTGCAGTTCTCACCGAAGCCAAGTCCGCACTCGCGCGGATGCACTCCGAGGTGCTGGTCCGCGACGTCCCTGTCATCGGGGGCGAGGACAACGACGAGCGGTTCACGAACGAAGCCAACCAGCGCGCCCACGAGCAGCGGACCCTCGCGCTGGTCGACCTGCCTGACGTCCCGCTCTTCTTCGGCCGGCTCGACTACGAGCACGGGGCGATCGACGGGATCGACCGGATCTATATCGGCCGCCGGCACGTGCACGACGGCAGCGGTGAGCCGATGGTCATCGACTGGCGCGCGCGGGTCTCGGTGCCGTTCTACCGGGCGACGCACTCCGACCGGCAGCGGGTGCTGCTGCGGCGCCGGTACGGGTTCTCCGACAGCGCGGAGCTGACCGGCTTCGAGGACGAGTCGATGATGGGGCCGGAGGCCCACGACCAGGGTGATGCGTTCCTGCGGGCCGAGATCGAGCGGCCCCGTACCGGTCCGATGCGTGACATCGTCGCGACGATCCAGCCGGAGCAGGACGACCTGGTCCGGGCGCCGCTGCATCCGTCGATCTGTGTCCAGGGCGCGCCCGGCACCGGGAAGACCGCGGTCGGCCTGCACCGCGTCGCCTACCTGCTCTACACCGAGCGCGAGCGGCTGCGGCGCGGCGGTGTCGTGATCGTCGGGCCGAACCGCTCGTTCCTGGCCTACATCCGCAAGGTCCTCCCGGCGCTGGGTGAGGTCGACGTACGTCAGATCACGATCGAAGAGCTGATCACGCACCCGACGTCGATGATCGACAGCTCGGAGACTGCCCGGGTGAAGGGCGACGGGCGGATGTCCGCCGTACTGGTGCGGGCACTGTGGTCTTTCATCGGTACGCCGACCGAGGGCGTGCTGTACAGCAAGGGCGCGCAGCGGTTCCGGGTGCACGACTACCAGGCGCAGGAGATTGTCGCGGCGCTGCGCGGATCGACCGGGTACGCGGCTGGTCGCAACGCGCTCGCGCAGCGGCTTGCGCACGCCGTACTGGTGTTGATGGAGCAGCGTGGGGACTCGCCGGATGATCGGGTGCAGAACGCGGTGGCGCGGTCGAAGCCGGTGAAGACGCTGGTGGATTCGGTGTGGCCGAAGCTGGTGCCTGAGCAGGTCCTGCACCGGATGTTGTCGGACGCTGAGTTCCTGGCTGAGGTGGCTGGGGACGACCTCACAGCGGAGGAGCAGAGTGCGCTGCTGTGGGAGAAGCCAGCGCGTGGCTGGAAGACTGCCAAGTGGTCGCAAGCCGATGCGGTGTTGCTGGACGAGCTCGACGATCTGATCGAGCGGAAGGCCGGCTCGCTCGGTCACCTGGTGCTGGACGAGGCGCAGGACCTGTCGGCGATGCAGCTGCGGGCGTTGGGTCGGCGCTGCCGGACGGGGTCGGCGACTGTGCTGGGCGACCTCGCGCAGGCGACCGCGCCGTGGGCCGCCGGGCCTTGGGATCGGGTACTCAGCTACCTGGACAAGTCGGACGGTCAGGTGATCGAGCTAGACCGCGGGTTCCGGGTGCCGGAGCAGATCATCAAGTTCGCGGCTCGGCTGTTGCCCGAGATCGCTCCGACGCTGGGAGTTCCGTCGGGGGTGCGGACGGTCGCGGACTCGCTGGCCGTCGTACGGACTGGTGAGGACGAGCTGGCGGCCGCGGTGGTGGAGTCGTGCCGGACTGCGCTGACCGGTGAGGGATCGGTTGCGTTGATCGCGGCTGACGATCAGATCGGTGCGCTGCAGGCCGAGTTGGTGGGCGCGGGCCTGGAGGCCGGGTTGCTGGGGGACTCGGAGGATTCGATGGAGGCCACCCGGCTGGTCTGCGTTCCGGCGTCGCTGGCGAAGGGCCTCGAGTTCGACACGGTAGTGGTGGCTGAGCCGGCACGCATTGTGGCTGCGGAGACCCGTGGGCTGCAGCGCCTGTACGTCGTACTGACTCGTGCGGTGAGTCGGCTGCACCTCGTGCACTCGGCGCCGCTGCCGGAGGCGCTAGAACAAGGCGTCCTGCGGTAGCACAGGGGCCGCGATCGGCTCGGTCCTTGCGGTGAAGGCGCTGCTTGCATCGAGCTGAGTGAGCGGCCAGCCGGACAGGAGCTGAGTGTCGGCGATGACCAGACCTTGTGGGGTCTCGAGGTAGAGATCGCGGGCGATGTGGCAGGCGAGGCGGCCCGACACCACGTCGTACGGCGCTAGTGCAGTCAGTGCGTGAGCGGGCTGGATGCCGTCGGCGGGAAGCCCGTACGTCGGGCTGTGGTCGATGACGTCGAGCGTGCGAAGGGTCTGACCATCGGGCCAGTCGATGGCGCTGACGTTGTCGGCGAGAGCCTGCAGGTCTGTCACGCGCTCGGCCGCTGTCGGCGGACTCAGACGGGCGGTGCGCTTTGTGGGCGACATGACGCGGTCGGTGACGCCGAAGGCGGAGGTGAAGAGCTTCTCCACCCGGCGTGCCGCGGCGAGTGTGCCGCTGGAGAGGAAGGCGGAGCTGAGCGCGCCCTGCTCGAGGAGGCGGGCGATGCCGCGGTCAGCGGCGGTGATGCCGATCTTGACGCGGCTGCCGTGATGGGCGAGGTAGACAGCGAACTCGCGCGGGTCGTCGAGGCGGGTGTCGGCGGCGATCGAGTTCGACCGATCCATCGTCTGGCACTCGGGGCAGAGCGGACCGTGCGCCTTGGCGGCGAGCGGCGTACGGGTGGGGCAGCCCAGGCGCTTGCTGTTGCGCCAGATGCCGAGGCATTGGCGGTCGGCGCCGATACCGAACGTGACGTGGTCGCCCAGGTGCAGCGGCGTGCGCGGAGTCGTAGCGGACCACTCCAGCTGGGGGTGGCCGTCGTTCCAGACCAGGCCGGCCACGCGGGAAGGTTCGCTCATGGGCGCTGACTCTAGACGGCGCCTCGGACAGTTAGTGAGCCTCACCCGACCCAGCGTGCTGTTCGAGTCCGCAGTACACGCATTTGTGCGGTAAAGCATGACCGTCTCCCTGGCGGCAGACATGTGCCTGCCCGCCCACGGCCCACCCGAATCGGCAGATGTCACTCACCTGCTCCACCGATCCACCACCGTCGTGGCTCATCTGTAACACCTCATCCGCTTCCTCGGCCTTCCGTGCTGGTGAGACGCACCCTGCGCGACTTCATGACGCGACAGTGGCCGAGGAAGTTGACGGTCCCCGAGAGTTTTACCGAAATCAGTTCATTCGGGTCAGGCGGCCGTCCGGGTCGACCTTGACGGTGATCTTCTGGGTGCCGACGGTGAGGTCGACGAAGAAGTTCGTCCCGGCGGATCGGGTGGTGTACGAAACCTC
Organism: Kribbella antibiotica; assembly: GCF_004349055.1. GTDB lineage: Bacteria > Actinomycetota > Actinomycetes > Propionibacteriales > Kribbellaceae > Kribbella > Kribbella antibiotica. Next base: position 22,596 of record NZ_SMKX01000063.1, read on the forward strand.
TTCGCCGGTTTTCGCCGGGGCGACGACGGACAGGATGCGCGCGTTCTGGCCGGTCTGGGTGAACTTGACGACCGGTGCGGGCGTCTTGGCGAAGATGTCCGGGAGGTACCAGCCCTGCGCCGGGTTCGACTTTCCCTGGTCGACCGTCGTGGTCCCGTTCATCTGCCCGAACGGAATCTGGAACAGATGCGTCCGTACGCCGCCACCGGTCGCGACCGCGGTCGTCGGCGACTGCACGGTGACCGTCTGCCCCGGGGCCAGGTGCCACAGCGTTTCGTAGCGTTGCTCGCTGCCCGACTCGCCACGGTCCAGCGCGACGACGACATCCGGATCCTTCAGCACCAGCACGTCCCGGGTGCGCTTGACGCCCTCGGCCGGTTCGTCGGCGAGCTTGTAGTAGTCCGAGTTCGAGGTACTGGCCGAGCCCACCAGCCGGGTCTTCACGAGCTTGCCGGTAGCGGTCGGGATCGTCATCACGTTGTGCGCGGCCTGGCTCGGCGCCCAGTCCTGCAGGTCGCCCTTCTTGTACCCGTAGTACCCGGGGTCGATCAGGACGTCGTGCCCGTGCCAGTTGTAGTTGATCGAGGTGTGGTCGTCATGCCCGTGGTACTTCTTCTCCTGCCCGAACCGGATGCTGTACGCCGACTCCTCGCCGAACGCCTGCGTCTCGCCCCAGCCGGTGTGCCCGAAGATGTAGCCACCCTTGAAGATCCCCGTACGGCGCTCCGGCCGCGGACCCGACTTACCCTTCGACCAGACGAACTCCCACGGCGTACCAGGGTAGTTGTCCGCCTTCTTCTGGGTGGTGTTGCCGATCTGGAACAGTTCGCCGTTCGGCTTGGTGGCGAGCGCCATCCATTCGGCCAGCAGTTTGCGCCGGGCATCGATCGCCGGTCCCGGGTCGATCCCGCACGCCCGGACGAACCTGGCCGCCCGGCCCCACAGTTCGTAGTTGAAGCCGGCATAGCCGACGGACTGCTCGTTCGTCGTACCCTCGGCGTCGATGGACTGGACGACCGCGGAGTTCAGCCGGCCGACGGCCTTCCGCATCAGGTCCTCGCGGTTGAAGGTACAGCCGACGCCGAACAGCGCGATGCTCTCGTCGGTGCCGTGGTTCCGGTTACCGCTCCAGTGATCGATCATGTACTGCGCGTGCGTGAGCAGCGCGTCATCGAGCCACTTGTACTCCGCGGGCAAGGTCTTTGTGTTCAGGGTCTTTGTGTGAAGGCCCGTCAGCACGGCCTGCCGGGCGCAGATCAGCACGTTCGTCCGATGCATCGTGGACTCTGCCGCGCTGGGATTCGCCTTCCAAGGGAAGGGGTTGTCGCGCACCCAGTCCTGGATGATCGCGAGCGTGTGCTTCATCGCCGTGGCGTTCCCGGCCCGGGCGGCGTCGATCCCGTTGCCCAGCCAGCGCAGCGAATGCACCCACAGATGCCAGCTGGGATCGTTGTAGGGGTTCGACCCCCAGGTGATATCCCCGGCTCCGTTACCCACCTTGTACGGCGGGTTCTTGCCCCAGGCGAACGTGTCGTTGAGCACCATCGACAGCGGAATGTCCTTCTGCAGACCGCTGTAGCCCGGGCACGCATAGCCAACGGGAACGGGCTTCACTCCCGGAGCCGGCGACAATGGTGTCGACAGCCGCGTGAGCGGCGGCGGCACGGGTTCCGCCGTTCTCGCCTTACCAGGCAAGAGAAGAAAGATCGCGCCCGCGAAGGCGATTCCGCAGACCAGGACACACACCGTCACCAAAGCGATGGTGTTACCCAGTTTGCGTTGCAGTGCCTTGTGTCCAGCCACCCCAGCCTCCTCCGGAACCGCGCATGCCGAATAGAGGTCTAGACCGGTATGGGCACAGAGGTATCCGAGGGAAGGTCACCGCATGGTGGTGTCTCCGCCCCCGGCCCCGGCTTCGGTGTTTCCGGTCAGGACCCTATATAGGCAGTAACGCCTGAGCTGGGCCGAACCGTTGCATGAAGCACCGAAGCGGAGCCGTGATTGCCACTAGTGGCAACTCTGTTGCTGCTAAGGGAGTCAGAGCTCCGGGTACAGCGGAAATTTCGTGGTCAGCAGGCCGACGCGCTCACGCAGACCGTCGAGCACCGACTCGTCGGCCGGGTGAACGAGTACGGTCGCGATGATGTCGGCGACCTCCGCGAACTCGGCCGGACCGAATCCACGCGCTGCCAGGGCCGGCGTACCGATGCGGAGTCCGGAGGACACCATCGGCGGCCGCGGGTCGAACGGCACCGCGTTGCGGTTCACGGTCAGACCGACCGAATGCAGCCGGTCCTCGGCCTGCTGTCCGTCGAGCTTGGAGTTCCGCAGATCGACGAGCACGAGGTGCACCTTCGTCCCGCCGGTCAGCACCGAGATGCCCGCCTCGCGGACGTCGTCGGCGAGCAGCCGGGTGGCGATCGCCTGGGCGCCGTCGAGCGTACGGCGCTGCCGGTCGCGGAACTCGTCCGAGGCCGCCAGCTTGAACCCGACTGCCTTGGCCGCGATCACGTGCTCCAGCGGACCGCCCTGCTGGCCCGGGAACACCGCCGAGTTGAACTTCTTCGCCAAGTCAGCGCGATTGGTGAGGATGACGCCGCCGCGCGGACCGCCGAGGGTCTTGTGCGTCGTCGTGGTGACGACATCGGCGTGCGGGACCGGGCTCGGGTGCAGCCCGGCCGCGACCAGGCCGGCGAAGTGCGCCATGTCGACCATCAGGTACGCGTCGACCAGATCCGCGATCCGCCGGAACTCGGCGAAGTCCAAGTGCAGCGGGTACGCCGACCAGCCCGCGACGATGAGTTTCGGGCGGTGCTCGAGGGCCAGCCGCTCGACCTCGGCCATGTCGACCACGAAGTCGGTGTCGCGGACGTGATAGGCGACGACGTCGTACAGCTTGCCGCTGAAGTTGAGCCGCATGCCGTGGGTGAGGTGACCGCCGTGCGCGAGGTCGAGGCCGAGGATCGTGTCGCCCGGGTTGAGCAGTGCGGACATGGTGGCGGCGTTCGCCTGCGCGCCCGAATGCGGCTGCACGTTCGCGAAGTCGGCGCCGAAGAGCGCCTTGACCCGGTCGATCGCCAACTGCTCGACGACATCGACATGCTCGCAACCGCCGTAGTACCGGCGGCCGGGGTAACCCTCGGCGTACTTGTTGGTGAGGACCGAGCCCTGTGCTTCCATCACTGCAAGCGGAGCGAAGTTCTCACTTGCGATCAGCTCGAGGGTGTCGCGCTGCCGACCGAGCTCGGCCGTCAGCGCTGCCTTGATCTCTGGGTCGAATTCGGCCAGTGACTGGTTGAGGATGCTCATCTCACTCGGCTCCGATCAGGGTCTGGTACGCCGCGGCGTCGAGGAGGTTGGTGGGTCCGGTGACCTTGATCCGCACGAGCCAGCCGGCCTGGTACGGGTCGGTGTTCAGCAGACCGGGATCGGCCACGACGGCCTCGTTGAGTTCGACGACCTCGCCGTCGAGCGGCGCGAACAGGTCGCTGACCGACTTGGTCGACTCGATCTCGCCACAGGCGTCGCCGGTCGTGATCGCCGTACCGACGGCTGGCAGGTCGACGTACACGACGTCACCCAGGGCCTCGCCCGCGAAGGCGGTGATGCCGACGGTCGCGATGTCGCCGTCGATCGAGACCCACTCGTGGTCCGCGGTGTAGTTCAGTTCGGTGGGGACAGGCATCAGGACTCCTGGCGGCGGTAGAAGGGGAGCGGTACGACGACCACGTCGTCCTGGGTGCCGCGGATGTCGACCTGCAGACGGGTGCCCGCTTCTTCGTAGATCCCGTCGACGTAGGCCATCGCGATCGGGTGGCCGAGCGTCGGTGACGGCGCTCCGCTCGTCACGGTGCCGACTTCACGTCCGGTCGTCGGATCCAGAACGGCGTACCCGCTGCGTGGTGAGCGTCGTCCGGCCGACGTGAGCCCGACCAGCACGCGCTGCGCACCCTCGTCCCGGCGGCGGGCGAGCGCCTCGCGGCCGACGAAATCCGCTTCCTTGCCAAACGCAACAACCCGGCCGAGGCCCGCCTCGAACGGAGTGATCTCACGACTGAGTTCGTTGCCGTACAACGGCATCCCAGCCTCGAGTCGCAGGGTGTCCCGGCAGGCCAATCCGGCCGGCTTCAGCCCGTACGGCGTACCGGTGCGCAGCAGCTCGGCCCAGATTCGCGAGGCGTCGTCCGGGCGGCAGTAGATCTCGAAGCCGTCCTCACCGGTGTACCCGGTGCGCGCCAGCAGAATGTTGCTCCCGGCAAGCTTTGTCTCGGTGATCGCGTAGTACTTCAAACCGAAGATTCCGGTTTCGGTGAGCTCACCCACGATCTGTGCCGAGACCGGGCCCTGAACGGCGATCAGTGCCCAGCAATCGGTGGCGTCGCGCAGCTCGACAGTGAAGCTTGCAATGCGACGCTCCAGCTCGGCGTGCACCACGGCGGTGTTGCTGGCGTTCGCGACGATCAGGAAGTGGTCATCGGCGAGTCGGTAGACGACCAGGTCGTCGATGATGCCGCCGTCCTCGGCGCACAGCATCGAGTACCGGGCACGACCCGGGGCGATCTTCGACGGCTGCCCCACCAGGCAGTGGTCGAGAGCCTCGGCGGCGGTGGCGCCGATCAGCTCGAGCTCGCCCATGTGGGACAGGTCGAACAACCCGGCCGTGGTCCGGACAGCCGTGTGCTCGGCGATGTCGGAGGTGTAGCGAACCGGCATGGTCCAACCGGCGAAGTCTGTGAACGACGCACCAAGTTGCTGATGCTCTGCGTGCAGTGCAGTCGCGCGTGGCTCTGTCATGGAATGGGAGGCTCCCTCGGTCAGGCATCGTCAACGCGATGCCACTGCTGGGTGACCTCCCCGCTCTGTCATCGATACCTGAGAGCTTCGCCGCCGGGATGTGGCGGTTTGCACCGTGGGTGCGAGTCCCGGAGTAATGACACAGGGGACCCGTCTTTCCAGAGTTCGCCTCATCGGAACGGTCAGTGGGCCTGAGAGATTCTGGGGAGATTTGCTCCTTCGGCGCCGGGCAGTGGTGAGCCCGGACTCTCCCGCCCCGATTCGAACGGCGCGATATGCAGTTAGGCGGCCGACTCTAGCAGCCGATCGGGACCCTGGGATGTGATTGGGTCGACCCCGTGAGTGCCCCAGAGATCGCGTTCCGTCATCGGTGTGCCCAGGCGATCCTCTGGTTCCTGTACGTCGTCGCCCCGGTCGCCCAGGTGGTGATCCTGGTGTTGCTCGAAGCGTGGGTGTTGGCGCTCCTGTCGGTCTTCTTCGTGGTGCTCTTCTGGTTCCTGCGGCGCGGTAACCGCTACGACGTGCGGTACTGGCCGGTCGTCGGTGCCACGACGTGGGGGATGGCCGCGCTCGTGCCGGGCCTGTTCGGCAATGACCATCCGAGCTGGGGAGTGCTTGCTGCCGTGCCCTGTGCCTTCGTCGGCTACTGGCTCGGCCGGTTGGCGGAGTGGCTCGTCATGAACCCGCTGGACGTCCGGCTCGCCGACAGCCCGTACCGGTTGGCCTTCCGGTTGCGGGACGAGCCCGGCAGGCGGGTGGTCATCGAGGTCACGTCGCTGGTGCTGCTGACCAGGGTAAAGACGGTGGAGGGCGGCAAGACGACCAGCAGCGAGGAAGAAACGGAGGTCCCGCTGACGAGTCTCAGGGGCGCCTCCGTCCAGCAGTTGTCCGGCGGGTCGGCGCTGGTCGTTCAATCTTTTGACGATGAATGGATCCTTCCGGTGGATGACGCCGTCGTACTGGGGCAGATCATCGACCGTCGGATCGCACTTCTGAGGGGCACACAGTGAGCGGAATGTCGACCTTGAGCCTGGTGCTCATCGTGGTGTCGGTGGTCGGCGTCGGGGTGGGTGCCGCCCTGCTGATCCGGCGGCAGCGGTACATCAAGTCGCTGCGCGACCGGGGCTGGACCTTTGACGGCAGCCCGGGGTTCGACACGGTCGCGCGGCTGAGCAACCCGCCGTTCGGGCTCGGGTTCAAGCGCTCGCCGGACGACCAGATCACCGGTCTGACCGCCGGTGGCCGGCCGTTTCAGGTGATCGAGTACGGCAGTGAGTACTGGAAGGGCTGGGTCGGCATGGTGACGCTGTCGCGGCACCTGCCCGAGCTGTGGGTCACCGGCGGTCAGACGCTGCCCCGCTCTGGCGTCTCCGCGACCATGGTCCCTGTGCCGCCTGCGCTGGGCACGGGCTGGACGGTCGGCGTGCAGGACCCGGCCTTCGCGAACGAGGTGCTCACCGGCCAGCTCTGCGTCGCTCTGCTCACCTTGGTCAGCAGCCAGCCGGGCGTGAACCTCAGCATCGACGGCGACCAACTCGTCGTACAGGATCCGCCGCGCAAGGACCCCGAGCAGCTCGCTCCCTGGCTGGAGCAGCTTGCGACGCTGGCCGCCGCCATCGACGCGGCCCCGCTCGACCGCTGGATCCAGCCCGTGCGCGAGCCCCGGCTGAGCTTCTACCAGCACCCCGAGTGGTACTGGGTCGGCCAGGACGACAGCCTGCTGCAGAGCACCCCGGTCACCCGCAGCGGCCACGACCACAGCACCAGCAACGTGATCCGCGGTCGCGACGGCGACGGCCCGCCGTTCGTCGCCTTCACCCACGACTGGAAAACCACCCGCACCGAAAGCTCCACCGACTCCGAGGGCCGCACGACCACCCGCACGGTCACCGAGAACCACAGCGAGCCACTGCTCGGCTTCGAGCTCCCGGTCCACCTGCCGCGGCTGACAGTCGGCTACTCCGGCCGCGGCATCAGCTTCGAGAGCGAGGCCTTCAACGACCAGTTCTCCGTCAAGGCCGACGATCAGAAGTTCGCGTACGACGTCATCCACCCCCGCCAGATGGAGTTCCTGATGGCGACCCGCCCGTCGCCGTTCCAGGTCACCGGCAACTGGGCGTGGTTCCAGGTGTCCACCCACGACCACCAGACGATCGCGCGGAACTCCTATTTCTTTCGCGACTTCCTCGCCTGGATCCCGCGCTTCGTCTGGAAGAACGTCGGCCTCCAGGACTCGCCGTACCCGCAGCGTTAGAGTTCGACCGTGCTCCAGAACCGGCACTGATGCGCCCGGCTCAGATCGGTACGGCGGATGGTGTGCGCGAGCGACTGGACACCGGAACCGGTGGGGCCCAGGCGCGGCCAGTGGGGGAGACCCGGCGTGTTCGGATCGCCGGTGCGCGCGAAGGCCGACCAATAGTCGATCATCGCGTTGGCCAAGTGGTGCTGGGCTGCGGTCAGGGCCGGACTCGTGGCGCCATCGCGCAGGTCGAAGAGGTAGAGAGCGTCGGCCGAGTGATAGGCGCCGTACGGGTAGGTGACCGGTGGCAGTGTCGGCGGTGCGGTGCGGTCGGCGAACTCGTAGGCGTACGTCGGTGAGCGCCGGGCGAAGCGCTGGTTCCGTGCCAGTGTTGGGCAGGCGAAGGCGCTGTCGGTCGTGACGGCGGCCCAGGTCCGGCTCGGCGCGATGCCTGGGCGGAGCGGATAGCGGGCGGCCACCCGGCGGGCGTCAGGTCCGAAAGCCTTGGCCAGATAGTCGTTGTACTGCTGGGATGTGAGCGGCTGATTCGCGAGATCGATCAGGCCTTGGATGTAGGTCATTTCGTCGCGAGTCGTGCCCGACAGCATCGGTACGACGGCCATCCGGCCCGCAGCCAAGACCGTGGCGGGGTTCTCGGGCAGGGTTCGGCTGCCGTAGGAGAGCCCGGCGAAGTGACCGAAGACCGGCATCAGTTCGGGGACGGACTTGTCGCGCAGACAGTCGATTGTCGTGCATTTGAAGGTGGCGGCAACGGCCTGCCCACGGGTAGCGACGCTGCCGGCGGATTCCCACGGCGAGACCGTCGGCAGGCCCGGTGCGAGCGCGTTGGCCGGGATGGGCGTCGTACAGAGTGAGCTTTGAATGATCGCGCGGTGGAACGGGCCTCCTGCGGCGAGGTGGGCGCAGATGCTCTGCCCGCCGGCGGACTGACCGAACAGCGTCACGTTGCCGGGGTCGCCACCGAAGGCAGTGATGTTGCGCTGCACCCACCGCAGGGCGGCTTGCTGATCCTCGAGCCCGAACGCGCCCGAGCCTTCGAGCCCGGGATAGGCAAAGTTGCCGAAGATGCCGAGCCGGTAGTTGACCGTGAGCACGACGACGTCACCGCGAACCGACAGTCGATGCGGGTCGTACTCACCTCCCGATCCCTCGACGAATCCGCCGCCGTGCAGCCAGACCATCACGGGTCTGAGCGCGCCGCCGTCGGCCGGGGTGGTGACGTTCAGAAACAGACAGTCCTCGGCTGCACTGGGCGGCGTACCGGTATCGGATTTTGCTTGGGCGCACCGTGGTCCCAGGCCGGCGGCATCGCGGACACCGGTCCAACTGGCCGCCGGCGCTGGTGAGCGCCACCGGAGCTCGCCGAGCGGCGGCGCGGCGTACGGGATGCCGTTGAACTCGCGGTGATCACCGCGGTCGACCCCGCGGACGGCACCTTGCTGGGTGTGGGCAATCAGCGGATCCACCGTGGGGATCGCCGGGCCGGTCAGGAGCAGCGGGAGGAGGAGAGCGAGGATCTTCACCTAATCAATACTAATGTATTGGTTTGTTCGTGAGAGGTTGGTCCTCATGAGAGGGCAGGGAGCCGCGTACGACGAGCGGCGGACGGCGATCGTCGAGGCGGTGTTCGCGCTGGTCGACGCCGGTGGGGTCGAGCAGGTCTCGGTACGGCGGGTTGCCGATCAGGCCGGGGTGTCGATCGGCCGGGTGCAGCACTATTTCCCGACCAAGGACGACCTGCTGCACGCCGCCTTCGCCGCGATCAATGAGCTCGGTGCGCAACGGGTGCAGGAGCGTGCCGATCGTGACCGCCCGGCCGATGTACTGAGGGCTGTGCTGACCGTGCTGATCCCGCAGACCGAGGATGATCGGCGGCTGTTCCGGATCCAGCAGGCGTTCGAGACGCACGCGCTGACAAGTGCCGAGCTCGGCGCGCAGGTCAAGCAGGGCTATCGGGAGCTGGCCGGCCTCTTCACCCTCCTGCTTGGCGGGCCTGGCCACGAGGGCGAGGCTCAGGAACTACTGGCCACCTCGGTCGGGTTGGCCGCGCTCGTGCTGAACGACACGATGACCTCGGCGGAGGCTGAGGTCATCGTTCGGCGCCGCCTGTCTTAGGCGGCTGAGCCGTCCTGAGCGACCAGCTCAGCGTCGTCGAGCTCTGCGGTCGACTGGTTCAGGACCGAGTCGAGAATCTCGCCGGCCCGGATGGCGATGTTCGAGAGCAGCGACGACGCGAGGCCGTGGCTGTGCTCGGTGCCGCCGCCCTGCAGGTAGATGCCGGCGCGGAGCTTCGGTGTGGTGGCGACGCGATAGTCGCGGCAGATGCGGAGGCGGCCGGCGCTGTCGCGGCGGCACTCGCTGCCGAGGTCGCCGAGGAAGTCGGTGGCGTCGCCGGGGGTGTAGCCGGTGCAGAACACGATCAGGTCGGCGTCGAGCGGGGTCTTTTGGCCGGTGCTCAGTGACTCGACCGTGAGCGTCACGCCGGTGCCGGTGTCGCGCAGGTCTATCACCTGGGAGACGTTGAAGAACCGCAGGCGCTCCTTACCGACGATGCGCTCGCGGTAGGCCCGCTTGTAGAGGTCGTGGATGACCTCGGCATCGACGACCGAGTAGTTCGTGTTCGCGTGGTACCCGAGGAGCTGCTGCTTTACGTCCTCCGGAGCCGAGTAGAACTCGTCGACCGCGGCCGGGTCGAACACCCGGTTCGCGAACGGGCTGTCGTCGGCCGGGCTGTAGCCGAACCGGGTGAACACCGAGCACACCTCGGCCGACGGGAAGTGCTCGTGCAGGAACCCGGTGACCTCGGCCGCGCTCTGGCCCGCACCGACCACGACCACGCGGCGCGGCTTGGCGTCGGCACCGAGCTGACGGACCTTGTCGAGCAGGTCGCGGTTGTGCCAGACCCGGTCCGAGGCGGTGACGCCGGCCGGCAGTCGCGGCGACAAGCCGGTGCCCAGGATCAGATTGCGGGTGCGGTGCGTCTCGCGGACGCTGCCGTCGGCCGACTCCGAAACGACCTCGAGCTCGTCGACGTACCCATCGGTCAGGATCGGGCGGACTTCAACGACGGTGCGGTCGTACTGCACGACGTCGTCGACCTGGCCGGCCGCCCACTCGAGGTAGTCGTGGAACTCGACGCGGAGCGGGAAGAGCGTCTTGCTGTTGATGAAGTCGATCAGCCGGCCATTGTGGTGCAGGAACGTCAGGAAACTGAACTGGCTGGCCGGATTGCGCAGCGTCACCAGGTCCTTGAGGAACGAGACCTGCATGGTCGCGTCCTCGATCAGCATTCCGCGATGCCAGCCGAACCGCGGCTGCCGCTCCAGGAACAGCTGCCGCGGGGCCGCCGCGCCGAGCTCGCCGGCAGCGATCGCCACGGCAAGATTGGATGGGCCGAAACCGACCCCGATCAGTTCGAAGCCTTCCACAGGGCGGATCCTCCTCATTGGCGGTAAGGGGAGGCTAACCTAATCGATCAACCAATGGACAGTGGGGGTCCACGGCGGTCACCGAGCGCTGAAGGCCGCCGCGGTCACCGAAAGTGTGTGCGCGGTTCGTGCCGGGTCGACCTGGGCGACCAGCAGATAGAGCAGATCGGCAGTCAGTAGCTGGGCGTGCCGTGCTGCAACCTCGTCAGGCTGTACGTCGGAATGCGGCGAGGCCGCGGTGATGTGCTGATCGGCAATGGCCGCCATGGCGGTCTCGGTGGAGCTGGTGATCGCCACCGTCCAGGCGCCGTGTCTCGTTGCCTCGGACAACATTCCGAGGGTGTCCTCGGTGTCTCCGTGGTTCGAGATCGCCACTGCCACACAGTTCTCGTCGAGCAAGGCGGCACTCGGGAGACCGCTGTGCCGGTCGGTGTGGGCGTGGGCGTTGACACCCAGCCGAGCCAACCGCGCAGCCAGTTCGCGGCCGACGAGCCCGCTGCCGGCGACGGCGTACAGGTCCAGTTGACGGCAGCTGCGGATGCGGGTGGCGAGGTCGGTGAGTGCGGCCAGGTCGTACTGCTGTGCGGTGGTCCGGATCGCGACGAGTTGAGCGTTGAGCAGGGTCGACAGAACTGTCGACGGTGAGTCGCCGGGCCCGAACGAGTCGCCGAAATCGGTGAGCCACGCGCGGTCCCGGTCGCCGCGACCGACGTCCTGGGCGGCGGCCACGCGCAGCGCCGGGTAGCCGGAGAAGCCGAGTAGGCGGCAAAGTCGGGTGACGGTTGCGGGGGAGGTGCCGGCGCGCTCGGCGAGGCCGGTGATCGACAGCTCGAGCGGAGCGCTGGGGTCAGCCTCCAGTACGGCGGCCACCCGGGCCATCGTGGGCGGCATTTGAGCTCGATAAGTCAGCACCAGGTCGAGGAGTTGCATGCTGGTGATAATCCTTGTCAATCGATGAGATTCCGCCGAGAGTTATTTTCACCCCCGCTGACGCTCACGGCAAGGACCCCCGCTCATGCGACGACTGCTGACCCCGCTCGTAGTGCTGACTCTGCTGCTGACCGGCGTGACTCCGGCGGTCGCCGCGGTCGCGAAGGTGTGGACCGCCGACTCGTGGCAGCGCGTCTTCCGGACCGATCAACGCCCGGCCACAGTCAGTACGTCGATCAACTGGGATGCTGCGCGGAACGAGGCCGAGTCGTATCAGATCTTGCTGCGGCACACTGCGAGCTTCACCATCATGGGAGTCAGTTTCAGTGCGTTGACAGGGTCGGCCGGGACCATTGCGGCAGACAAGTTGGAGTACAAGTTTCAGAATCACCATGCGCCGGAGGGCGGTCAGCTCTTTCCGGATCCGTTGGGTAATGAGCGATCGACAACAGTGGCTGCGAACACCACGCAGGGGATCTGGGTGACGGTCAACGTGCCGGCTGGGCAAGCGGCTGGGGCCTACACCGGGTCGGCGGATGTGGCCACGAGCACGGGGGCGATCGCCGTACCGGTGCGGTTGACGGTGTATCCGGTCGACGTGCCGAATGCCGTGGACAGTAAGTACATCTACAGCACCTGGAACGTCTTCTTCAACGAGTACGCCGATGACTCCGGCGACAAATTGGCCGATGAGATCGTCGATCGGTACCACTTCACGCGGTACTCGCCGCAGTGGTGGAAGCTGATGGAGGACTTCGCCAAGGAGCAGAAGGCGACTCGGCAGAACCAGGTGCACATCTCGATCGACCCGCTGCTCGACGGGCCGACCACGCTGGTCGGGAACACCTACCACTTCGACTGGTCGAAGTTCGACCAGTTCGTCGAGTTGTTCATCCAGCACGGTTCGGTCGCCCGGCTGCGTGGGAACCCGCTACTGAACGCCTTGTACACCGACAAGGTCTGGATCATCGACAACGTGAACGGCAAGGCCCAGGTGCGGCTGGCGCCGGTGCGCAGCCCGGAGGCGGACCGCTGGCTCGACCAGTATCTGCCGGCCCTGAAGGCGCATCTGGACGCGAAGGGCTGGACCGGCATCTGGCATCAGACGATCTCGGATGAGCCGAAGGCCGACAAGATCGCCAACTACAACTGGGCAGTCGGCAAGTACCGGCAGTACTTCGGCGCGCAGGCGAAGACCCAGGATGCGGTGATCGACGTCTTCCCCGACCTGGTCGATCACGTGTCGGTGTGGATTCCGTTGGTTGACCGGCTCCAGGAGAACCAGCAGTTCTACCGCGATCGCCAGGCCGCCGGTGACGAGGTGTGGACGTATGTCTGCCTGCAGCCCGATCCCCGCGACGGCTGGCTCAACCGCTGGTCGACATACCCGGCGTACACGGCCAGACAACTTGCCTGGGGCAACTTCAAGTACGGCGCAACCGGCTTCTTCCACTGGGGTTACAACGCCTGGACCTCCGGCGGGTACGGCGGAGTCGAGCCCTACCCGGGTGATGGCTACATCGTCTACCCCGACGTGCCCAGGGGAACCGTCCGGACGAGTGTGCGGTCGCTGGCGACGCGGGACGGCAACGAGGAGTACGAGCTGCTCACCATCCTGAAGCGTCGCGATCCCGCGGCAGCACAGCGGCTCGCCGATGCGCTCATGACCGGCTACGACAACTTCACCGACGACACCGACTTGATGGCCAAGACCCGCAAAGAACTCCTGCTCCGAGCCGCTGGCGCCGCCGTACCAGCTCGTGTCGAAGCCGAGACCGGTCAACTCACCGGGACGGCCCGCCTAGATACGGTGGGCACCGGCTACACCGGCACCGGGTACGCCGGCTGGCTCGACCAGGCCGCCGGTAGTTCGGCCACCGTCGACGTCACCGCGGCCCGTCCCGGACCGCAGGTCGTCGAGATCCGCTACAGCAACGGCACCGACACCTCCAACACCCTGACCCTGCTGACGAACGGCGCAGCACCGCGGAAGGTGGCCTTCCTGCCCACCGGCGACTGGAACACCACGTGGTCCTCGGCCTACGCCACGGTCGATCTGCTCTCCGGAGCCAACACCATCACCTTGCGGCACGAGGCCGACGACGGATCGGCCGATCCGGATTCCCTTACCCTTTGGTGAGAAACACCTTGGGGTGTGGTGGACAGGTAGGGGCATGAGCGAGCAACCAGAGCAGCGCGAAGCGCGGTTCGTGGCCCTGTACGAGGCGACTTACGCCGATCTTGTGCGGTTCGCGCAGCGGCGGGTGCCTGAGGGGCAGGCCGACGACACCGTGGCGGAGGCGTTCCTGGCCGCGTGGCGCCGGTTGGACGACGTACCGGCGCAGTTGCCGCAGGCGCGAGCCTGGTTGTTCGGGATCGTGCGGAACACGATTCTGAACAGCCACCGCGGCGTCCGGCGGCAACAGGCGGTGGCGGTTCGGCTGGCCGAGGTGACGACCACCTGGCTCCCGGACGATGCCGAACTGGTGGCCCGGCAGGTGGACCTCGCGCGAGCGTGGGAACAGCTGTCGGCGGTGCATCAGGAAGCGCTCGCCCTGGCGGTGATCGACGACCTCCCGAGCCGCGAGGCCGCGGCGGTGCTCGGCATCACGAGCGTCGCCTACCGGATCCGGCTGTCCCGGGCGCGCAATGCCCTGCGCGGTCACCTCGGTCACCGCCCCACCCCTGTCACCGAGAGGCAACCCTCATGAAAGACGACTACGCGGCCCTCAAGGCACTCGACCCGGCGACAGCCGAGGTCGATCCCCACAGCCCCCGCGCCCAGGCGTCGCTGGAGCGCATCCTCGCCACTGACCCGTCGTACGGCGTCCGTCGGCCGCGGTTCCGACGGCCGCTGATGCGCGTGGTGGTCGGTGTTGCGGCCGTGACGGTCGCGGCCTTGGCCGTGTTCGTCCCGCGCTCGGGCGGCGACGCGTACGCCGGCTGGACCTCGGCACCGTTCGGGCTGTCGCCCGAGGAGTATGCCATCGGTGTTGCCGACTGCCGCCAGTCGCTGCAGAGCCTGCAGCCGCCCAGCGAAGGCTCCGAGGTTGCTGTGGCCGAACGGCGAGGCAAATGGGCGATCGTGATCCTCAAGGGGCCGGGCAAGGTCGACAGCTTCTGCATGACGAACGTCGTCGAATACGACAAACGCAGTGGCTTCGGCAGCGCTGCCCCCACGCATCCGGCGGTCGGTCCGCGAGAGGTACTGGCCCTGCAGATGGGCGCATACGGGGGTAAGGAGGTCGGCTACGTGACCTCCGCGGTCGGCTGGGCCGGGTCCGACATCGTCGGGTTGACCTACACCAGTCCGACCCGTGGCATCGTGAAGGCGACCGTCAAGAATGGCTTCTTCGCGTTCTGGGTGCCAGGCCAGGAGTTCGGGGGCCCGGACTGGAAGCCGGTGCTGGCGCAGGTGCAGTATCGCGATGGCACCACTGCCGAGATCACGATTCTGCTCAGCTGACCGGCTCCAGGCGGAAGACGCGGATCTCGCGGTTCGGGGCGCGGGTGGCGTAGGTGTTGTACGCCGGCCAGTAGGCCGCGACCTCGTCCCACATCGCCTGGCGTTCGTCGCCGAGCAGAAGCTGCGCGCGGACGGGAACGATCTTGCCGCGGACGGTGGCGGTGGCCTCTGGCTGGTCGATCAGGTTGGCCGACCAGGCGGGGTGGTTCTCGCCGCCCCAGTTCGAGCCGATGACGATGAACGAGCCGTCGCGTTCGACGTACAGGAGCGGGACCTGGCGGGGCTGCCCGCTGCGACGGCCGATCGATGTGAGCAGCAACGTCCGCAGACCGATCGACGTACCGATCCCGAACCGGCCGTTGGTACGGCGGAGCAGTCGCTCGTCGACTTGGGTCAGAGCCTGGCCCACGCCGGCGAAAGCCCTGGTGGTGCCCAGCTTGCCGATGATGCGCTGCAGTCCGTTCATTGACCGGAGTCTAGAGGTTGCGTGAGCAGGCCTCGCGCATGGGCAACGGCCGTGGCCTCGGTGCGCGTGGTGGCGTTGAGCTTGGTGAGAATCCGGCCGACATGCACACCGACGGTCGCAGGCGAGATGTACAGCTCGGCGGCGATCTGCCGGTTCGGCAGACCACGAGCAAGCAGGCGCAGTACGTCGTACTCGCGCGGAGTGAGCCCGCTGTCGTCGTCCGGTGTGGTGTTCGGCGGTTCGAGCCTGGCGCGCTGACCGAGCACGGCGATGCGCGCGAGGTAGACGCTGCTGCCGAATCGGATAGCGATCTCGCGTGCCTCCTCGAGGCGGCGTCGTGCGCCGGGCCGGTTGCTGGCCGCCAGCGCGGCCTCGGCGGCGGGGATCAGGCAGTCGATCAGGCCGAACAGATGCCCGAGCCGGCGCCAGCCGTCCGCAGCCTCGTCCCAGTCGGTCATCCGGCCCGGCCCGATTGCGGTCAGGATCGTGCGACGGTACGCCTCCAGCAACATCGCACCGGGTGGTATCTGCTGGACGAGCTCGCCGATCGTCGCGCGGATCCTGGCGACGTCGGCGGCAATCTCACGGTTGCGCGGCGCGGCAGCCAGCCGGGCGCGTTGCAGCATCGCGACGCCGAACAGACCGTCCTCGTCCGGAACGACCTCCGGGGTGGCGCAGTGCTGCAGATAGATCTCGACCTTCGGGCCGGCCGACTCGGGATCCTGCCGGGCCGCGGCCAGCTCACACCATCCCATGGTCACGTAGCCGAGGATGTAATTACGCAGTACAGGTGAGCCCGCGGCTAGCTCCTCCGGTGAGTGCAGGACGGCTTCGGCCTGCTCGAACTCGCTCCGATAGGTGCGGACGGTGGCCAGCATGCCGCGCGTCCCGATCCGGTAGAGCGGCTCGGGCTCGGCGGCCAGCACCTGATCGATGATCGCCACGGCGTCGTCCCAGCGGCCCAGGATCAGGTAGGTGGAGGCCAGATTGACGCGTAGCAAGGGGCCGCGCCATTTGAGCATCCCGACCAGCTCGACCTCGCGCAGCGAGACCGGCACCGCCTCGACGAGCTGCTCGTAGCGGCCGGCCCAGGCCAGCGCGGAGATCTCCCAGAGGGCGTTGGACACAAACGTGTAGTCGTCACCGATCCGCAGCGAGATCTCTCGCGCCTGTCCGGACGCAGCCTGCGCGGCGGCGGTGTTGCCACAGACGAGTTCGGTGAAGCCGAGAGCAGCGAAGCCGCGGCCACGCAGTTTGTCGTCATCCAGGGCTTCGGCGATCTCGAGCAGGATCTCAGCGTGCTGCCGAGCACCCACGGGCTCCCGCGCCGTGGCTGCGTCGACAGACAGCCCGTAGTGCAACAGGCCGAGCGAGTACGACGGCCGATCCGGGAGCAGGAGCTGAGCGCGATCGAGGTCCTCGCGGGCGCCGAGGTCCATCCGGCTGCGGAACAACGCTCTGTCAAGGAGCACCTCGGCCGCTTGCTCCGGATCGGTCTCCGGGTCGATAAGTTCCAACGCGGCTGTGCAGTGGGCGGCGCCCTGCTCTGCCCGGCCGGCCGGAACAGCAGCTGCGATCGCGCGGCGAAGCAGCGGCAAGCTGTCTGGTGTTTCGGTCTGCGGAAGCAGCGCGAGCGCGCGGAGCAGATGGTTGTGCTCCTCGGAGTACGCGAAGCTCGCCTTGGCTTCATCAGCCGCGACCAGCGCAGCGTTGAAGGCCTCGATCGGTTGACCGGCCAGATACCAATGCTCGGCCAGCTCAGCAGCAGCCAACCCCTGTACGGCGAGATCTGGCCGCTCCGCCAAGGCGGTTGCGGCGCGTGCATGCAGCCGCCGCCGTTCGCCGGGGAGCAGACCCGTGTAGACGGCCTCTCGAATCAGCGCATGCCGGAACCGATAGCCGTGCTCAGTCGGCAACAGTTGGTCGTGCTCGACCAGCTCGCGGAGGGCAGCGTCGAGGTCGTCGTCGGATCGGTTCGCGAGCAGGGTCAGCAGATCGTGGCCGATGGCGGCACCGGCGACTGACGCGACTGCCAGCACCGGCCGGGCTGTATCCGAGAGCCGGGCGACCCGCTCCTGAAGCAGAGCACGCAGCGGACTGCCAGCGTGGCTTTGAGTGTCCCCAGCGAGCGCCTCGACGAACAACGGGTTGCCACCGGAACGCCGGTGGATGGCAGCGGCGCGGGCCGGGTCGTAGCGACCATCGAGTCTGGTCAGGAGCTCACCGACGTACCGCTGCTCCAGCGGGCCGAGCTGCAGGGTGGTGATGTCGGAGCGACGGCCGAGCTCGGCGACGAGTTGCCGGACCGGATGACCAGCGGCGAGTTCGCCAGTCCGGACGGTGCCGACGAGCAGGACTGGGAGGTCGCCGAGGTTGCGGGCGAGGTAGCCGAAGAGTTCGCGGCTCGCGCCGTCGGCCCAGTGCAGGTCTTCGAGGACCAGCAACAACGGGTGCTGCGCGGCGGTGCGTTCGATCAGCGCGAGGAGGTCCTGTAGCAGTGCGAGCCGGCTGCCGGGCGCGGCCTGGTCCGACTCGCGGGGGAGGAGCGCGGCGAGCGCCGTACCGGACGAGGTGCTGCCCTCGGCCGCGACAAGCTGGCGCACGATCGGGAGGAAGGCGACGTACGGGAGGTGTTCGGCGCCGAGCTCCGGGCAACCGCCGCTGACGGCGAGCCAGTCGGGACCGAGCGCTGCGGTGAACTCCGCGATCAGGCGGGACTTGCCGATCCCGGCCTCGCCCGAGATCAGGACGCGCGCCGAACCGCCGTCGCGAACGCGGTCGGCCGCGGCTCGTAACACGTCGAGTTCGGCTTGTCGCCCGACGTACAGGGACCTCACCGTGGCGCTGTCACCGGACATGGAAATACCGCAATCCACGGATTCGCCGGATGCGGTCTGCCAGCACGCTGTGATCGTAAACCGGCTAAGGGGCGAGAGGGCGATGACAGTGAACACTCCGAACAGCACACCGAGGGATACTGCGGACGATGCAATCCGGCCGCTACGGATCGAAGTTCCCCAGTCACAGCTGGATGATCTGGCCGAGCGGCTGCGGCGGGTTCGCTGGGCCAACGAGCTGCCGCGCGACCAGGTCACCGACGGCGTCCAGCGCGGTCCGGTCGTGCCGGGCTGGGAGTACGGCGTACCGGTGGAGTACGTGAAGCGGCTGGTCGAGACGTGGCGCGACGGCTACGACTGGCGCAAGTGGGAAGCGCGGCTGAACGAGTACCCGAACTTCACCACCGAGATCGACGGCCAGAACATCCACTTCCTGCACGTCCGTTCACCCGAGCCCGACGCCACGCCGCTGATCCTCACGCACGGCTGGCCGAACAGCGTGGTCGAGTTCCTCGACCTGATCGGCCCGCTGACCGACCCGCGCGCTCACGGCGGCGATCCGGCGGATGCCTTCCATGTCGTGGTGCCGTCGCTGCCCGGCTTCGGGTTCTCCGGACCGACCTTCGAGAAAGGCTGGAACCGGCACCGTACGGCGCGCGCCTGGGCCGAGCTGATGAGCCGGCTGGGCTACGAGAAATTCGGTGCCCATGGCAACGATGTCGGCTCGTTCGTCTCCCCGGAGCTCGGCCGGATCGCGCCGGACCAGGTGATCGGCGTACATGTCACCCAGCTCTTCTCCTTCCCGTCGGGCGACCCGGCCGAGTTCGAAGGGATGAGCCAGCAGGACATGGAGTACCTCGGCTTCCTGCAAAAGTTCAACGAGGAGATGTCCGCCTACGCCAAGCTGCAGGAGACCGCGCCGCAGAACCTCGCCCACGCCCTCGCCGACTCGCCGAGCGGCCAGCTCGCCTGGATCGCCCAACTGCTCGCCGCCTGCGACGACGAGCACGTCCTGACGAACGCGACCATCTACTGGCTGACCAACACGGCTGCTTCCTCGGCCCGCTTCTACTACGAGGACCACCACGCCAACCACCCGACCGAGCCCACCAAAACCCCGACCGGCCTGGCCAGCTTCGCCAACGACTTCACCCCACTCCGCCGCTTCGCCGACCGAGACCACGCCAACATCGTCACCTGGACCGAATACGACCGCGGCGGCCACTGGGCGACCCAGGACGCCCCCGACCTGCTCGTGGAAGACATCCGAAAGTTCTTCCGCACCGTCAAGTAGGAGGGAACCACGGACCCGGCGAGTCCGTCACATGAGGCGCTGGACGGTCTTTTGCAGAAGGCCGTCCAGCCACTCGGCCGTCGGCGCGCCCTGCGGCCGGTTTCGCCCGTGGATGGTTGGGGCAGTGGGTGGCTGGGGTGCTTGGCGAGGTCGCGACCGCGTGCCTCGTTGCTTGAGGTTGCCGGGCTGTGGTTGCCGTCGATAACAACGAGGCCAGCTAGCTGACCTCCCGCAGTGGCTTTCAACGACAGGTCAGGTTGTTCCGGGGGTTGCCGCATGCGGGTGTCCGGCTGGGCTGGGGAGCGCTACGTACCTAAATCGACAGGCAGCACTCCCCAACCCCGGCAACCGGCCACCAACCCGACGACCCCGGCCGCACCCCCACCACCGTTGCAGACAAGATCAGCGAGAACCCCCTGCCCCACAACGGCAGCAGACACCCGCAAAGCGACCCCATTACCGCGACCGCAGCTAGCGTCCGAAGAACCGGAGACCATGTGCTCGGAACCTTCGGACGTTAACGGTTTGAGCGACCCTTCGACACTGCCCCGGCCCCTTAACCAACTGGCATTTGGGGGCGCCCACCAAATGCAGCCTGAACGCGATCGCCGACGTCACCTCGGCAACCCCAGCCACAGCCCGGAACCTCAAGCAACGGCCACCGTGGACGCGGCCTGTTTTTCTGGGCCGCAACCAAAGCCCGGAACCTCAAGCAGCGTGAGCCTAGGTCGCCGGTCTCGCCATCTCGCCTGAGCCACCGCGGCGCTCAGCCACCCGTCTTTTATAGTCGGCCGGTCGCGGCGAGCAACCAGGCACCCACGCCCCCGGCCGAGTCCTCGCCGGACCCTAACCGGGGCTGCGGATCCCCGCCCGCCCCAAGGGCAATCGACTGAAGCGTTCGGGCACGCCGGGCGGTTGTGGGCTGGGGTGTGGGCTGGTGTGGGCTGACAAAGTAGCCCACAGCTCACCATGTAAATAAGGGCTTTCCGGCCAAAAACTGTCGGTGGCTGTGTCTATGCTTTTGGGTATGGAGATCGTGGGGATGCGCCCGGTGTACTTGCAGAGTGCCAGCGAGCTGGTGGCCTCGCTGGACGCCATGCATGCCGCCAAGGCTCTGCTTGACACCGCCATCCTGCAAGCCTCGGGGCGCCTCGACGAGATGGGCGCCGCGGCCGAGCTCGGTGCTCGTGACACTGTCGATTTCTTGTCCGAGCGGTACCGGGAGGCTCCTGCCGAGGTTCGTAAAGCTCTGGCGTTCATGGCTGCTTTGCGTAAGTACCCGGTCGTGGCGGGCGCGTTGCCGGATCCGACAGACCCGGCCCGGCCGTGGACGATGCGTCCCGCGCAGGGCATGGTGATCGTCGAGACGTTGGAGAAGGCACCGTCGACTGTTTCGGTTGAGACGCTTGAGTTCACCGAAAACCAGATGGTCGGTGTCGCGAAAGACCAGGACCCTCGTCGGCTCGCCAAGTTCGGCAACGATGTCCTTGCGCGGCTCGACGCCGATGGTGCGGAGCCTTCTGAAGAAGAGGCGCACGCGAAAAGGTCGTTGCGGTTGCGGCAGGTTGATGGCGGGGTGAAGTTCAGCGGGTTCCTGCCTGGTGCTGACGGTGAGCAGCTCACCACGCAGATCCATATGTTGTCGAAGCCGCATAAGACTGTTGATGGTGAGCGTGATCCGCGGCCACAGGACGTGCGTCAGGCCGATGCTCTGGTAGCCACCATGGACGCCGCGGCCGGCAACCCTGACCATCCGGGTGTTCCGCATCTGACCGTCACGATCGACTTCGATGATCTGAAGGCGGCTCTCGGTGAGACGGCGGGTGCTGTTGGTGAGTTGGTGTTCGGGAACAACCTGTCCGCCTCGGCGGTGCGGTTGCTGGCGTGTGATGCCGCGATCTTGCCGATTGTTCTGGGTGGGGATTCGCAGCCGCTGGATGTTGGGACTGAGCAGCGGTTCGTGAATCGCTATATGCGTCGCGCGTTGATCAAGCGCGACAAGGGATGTGTGGTGTGTAAGGCACCGCCGTGGATGTGCCATGCGCACCACGTGATTCATTGGGCCAACGGTGGTCCGACCAGCATGCAGAATCTGGTGCTGTTGTGTGCGTCGCATCACCGGGCTGTGCATGCGGGGCAGTGGGCGGTGTCGATCACGGGTGGAGTGGTGGAGGTGACTCGGCCGAGCTGGGCCGATCCATCGCCGGTGACGGATCCTGCTGTTATGGCGGCCGCTCTCAGCTGGGCGACGCCTGCACCCGACACCGCCAGCAGCTTCGGCAGCACCGACGGCTCCAGCAGCAAACCGACGCGTGGGCAGCCCGACATGCTCCCCGCATCCAGCGCCATGACCAACCCGGAACTGGCCGCTAAACGCGAGGCCTTCCGTGCCCGACTGATCGCACACGTGCCCAACTACACCGACCCCTGGGCAACCAACGCCACCCCTGCAGCAGGCCCCTGAAGCCCCACCGACCCGAGTGATCCACGCGGCCATGCCCCGTGGATCACTCACCCATGCCCCGAACACCCATACCCGCTGCCAGTCGCGCCGATTCCGCAACAGGCTCTCTGCGAGAAGAAGTGCCGGCTAGCGAATTCGAGTGGGTTAGTCGGACGCGGGCAGCATCTCAAGCATCCTCTCCGCTCCGAACCACCGCGACGAGTCACTGAACGGGCCTCGTCACGGTCAAGCGCAACCAAAGCCCAGAACCTCAAGCAACCCGGACCGCGGTTACCGACCTCGCCAAGCAGTCCGACCACCGCGCCGGATCCGGCCGATCCGCCGTACCGGGACACCAACCGGGGACACCAACCGGGGACACCAACCGGGGACACCAACCGGGGACACCAACCGGGGACACCAACGGGGGACACGAACGGGGGACACGAA
>NZ_SMKX01000064.1 GCF_004349055.1 Kribbella antibiotica
GGGCAGGGGCGCCGGTGGTGGCTGGGATAGATCGGGGGAAGTCGCCCGGGCCTCGAGGCCGCGAGTAGCCCCGAAACGAGGCTACGATCCTCTAACCGGACGATGATTAATTACTGGTTAGGGAGAAGTCCATGGGGCGGAGTCGGGCAGTACTAGACGGGCCTTCGAACTTAGGGCTACGACCGCCAGCGGAAGGGACCGTACCGGGGTGCTACAAGCTCGCAGGCGCCCTGCGGGATCAGGGGATCGTCGAGCGGATCAGCGCTACCGACGCGGGATGCGTGGTCCCACCGAGATATGACCGGGGCGACTGGAAGCCAGGCGACGGCGTGTTCAACGCGACCGCCATGGCGTCGTACAGCGTGCGGTTGGCTGACCGGGTCGGCGGCCTCCTGGATGACGGGAAGTTCGTGGTGTTGCTGGGCGGGGAGTGCAGCAACCTGCTGGGGCCGGCGTTGGCGCTCAGGCGGCGCGGCCGGTACGGCGTGGTCTACCTGGACGGGCATTCGGACATGCGGACCGTCGACAACGACGAGTACGTCGGTGCTGCAGGTGGCGAGGCGTTGGCACTGGTGACTGGACGCGGGCAGGACGATCTGACCGACCTGGAGGGCCTCAAGCCGTACGTGCGCGACACCGACGCCGTGATGCTCGGCTACCGGGAGGACGAGTCCTATCTAGAGACCCTCGAAGAGGCAGGCATCCCGCACTGGTCGGCGCTCGACATCATGGCCGACGCCGAAGGCGCAGCCAGCGGAGTGCTCGGACACCTGGAAGGCCTCGACGGATTCTGGGTGCACCTGGACGTCGACATCCTGGACGCGGAGATCATGCCCGCGGTGGACAGCCCGGACCCGGGCGGGATCGACCATGCGCAACTGCAGAGCCTGCTGCGACCACTGCTTGCCAGCAAGAAGTGCGTCGGGATCGACATCGGCATCTATGACCCCGATC
This sequence comes from Kribbella antibiotica, assembly GCF_004349055.1. GTDB lineage: Bacteria > Actinomycetota > Actinomycetes > Propionibacteriales > Kribbellaceae > Kribbella > Kribbella antibiotica. Next base: position 955 of record NZ_SMKX01000064.1, read on the forward strand.
TCGATCCCGACCAGATCTACGCGGCGGAACTCACCGACACGTTGGTCGCAGCACTCAGCTGAACGAGACCGGGATGTAGACGTCGCCGGTGCGGTCGCTCGCGGCGAAGTGGTCGCGGCGGGAGACGATCGCGCAGGTGATGTCGGGGTCGCTGCAGTCGAGACCGGGGTTGACCTCCGCGATCCGGATCCGTGCGGTGAAGGTGCCATTGGAGGCGATCGGGTACGACGCGCTGCCACCGAGCGGGTTGTTCGTGACCCAGGCGGACGGGCCGACCGTCGTACCGCCCTGGCCGTCGCCACCGGCGCACGGGCTGGGCTTGGTGCCGTAGCTGTAGTCCGACGGGACAGCACACAGCGCGACGTAGTAGCCCTGGGCCGCGTTGTAGCCGCTACCGGTGACGGTGATGGTCTCGCCGGCCTTGGCCAGGCCGGTGGCGTTCGAGGCGTTCAAGGTCTTGCCGAGGTTCGTGGCGTTGCCGGGGGCTGCCGACGCCGGGGCGACGAGGCCGACGGTGAGGGCAGCGGCAGCGGTGAGAGTCAGAACGATACGACGCATCATCTGAGCGGGAACTCCCTTAAGATAGGTAAGCCTTACCTAACTTAGATTAGTCGTCAGCTGACCTCGAAAGGAAGATCCCAGACCATCCCTTGCCCGTGAGGATCAGCACGTCCGAGCACCCGCCGCACTCCGCCCGGCCAGGTCTGCAGCTCCACCAGGAACTCGTCGCCCCACTCGCTCGGCGACTCCAGCCGCAGCCGCGCCAACGGCGTCGACTCCCCCGCCGTCGCACCCAGCTCAGCCAACGCCGCATCCACCGCCGCCTGGTCCGCCGGAGTCAGGTAGTGCCACATGATCGAGTGCCAGAGCACAGTCACGTGCCCCTCCGAAAGCTCAAGCCCGCGTACGAACGACACCGCGTCTTCACGCCGCAGGTCGGCCGGCACCTCCCGCGCGATCGCCAGTGCGCCGCGCAACCGCGCCAGTCGCTCCAGCTGGTCCGCCCACACGTACGACGTCAGTGTCCGCGCGCCCTCCTCAGTCAGCGGGTTCACCGGCGACAGGTCGCTCCCCACCCGCTCTGCGATTCGCAGCGTCGCCCGCGGCACCTCCTGCCCCGACCAGGCGTTCTCAATGACCACCGGACTGCCTTCAGGCCCGTACGACGTTCCGTCCGCCAGGTTGAAGCGGAAGTGGTCAGCCCGCAGGTTCAGCCCGGCACTCGAACCGATCTCGCACAGCCGCACGGGCAGCGGGATCTGCTCAACCAGCTGCAGCAGACCGCCGTACAGGGCGACCGAGCGGCGGACCTCGTTGGTCTGCGGCGGCTGGAGCAGCACAGCCCGCAGTTCAGCAGCCCGTGACTGCAGCACTTGCTCAAACGCTTCCCAGCCGAGCACCGGGTCCCACTCGCCGCCAACACTCGGGTAGAAGCCCGCGAGCTCCGGCGCCTCCCCCGACAGCACCAGCCGATGCACAGCCCCCAGCAACGGCAGAGCGATCGCCTCGTCCCACTCATGCCCCTCATAGCTCCCGAGCACCCCAGTAGACGCACCACCAAGTTCGTAGTCGTCCACCATCCGCCGAAGCAGCTCGGCGTACATCGGGGAACCCAGTTCCTCGCACTCAACAGCCTGACGTTGGAGACCAGCAACGACACCCATACGTCGAGGTTAGAGCCAGACCAGGCCTTGGCCGTGGTCCTCGATCTGTCCGAGCACTCGCCGTACGCCACCAGGCCAGGTCTCTAGCTCGACCAAGAAGTCACCTGCCTCGGACGGCTCGAACCGCAGCCGCGCCAACGGCGTCGACTCGTCCGCCCGCTGCCCCAGCTCAGCCACGAGCTCGTCCACCGATGCACGGTCCGCGTCAGTCAGGTACTGCCACATGATCGAGTGCCACAACACCGTCACGTGCCCCGGCGACAGCTCCAGTCCGCGCACGAAGGAGACCGCGTCCTCACGCCGTACGTCGGCCGGCACGAGCTGCGCGACTTCCACAGCTGCCCGCAGCCGTGCCAACCGCTCAGCCATGTCCGCCCAGATGTACGACGTGAGGGTGCGGACGTCCTCGGCCGTCAACGGGTTCACGGGCGCGATGTCGGACCCGACGCGCTCAGCGATCCGCAGCGCGCCCGGCTCCAGCTTCCGCCCCGACCACGCGTCCTCAATGACCACCGGACTGTCGGCAGCGCCGTACGACTCACCATCCGCGACATAGCGGAAGTGATCGGCCCGCAGGTTGAGTCCAGCGCTCGCACCCATCTCAAACAACCGCACCGGCAACGGCACTTCCCGCACAAGCTGCAACAGACCGCCATAGAGCGCAGCCGACCGCCGTACCTCGTTGGTCTGCGGCGGTTGCGTCAACAGCGCTCGCACCTCACCGGACCGGGATTGCAGCACCTGCTCGAATGCCTCCCACCCGCGCACGGGGTCCCACACCCCACCAACACTCGGGTAGAACGCCGCAAGCTCAGGTGCCTCCCCTGCCAACACCAGACCGTGTACGGCGCCCAGCAACCGCAGCCCGATCACGGATCCGGGCGGCGGGTCCTCATATCCCGCCAGTACGACGCTGGCCACCCCGCCGATCTCGTAGCTATGCACGAGCCGTTGCAAGAGATCGGCGTACATCTGGGACCCGAGGGTCTCGCACCGGACGGCCTGACGCTGGAGAGATCCAAGGAGAAGCACGGCACCGAGACTACGAGCTCAAGCGGTCCAGCACTGTCTTGGCTGTGGTGCGCGCGTCCTCCTCCTCGAGGGGCGAGCCATGGCGATCGGTCAGGTAGAAGACGTCTACACACTCAGCGCCGAGCGTGCTGACGTGGGCAGAGCGGATGTCGGCGCCGGTGGCCGCGATGGCCGAGGCGACGTCGTACATGAGCCCTGGACGGTCATGCGCCCGCACCTGCAGGACAGTGGCGGTTTCGGATGCCCCTGGCAACAGGTCGACTCGACTGGCAACGCGAGGCGCAGACGAGTCCCGCGCGGCCAGGCGTCGTACGAGGTCAGTGTTGTCGCGGAGCGCGACCGCTAGCCGGTCTCGCAAGCGCACTGGGTCTGGTGCGGAACCAGCCACCGTCCACTGCGAGATGCCAAGCCCATCGGAAGACGTCACGACCGCAGCGCGCACAGAGAGCCGCTCAACAGCCAGTACGGCGGCCACTGTCGACAGTGTGCCCACCTGATCCGGTACGGCGACGTTGACGCGCAGGTCACCGTGGTGTTCGGTCACCGTCACGCCGAGTTGGCCGATGCCGACGACCTGCTGCAGTGCTGGGACCGGAATGGGTGGGGTGTCGGTCCACATCCCTTCGCCACCACCAGAGAGCTCACCGCGCACGCGCCGACACAGCTCACCGACCAGCCGCATCCTCCACGGCGATGAGGCCGCAGGGCCGGCTGCACGGGCATCGGCGTACGTGAGAGCTTCCAGCAGGTCCAGCGTCTCGGTGTCCCGGACAATCCCCGACACCAACTCAACCGTCATCGGGTCGTCCAGATCGCGCCGAGTAGCGACCTGCGCCAGCATCAGGTGCTGACGAACAAGCAGCGTGATGGTGTCGGAGTCCGTCTCGTTGAAACCGATTCGCCGCGCGATACGAGCGGCAATCACCGCACCGGTGACACTGTGGTCGCCGTCGACCGCCTTACCGAGGTCATGCACCAGCGCAGCGATCAGCAGCAGGTCAGGTCGCCGTACGTCGCGCACCATCTTCGACGCCTCGACACAGGTCTCCAGCAGATGCCTGTCCACAGTGAAGCGGTGGACCGCCGACTGCGGCGGCCGGAACCGGACGGTGTCCCACTCGGGCAGGATCCGCGAAATGTAGCCGGCCTGGTCCAGCGCCTCCCACACCTCAAGCAGTCCCTCACCTGCACCCAGCAGCGCGCACAGCAACCGTCGCGCCTCACCAGGCCAGGGCTCAGACAACGCCAACGCCTTGGTGGCCAACCGCGTGCACACAGCAGGCGACAGACCAAGCTCACGATCCGCAGCGACGGCCGCAGCGCGCAGACCCAGTACGGCGTCCCGCTCCGGCCGCGCATCCGGCATCAGCACGGCCTCACCCTCGTGCTGGCCGACACCCTCATCCAGTGCGAGCAGCAACGGCCCACCAGTCCGTTGGAACCGCCGTGTCCGCGGCGGCCGCGTCAGCAGGCTCTGCACCCGCCGCCACGACATGTCGCTCACATAGGCAAGCGTGCGGCCGGTCTCGTACACGTGCCGCAACAGCTCGTCCCGACCGTCCAGTCCGAGCCCGGCAGCGACCTCACCGGCCACATCCGCCACCAGGCGATCCGTCGCGCGACCAGCCACCGTGTGCAGCTCGTCGCGCACATCCAGCAGGTCTCGTCGAACCTTCTCCACCACGGGGTGCGGTACGTCGATCAACCACGACGCCACCAACGCACGCAGCACGACGGCATCCCGCAGACCGCCGTACGCCTCCTTCAAGTCTGGTTCGGCCAGATGAGCGAGCTCACCGACCGATGAGGCCCGATCGCGGCACGCCTGTGCCAGCTCGGGCAGCCTGGTCTTCGCCGTACGACGCCAGTCCGCCATCAGCACAGAGCGCAGCTCCAGCGTCAGATGCGAATCCCCGGCAACATGCCGCGCGTCCAGCAGCCCCAACGCAACCCGTACGTCGTCAGCCGCGGCCGACCGTGCCTGTTCGACTGTCCGGACACTGTGGTCGAGCTTGGTGCGCGAGTCCCACAACGGGTACCAGATCTGCGCGGCCAACTCGTCCAGCCGCGGGTACCCGTCGACGTGCAACAGCATCACGTCGAGATCGCTGTACGGCGAGAGCTCCTCCCGGCCGTAGCCGCCGACAGCGACCAGGGCAACGCCCTCGGTGGGCACACCGAGGGCGTCACAAGCCTTGGAGAGGAGCAGGTACAGCAGCGCGTCGGCTTCTTCAGCCCGCGCACGCCGCTGTGCTGCTCGGTCCACCATCTAGAGAGCGTCTCCGTCCAGCTCACCGGTGCGCACGCGCACGATGGTCTCGACGTGAGTCACCCAGACCTTGCCGTCACCGATCTTGCCGGTCTGCGCGGCCTTCACGATCACGTCGACCACCTCGGCGCCGTCACTGTCCTCGACGACCACCTCGAGCCGCACCTTCGGGACCAGGTCCACCTCGTACTCGGCGCCCCGGTAGACCTCGGTGTGGCCCTTCTGCCGGCCGTAACCGCTCGCCTCGGACACTGTCATGCCGGTGACGCCGAACGTCTCCAGAGCAGCCCGGACGTCTTCCAGCTTGTGCGGCTTGACCACTGCGGTGATCAGCTTCATGCGTTGGCACCTTCCTTCTCGGAAGCCTCGGTGGACCCATTGTCGGTGGTCGCCGCAACTGGGCGGGCCGACAGCGCGCCGCGCACACCGCTCGCGCTGAGGAAGTCGTACGCCGTCTCCGCGTGCTCGACCTGGTCGACACCGGTGACCTCGTCCTCTTCGGCGAGCCGGAAGCCGATGGTCTTGTCGATGATCTTGGCCAGGATGAAGGCGACCACGAAGGAGTAGACACCGACCGCCACGTTGGCCAGCGCCTGCCGGCCGAGCTGATCGACACCGCCGCCGTAGAAGAGGCCGTCGACCGCCGACGGCGCCGCCGCGGTGCCGAGCAGGCCGATCGCCAGCGAACCGAACAGACCGCCGACCAGGTGCACGCCGACCACGTCGAGCGAGTCGTCGAAGCCGAGCTTGTACTTCAGCGAGACCGCGAAGCAGCAGATCGCACCGGCGAAGATGCCGAGGATGATCGCGCCGATCGGGCTGACCGCGCCACAGGCCGGGGTGATCGCGACCAGACCGGCGACCGCACCGGAGGCCAGCCCCAGTGTCGTTGCCTTGCCGTGCACGATCCGCTCGACGATCAGCCAGCCGATCACCGCGGCCGCGGTGGCGACCTGGGTGTTCACGAAGGTGATCGCAGCGGTGCTGCCCGCACTCAGCGCCGAGCCGGCGTTGAAGCCGAACCAGCCGAACCACAGCAGCGCGGCACCGAGCAGGACCAGCGGCAGGCTGTGCGGCCGCATCGGGTCCTTCTTCCAGCCGACCCGCTTGCCCAGCACGATCGCCAGGGCCAGCGCAGCCGCACCGGCGTTCACGTGGACCGCCGTACCGCCGGCGAAGTCGATCGCCTTCAGCTTGTCGCCGATCCAGCCGCCGTTGCCGTCGTCCAGGAACCACACCGAGTGCGCGACCGGGAAGTACACCAGGCACGTCCAGCCGGCCACGAACGCGATCCAGCCGCGGAACGTCACCCGGTCGGCGATGGCACCCGAGATCAGCGCCGGGGTGATGATCGCGAACATCATCTGGAAGACGACGTACGCCAGCGCCGGGGTTGTCCCGATCACTGCCTCGGGCGCCAGCAGCTTGCCGAGCCCGACCTCGGAGAAGTTCCCGATCACGTGCCCGTTGTCACCGCCGAACGTCAGCGAGTAACCAACCACCACCCACAAGATGGTGACGACGGCGATGGTGATGAAGCTCATCATCATCATGTTCAGCACGCTCTTTACGCGCACCATGCCGCCGTAGAAGAAAGCCAGGCCCGGTGTCATCAGCATCACCAGGGCGGCGCTAGCCAAGACCCAGGCAGTATCGCCGGCGTTGATCTCCATCAACGTCATCCCTTCCATGCTCATCAGTTGGCGGCCGGCGTCCTCAATCGGGAGAACTCCACAACTCCGGGGAGCCCGCGCCCAGCCACTTCGCACACGGTGTCGGGACGGGGTTTCAGCCGATCGGTGGATTTGTTTCCGGCATGTGACAAAGCGGCCGCCCAGGTGACATCGGCGTGACATGGGCTGTTGCGGGGTTCGGTATGGCACTCTGGCCTGGACCACACGGGGCCGCAGCCGCGCCACTGCTCCCGTCCGAAGTAGGGAACGAAATGGAGATCGATCACGGGGTGACGCCGCGCCGCGGCAGACCACGGGACCCTGATGCGGAACCAAGAATCCGCCAGTACGCCGTGCAACTGCTCTTGGAGCGTGGTTTCGACGGTATGACGGTGGACGATGTCGCCGAGGCCGCAGGAGTCGGCAAAGCGACGATCTACCGGCGGTGGGCGAGCAAAGAGGAGCTCGCCAACGATGCGATGGCCGGTCTGTTCGACATCGAGATTCCCGATGCCGACACCGGTTCGCTGGCTGGGGACCTGCTAGAGGTCTACAGCAATGCACTGACGTTCGTGAACGACCCGACCGGAGTCGCACTGATGCGGCTGGGGATCACCGAGGCCAACCGCGACGAGCGGTCGGCGGGGATCTACCGATCGTTGCTCGATCGCCGGATCGAGCTCACAAAGGCTGCCCTGGAACGCGCCTGGGCCCGAGGTGAGCCGATTCGCCGCTCGGCCGATCCGGTCATGATGGTGCAGTGGCTGTCCGGTCTGTTCGTGCTGCGGATCGTTCTGAACGAGCCGATGCCGAAGCTCGAGGACGCCGATCACCTGGTGGAGATCACGTTGCGAGTGATCAGGGAGCCCTCAGCCTAGAGGGCACAGCCGTCAGCCTGAGACGGGTAACCAGCCAGCGGCAAACGCGACTGCGACGACCAGTGCGATCCCAAGCGCCACCAGTACTCCGACGACCGTCGTACGGCGTCGGCGGCGCTTGAGGATCACACCGGTCGTCCAGGCGCGGTCGGCCAGGTGCACCTCCGGCAGGTCGTCGGAAACCTGGCCGAGCAGCGGTCCGATGTCTTCGCGTCTCATCGACTCTCCCCGGCCGCGATAGCGCTGCGAAACCGTTCGAACGCGGACAGTCCCTGCGCATGGACGGCGGTGTGCGACATGGTCAGGATGTCGGCCACTTCGAACTCGGTGAGCTCTTCCAGGTGCAACAGCACCAGAACGGTCCGCTGAGTAGGTGTGAGGTCCGCCAGGGCCTGTTCGAGCGGGTTTTCAGTGTCCGGAAAGGGCCGCAGCCGACTCCAGCGGGTCAGAGCCGGCTGGTAAAGCAAACGTTGGACGAAGACGTCCGGATCATCCACCTTCGGCCAGTGCAGTGACAGCCTGCTGAACGCATGCAACAGAGCGCGCTCAGCCCTCCCCAGCTCTCCATACACAAGGTACGCAGTACGAAACCATCTACCCTGTCGCGCATCAACGAACGATGCGAACTCCGGGTCGACCGAGTGTTGCATCCACCCTCCCGGGTCTATTCAACCTCTCAACCACCTCGCACGGCGAGAGCCAAGCGCGTCTCTTCTGCGATCAGATCCCCATTGATCGCAGCGCCGGCCCGTAGCCCCGCACCGGCCGCGTGGAGGACCTGTGCCATCGGGTCGGTGACGTTGCCTGCTGCAAAGACTCCTGGCACCGCAGTCTCGCCCTTACCGTCCACCTCGATCGCATCGCCGTAGACAGCGCCGGCAGCCTCCATCACTGTCGTCTTGAGCCCCAGATCAACCAGGAAGTCGGCTTTGACGCGCAGAGTGGTCTGGACCGTCAGTACCTCGCGTGGGATGACCTTGCCACCCTCCAGCCGCACACCGGTGAGCTTTCCGTCCGCTACCTCGACCTGCTCGACCTTCCCTTGTACGACAGCGATCTGGCGCGCAGCGAGTTCTTCCCACTGCTCGTCCGTCAGGTCTGGACCGGTGTGCAGGAAGAGCGTCACGTCATCACTCAGCTGCCGGAACATCTGCGCCTGGTGCACTGCCATCGGACCGGTCGCCAGTACGCCGATCGCCTGGTCCTGCACCTCCCAGCCGTGGCAGTACGGGCAGTGCAGCACGTCCTTGCCCCACTGCTCAGCCAGTCCGGCCACATCAGGCAGTACGTCGGTCAGTCCGCTCGTCACCAGCACCCGCCGCCCCTGGTACGTCGTACCGTCCGCCAGCTCGACTGTGAACGGGTCACCCGGCCGGACCGCGGTGACAGTGCCGGTGGCGAACTGACCGCCGTACCCGGTGACCTCTTCACGGCCGAGGGCGTAGATCTCGCTCGGCGCGGTCCCGTCCCGGGTCAGGAAGTTGTGCACCGCATCCGCCGGGGCGTTGCGCGGGCGACCGTCGTCGATCACCAGGACCGACCGGCGCGACCGCACCAGCGCCAACGCCCCACTCAGCCCCGCGGCACCGCCGCCGATCACAATCACGTCGTACATGTGAAGCTCCTCTCGATTACTTCGAGCTTCGTCCGCTTTCTCGTTTTCGACAACAATCTTTGCCAGAATGGCAATATGGAAGCCTTCGAGGATGTCCTGGAAGCAGTAGGACCGCGGTTGAAAGCGCTGCGGGTCGAGCGCGGAACGACGCTGGCACAGTTGTCTGAGTCGACCGGGATCTCGGTGAGCACGCTGTCGCGGCTGGAGTCCGGGCAGCGCAAGCCGACGCTGGAGCTGTTGTTGCCGTTGGCCCGCGCCCACCAGGTGCAGCTGGACGAGCTGGTGGACGCTCCGACCACAGGTGATCCGCGGGTCCACTTCAAACCGGTCAAGCACCACGGCGGCGCAACCATCATTCCGCTCAGCAAACGGCCCGGCGGACTGCAGGCGTACAAACAGATCGTGCCGGCGGGCTGGCCGGGCGGAGAGGTCTCGCAGAAGACGCATGAGGGCTACGACTGGGTCTATGTGCTGTCCGGGAAGCTCCGGATCGTGCTCGGCGACAACGACTTCATCCTGACGGCCGGAGAGGTCGCCGAGTTCGACACTCGCGTGCCGCACTGGTTCGGCAACGCCGCATCCGGACCGACCGAGATGCTGTGCCTGTACGGACCGCAGGGGGAGCGGATGCACGTCCGGGCGCGCACCCGCTAATCTGCGCCAGTCGATCCGCACTGTTGAGGAGCTGGTAGTGAGCGTCGCGTTGTTCACCTTGGGCGGCACCATCGCGATGGCCGGCGATCGCCGGCTGGACGGAGCGGCTCTGACCGCGGCTGTCCCCGGTCTGGCCGAGTTGGGCCAGCCGGTGGAGATCCAGGACATCGAAGCGGTCCCCAGCGCCAATCTGACCGCAGCCAAGATGCTCGAGGTCGTGGACGCCGCATCGAAGGCAGTGGCCGCCGGCGCGACCGGTGTCGTGGTCACTCAAGGCACTGACACGCTGGAAGAGACGTCGTTCCTGGTGGACCAGGTGTGGCCGCACTCGCAGCCGTTCGTGCTCACCGGCGCGATGCGCAACCCCACCCTGGCCGGGCCGGACGGACCGGCCAATCTGCTCGCCGCATGCCGCGTTGCCTGCTCCCCCGCAGCCCGCGACCTCGGTGCGCTGGTGGTGTTCAAAGAAGAGATCCACGCCGCCCGCTGGGTCCGCAAGACCCACAGCACCAGTACGGCGACCTTCGCGTCACCGAACGTCGGGCCGATCGGCCATGTGGTCGAGGACCAGGTCCGCATCCTCGCCCGGCCGACGCGACTCGACGGCGTACAGGGCAGTGCGGAGCCAGCCGACTTGGACGCCAACCGGGTAGCGCTCTACACGCTGACCATGGACGACGATGGGCTGCTGCTGAAGGGCTTGGCCGACACTCACCAGGGTCTGGTGGTGGCCGGGTTCGGTGCGGGACATGTCCCGGCCGCACTCACTCCGGTGCTCGGTGAGCTCGCAGCGGCGATGCCCGTCGTACTGACGTCGCGCACTGGTGGCGGATCGATCCTGCGGAACACGTACCGGGCTGCGGGCTCGGAGATCGACCTGCTGCAGCGTGGGCTGATCGACGGCGGCTTCCTCGACCCTTACAAGGCCCGAGTGCTCCTTCGGTTGCTGCTGGCAACCGATGACGACATCAGTGCGGCGTTCGCTCAGTATCAGTGAGGGCCGCAGCTTTCTTCAGCAGGTAGTCGCGCTCCGGCAGACTCGTCGTACTGCGCGCAGCTTCCCGGAAGTGCTCCACCGCAGTGTCATAGTCGCCGCGCATCTCGTACAGGTGCCCGCGGGTCGCATCCAACCGGTGGTTGCCACTCAGCTCCTTGTCCAGCGGCTCCAGCAGCTTCAGGCCCGCATCGGGGCCGTCCACCAAGGCGGCCGCGATGGCGCGGTTCAGCTTCACCATCGGGTTGCCGGACAGGTCCTCCAACAGGCCGTAGAGCGCGAAGATCTGCGGCCAGTCGGTGTCCTCCGCGCGCGGGACCTCGTCATGGAGGGCAGCGATCGCGGCCTGCAGCTGGTACTCGCCGAGCGGCGGCGTGTGGAAGGCCTTGACGGCCAGCTCGACGCCCTCAGCGATGTAGTCCGCGTTCCAGAGCGTCCGGTCCTGTTCGGCCAGCGGGATGAGCTCTCCGGCGCTACCGGTGCGTGCTGCCCGGCGTGCGTCCGTCAGCAGCATCAGAGCCAACAGACCGGTCACCTGCCCGTCCTCTAGCTGGGCATGCACCGCACGCGTCAGCCGGATCGCCTCACTCGACAGGTCGCTCCGCTGCAGCTCTGCGCCGCTACTGCTCGCATAGCCCTCGTTGAACATCAGATAGAGCACATGCAGTACGTTGCGCAGCCGGTCCGCATCGGCGGTCAGCTCGAACGTCGCACCCTTGAGCTTGCTCTTGGCTCGGCTGATCCGCTGCGCCATCGTTGCCTCTGGCACCAAGTACGCCGTGGCGATCTCGGCCGTGGTGAGCCCGCCGACCGCCCGCAACGTCAGTGCGATCGCCGAACCCGGCGTGAGCCCCGGGTGGCAGCACAGGAACAGCAGCCGGAGTGTGTCGTCGTACTCCTCGACCTCTTCCGGCGGCAGCTCGCGCAGCGCAGCGCGCTCCTCACGGAGTCGCCGCGCCTGCGACTGCCGCACCTCGTCGATGAACCGCCGCGACGCGGCCTGGATCAGCCAGGCCTTCGGACTGTCCGGCCACCCGTCCCGCGGCCACGTGGTCGCAGCCGCCAGCAAAGCCTCCTGTACGGCGTCCTCGGCCGCGGCGAAGTCGCCGGACCGGCGCACCACCGCACCGAGGACCTGCGGCGTCAGCTCACGCAGCAGGTCCTCAAGGCGATGGTCAGATGTCCCAGAAGTCTGCATCCGAACCCATCAGTCGGCGGACCTCGATCGGCTGCTCGAGGGGAAGGCCACCGGGCCCAGGCGCACTGGACTGCTCGGCTGCGATCTCCAGCGCACGCTCCTCGGACTCGACGTCGATCAGCGTGTAACCGGCCAGGATCTCCTTGGCCTCGGCATACGGCCCGTCGGTGATCACGGGCGCGCTCACGCTCGCGGCGCGGACCACCTTCGCGTGCTTCGGCCAGGTCAGCCCCTGCACCTCAACCAGCTCGCCACGCTCACGCATCCGGTCCAGGCTTGCGGTCAGGTGGTCGAGGTGGGCCTGCCGGTCCGCCTCGTCCCAGTCGTGCATCGTCGTCTCGGCCTTGCCGCCGTCGTGGTTCATCAGCAACAGAAACTTGGTCATCTCAGGGTCCTCCATGGTTGTGCTTTTCCCGGAGGACGAAGCCAGTGCCGGGTTCTCGACATGCTGCCACAGGTACCACAGGGTTCTGGTTCCGGAACCGGAACCGCCTTCTCGGGGAACGTTCCCCCTGCTAGCGTCCCCGACGCTCAGTACCCACTCGCAGTACCCACTCGACATAGGAGAGTCCCGTCCATGTTCACTCCCCTTCGTACTGCTCTGGCCAGCCTCGCCGTGCTGTCTGCGGCCCTGCTCGGCACCGGTGTCGCCCACGCCGACGCCCCGATCAGCATCGACACCGGCGGCGTCGGTGAAGGCGTCTTCGTCGCCGACAGGTTCGGCGACGGCAACGGCCTGACCGACACCAAGCCGGCCAACCGGGTCGGCCTCGCCAACTGGCGCACCACGCACCCCGTCCCCGCTTCGGTCATGTCCAACGCCCGCTACCTGGAGAACTCCTACACCGTCCCCGGGCTCACCCCCGGCGCGAGCTACGAGGTCCGCCTCTACTTCATGGAGTGGTACTTCAAGGTCCCCGGTCAGCGCGTCTTCGACGTCGCGGTGAACGGAACCAAGGTGCTGACCAACTTCGACATTCTGCAGACCGTCCGCGACCTCGGCGGTGACGGCGGTGCCGCCTTCGGGATCGAGAAGTACTTCACCGTCACCGCGGACGCCGACGGTGTCCTGAAGATCGACTTCCTGCGCGGCAGCGCCGACCAGCCGCTGATCAACGCGCTGGCCGTCGTCCCGGCGGCCTGAGGCCGTCGTAGTCCAGCAGGCTTAGTCCAGCAGGGCGTCGACGAACTGCTCCGAGTCGAACGGGGCCAGGTCGTCGGCGCCCTCACCCAGTCCGACCAGCTTCACCGGTACGCCGAGCTCGCGCTGCACCGCGATCACGATGCCACCCTTCGCCGTACCGTCGAGCTTGGTCAGCACCAGGCCGGTCACGTTGATGACGTCGGCGAAGACGCGGGCCTGGGTGAGGCCGTTCTGGCCGGTGGTGGCGTCGATGACGAGCAGCACCTCGTCGACCTCGGCCGACTTCTCGATGACGCGCTTCACCTTGCCGAGCTCGTCCATCAGGCCGGTCTTGGTGTGCAGCCGCCCGGCAGTGTCGATCAGGACGACGTCTGCCTCCTCGGCGATGCCCTGCTTGACCGCGTCGAACGCGATGCTGGCCGGGTCGCCACCCTCCGGACCACGCACGGTCCGAGCGCCCACGCGCTCGCCCCAGGTCTGCAGCTGATCCGCGGCCGCGGCCCGGAACGTATCCGCCGCACCCAGTACGACGTGCTTGTCCTCAGCGACCAGCACCCGGGCCAGCCGCCCCACGGTCGTGGTCTTGCCGGTCCCGTTGACGCCAACGACCAGCACGACGGCCGGCTGCGTGTCCTTGCGAGTCACGGCGAGCGTGCGGTCCATCGACGGGTCGACGAGAGCGATCAGCTCCTCGCGGAGGATGTCGCGCGCCTGCGCGGCTCCGACGCCCTCGACCCGCATCCGCGTCCGCAGCTTCTCCACCAGCTCCTGCGTGGGCGCCACACCGACGTCGGCGGTGATGAGGGTGGTCTCGATGTCCTCCCAGGCCTCCTCGTCGAGCTTGTCGCGCGACAGCAGCGCGAGCAGACCCTTCCCGAGGGAACCCTGCGACCGCGCCAGCCGAGCGCGCAGCCGGACGAGTCGGCCCTGGGCCGACTCGGGCTTCTCGACGGTCGGCGCCTGCTCGGGCAGCTCGGTGTCCTCAACCGTCCGCGTCGGTGTGTCCCGCGGCGTCTCGGCGTCATCGCCGACCTGCGGCTCCGCGGTCTCCAGCGGCGCGGGCTGGTCGGCCTGCGGCAGCGCGGAACGGCGTCGTCGCGTCACGACGATTCCGGCAGCACCACCCACCACGAGGAGTGCGACCACGAGAATCGCGATCAGGACCGGGTCCGTCAGCAGGGTGACAAGCTCTGGGGTCAACACGGTTACTCATCTTGGCAGACGCTCGGCCCGCCGCCCGCATTTGTCACGTCAGGTTCATCGTCTGTCGCCGTGCGTGAGCAGGCACCAGGTCAGGTCGGTGCGTCAGCAGGACGACGGTGCGTTTACCAGCGGCCGCGAACAGGTCCGCCAGCAGTGCTCGGCCGGTCTCCTCATCCAGATGCTCGGTCGGCTCATCCAGCACCAGTACGTCGCGATCCGCGAGCAGGAGCCGTGCGAACGCGAGCCGCTGTCGCTCACCACCCGATAGCCGAGCACCGTGCTCGCCGACCATCGTGTCCAACCCATCCGGCAGGCCCTCGACGAACACACCCAGCCGAGCGAGGTAGAGCGCCCGCCACAGCCGCAGATCACTCGCACCAGGCTTCGCGAGCAGCAGGTTCTCCCGGATGGTCGTGTCGAACACATGACTCTCCTGGGTCAGCAGCCCGACCACCGAGCGCACCTGATCGCCCTCAAGGCTCGCCAGATCCACTCCGCCCAGCAGCACCTCACCGCTGCGCGGCTCCAGGAACCGGAGCAGCACGGACGCCAGCGTGCTCTTCCCTGAACCACTCGCTCCGGTGATCACCACCCGGCTCCCGGCCGGCATGTCCAGGCTGAGCCCGGCCAACACGTCATCCTCGCCGTACCCGACGCGCAACTGCTTCACCTCCAAGCCACGCCCCTGCGGCAATGCCACCGGCATCGCGGGCTCCCGCACCGGCTCCGGCGCGTCGACCAACTCCTGCACCCGACCGAGGGCGGCGCGAACACGGATAACGAGCTGAGCAGCCGCGGGGATTCCACCGAGGACATCTGCCAGGGCGAGCGGTGTAAGGACAAGCACGGCGAACACCGCGCCGGTGATGTTCGCCGTGCTGCCCAGCACCAGCCCCGCGATACTCGCACCGCCCACACACAGCACCAGCAGCGCGCCACCGAGCCCAGCGCTCCAGGCCGACCGACGCTCCGCCGCCGCGAGCCGGTCGTCGTGTGCACTGAAGGCGGCCATCACGTCGTCCACCGCGTTGAAGGCCACGATGTCGCCTGCGGTCAGCAACGTCTCAGTGGCCGCCGCCGCCACCTCACCCCGCTCCCCCGCAATCCGACGCTCCGCCCGCGCAGCCGTCCAGGCTGTTAGCCACGGAACGATCGTGCACGCGATCAGGACCGCCACGGCGACCGCTACCCCAGCCGTCGGCAACAGGAGCACCAGCAACACCACCGTCGCAAAGGCCGTCACCGCCGCCACGGCAACCGGTAGCAACACCCGCAACCACAGGTCGAGCACCGCATCCACGTCCAGCACTAACCGCGCCAGCAGATCGCCCTGCCGCCGGCCACTCAACCCACCCGGCGCAATCCGCTCCAGCCGCCCGGTGATCCGAGCCCGCGTCTCCCCCAGCACCCGGTACGCCGCGTCATGGCCGGCCAGCCGCTCGACGTACCGGAAGACACCCCGGCCCACCCCGAACGCCCGCACTGCCACGATCGGCACCAGCAGGATCAGCACTGGCGGCTGAGCCGCAGCGGTAGTAATCAGCCAAGCCGATGTAGCCAGCAGCGCCACCGCCGACCCCGACGCCGCCACCCCCGCGACCAGCGCCAGCACCAGCCGCCACCACACGCGGCCCTCCGGCCGCACTAGCTCCCAACCCTTCATGCCCCTCATACGCTCACCAGCTCTCGGCTTCCGACCACGACAGCTCGGTCGGCGGCTGCGATCAGTGCCGGGCGGTGGGCGACCATCAGGACAGTTCGGCCAGTTGCTCGAAGGCCGGCAACGACGGCCGCTTCGGCCTCCGCGTCCAGCCCGGCGGTGGGTTCGTCGAGCAGCAGCACGGGCGCATCCGTCACCAGCGCCCGGGCCAGCGCCACCCGCCGTTGCTGACCACCCGAGAGCAGTTGGCCGCGCTCCCCCACTGCTTTGTCGAGCTCCAGCTCACTGGCTCCGGCTGCCAGCAGCGCCAGCCGCACCTCGTCGTCCGACGCTGCGGGCCGACCGAGCCGGACGTTGTCCGCGACCGTCCCCATCCGCAGGCCCGGACGCTGCGGAACCCAGGCGAACTGCCGCCGCCACTCCGTCGGCTCAAACTCGTCCGCCGCACTCCCGCCGACCACAACGACACCCCGCTCCGGGGCCACAAACCCCAGCAACACCGAAAGCACCGTCGACTTCCCCGCACCACTAGCTCCGGTGAGTGCGACCACCTCTCCCGGCCTAACCTCCAGGTCAAACCCCTCCAACGCCGGCTCCGCACGACCCGGATACCGCACAGTCACGTCATACAGCTGCAAGGTGTTCGTCCGCAGATCCGGTACGTCGATCCGAGCACCACGCTCGGGCAGTGGCGTCTCCAGCACCCGGAACACCTCTTCGCTGGCCGCAACCCCATCCGCACTCGCGTGGAACTGCATCCCGACCTGACGCAACGGCAGGTACGCCTCCGGCGCAAGGATCAGCACCATCAGCGCGGTCTCCAGCCCGAGGTGTCCGTTGATCAAGCGCAGCCCAACCCCAACAGCCACCAGCGCCACCGAGATGCTGGCCAGCAGTTCGAGCGCGAACGACGACAGGAACGCCACACGCAGGCTGCTCATCGACGCAACGCGATGCCGATCCGTCACCCGCCGTACGGCGTCTTCCTGCGCCTTCGCTCGACCGAACAGCTTGAGTGTCGGCAGACCGGTCACGACATCAGTGAAGTGATGCGCCAGCACGCCCAGCGCCCGCTGCCGCCGTCGACTGTGCGCCTGGGTCGCCCAGCCGATCAACGCCATGAAGATCGGAATCAGCGGCAGCGTCACCAGGACTGTCCCCGCCGCGATCAGATCGCCGGTCGCCATCCAGCCGACCACACCCGCCGGGACCGTTGCCGCAAGCACCAATTGGGGCAGGTAGCGCGCGAAGTAGGGGTCCAGGTCGTCGAGCCCCTTGGTCAGCAACGTGGTCAGCGCACTACTGCGCTCACCGCTCAGCCACACCGGACCGAGCTTCAGCGCGTGCTCCAGCACCTGCCGCCGCAGCGTGGACTTCACCGCAGCCGCAGCGCGCTGCGCCACCACCTCCTGCAGCCACAGCAGCGCCGCGCGCCCAGCCACCACCGCAGCCAGCGCCCACACAACCCCCGTCACGTCAGCGCCGTGCAACACCACCCCTGCGATCCCGCGCGCCAGCAAAACTGCCTGCACCACGATCAGGGCGCCACTAGCGACACCGATGACCACTGAGGCCACCAGGAAAGCCCGGGCCGCACGAGCCCGGCGCAACAGCCGTGGGTCCAGGGGCTTCATGCTGCCACCACGACCCGCTTGCGGAAGACCCAGTACGTCCAGCCCTGGTAGAGCAACACGAGCGGAGTGAAGATCGCGGCGATGATCGTCAGGATCTTCAACGTGTACGCCGTTGAGGCCGCCTCGACCGCGGTCAGCGTCGATTGGGGATCGAGCGTGGACGGGATCACCACCGGGAACAGCGCGGCGAACAGCGACACCACCGCCAGCCCGGTAGCGACCGCCGTACCGGTGAAGGCCCAGCCTTCGCGCCCGAACCGGTTGGCCACGAGACCGCCGACCAAGGCCAGGGCCGCAGCAGCTGCCACGATCGCCGAGCCGGTGTCGCCGCGCAGCGCCTGCGCCCACCAGAGGAAGCCGACGGCCAGCACTGCCGTCACTGCACCGAGCCGCCCGGCCAGCCGGTTCGCTCGCTCGCGCAGAACGCCCTCCGTCCGCAGCGCCAGGAAGATCGCGCCATGTGTGACGAACACCGCCACGAACGTCACTCCGCCAAGCAGGGCGAACGGCCCGAACAGATCGCCGAGACTGCCGACAAACTCGTAGGAGTTGTCCAGCGGCACGCCCCGGACCAAGTTGGCGAAGATGATGCCCCAGAGGAATGCCGGCACGATCGAGCCGATGACGATCAGGGTGTCCATCCGGCCGCGCCACTCCAGATCGGCCCGCTTCCCGCGATACTCCAGGGCGACACCGCGCAGGATCAGCGCCACCAGAATCGCGAACAGCGGCAGGTAGAACCCGCTGAACAGCGTCGCGTACCACTCCGGGAACGCGGCGAACGTGGCCGCGCCGGCCGTGACCAGCCACACCTCGTTCCCGTCCCAGACCGGACCGATCGTGGTGATCGTCGCCCGGCGCTCGGGCTCGTCGCGGCCGATCACCCGCAGCAGCGCGCCGACGCCGAAGTCGAAACCCTCCAGCACGAAGTAGCCGGTCCACATCCCCGCGATCACGAGGAACCAGACAGTCGTGAGCTCCATCAGTCAGTCCCTTCAGTACGCGAACGACAGCGGTTCGGCGGATTCGGAGTCATCCGGTGCGGAGCCCGGCGCCGGGGTATCCGTCCCCGCCAGGCCGCCCCGGATCGTGCGGAGCATCAACTTCACCTCGACCACCGCCAGCACGCCGTACAGGATCGTGAAGCCCACCAGCGAGGTGATCACCTCACCGGCGGTCGTGCCTGGTGAGACTCCGGAGGCCGTCGGCAGCAACCCGAACACCAGCCAGGGCTGGCGGCCGGTCTCGGTGAAGATCCAGCCGAAGCAGTTCGCCACCAGCGGCAACAGTGGCAGCGGTGCGACCGCCCAGATCAGCCACTTGGCCGGCGCCCGGCCCTTCCTCGTTGCCCAGAGCAACCACAAGGCGATCGCCCCGGAGGCCATCCCGACCCCGATCATCAGCCGGAAGGTCCAGTAGGCCAATGGCACGTTCGGACTGTAGGAGCCCGGTCCGTAGAGCGTCTCGTACGCCTGTTGCAGCGAGTTGATGCCCTTCACCTCACCGTCGAGGTGGCCTGTCCCGAGGAAGGACAGGAGATACGGCACCTTGATCGAGAAGATCTCCTTCGACCCGTCGAGGGTGCCGATCGTGAAGACCGAGAACGAGGCCGGCTTCTCGGTCTCGTAGAGCGCCTCGGCCGCCGCCATCTTCATCGGCTGCACCTCGGTCATCACCTTGCCCTGCTGGTCACCGCTGATAGCGACCCCGGCGCTGGCCGCGAGCACGATCACCGCACCGATCTTCAGCGCCGTCCGGAACACCTCGCGATCCACCGTCGGCCGCCGCAGCAGATGCCACAGCGCGACCGCGGCGACGAAAGCGCCGCCGACCATGAACGCGGCGAAGATCGTGTGCGGGTAGGTGACCAGCACGACCTTGTTGGTGAGCACCGCCCACAGGTCGGTCAGCTCGGCCCGGCCGCGCTCGGCGTTGTAGCGGAAACCGACCGGGTTCTGCATCCAGGAGTTGGCGGCCAGAATGAAGTACGCCGAGAGTTGGGTGCCGAGGACAACCATCCAGATGCAGCCCAGGTGCACGAGTTTCGGCAGCCGATCCCAGCCGAACATCCACAACCCGATGAAGGTCGACTCGAGGAAGAATGCGAGCAGCCCCTCTAGCGCGAGCGGAGCGCCGAAGACGTCACCGACGAACCGCGAGTAGTCGCTCCAGTTCATCCCGAACTGGAACTCCTGGACCAGGCCGGTGACCACGCCCATGGCGATGTTGATCAGGAACAGCTTCCCGTAGAACTTGGTCAGCCGCAGGTATTTCTCCTTGCCCGTCCGGTACCACGCGGTCTGCAGGCCGGCGGTGATCGCGACCAGCGAGATCGTCACCGGCACGAAGAAGAAGTGGTAAACGGTGGTGACGGCGAACTGCCACCGGGCCAGATCCAGGGTGTCCATCAGACCCCTCCAGGACGCATCTACGACGTTACGTAGTAGATGCTACATCCGATCTACTACAACGTGTAGTTACACTGGTCACGTGACCAGTGAGGAGAAGGCCCCGCGGCCGCTCGGCGACCTTGAGCGGGTCGTCATGGAGCAGCTCTGGGCGGCGCCCGACGCACTCACCGTGCGCCGGGTGTACGAGCAGGTGTCCACGACGCGCGACCTCGCCTATACGACCGTGATGACCGTGCTCGATCGGTTGCAGAAGAAGAACCTGACCGAGCGCGAGCGCGACGGGAAGGCCTGGCGCTACCGAGCCGCCGCACCACGCGAGGAGATGGCCGCCGATCTGATGCGGGATGCGCTGGATCGCGCCGGCGACCGCCGCGAGGCCCTGGTCCGGTTCGTCGACCAGGTCAGTGATGAGGAGGCCGCGCTGCTGCGAGAGGCGCTGGCCAAGTTGGAGGAGCGGGAGGGGTGATAACCCCGGTCCTGCTCGCCGCATTGGCCCTGGTGCTCACCGGACCGGCGCCGGCACTACTGGCACGTTCCTCCTGGCCCTACCGAGTCCCCCGGGCCGCAGTCGCGCTCTGGCAAGCGATCGCGCTTGCCGCCGTGCTGGCTGCGATTGGCGCCGGCATTGCGCTCTCCTACTCCACCGCGGGTCAGCCAGGTGAGCCACGCTTCAACCCGTCGTCACCGCGCGACCTGCTCGCCGCAGCGATCCTCGCCATGACCGCACTGGTCGTACTGCGACTCCTGTGGGCAACCGGCAAGGTAGCGGTCGGCACGCGCGCCCGACGACGCCGGCACCGCGACCTGGTCGACGTGCTGGCGACACCTGATGGCCTGATCCCTGGCCTGCGCGTGCTGGCTGAAGAGACACCGCTCGCCTATTGCCTACCCGCCCTGAGCGGGCACCGCGTGGTCGTGTCCGTCGGCGCGCTCGACCGCCTCGACGACACCGAACTCAAAGCAGTCCTCGCCCACGAGCAGGCCCACCTCCGCGCACGACACGACCTCGTCCTGGAGGCGTTCACCGCGCTCCACGCAGCCTTCCCCCGCTGGGTGCGCAGCGAGGTAGCCCTCGATCAGGCCCGCACTCTCGTTGAGCTCCTGGCCGACGACGACGCCCGCCGCCGCAGCGGCCCCCGTCCGCTGGCGCGCGCACTGGTCGCCCTGGCCGGCTCCCCCGCCCCCGAGGCCGCCCTAGCCGCCGCCAAGTCATCCACTGTGCTCAGAGTTCAACGCCTGGCCGACCCCGAGCCAGGCAGTACGGCGCTCGCCGCGAGCACGTACACCTTCGCCGCGCTACTGCTCGTCGTACCGACCTTCACTGTCGCGGCCCCGATCGTGAAGGCCATCGTCAACGCGGTGAGCTAGGCAACGCTCTTGATCGGCATCACCAGGAAGGCGGCGGCGAGCCCGGCGAAGAACGAGGCCAGGAACAGCGTCGGGAAGCCGAACGAGTTGATCAGCCACCCGCCGGCACCGGCGGCAAAAACATAAGGCAGCGAGTTGGCGATCTGGATCACGCCGAGATCCTTGCCGCGGTCGGCAGCGTGCGGCAGCACCTGGGTGACAAGAGCCTGGTCGACCGAGAGATAAGCGCCGTACCCGAGACCGAGGATCGCGGCCCCGACGATCGCCGCCGGCATCTGCGGGACGAAAGCGAAGAGCAGCGCCGCAGACGCCTGCAGGACCGAAGCGACCACCACCATCCGCTTACGCTTCCCGGACTTGTCCGAACGGCGGCCCGACGGTACGGCGATCGCCACCACCGCGACGGTATAGATCAGGATCAGCACCAGCGTCCCGTTGTCGGGATCGGTGTGCACTTCGTCCTTGAGGTACTGGTACAGGAAGATCTGGGCCAGCGCATTGGACAGCTGGATCATGAATCGCTGCCCGAAGGCCCACGCAAAATCCGCGTGCTTGAGCGGAGCGACAACCCCGACCACGATCGCCTTGAGATCCAACGGCGGCCGCTCGCTGCGCTCAAGCGGGATCCCCCTCGTGTACAGGGCAAACGGGATCACCAGAACGAACATCAGCACCGCCAGACCGACATACGCATCCAGGATGCCGGTCAACAGCAAGGTCAGCACCACAACGCCAGCCACAGGCCCGACCGACTGCGCGACGCCCTGGTAGCCGGAGATGGTGGCCCGCTGATTGACCGGAACCTCATCCGGTACGGCGGTCTGCAGCGCAACGCTGACTGCGGCGTACCCGACCTGGAAGACCGCCCACCCGAGGACGATCCCGAGCACGCCGTCCTGCAGTCCCTGGAACACGAAGGCCACCGCGGCGAGCGCCGTACCGTAGAGAACCCACGGCTGTCGTCTGCCGCGGCGATTGAGCGTCCGGTCCGAGAAGGCGCCGGCCAGGATCGAGACGACGACGGTGACGAGCGCCGCGACCAGGTTGGCTAGGCTCTGCGCGGAGACTGCCGCTGAGCTGACGTTGTCGGTGACCTCGTTGGTATGGCGCGGCAGCAGCACCTGCTGGGTCGCGAAGTAAGCCATGAAGATGCCGAAGTTCGCCAGCGTCCAGTACCGCGCCCAGTACGCCGGAACCCGGGCGACCGGCTCCTGCAACGCAGAGGTCCGCGGAACGTCGATATCCGTCATGGCACCACAGTCGGGCATCACCGCCCCAAAAGGAATAACTGAAGTATTGTCAGTTTCCGTGGCGTGCTGCTTACGATGGGGTATGGACAGCACAGCGCTCGACCAGGCGATCAGTGAGCTCAGCACCGCCAAGCAGCGCTGGGCCGGGCTGCCCATCGCCGATCGGCTCGACTATCTGAGCCGGATCCGCACCCTCCTCGCCGGGCGCTCGGAGGCCTGGATCGCCTTGGCCGCGAAGGCCAAGGGGCTGCGTCAGGACTCCCCATTGCTCAACGAGGAATGGCTGGGCGGACCGTACGCCGTACTGACCTGGATCAACGCGATCACGGAGACGCTGCAGGCGATCGACGCCGGCACCGACCCACTGCGCGGATCCAAGGTGAGCGAGCGCGCCGACGGTCAGACCGTGGTGCGCGTCGCGCCGCATGATTTCAACGAGTGGCTGCTGCTCAACGGCTTCAGCACCGAGGTCTGGATGGAGCCCGGCGTCACCGCCGCGAACGTCCGGGACCACATCGGAAGCGCCTATCGCACCCCGCGATCCACCGGCCAGGTCGCCTTGGTGCTCGGCGCGGGAAACGTCTCCTCGATCGCGCCGCTCGACCTGCTCTACAAGCTGTACGCCGACAACGAGGTCGTGGTCTGCAAGCTGAACCCGGTCAACGACTACCTCGGCCCCACCTTCGAGGAGATCTTCGCCCCGCTGATCGAGGACGGCTTCCTGCGCTTCGTGTACGGCGGCGCTGACGTCGGCGAGTATCTCTGCACGCACCCGAGTGTCGACAGCATCCACGTGACCGGCAGCGAGCGCACCCACGACGCCATCGTGTACGGCGCCGGTCCCGAGGCCGGGGATCGTCGCGAGCGCGATGAGCGTGTCAACACCAAGCCGGTCAGCGCGGAGCTCGGCGGGGTCGGCCCGACGATCGTCGTACCGGGTCCGTGGTCGAAGGCCGACATCGAGTTCCAGGCCGAGCACATTGCCACGCAGAAACTCCAGAACAGCGGCTTCAACTGCATCGCCTCCCAGGTCCTCGTGCTGCCCGAGGGGTGGGAGCACACCGAGGCGCTGATCGCCGCCGTCCGGACGGCACTCGATCGAGCCGAGCAGCGGCCTGCTTACTACCCCGGCGCCGACGACCGTCGGCAGGGTGCGGCCGACGCCTACCCGCAAGCCGAGGCACTCGCCGGCAACCGCACGCTGGTGACGGGGGTCGACGCGACGGATCCGAAGGCCTACGCGTTCACGAACGAGTTCTTTGCACCGGTGCTGGCCACCACCACTCTGCCCGCCGAGTCAGCTGCGGAGTTCCTGGAGCTGGCAGTGACGTTTGCCAACGAGCGACTGCACGGCACGCTCGGCGCCAACATCCTGGTTCACCCGCGGACCATCCGCGAGCTCGGCCCGAAGCTGGACGACGCGGCGGCCGCACTGCGGTACGGCACGGTGGCGATCAATGCCTGGACCGCTGTGGGCTACCTCAGCCCGCGCGCGACCTGGGGCGCGTTCCCCGGTCACACGCCGGACGACGTACAGAGCGGGATCGGTGTGGTGCACAACGCATTGCTCTTCGACCGGCCGCAGAAGACTGTCGTCCGCGGGCCGTTCACGCCGTTCCCCCGCTCGATCAGCGCGGGCGAGCTGGCGATGTCGCCGCGGCCGCCGTGGTTCGTCACGAACAAGACCGCGCTGGTGACGGCGGAGCGGCTGACCCAGTTCGCCGTGGACGGCAAGGTGCGGCGTCTCCCCGGCATCCTGATGTCGGCGATGCGCGGCTGAGCCAGGCGGCATGACCGAGGGCTTCAGCCTGACGCTGATCACCTACAACATCCTGCAGCTGCCCCTGCTCGGTTCCGCACGCCGAGCGGGCCTGGCTGCCCAGGTTCTCGCAGCGGCCGACGTCGACATCGTCGTCCTCAACGAAGCCTTCAACCGGCCCGCGCGACGGCTGGTCGCTGAGCTCAGCAGCCGCGGGTACGCCGTCACACCGGAGGTCGGGCGGAAGCATCGACGCTGGGGCACGCTCGTCGGCGGTGGCGTCTACATCGCGAGCCGGCTCCCGATCCTCGAACAGCATCAGCACCGCTACCGCGCCTACCAGCCGCTGACCTCAGACGCTCTGTCGAACAAAGGCGCCGCCCTGGTCGCCGTCGAAACCCCGGTCGGCCGGCTCTGGCTCGCCGGAACCCATCTGCAGGCCGACGAACGCGGCTCCCACCACGCCGTACGGATGCGTCAGCTGGCCGAGCTGCGTGAGTTCGTCGCCGGTACGGCGAGCGCCGGCGAACCGGTGCTCGTCGTCGGCGATCTCAATGTCGAGTACCACGGCCCTGATCCCGCGGAAGCCGACGCCGCGCTCGGCGGAACGATCAGCACCGGAGCCATTCACGAGGCCACCTTCGACGGAAGCCGCAACCGCGTCATCTCCGGCCGCGACCGTGCCTACTGCAACGTCCTCGACTACATCGGCACCATCGGTTCGAGTCAGCGGCTCGAAATCACCACGCGAACTCTCATCGACGACAACACCCGCGACGCCTCCGACCACTTCCCTGTCCTGGGCACCGTGACCATCGGCTAGCCGAAGTGTTTGCCCTCACCTCGGGCGACAGCGAGCAGGACCAGACCGGCCAGCACGAGCAGAACAACCATGGTTACAACGAACGTCAGCACTTCTCTCCCCGAATTCCCCACAAGATCCCCAGCATCTAAGGGGTGGACGCTCTCAGGTCCGTAAAAGTTCCCCGTAGGCCTTGGCGATCTCGGACACAGGCCATTGCAGGCTGTGCGGAGTGATGACGAGCTCGGTCCACGACCAGCCTGGTACGGCGGATGGTCGCCACGACCAGCAGATCGACTCGCGCGTCCGCTCCATGCGGTCGACCGCAGCGGTGTCCATCGCCTCGGCATCGCGTGGTGCGTGGACCTGGAAGGAGTTGGTGTGCGGAGGGTCTGGCACGACTCGGTAGCCCTCGTTCTGTAGTGCCATGGCAACCTCGACTGCGCGCTGATGCAGGTCGCCCATCAGTGGGAGCGCGGTGCGCAATCCCTCGCGCGCAGCGACGGCGTACGGGAGCATGGTGAACAGGTTGCCGCCGAGTCGCCGCTGCCAGCGCCGGGACTCGGCGATGACGTCCTCGGGTCCGGCCAGGACCGCACCGGCCAGTCCGCCAAGGCCCTTGTAGAACGACAGGTAGACCGAGGTGGCCAGGGCGGAGATCTCAGCCAGGCTGTGCTTCAGGTACGGCGTGCTTTCCCACAACCGCGCGCCATCCAGGTGCAGTGGTACGCCGCGGTCGGCGCAAGCCTGGGCGAAGACGACCAGCTCGTCCCAGGTCGGCAGCAGGAAGCCGGGCTCGCGCAGCGGCAGCTCCAGCGTCACTGCCGCGAGGTTGCCCGGAATCGCGGCCAGCTCGTCCGGACGTGGTTGTCGTGAGTCGGAGGTGAGCCGCTCGATCCGGAGCTGGTGCACCTCTTCCAGTGTGTTCAGCTCGTGCACCAGGAGGTGCGACTGTCCATGCACCGCGACCCGCTTGGTCCCCGCCCGGTCGGCGTACACGCGCAGGACGCTCTGCTGCGCCATGATGCCGGACGGCATGAACACCGCGGCTGGCTTGCCCAGCAGCTCGGCTACTTCCCGCTCCAGTGCCTCGATGTCGCCGCCGTGCCCGTAGCTGTCGCTCTGCTCCTCAGTCGCGGACTCCGCGAGCCGGCGCAAACGCTCCGGCGCCGGCACCCACGCATGGGAGAACCAGCGGTCGCAGTTCTTGTCTGCAGTCTGACGACGGGCGCGGAGGTCTTCTGCGGAAGTAGCCACGGGTCCATCCTCTCCCGTGGCCGCAACTAGTGTCCTGAGTCGGGAGGTCGGCGAGTGCTGGAGGTGTCCAGGTGCGTGCATCGCAAGGCGGAGAAGCGTCCTCGATGCGGTGTTCATCGTGGATGCTTCTCCAACGCAGCGAGGTGCGTGCCTGGGCGCCTCCAGTGCCGTCGAACTTCCGACTCAGGACACTAATTTCAGATCGTCGTGGTGACGACGTGCTCGCCCTGCACGGTCTTGATCTCGACCGACTCCACCTGGTCCGGCCGCACCAGCACACCGCCGCCGAAGCGGCTTCCCTCGCGCGCAGCCTTGTCAGAGATCGACCAGCTGCCCGCAGTCCAGGTCTTACCGGCCTTGTCCGTCACCAGCATCACGCACTCGGCACCTGGTTTCAGACCGGTGATCTGTACGCGCACCCAGGTCCAGTCCTCGCGGGGCTCCACCGTGGTCGTCATGGTCGTGCCGGTCGCCGCATCCACCGCTGTGACCTGCTTCGAGCCCGGTACGGGCGCATCCGCCTGGTCCACGGTCTGCCGACCGATCAGTACGCCGCCGCCCAGCACGCCAGCCACGATGACCACGGCAGCTGCCACCAGCAGCCATGGCTTGCGTCGTCGTACCGGAGAAGGCTGTGTTTGAGCAGGTGTTTGGCGCACCTCGCGGAGCGTGCGCTGGAGCAGCAGGTCGCCGTCGTCCGGCGGTCCGTCCAGGAACGCTTCCGGCGGCACCTCGCCCAGGAACTCCTTCATCTCTTCGAGCTCGGCCAGCTCAGCCCGGCACTCGGCACAGGTGGCCAGGTGCTCGTCCACCTCACGGCTCTCCGCAGGGTCCAACGCACCCAGTGCGTAGGCGCCCAGCTGCGAGTGATCGTGCTCGCTCATCTGGCCACCTCCTCTGGTCCTGCCATCACCGCGCGCAGAGCTCGGAGGGCGTAGTAACTTCTCGATTTCACGGTACCCGGCGGCACGCCGAGCTCCTTGGCCGCCTCAGCCACCGAGCGCCCCCGGTAGTACAACTCGACCAGCACCTCACGATGCTCGGGTGAGACCTGGTCGAGTGCCCCCAGCACCACCATGGTGTTCACCACTGACTCGGAATGGTCTCCCGCGATCGGTGGCCGGTCGACGACCTCGGCAACCTCGACAGGTCGTGCGGCGCGCGCTCTGGCCCGGTCGGTGACGATGTTGCGCGCCACCGTCAGCAGCCAGCCCCGCACTGAGCCCTTGGTCTGGTCCAGGTCGTCTGCGTGCTTCCACGCCCGGACCAGCGTCTCTTGGACGACATCCTCCGCCGCTGCCCGGTCACCGGTCAGACGAGTCGCATAAGCCAGCACGCTCCGGCCATGCTCGGCGTACAGGGAGCGGACGAATGTCTCGCCCGCGTCCGGACCCTGGTAGTCACCCACCGACGGAACGATAGCGGGTGCCCAACCAGGCAGGTACTCAGTAGCCGGAATTGCCATCGCTCGACGGCTGCGTCGTGACCTTCTTGCCATCTGCGCCAACGACCCACCAGACCCCGCCGACTGCTTGCCCCTTGGTCTCACCAGCCTTGGAGTCACCAGCAAACAGGTAGACCGGCAGTCCCCCGACCGCCAGCTGCTTGCTGCCGTCGGACCGGGTGATCGTGGAGATCTCCACCCCGTCCAGCTTCGGAGTGCTGTCCCCGGCCGCGACCGCCGGCCACTTGGCCAGACAGTCAGCCTCACAGTTGGACTTGCCGGCAGTGTCCTTGTCGAACACGTACACCGTCCGACCGTTGCCGTCGACAAGGACCTTGCCGAGCCCGGTGTCCGCCGTCTTCAGCTGGTCGGCGGACTGCGATGCACCACCGCTACTGGCGTTGCTGTCCGCGCCTTTGTCGTCACCACAAGCAGTCAACGCGCCAAGCCCCAGCACGATCGCTCCCACAACACCGGCTACACGCCTCATCAGGTCCTCCTCGGAAAGTTCGTTGAACACCTGCCATACGTAGCGATCCGAGGAGTGGTTCAACCTGATGACGATTACGGCCGGAGCAGGACCTTGCCGTTGCGGCCCGGCTGCTGGGAGTGCTCCACTGCCTTGGCGTACTCAGCCACCGGGTAGACCGCTTCCACCCGCGTCTGCAGCACCCGGTCCACGGTCAGCTGGGCCAGAGCGTCGTACGTCTGCTGGATCTCGCTGACAGGAGCCTGCTCCAGCCAGTTCGGGATCCACAGACCGCGCAGCTGCAGCTGCCGGTAGATGTGGTCGCCAAGGCCGACTGCCGGCGTCAGGCCAGTCACCGACGAGTAGCTGACCACAGTGCCGCCGAATGTGGCCCACTGCGCCAGTGCGCCGACCGTTGCATCCCCAGCGCCGTCCACGACCAGCTCGAAGCGGTCTGTTCCCAGTGCGGCCCGGATGCGGTCGGAGAGGTCATCCCCATCAACCAGTACGACGTCGGACTGCAACCCCTCCGCCGCCTCCGGCCGCCGTACGACGCTCAGTGTCTTGTAACCGGCGTGCTTCGCCAGTGCGGTGACGTACTGACCCACTGCGGAATTTCCGAGGTTCAGCCCAACCCAGTCCCCCGGCTTCAGGTCGACGAACTTCGTCAGTGCCAGGTGCGCGGTCAGCGGGTTCGTGCCGAGCATCGCCAGCTGCAGCGGGTCGCCCTCATCCGTGATCGGTACGACGTTCGCCGCCTTCACCACGACTTCGTCGGCCCAGGTGCCCTGCTCGTAGTTCGGCTTGATCACTACGCGACGCCCCTGCAGACTCGCGTCAGCCGCACTCCCCACCTGGGTCACCCGGCCGATTCCCTCGGTGCCGAGATCGAACGGGGTCTCGATCTGGTAGCCATAGTTGCCAGAGGCAAGCATGGAGTCGACCGGGTTGATGACGGCCGCCTCGATCGCCACCACCACCTCGTCCGGGCCGAGGGTGCCGGCAGCCGTCTCCAGCACCGCGTTGTCGATCAGATCGCCCCGTGCCTTCAGTACTACCTTCATCGTGCTGCTCCTGTCGTAAGAACCATCCGGAACCGGGCCGCGCCGGACATCATCCGGTCGTAGGCGTCGGCGGCCTGCTCGAGCGGGACCCGCTCGACCATCGGCCGGACATCATGGGCGAGGGCGAACGCGAGGTTCTCCTCGTTCTCGCTAGAGGTGCCGGTCAGCGACCCCTCGATCGACCGGCCGCCGAAGATCAGCGAGCCGGTGGTTACCTCGATCGGGTCGGCAGCTGCACCGACGACGACCAACTTGCCGCGCAGGCCGAGTCCGTCGACCAGCGGTGTCATCGAGGCACCGTTGGCCGCAGTCGCGACGATCACCTGAGCGCCACCGAGCTCCTGCAGCGCCTGGCCCGGGTCGACGACCGAGCTGTCGATGTAGTCGGTCGCACCGAGCTTCAGAGCCAGCTCACGCTTGTCCTCGCCCCGGGCGATCGCAGCCACCCGCAGACCGAGCTTGGCGGCGTACTGGATGGCCAGGTGGCCAAGACCGCCGATGCCCTGGACCGCAACCAGGCCACCCGGCCGGGCCGCGCCCTTGCGAAGCGCGTTGTACACGGTGATACCCGCACAGAGCAGCGGCGCAGCCTCCGCCGCATCCCACTCCTCCGGTACGGCGACCAGTCCGCTCACCGGCGCGGTGAGGTACTCGGCGTACCCGCCGTCGATGGTGTCGCCGGTGACGGGCTGATTCGTGCAGTAGGTGAACTCACCCTGACGGCAGTTCGCGCAGACACCGCAGTGCCCGGCGAGGAAGCCGACGCCGACCCGCTGGCCGACAGACCACGTTCCGGCCCCGTCGCCGACAGCATCGATCCAGCCGACAACCTCGTGCCCCGGCACGATCGGCGTACCGGCGGACCGGCTGCCGTTCAGGTTGTGCACGCCCAGGACGTCGCTGTGGCAGACGCCGCAGGCCTCCACCCGGATCCGGACCTGACCGGCGCCGGGCGCTGACAACTCGCGCTCGACCTGCGTGAAGGCTCCGTCCAGAGCCTCGATCGCGCGATAGGTACTCATAGTTCTCCTCTAAGACGGTCGGTCATCTTAAGATCCTCAAAGAAAAGCCGCCCCCTCCGAGGACGGCTGAAAATCAGGCCAGCAACGCGTCGAACGTGACCACGAAGAAGACCTCGAAAGCCTCGGGCGACTTGTCCGCCCGAGCCCGCAACAACGTGCCTTCCCAGGCGCTGGTCAGGTAGTACGCGGCCTGGTGCGGATCGAGCGACGTACGGATCGTTCCCTCAGCCTGTCCCTGCGCGATCGCCTCGGTCAGAATGCCGGCCCAGTAGTCCCAGTTGCCCTTGACCCGCTTGCGCAACGGCTCACTGTGGTCAACGACCTCGGCCCCGAAGTTCCCGAACATGCACCCCTTGGTGAACTCCGGCAACTCGTCCCGCAGAAACTCGAAGTGCTGCCGCATCCGCTGCACCGGCGGCACCGACCGATCACCCAGCTGTGACATCCGCCGAGTCTCGCCGTACCGCTCCAGCGCAACCTCCGCCAGCGCCTCCTTGCTCTCGAAGTGGTTGTAGAACGACCCCTTCGGAACCCCCGCCCGGTCGGTGATGTCCTTCACCGCCGCCGCATTGAACCCCCGCTCCAGGAACAGCTCAACCCCTGCCCCCAGAATCTCTTCCCGCATACTCCGCCTGGCCATGGATCCAATATGACCGGTCGTCTCAAGAATTGCAAGCCCCACCCCGAACATCTCGCAGATTCGCCCAAGGCCGACGCCAAACCGGCTCCCGCTCGCCCCATTTGATGGGCTGACCCACCCGGTTGCGGGTGGGCCAACTGCATGCGGTTAGCCCACCCGCAACGCCGTAGGCCCGCCCACCAACTGGCGGGCTCCATACCGGCAGGGCGGATCCAGAACCCATCTGATGCGCGGACCCACGAGCTTGTGGGTGGGCCAACCGCATGCGGCTAGCCACCCACAACGGGATGGGTCAGCCCACCAAATGGGGAACGCCGACCGGGCCGGACGGCCACGCCATATGGCTGCGCGCGCCGAACCCACGCTTGGCCGGAAGCGATCCGGCCGATTGTGATGGCCTGGCGGTCCGCACAAGAGGTACGGCGTTGGCTCAGGTGCGGTCGAAGGGGTCGTCGTCGATGCGGTCGCCGAAGAACTCATCGGCTTCGGCACGTAGTTCGGCGGCGTCGAGGCGCGGCAGTCGCCGCATCTCGTCGATCAGCTGCTGCGTGGTCGGCTGGGGCCGGCCCGGGTCGGGCATGGGCTAGGCGGGTTCGGGTTCGCGGATGCGTTGGGAGATGACGGCGGAGACGCCGTCGCCGCGCATGGTGACGCCGTACAGGGCGTCGGCGACCTCCATGGTGCGCTTCTGGTGGGTGATGACCAGGAGCTGGCTGTTCTCGCGGAGCTCTTCGTAGAGCTCCAGGAGGCGGCCGAGGTTGGTGTCGTCGAGGGCTGCCTCGACCTCGTCCAGGATGTAGAAGGGCGAGGGGCGGGCCTTGAAGAGGGCGACCAGGAAGGCGACCGCGATCAGGGAGCGCTCGCCACCGGACAGCAGCGACAGCCGCTTGACCTTCTTGCCGGGTGGGCGGGCCTCGACGTCGATGCCGGTCGCGAGCATGTCGTTGGGGTCGGTGAGGATGAGCCGGCCCTCGCCGCCGGGGAACAGCCGGGTGAAGACGTGCTGGAAGGCGATCTCGACGTCGCGGTAGGCCTCGGTGAAGACCTGCTCGACGCGGTCGTCGACCTCCTTGACGATGTCCATCAGGTCGCGGCGGGACTTGCGCAGGTCCTCGAGCTGCTCGGCGAGGAAGCGGTGCCGCTCCTCCATCGCGTCGAACTCCTCGAGCGCGAGCGGGTTGATCCGGCCCAGCTGGCCCAGCGAGCGCTCGGCGGACTTGAGCCGCTTCTCGACCTTGGCGCGGTCGAACGGCTCCCCCGGCAGCTCCACCGCCGGGTCGTCACCGTCCTTCGGCAGCGGCGGCACCAGCTTGTCCGGCCCGTACTCCGTCACCAGCGTCTCGACTGCGATTCCCAGCTCGCCGAGCGCCTTCTCGTACAGCTGCTCGAGCCGCATCTTCTGCTCGGCCCGGGCCAGCGCGTCGCGGTGGACGGTGTTGGTCAGCTGCTCCAGCTCGGAGCTCAGATTGCGGGTGGCCGACCGGGCCTGCGAGAGCGCCTGCTCCCGGTCGGACCGCTGCGCCTGGATCGCCGAGCGCTCGGCGGCCGCCATCTGCAGGGAGGTCTCCAGGCGAGCCAGCACGTGGCCGGTCGCCAGATGCACCGCCTGCGCGGCCTCCGACTGGCGAGCCCGGCGGGCAGCACGAGCGATCGCACGGGCACGCGCCTCGCGCTCCTGGCGCGCCGCACGCTCCAGCTGGTCGGCCCGGCCGGACAGCGCCCGGGCCCGCTCCTCTGTGGTGCGCAGCGCGAGCCGCGCCTCCATCTCGGCGGCCCGGCCGGCCTTGGCCGCCTCGGCGAGCTGGTCACGCGTGGACGTGTCGGGCTCGTCGCCGTCCTCGTCGAACATCTCGGCGTCGGTCAGCCGCTCTTCGAGCTCGGCCAGACCGGTCAGGTTCTTGTCGCGCTCGGCCTCGGCCGCGGCGATCGCCTCGGCCATCCGCTGCGCCTCACCGCGGGACGCCTTGGCCAGCGACCCGAAGTGCGCGAGCTGCTCGGCCACTGCCGCCATCGCGGCGTCCGACTCGTGCAGCCGGGCCAGCGTGATCTCGACGGACTCCTTCTGCCGGGAGCGCTCGTCCTCCATCCCGGCCAGCTCGAACCGCAGCCGCTCACTGCGCGCCGTCGCCTCGATCAGCTTCTCGGCGGCCTCGTCGACCGCCGATTGCACCTCAATGAGGCTCGGGGCCGCGTCAGAGCCGCCGTACGCGAAGTGTGCACCCAGTACGTCGCCTGCTCGCGTCGAGCAGGTGATGTCGGGGAGGCTGCGGACCAGCGACTGGGCAGCCGGTACGTCGTCCACCACCGCGACCTTGCGCAGGAGCCGCCGGAGCGCCGGGCGCAGATTCTGCGGGCACTCGACAACGTCCACCGCGTACGTCGCGCCGTACGGAAGGCTCGGCCAGGCCGTGTAATCGTCGGACGGGGCGTCACCCAGCAGCATCCCGGCGCGGCCGAGGTCATGCTCCTTCAGGTGGCCGACCGCGGCCAGCGCGGCGTCGGCGTGAGTCACGGCGACCGCGTCAGCGGCCTCACCGAGAGCGGCCGCGATGGCCGTCTCGTAGCCGGACCGCACGCTCAGCAGCGCCGCGACCGAACCCATCAGGCCAGCGATCTGCTCAGAGGCCGCCAGCAGCGCACCGGCGCCGTCCTTGCGGTTCAGACCGAGCTCCAGCGCCTCCTTGCGGGCACTCAGACCGGTGCGCTCACGCTCGGCGTCGCGCTCCTCGGCCCGCAGCTTGGCCAGCCGCTCATCCAGCTCGTCCAGGACCGACTGAGCCGCCTCGTACTGATCGTCGAGACCGCGCTCGCCGGCATCCAGCCCGGCGACCTGGGTCTCCAGCGCGGTGAAGTCGTGCTGCGCCTTGGCTGCGCGAGCCTCGGCCTCGTTCATGTTCGTCGCCAAGCGGCCGATCTCGGACTCGGCAGCGCCCGCGCGGCTCTTCAGCGCGTTCACCTGACCGGTCAGCCGGGCCAGACCCTCACGACGGTCGGAGGCCGCCCGGATCAGCGCCGAGAGCCGGCGGTCTTCCTCGGCCTCTTGGTTCTCCAGCGCCTGCCGGCGCTCGACGGACTCGGCGAGCAGCTCGGAGTGCGCCTCGACCTCGGCCTCGATCTGCGCCTCGGTCTCGCGGACCCGGGCCGCCTCGAGCTCCAGCTCGTCGGGGTCGCGCCCCGACCGCGGGCCGTCGTCGGCCTCGTCGTTCAGCGAGCGGATCCGGTCGGCGGCGATCCGGGCGGTGCCCTTGATCTTCTCGCCGAACCCGGACAGCTGGTACCAGGTGTCCTGCGCGGCCTGGAGCGCGGGCGCGTCCTCGCGGAGCGCCTCCTCGAGCTCGGCCTCCAGGTCACGCGCCTCGCGCAGCTTCGCCTCGATCTCGGTACGGCGCTCTGTCATCCGCGCTTCGTCGGCCAGCTCCGCCTCGAGCGCGGACTGGGCCTGGACGATGTCGTCGGCGAGCAGCCGGGCGCGGCCGTCGCGGACCTCGGCCTGGATCGTCACGGCCCGGCGCGCCACCTCCGCCTGGCGCCCGAGCGGTTTGAGCTGGCGGCTGATCTCGGCGATCAGGTCGCCGAGCCGGTGCAGGTTGCCTTCAGTGGCCTCCAGCTTCCGGACTGCCTTTTCCTTGCGCTTGCGGTGCTTCAGAACGCCGGCGGCCTCCTCGACGAAGCCTCGGCGGCCTTCGGGGGTCGCGCGCAGGATCGAGTCGAGCTGGCCCTGGCCGACGATGACGTGCATCTCGCGGCCGATACCGGAGTCGCTCAGCAGCTCCTGGACGTCCAGGAGGCGGCAGCTCTGGCCGTTGATCTGGTAGTCGGACCCGCCGTTGCGGAACATCGTCCGGCTGATCGTGACCTCGGCGTACTCGATCGGGAGCGCGCCGTCGGCGTTGTCGATGGTGAGGACGACCTCGGCGCGGCCCAGCGGGGAGCGGCCGGAGGTGCCGGCGAAGATGACGTCCTCCATCTTGCCGCCGCGCAGCGACTTGGCGCCCTGCTCACCCATCACCCAGGCGAGGGCGTCCACGACATTGGACTTGCCGGAACCGTTCGGACCGACGATGCAGGTGATCCCCGGTTCGAAGTTCATCGTCGTGGCCGACGCGAAGGACTTGAAGCCTCGGAGCGTCATGCTCTTCAGATACAAAGCGATGCTCTCCAACCCGTGAAAGGACAGACGATACCGAAGGAACCGTCGCAACTCGTAACGCTGTCGCTACCCGGGGAAGTAGTTCCACGCACAGTCTACAAAGTGCCGGCCGGGAATCCGTGCAGGCATACCGGTGCACAACATCAGCATCAACAACGCAACGCACAACCGGCGGAGGCCCGGACGGGGGCCACCGCCGTCAACGTGCACCTACTGCGAAAAGCAGGCAGCTAGGGTCCTCAGACCGAAGCAGGAGTGCGCAGAGCCTCGTCGATGGTCAGCAATTGGCCCTCATGGACCGCTGCGACGAGATGATCGTTCTCTGCCTGCAGGCGCATCACATGCGCCTCCAGATCGGCGACACGCCGGTTGAGCAGACGAACCTGCTCGAGCATGCGCGGGTCAGTGCCTCCAAGGTGCCCTAAAAGAGCCTTGGCCATTGTGCTGTCCTCCGGAAGGGTTCTCGCCGGGCGCGCGCCCCTGGGGCCCGATCGACTCACAGACTCAAGTCACGGTGGGGAGCGCCGAAATGTGTACCGTCTTTCAGAGTGACACCGGGATGGCCGACGGTCAACCTGGGCCACGTTTATTAACGATACCTCGTCTACCAGCGGGCGAGCCGCGGAACCGGCTGACATCTCGGGCAGCGGAACGACGAACGGTTCATGAACGGCTCGCGGCGGATCGGCCGGCCGTCCCGCGGACACGGTGAACCCTCTTGCCCATAGACGTTCAGGCCACGTTCGAAGTAGCCGGACTCGCCGTTCACGTTGACGTACAGGGCGTCGAAGCTGGTCCCGCCGACCCCCAGCGCCTCGGCCATCACCTCATGGGCGTGCCGGAGAATTTCCCTTGCCTGTAAGGGTTTCAGCGAATCGGTGGCTTTCGCGTAGTGCATCTTCGCGCGCCACAAGGCTTCGTCGGCATAGATATTCCCGATACCGCTGACCACAGTCTGGTCAAGCAGCGCTCGCTTGAGACCGGTCTTGCGGCGGCGCAACGCGGCTGCGGCGGCCTCCGCGTCGTACAGCGGATCGAACGGGTCGCGGGCGATGTGGGCGATCTCACCGGGCAGCTCGGCGCCGCCCTCGGAGTAGGACAGACCACCGAACATCCGCTGGTCCACAAACCGGACCTCTCCAAGGTCGTCCGCAAAGCGGAATCGGACCCGGAGATGGGCCTCGTCGGGCGCGCCGACCGGCTGGACCCGGAACTGGCCGCTCATCCCGAGGTGGGTGAGAACCGCGTCACCCGAGGCAAGTGGCAACCAGAGGTACTTTCCGCGCCGGGCCGGCGCGGTGAACACCTGACCCTTGAGCCGAGCGATGAAATCGTCCGGTCCGGCGAGATGGCGGCGTACCGGGCGGGGGTGCAGGACCTCGACCGCGTCGATGGTGCGGCCGGTGGTGAAGTCCGCCAGACCTCGGCGGACCACCTCAACCTCGGGAAGCTCGGGCACTTAGGGCTGCTGTGACGGGTCCGTGCTGTCGGGATGCGCTGCGCGCAGGGCCTTCCAGGCGGTCTCGGCAGCCTGCTGCTCGGCTTCTTTCTTGCTGCGGCCGATGCCGTGACCGTAAGTGTCCGCACCGATCCGCACCCGCGCCTCGAACGTCTTGGCGTGGTCGGGACCGGACTCGGCGATCACGTACTCCGGGACGCCGACACCGAGCTGGGCGACCAGCTCCTGCAGCGACGTCTTCCAGTCCAGGCCGGCGCCCAGGCGGGCCGAGGACTCCATCAGATCGTCGAACAGACGGTGCACGACCATGCCGGCCACCTCGAACCCACGGTCCAGGTAGACGGCACCGATCAGCGCCTCGACGCAGTCGGCCAGGATCGACGACTTGTCACGGCCGCCGGTGGCTTCCTCCCCGCGGCCGAGCCGCAGGTACTTGCCCAGCTTGAGTTCACGGGCGACACCCGCGAGGGCGCGCATGTTGACCACGGCGGCACGCAGCTTGGCCAGCCGGCCCTCGGAGAGGTCCGGATGGTTGCGGAACAGCGACTCCGTGACGATGACTCCGAGCACCGAGTCCCCCAGGAACTCCAGCCGCTCGTTGGTCGGCAACCCACCGTTCTCGTACGCAAACGAACGATGGGTGAAGGCGTGCTCCAGCAAATTGTCAGCCAGCGCTACGCCGAGCCGTTCGTTCAGCTCGGCGTAGGGCCCCCCATGCGCCGGGTCAGGCCCGGCGTCGACTGATGAATTCACTGATGGTGCCGTTTAGCTCTCGACGACCTGGCGACGCTCGCCCTTCGCGCCGTACTGGCCGCAGGTGGGGCAAACGGTGTGCTGCAGGTGCTTGGCGCGGCAGGCGGGGTTCACGCAGACCACCAGCGACGGGACAGTGGTCTTCCACTGAGCCCGGCGGTTGCGGGTGTTGCTGCGCGACATCTTCCGCTTCGGAACGGCCACGGTTATGACTCCTCGGTTCGGCCGGGGGCTGGTTGACCCGGCCGGCTGGTGTGCGTGTGTCTGAAACTAACTACAGTGTTCAGTTGTCGTTCTTGCCCTGCGAGTCGTTCTGCAGCAGTCCGCCCAGGGCGGACCACCGCGCGTCGACCGCGTCGTCGTGCTTGTGACCGGGCTCCTCCACCAGGCGCACCCCACACTCAGGGCACAATCCGGGGCAGTCGTCCGAACACAACGGCTGGAACGGTAGCGCGAGCACCACCTGATCCCGCAATGCCGGCTCGAGGTCGATCAGATCGCCCTCCATCCGGCTGGCCTCATCAGGCTCGGCTTCACTCTCCGGGTAGACGTACAGCTCCTGGACGTCGGCGAGGAACTCGTCCTCGACATCGACCAGGCACCGTGCGCACTCCCCGACCAGCCGGCCGCTGGCCGATCCGGTGACGAGCACCCCTTCGACCACCGCTTCCAGCCGTAGATCGAACTGGATCGGGTCGCCCTCGGGGACGCCGATCACATCGATACCGAGATCAGCCGGTGCCACGGCCGTGAAGGAGACTTCGCGCTGGGACCCGGCACGGCGTGACAGCTCGTGGGTTTCGATCACGAGTGGGGACCGCGGATCCAAGACGCTCAGGACATCCCTTTCAGGCGTGGGCAGGCATAATTCTCGGTCCCAACGAGACCGGTAGACCACATTATCAACTACCCGGCCCGACACCCAATTCGGGGCCTATTCGTACTTCGCCAGTAACCGTGTGTGAACACTCGGCGTCACGAAGGTGGAGACGTCGCCGCCGAGTTTGGAGATCTCCTTGACCCAGCTCGACGAGATGAACCCGTGCTCGGGCGCCGACGGCAGGAAGACTGTGTCGACCCCGGTCATCCGCCGGTTCAGGTGCGCCATCTGCAGCTCGTAGTCGTAGTCGGCCGCGGTCCGCAGCCCCTTCACGAGCACACTCGCACCCTGCGCGGTGCAGAAGTCGACGACCAGTCCGGAGAAGGTGGCGATCCGGACGTTCGGGAACGGCTCCGCGAGCTCGGTCAGCATCTCGACCCGCTCGTCGTCGCTGAACAGCCGGTTCTTCGACTGGTTCACCCCGGCCGCGACGATCAGCTCCTCGAAGGCGCCGGCCGCGCGGGTGATGACATCCAGATGCCCGATCGTGGGCGGGTCGAACGAGCCGGGGAACACCGCCTTAGCCATGCCGGTGACCGTACCAAAGCCGGGCCTCGCCGTACTTGCGGTCGCGCAGCGCCACAAACCCCTCTGGCCACTCCCACGGCTCCCGCTTACCCCGCTCGACCACCACGAAGGCATCGGCCGTCAGCCAGCCGTTGGCGGCCAGCGAGACCAGCACGTCCTGCAACTCAGCCATCTCCAGCCGGTACGGCGGATCGGCGTACAGCAGGTCGAATTCCGCCGGAGCCGCACCCGTGGCGAGCTTCTCGACCGGCCGGTTGAGCACTGTGACCCCGGGCAGCCCGACCACCTTGACGTTCGCCGCGATCACCTCGGCCGCCTTGCGGTCCGACTCGACGAGCACCACCTTCGCCGCCCCGCGCGACAACGCCTCCAGGCCGATCGCGCCAGAACCGGCGTACAGGTCGAGGACGGTGACGCCGTCGAAGCTGCTGAACTCGGCCTCCAGGGAC
Organism: Kribbella antibiotica; assembly: GCF_004349055.1. GTDB lineage: Bacteria > Actinomycetota > Actinomycetes > Propionibacteriales > Kribbellaceae > Kribbella > Kribbella antibiotica. The sequence goes on from NZ_SMKX01000064.1 coordinate 40,278, forward strand.
GAGAACAGCGCCTCCCGCGTCCGGTCCGTCGTCGGCCGCGTCCCGTCCCCAGCCGGTACGGCGATCCGCCGCCCACCGGCCACTCCCCCGATTACCCTCGTCATGTTTTCTCCAGGTATTCGGTCTGCTCGGATTCCAGCGCGCTCTGCACGAACGAGCGCAGCGCCGGGTATTCGGCCAGTTCGGCGTCGACCGAGATCAGCGACTGTGCCACGTGCCGGGCGGTGAAGATGATTTCCTCGTCCCGCAGCACGCTCAGCAGCTTCAGACTGCTCCGCTTGCCGGACTGCGCCACACCCAGCACGTCACCTTCGCGGCGGGTCTCCAGGTCGATCCGGGACAGCTCGAACCCATCCGTCGTGGACGCCACCGCGGCCAACCGGCCGTAAGATTTCGAACCGTCCCACAGGTCGGTGACCAGCAGGCACAGCCCCGGGACCTTGCCCCGGCCGACCCGGCCGCGCAGCTGATGCAGCTGCGAGATGCCGAACCGGTCGGCGTCCATGATCACCATCGTCGAGGCGTTCGGCACGTCGACGCCGACCTCGATCACCGTGGTCGCGATCAGGACGTCGACCTCGCCGGCCGCGAACCGGGTCATCACCGCGTCCTTCTCCTCGGCCGGCAACCGGCCGTGCAGGATCTCCACCCGCAGGTCGGACAGAATTTCGCCGAGCGCCTCGGCCACCTGCATCACCGAGATCGGCGGCCGCGCCTGCTTCTTGCCGTCGCCTTCCTCGTCGCCGGCGGCCAGATCGCCTTCCTCGTCGGTCGCGTTCTTGACGTCGTCACCGATCCGCGGACAGACGACGTACGCCTGATGGCCCTTGCCGACCTCCTCGCGAACCCGCGCCCAGGCCCGATCCAGCCACTCCGGCTTCTGCTTGGCCGGCACGACGGACGACTGGATCGGCGAACGCCCGGCCGGTAGCTCGGTCAGCGTCGACACCGACAGATCGCCGAACACGGTCATCGCGACCGTCCGCGGGATCGGGGTCGCCGTCATCACCAGCACGTGCGGGGTGTTCTCGCCGGACTTGGCGCTCAGCGCGGCCCGCTGCTCGACCCCGAACCGGTGCTGCTCGTCGACCACCACGAGCCCGAGATCGGCGAACTGCACCTTGTCCTCAAGCAACGCGTGCGTGCCGACGACGATCCCGGCGGCTCCACTTGCCGCGTCCAGCATCGCCGTACGGCGTCCTGCTGCGTTCAGCGAACCTGTCAGCAGCCCGACCTTCGTGGCATGGTCCGCGCCACCGAGCATGCCCTGCAGGGCCAGGTCACCGAGCATCTTCTGCAATGTCTTGTGGTGCTGGGTTGCGAGCACCTCGGTCGGCGCCAGCAGGACCGCCTGGCCGCCGTTGTCGACCACCGACAACATCGCCCGCAGCGCCACCACCGTCTTGCCGGAACCGACCTCGCCCTGCAGCAACCGGTGCATCGGATGCGCCCGCTCCAGGTCGGCGAAGATCTCGTCGCCCACCTCGGACTGGCCGGCCGTGAGCGAGAACGGGAGCCGCTTGTCGAACTCGTCGAGCAGACCGCCGGCGGTCCGCGGACGCGGCACGGCCTTGAGCGCGTCGGTGACCGCGCGGCGCTGCGCCAGGATTGTCTGCATCACCAGCGCTTCCTCGAACCGGAAGCGGTTCTGTGCCTCGCTGATGTCCTTCTCGGTGTCCGGCAGATGCACCTTCTGCAGCGCCTCGACCAGGCCGAGCAGCTTCTCCTTGCGCCGGATCAGCTCCGGCACCGGGTCCTCGAGCTCCTCGCTGAGGTTGTCCAGAACGATCTTGACACTGCGCTCGATCGTTGCGGTGGGCAACTTCGCGGTCGCCGAGTAGAGCGGGCGGAACGGCCGCGCCCGGCGCTCGATCTCGGCCTCGGTCAGGTCCTCGTCGTCGAGAATCTCGGTGCCCGGACCCTTGAGCTGCATGATGTCGCGGAACATCGTCACCTCGCCCCAGAACAGAGCCGACGTACCGGGGGTGAGTTTGGTGGCCAGCCAGGGCTGGTTGAAGAACGCCAGCTCCAGGTCGTGCTCGCCGTCGGTGACCACGACCTTGGTCAGCGTCTTGCGCCGGCTCCACTTCGACACCTCGACGAGCGGGATCTCGGCCTTGGTGTCGAGCGAGCGGACGGTGACCTTCTTGACCCGGCCGTTGACCGTTGCCTGGTCACCGATCTCCAGCTCGTTGAAGGGGGTGAGCTCGCCCTTCTTCAGGTAGCGCCGCGGGTAGTGGCGCAGCAGGTCGCCGACGGTCTCGATGTTGAGCACGTCAGTGAATTGCTTGGCCGTTTTCGCTCCGACGAAATCGCGGAGCTTGCGATCCATATCAGTCTTCATTCGACCCCGATCAGCAACGGGTACCTGTCCTGCCCACCGTCGTACACCACGACATCGACATCTTTGCGTTGCTTCCGCACATGGCGCTCGATCGCCGCGGCCAATTCGGGGTCCGCATCGCGGCCGGTGACGATGGTCAGCAGCTCACCGCCACCGCCCAGCAGCCGATCGACAACGCCGGTCGCTGCCTCGAGCAGGTCTTCGGTGATGAGGGCGAAATCACCATCGATCACGCCCAGCGCATCGCCCACGCGACAGCGGCCGGCCATCGTCCAGGCGTCCTTGACCGCGATCGTCACAGCACCATGCCGGGTCTGCCCAGCCGCTGCCGATTGATGCACGACGTCGTCGTCGAAACTCGCCGCAGCATCATGTACGGCGATCGCCGCCAGCCCCTGGACTTGCGCGCGGGTCGGGATCACGGCGACCCGGATCCCGTCCTGCCGAGCCGCGGTGGCCGCGGCCTCGGCGACTGCGATGGAGTCCTTGTCGTTCGGCAGCAGCACGATCTCGGTCGCCTGCGACTCGTCGATCGCGGCCAGCAGTTCACCGGTCGAACAGCGTCGGCCTGGTCCGCCGACCACGACCTTGGCGCCGGCATCCGCAAACAGTTCGGCCAGCCCTTCACCGGCGACGACCGCGATCACGGCGCGGCCCAGCGGGGGCTCGTGGTGCGGTTGGTCAGCGCTCTGCTGATTTTTACTGAAGTGCGTCACGCGAATCCGGTGCGGCCGGCCGATGGCGATTCCGTACTCGATCGCGGCCCCGACGTCGTCCGCATGCACGTGGACGTTCCACAGCCCGTCTCCGCCCACAACAACGACGGAGTCACCCAGGTCCGCCAGTTGCCGCCGGAAGTCGCCTATGGCGTCGTCAGCGGCGTCCAGCAGGTACATCACCTCGTATGCCGGACCCTCGGGGCTCAGGTCTCCCCCAGCCACCTCTTGCGGCGCGACCCTCGCTGGTACGTCGATAGTGACCGTACGGCCGGTGAGCACGGACTCCATCGCGCCGAGGATCACCACCAAGCCCGCTCCCCCGGCGTCGACCACCCCGGCCCGCCGCAGTACGTCGAGCTGCTCAGTCGTCTTGGTGAGCGCCTGCCGCGCCGACGCCACAGCAGCCAGGCACACGTCCGCCAGGCTCTTTCCGTCGTTGGCCGCGATCATTGCCCCGTTGGCAGCCTGGCGCGCGACGGTGAGCATCGTCCCCTCAACCGGTTCCGCGACCGCGCCGTACGCGGCATCTGCGGCGTACTTGAGCGCGTCGGCAAAGGCCGCCGCCTCACTCATCCGCGGATCAGCCAGTACGCCGTCAGTGTCGCGGTCCCGCGGCAGATTCTCCGCCAGCCGCATCCCGCACGCGCGGACGAGCTGCGAAGTGATCACGCCCGAGTTGCCGCGCGCACCCAGCAGCGCACCCCGCCCGAACGCCTGCACCGCCTCCGCGAACGTCAACTCCCCCTTGGGCAGCGCCTCGCAAGCCGCCTCCCACGTCAGGTAGAGATTCGTCCCCGTGTCCCCATCCGGCACCGGATACACGTTCAGCTCGTCGATCCCCGCCCTGTCTCTTATACAAATCGACGCTGCCGACGAAGCTAGAAGTGTAGATCTTGTTGGGC
>NZ_SMKX01000065.1 GCF_004349055.1 Kribbella antibiotica
GGCGGGGGTGGTGTGGGCGTGCCGGCATACGCAGGCAGTGACATCACTGCCAGCACTGTGCCGAGCGCCGCGAACCGCAGCCCCCGACGGTTCCCCAGAACCATCAGGCTCCCCATTGTCGTCTCGCCTCACGCGCGCAGGCCGGACGATGGCCCCCGCGCCTGCCCCAGCGTAGGCCGGGAACGGTCCGGACGGAAGAAAGCTGCCCGATAGTCACGTGACTGGCGTCACCCACTAAAGTCTGGAGTATGGCCTCGCACTTTGACGTTGTTGTCCTCGGCGCAGGTCCGGGTGGGTATGTCGCGGCGATCCGCGCGGCCCAGCTCGGACTCAAGACCGCCATCATCGAGAAGAAGTACTGGGGCGGTGTCTGCCTGAACGTGGGGTGTATCCCCTCCAAGGCGCTGCTGCGGAACGCGGAGCTCGCGCACATCTTCCGCACCGAGAAGAAGGCCTTCGGGATCAGCGGTGAGGTCAGCTTCGACTTCCCGACCGCCGTCCAGCGCAGCCGCAAGGTCGCCGACGGCCGGGTCAAGGGCGTCCACTTCCTGATGAAGAAGAACAGCATCACCGAGTTCGACGGCTGGGGCGCGTTCACCGACGCCAACACCATCGACGTGACGCTGAACGACGGTTCCTCGGAGACAGTGACCTTCGGCAACGTGATCATCGCCACCGGCGCCACCACCAAGCTGCTGCCGGGCACCCAGCTGTCCGACCGGGTCGTCACCTACGAAGAGCAGATCCTCACCGAGGAGCTGCCCGGCTCGATCGTCATCGCCGGTGCCGGCGCGATCGGTGTCGAGTTCGCCTACGTCCTGGCCAACTACGGCGTGAAGGTCACCATCGTCGAGTTCCTCGACCGCGTGGTCCCGCTGGAGGACCCCGAGGTGTCGAAGGAGCTCGCCCGCGCCTACAAGAAGCTCGGCGTCGAGATCCTCACCTCCACCCGGGTCGAGTCGATCGACGAGTCCGGCCCGCAGGTCAAGGTCACCGTGACCGGCAAGGACGGCGTACAGAAGGTCATCGAGGCCGACAAGGTCATGCAGGCGATCGGCTTCCAGCCGCGCGTCGACGGCTACGGACTGGACAAGACCGGCGTCCAGCTCACCGAGCGCGGCGCGATCGCCATCGACGGTCTCTGCAAGACCAACGTGCCGAACATCTTCGCCATCGGTGACGTCACCGCCAAGCTGATGCTCGCCCACGCCGCCGAGGCGATGGGTGTCATCGCCGCCGAGACGATCGCCGGCCACGAGACCATGGAGCTCGACTACGCCATGATCCCGCGCGCCACCTTCTGCCAGCCGCAGATCGCCAGCTTCGGCTACACCGAAGAGGAGGCGAAGAAGCTCGGCCACGACGTCAAGGTCGCCAAGTTCCCCTTCACCGCCAACGGCAAGGCTCACGGCCTCAACGACCCGAACGGTTTCGTCAAGGTCATCAGCGACGCCAAGTACGGCGAGTTGCTGGGCGCCCACCTGATCGGCCCCGAGGTCACCGAGCTCCTCCCCGAGCTCACCCTGGCCCAGAAGTGGGACCTCACCACCAAGGAACTGGCCCGCAACGTCCACGCCCACCCGACGCTGTCGGAAGCGCTGCAGGAAGCCTTCCACGGCCTCGAAGGCCACATGATCAACTTCTGATCGCTTCGACAGCCGCCGCGAACCTGGTTTGCGGCGGCTGTTCCATTCCCGCCCGCGGTGGTCACGATTAGGCCGCAAGTGGGGGCGCGTGCGGGACCGGGGGATGTAATGGCGGCGTGAGTTTTCCCGCACCCCCAGATCCGCGTGTGTTTCATGGGTACTCCGACGCGCCCAGCCATCCGGTCCTGATCACGGTCGGGTGGTGCGTGGCGGGTCTGGTCGGACTCGTCGGATGCTTCCCGCTGCTGACCGCGATGTCTCCGTCTGATCCCTGTTCGCCGTCGGCGATCGAGTGTGGGCCTGAGCCCATAACCTTCCTGGCGGTGGCTGCGGGACTCTTCACGCTTGCCCTTGTCGCGGGTGGGTGGTCGGTGTTCTGGCATCTCCGAGACGCGCAGTACCGCTTCCAGCCGCCACCGAACTGGCCGCCGGTACCGCCGGGGTGGCAGCCGCCGAGGGGGTGGACCCCGCCGTCCACGCTCCCCAGGGCACCCGAGGGCTGGAGGTTCTGGCGGCATCAGGCGTAATTCCTTCGCGATGCACCCGAGAGGGTTGCTAGCTTCTCGGCATGACGAGCAACGACGAGCTGATCCAAGCGGCGGTCGCCGTACTGAATCCGTATCAGGTGGGTGATCGCTGGTTCGGCGATGTCGCATCTGCACTCGTCACCAGCACCGGCCAGGTCCATGTCGGCGTCTGCATCGACACGACCAGCGGCACCGGCTTCTGCGCCGAGCACGCCGCAATCGCCGCCATGGTGACCGCCCGCGAGTACAAGATCGCGAAGATCGTCGCCGTCTGGCGAGGTGACGACGGCGTGCACGTCGTCTCCCCGTGTGGCCGCTGCCGCGAGTTCATCGGTCAGATCGACGAGTCCAACCTGGACACCGAGGTCATCCTCGGCCCCGACCAGACCTCCGCACTCCGCGACCTCCTCCCCGCCAACACCTGGCCCGGCCCACTGGTGCCGTAAGGACTGCAGGTGGTGCCTGGTACGGCGTACTTCCTGCGTGCGGGTGGGTCGAACGAGGCCGGCGGGGGTACTACCTGCAGTCGTTCGTGTCGCTCCGGCGTAGGTGGCGGGCGGCTAGGGCTGCGGTTAGCAGGAGCAGTACGGCGCTTGCTGCGGCGGACAGGTGGAAGGCGTCGGTGAACGCCTCGCGGGCAGCCGGGATGGCGAGGGCTTCGCGGGTTAGCGCGGCGGTGGGGCCAGCTTGGTGGCGGTAGGCGACTGTGATGAGGCTGCCGAGGAGGGCGATGCCTAGGGCACCGCCCAGCTGGGGAGCGGTGGAGGCGATGGCTGCCGCGGTTCCGGCGCGGTCGGCGGGGGCGGCGCCGATGATGAGGGTGGTCGCCAGCGTCATGGTGGGTGCGAGACCGAGCGAGATGATGATCGAGCCGGTGACGAGCAAGGCAAGCGGCCCGGTCGCCAGCAGTACGGCGAATCCCACGGCAGCGAGGATGAGTCCGGCGGCGATGACAGCGCCGGGCGGGATCCGCCGAGCCAGCCGCGGTGCAAGCAGCGACCCCGCGATGGTCCCGACGGCGGAGGGCGCTGTCCAGAGGCCCGCGGTCAGGGGGTCGAGTCCGTGGGCGAGCTGCAGGAACTGGGCGATGGCGTAGTTGACCGCCCAGAGCACGAAGATCGCCAGCGCGAGCGCGATCGACGCCGTACTGAAGACGCGGCTCCCGAACAGCCGCAGGTCGACCATCGGATCGGCCAGCCGACGCTGCCGCAGTACAAACACCGTACCCAGCACCAACCCAGCTGCGACCGCGACCACTGCAGCCCACGCGAACCCATCGGCGGCTAGCTGCTTGAGGCCGTAGACAATCGGAAGGATCGCGGCCAGCGACAGTACGGCGCTCAACGGATCGAGCCGCTTGCCACCAGGCGCGCGGTATTCGGGCAGCAGTCGCGGCCCGACGACGAGCAGCACGACCATGATCGGCACCCCGATCAGAAAGACGGCACCCCAGTGAAAGCTCTCGAGCAGCCAACCACCGACGAGCGGGCCGATCGCCGTACCGCCGGACACGCTCGCGACCACGATGCCGATCGCGACACCGCGTTGCGCAGGGCTCTTGAACATCGCGGCCACCAGCGCGATCACTGACGGCATCAGCGTCGAGCCGGCCACCCCCATCAGGGCTCGGGCCGCGATCAGCATGCCGGGGCTGGTCGCAAAGGCGGCGAGCACGGAAGCCACGCCGTACAGGGCTGCGCCTCCGAGCAACAGCCGGCGCCGGCCGATGCGGTCGCCGAGAGTGCCCATGGTGATCAGCGAACCGGCCAGCAGGAACGCGTAGATGTCGACGATCCAGAGCAGCTCTGCGCTGCTCGGATGCAGGTCCGCGGCAATGGACGGGAGGGCGAGATGGGTCACGGTCAGCTCGAGCGACGCGAGCAGAGCAGGCAGGGCCAGCACACCCAGCCCGACCCACTCCCGCCGCCCCGCCCGAGCAACCTCAACGTTGGTCGATGTCATGACCCCAAGGATCGAACCTCAACTAAAGTTGAGGTCAAGCCAGTACGGCGCGCAGTTTCGGATAGCCCGGCGCAAGGGCGCGGAGAATGTCAGCAGCCCGGGAGAATTGCCGCGAGGTCAGCGTGAATTGCAGACTGCCCAACTGACGGGCGAGATCCGCGGCCACGGTCGCGGCCTCGTGCTGGTCGATGGCGGCCAGCCAGATCGAGGCGTCGTTGAGCCGCCGTACGCCGGAAGGTCCCGCGAGACCGGCCAGATGACCGCGGATCCCGTCGTCCTCGGCGGCAAGCCGGTCGGCCATCTGTTCGACGGCTTGCTGCGAGTCGCGGGAGAGCCAGTCGCGGGCATATGGGAGGGAAGCGCGCAGAGCGTCCTCGACCGGCACCTGATGGTGGCGTTCGAAGTCGGTGCGGAGGATGTAAGAGCCTTCCACCGACGTGATTTCGTCGGCGCGCCAGGCTTCGAGGAATTGCGGAATCGGTAGCGTGGCATAGGGAAAACCGTCTGGATCATGGAAGACGACCACGTCGTCGGTGACCTCGGTGACCACGACCCAATGGTCCCCGCCAACAGCCTGGCCGGCCGACCACGGCTGGTGTGTGAGCAGGCCGATGTCGACCGGACCGACCAGGGCTGGACAGCTCGCGCGGAGCCGGGCCAGCGCTTCGTCAGCCGAACCACCCGAGGTGCGCGTGCAGGTCCAGCCGAGCAGGTCGATGGCCCGGTCGAGCCCCAGGTCGGGCTGCCAGCCGGGCGGGTCGAACCACGGCAGGCCGGTGTCTTCGACCTGGGCGCCGAATGGCGATCCGGTCAGCACCTCGATCGCGGTCATCGGTACGTCGCGAACCATCATCGCCAGCGAATTCGCATAACAATAGGCGCCGGACCCCACATAACTCGTCATGCAGTGATGCTGGCATTTTCGCAATTCGTTGTCACGGAAAGCGGTAGAACGTCTGCAGAGGTTCGCCGGGGTAGTGGATGTGGAGAGCCAGGCCGGGATAGGCCTCCGCGTCGATCGGGCTCCCCTCGGCGGTGGGCGGCTCGAAGGGGAGCGGGACGGTGGAGCGGATACCGGGAGCGCCGAGCACTGGGTGACCGGCAAAGGAAGTCACGACGGCGTTGTGCACGTGGCCGGTGAGGATCGCGGTGATGGGCTTGCCGGTCAGCACAGCCGCGAGCGGCTCCTGTGCACGCAGCGGCCACTGGTCCATCACGGGGTGATGCAGGTCGAGCGGCGGGTGATGCATCGCCACAAAGATCGGTCCGTCGAACGGCTCCGCCAGCACTCGGGACAGCCAGGCCAGCGAGTCGTCGGACAGGAAGCCGTAGTCCTCACCAGGCACACTCGTGTCGAGCAGCACGAAGCGCGCGCCGGCAACATCGCGCACCTGGTGGATCGGGTGGCCGTCACCGGGGGAGTCGAGATAGCTGGCGAGCCCGTTCCGCAGCGGCCCGGTCACATCGTGGTTGCCGGGCAGAACAAGCACCGGCAGATCCGTAGGCAGCTCGGCCGCGAGCTCGGCGTACTCGGCCGGGTCCCCATGGTCGGCCAGATCCCCACTGACCAGTACGACGTCCACCGGCGTACGGAACGCTTCCAGGTAGGCCGTAATCCGCCGCAGCCGATCCCGCGCGACGGCGGTCCCGTCGAGATGGGGGTCACTCAGGTGTGCGATGACGATCATCGCCCGACCCTAACCGCAGAACCCGGTCGGCAGATCGCCGCACGGCAGCAGTCCACCCCGCTCCAGCACCGGCCGCGCTGCACTCGACCGCAGGTAGTCCAGGAACGCCGCGGTGAGCGACTTCGCCTCGGGCGTCTTGTAGGTGTAGGCGTGCTCCACCTCCCAGAACCGGTACGACCGGTCTGCCACCTTCGCGGTGTCCGGAGCGACACCGTCGATCGCGGCGAGCGAGATCTGCGGATATTTCCGCGCGCTCCCCAGCTCGGCGTAACCGATCGCGCCGTCGATCTCGTTGACCCGAGTGAGCAACTCCTCCGTCGTGCCGACCTCGCAGCGGTGATACTTCGCGACCGCGTCGTCGTCGCGGGCACAGTTGTCGGACGAGATGCCGAGCTCCTGGTCCCCGGCCAGCACTTTCTCCCGGAACACCCGGCGCGACCCCGAGTCCGGCCCGACCCGGCTGACCATCCGGATCGGCAGGTCGCGACCGCCGAGCTGCTTCCAGTTGGTGAGCTTGCCGTTGTAGACGTCGCGCAGCTGGGTCGTGGTCAGCGCGGTGACCTCAGCGGAGCGGTTCACGGCCACGGCGAAGACAACGACCGCAACCGGCGAGCCGCGCAGCTCGGGAGCGCTCTCGGCCGGCCCGTCCGACATCGCGATCTGCTGACTCGCCTGTACGGCGTCCTTCGCCCCGAGCTCGGCCAGGCCACGAACCCCGCTGCGGCTGCCGTTCGCCGCGATCGTGATGTCGGCGCTCGTGCACTCGGCCGCGTAGGCGGTGCGCAGCTCGCGCATCGTCGGCTCCACCGCGGTCGAGCCGATGACGCGCAGCTGACCCGACGAGCAGTCCTTCGGCGGCTGCAGGACGTCAACGAGGAAGAACGCGACGAGCGCCCCGACCAGCACCATCGACAACGCACCGAACAGGAGCGTACGGCGACCAGGTCCACGCGGCCGCGGCTCGTGGTAGACCCCACCGCCGGTCGACCCACCAGCGAGGTACCCCGAGTGGCCGACGCCCTGTCCGGTGCCGGACAGCACGAGCAGGAACTTGAAATGGTCGCCCCGGTTGATGGCGATGCGCGGCAGCACCAACTTGCTGGTGTCGACGAAGTGCGCCGGCGACAAGCGCCGTTCGAGCATCTCACCGAGCGAGTGCGGATGCGCCTCGGTCACCTTGAGCCCGACGATCTTGCGATCGGGGAACGCGAACGCGATCTTCTCGTGCATGTCGTGCGGGTCGATGTCCATCCCGCCGGCGTTGTCCAGCCGCAGCAGCACGATGCTCGGGTCGGGCACCACCGCGCCCTGGTGGCGGACCTCGACGTCGACCATCCGCTGGGTCTGGCCGGCGTGCGGGTAGACCCCGATTCGAGCGTCCACCTGGACGCGGTAGACCAGCCGTTTGCGGCGCAGGACATACCGGTCGACCAGCCAGGCGACCGCCGTACCGATCAGTGCGACGGCCGCGATCACGGTTTCGAGATTGACGGACGCGAAACCAGAAAAGTCGAACAACGTGCCCCCACTTCAGCGAAGGCAGGACGCTACCGGCCCGCGGTGAACGGATGCTTACCGTGCAGTGACGTGCTGGTGGGCATCGATCGTCTCGGTCAGGACTGCCTTGAGAGGGGTGGCGGTGACGCCGAGGACGGCCTCGCTGTGGGTGGAATCGAGCAGGAAGGGGGCGCGGACGAGGTACTGCATCTCGAGGAGTTCGGCGGTGATCGGGTCCTGTGTACCGAGGCGCGCAAGCTCCACGAGGGTGAGCTCGGTGACTTGCGGCTCCGGCGCGCTCGCGAGCGCGGCCAGCTCAGCGCTCAGGGCGCGAACCGGCAGGGCGGAGACGGAGGGCACATGCCAGGCACGTCCCCAGGCGTCGTCGTGGCGAGCCGCGGCGATCATCGTGCGGGCGGCATCGTCGACGTACGTCCAGCTGTGCTCGACGTCGAGATCGGCCGGGTAGGACGTCGCGACTCCGGCCAGTACGGCGGGTACCACCAGCAGGTTGTAGACCGACATGGTGTCCGCACCGAGGAAATCGCTCCCGCGGACCTCGGTGACTCGGACCCGACCGGCCTCGTGTGCCGCCAGTGCGTCGGCCCACATCTGTGCCCGCACGGCGCCCTTCACCGTCGTCGGCGCCGACGGCTGGTCCTCAACAACCAGGCCGGTGACCGGGCCGTACGCGTAAACGTTGCCGAGCATCACGTAGTCCGCACCACTGCGCTCGGCCACGGTGAGCAGGGCAGCCGCGAGCGGCGGCCAGTCGGTCGGCCAACGGTCGTACGACGGCATCGCGCAGTTGTACAGCGTGGTTGCGCCGGCACTCAGGCTGGTGAGCCAGTCGACCGCTGTGGCATCTCCTGCGATCCGTTCGATGCCCGGATGTTCCGGGCCGGAGCCGCTCCGCGTGACGAGCTTGACGCGCTCACCACTGTCCGCGAGCAGTCGAGCCACAGCCCGCCCGGTACCGCCGGCTCCGACCACGACAGAGAAGGTCATTGCTATCTCCCGAAGAGTTGTTGGACCTCGACCGTACGAAGAAGTCAGCGGTCACGGACATGGCCGCGACGCTCAATGCCATATCCAGCCGTCTAAACTGACTAGGGTGGACGTGCTGAGCGACGTACTGACTGCCCTGCGGACCGGCCGGCCGCACGCGGCGCGAACTCAGGAGCAAGCTCCGTGGGGGATCCGCTTCCCGCCCAGCGACGGCGCCGGGTGTCATGTCCTGCTCGAAGGCTCGTGCTGGCTGCTTCCGGTGCGCGGTGAGCCGATCCAGCTGACCGTCGGTGATGTGGTGTTCGTTCCGCACGGCGCCGGCTACGCGTTGGCCGACCACCCCGACAGCCCGCTGACCGACTTCAGCTTCGACACCGCACCCGCTGCCGACGAGATCATCGACACGGGTCCCGCGATCAGGCTGCTCTGTGCGGCTTACTACTTCGACCGGTCGAGCAGCCATCCGCTGCTCGAAGAGCTGCCAGAGGTCGTGCACCTGTCCGGCCGGCATCCGTCTTTGCGGGCCGCCATCGAGCTCCTGTCCGACGAACTCACCGAGCCGCAGGCCGGCTCCTCCGCGATCTTGACCGGACTCGTCGACATGCTGCTGATGTTCGTACTCCGCGCCTGGTTCGCCGACGAGCGCGCCACCGACGGCTGGGCGACCGTACTGGCGGACCCGTCGCTGATGGCGGCGCTACGCGGCATCCACGGCACACCCCAGCACCCGTGGACGGTGGCCCAGCTCGCCGCGCTGTCCGGGATGTCGCGGGCGAGCTTCGCCAAGCGATTCACCGGCGCAGTCGGCCGGACGCCGCTCGGCTACCTGACCTGGTGGCGGATGACGCTGGCTGCTCGCGGCTTGCACTCGTCCGACGTACCGCTGCGCACCATCGCCGCCCAGACCGGATACGGCACGGAGTTCGCTCTCGCGAAAGCGTTCAAGCGTGAGTACGGCGTCGCACCGGGGGAGTACCGCCGTCGCCGGCTTACGGGGTGATGACGCGCCGGGGTTGGGCTTGGTTGGCGCGGCGGCGTCTGCGAGATTGGGCGGCATGGCTGAACAGGTTGATGTGGTCGTGATCGGGCTCGGTGTGGGCGGCGAGGAAGCCTCCGGGCGGCTGGCCCAGGCCGGCCTGAACGTGGTGGGGATCGAACCGCGGCTGGTCGGCGGCGAGTGCCCGTACTACGGGTGCATCCCGAGCAAGATGATGATCCGCGCCGCCAACCTGATCGCCGAGACGCGCCGGGTCGACGGCATGGCCGGTACGGCGACCGTCCAGCCCGACTGGGCTCCCGTGGCCAAGCGGATCCGCGACGAGGCGACCGACAACTGGAACGACCAGGTCGCGGTCGACCGGCTGGTGAACAAGGGCGTCACGTTCGTCCGCGAGCACGCGACGATCACCGGGCCGCGCAGCGTGAAGGCCGGCGACCGCGAGTTCGAGGCGTCGAAGGGCATCATCGTCGCGACCGGGACGGTGCCGCTGGTTCCGCCGATCGACGGTCTGGCCGGTACGCCGTACTGGACGAATCAGGACGCGGTGCGCGTCGAGACGTTGCCGGCCTCGCTGGTCGTCCTCGGCGGCGGCGCGATCGGGGTCGAGCTCACCCAGGTCTTCGCGCGCTTCGGCGTGCAGGTCACCGTGGTCGAGGGCGCCGAGCGCATCTTGTCGATGGAGGAGCCGGAGTCGGGCGATCTGGCCCGCGAGGCACTGGAGCGGGACGGCGTGACCGTCACCACCGGTGTGCACGCGTCGAAGGTCGCGCATGACGGCGACGAGTTCACGATCACGCTGGACGACGGCCGCACGGTGACCGGCGAGAAGTTGCTGGTGGCAACTGGTCGCCGGGTCGACATCAAGGGCCTCGGTCTCGACCAGGTTGGGCTGGACGCGGACGTCCGCCGGATCGAGGTCGACGAGCATGTCCGCGCCGGTGACGGTGTGTGGGCGATCGGTGACGTGACGGGGGTCGGCGCGTTCACCCACACGGCGATGTACCAGGCGAACATCGCGGTCCACGACATCCTCGGCACCCAGGACGCACCGCTGGCGCGCTACCACGCGATGCCGCGGGTCACCTTCACCGATCCGGAGATCGGCGCGGTCGGTCTGACCGAGAAGCAGGCCCGCGAGCAGGGCCTGAACGTCTCGACCGGGATCACGCAGATCCCGTCCTCGTCGCGCGGCTGGATCCACAAGGCCGGCAACGAGGGCTTCATCAAACTTGTCGTCGACACCGATCGCGGCGTACTGGTGGGTGCGACCAGCGCCGGGCCGACCGGTGGTGAGGTGCTCAGCGCGCTCGCGATCGCCGTGCATGCCGCCGTGCCTGTGCACTCTCTGCAACAGGTCATCTACGCATACCCGACGTTCCACCGTGCGATCGGTGATGCTCTCAAAGATTTGTCCTGAGTAATTTTCCCGGTGCTTGTTGCGATTCGATCGCAACAAGCCAAGAATGTCCGCGTGCATGTTCCTGATGGTTTCTTCGACGCTCCGACGTCCATCGCCACCGGCCTGATCGCGGCCGGTGCGGTCGGCTTCAGCCTCCAGCGCGCCAACCGCGAGATCCGCGAGACGGGTCCCGCGCTGGCGGGGCTGACGGCCGCGTTCGTGTTCGCGGTGCAGATGGTGAACTTCCCGGTCGGCGCCGGGACCAGCGGCCACCTGCTCGGTGGTGCGCTGGCGGCGGCGCTGGTCGGCCCGTGGACCGCCGTGCTGGTGATGTCCACGGTGCTGCTCGTTCAGGGTCTGCTGTTCGCCGACGGCGGGCTGACCGCGATCGGTACGAACATCACGCTGATGGGCCTGGTCACTGTTCTGGTCGGATATTTCGTCACCCGCGCGCTGCTGCAAGTGCTCCCGCGTCGGACAGGGAGCGTCGTACCGGCGGCGACAGTTGGCGCCCTCGTCTCCGTTCCGGTCGCAGCGCTGTGCTTCACGGGTCTGTACGCGATCGGCGGTGCGGTCGACATCCCGCTCGGCAAGCTCGCCACCGCGATGGTCGGCTGGCACATCCTGGTCGGGATCGGTGAGGCCGTGATCACCGCGGCCGTCCTCGGCGCGGTCGTCGCGACCCGCCCTGACCTCGTGTACGCCGCCCGCCACCTGCAGCAGGATCTAGTCCTGGTCGATGCCGACGGCAACACGTCCACCGTCTCCCCGGACAAACCGATCGCGGCCAAGCCTGCCGGTCGCTCGCTCGGCATCGGGGTCGCCGTCACGCTGATCGTTGCCGGCGGCGTCAGCTTGTTCGCGAGCGCGCACCCTGACGGACTTGAGTTCGTCGGCGCCAAGCTCGGGTTCGAGTCGGCGGCCAAGGGTTCGGCGGTCGCTGGGAGCCCGCTGGCCGATTACGGCGTCAGCGGGATCGGCAACGCGCAGGTCTCCGGTGCGCTGGCCGGAATCATCGGCGTACTCGTCACGATCGCGCTCGGCCTCGCCATCGCCAAGGTCGCGTCACTACGCAAGGCCTCGTGAGCGGCGACGGCCTACTGGTCCCGGTCGACAGCAAGGTCCACCGGATCCCGGCACAGGTCAAGATCGTCGCGCTCTTCGTCTTCGTCCTCGCCGTCGTCTCCACCCCGGCCGCACACTTCTGGGCCTTCGCCCTGTATGCCGTTCTGCTAGCCGCCGCGATCGTGGTTGCGAAACTCCCGCTCCCGGTGGTCTCCCGGCGACTGGCCGTGGAGACGCCGTTCATTGTGTTCGCGCTGCTGCTCCCGTTCGTCGCGACCGGCCCGACTTTCGACGTACTGGGGGTGCAGTTGTCGCAGTCCGGCGTACTAGGCGCTTGGAATGTGTTGGCCAAAGGCACCCTCGGCGTCATCGCCGCGATCCTGCTGTCCGCGACCACCGGTCCGCGTGAACTGCTCGCGGGTCTCGAGCGGCTGCGGCTCCCATCGACGCTGGTGGCGATCTTGTCGTTCATGGTCCGCTACCTGAACGTCGTCTCCGACGACCTGCACCGGATGCGGATCGCCCGGGAATCACGCGGGTACGTCGGCGGCCGAGCCGGGCACCTGAAGGCGGTGGCCGGGGGAGTGGGTGCACTGTTCGTCCGCAGCTTCGAGCGCGGTGAGCGGGTACACCTGGCGATGCAGTCGCGCGGCTACAACGGCCGGATGCCGCTGCTCGGCGAGGTCGGCGCGACGCGCGCGCAGTGGATCGAAGGCCTGACCATCTCCCTGGTCGCAGTGACCGTCGCGGTGGCCGCTAGGGTTGTCGGCTTGTGAGCGGTCCTGCGATTCATGTCGAGCGTCTTGTCTTCGCCTACCCGGACGGACGGCAGGCCCTGTACGGCGTCGATTTCACCGTCGAGCGCGGTGAGCGGGTCGCGCTGCTCGGCCCGAACGGCGCCGGGAAGACCACCCTTGTGCTCCATCTGAACGGCATCCTCGGCTCGGTCGCGGGCGGCTCCGGGAGCGGGCGGATCGAGATCGGCGGGACCGGTCTGCACCGCGAACACCTGCCGGTGATCCGCCGCAAGGTCGGACTGGTTTTCCAGGACCCGGACGATCAGCTGTTCATGCCGACCGTGCGCGATGACGTCGCCTTCGGCCCGGCCAACCTTGGTCTGCGCGGCGCCGAGCTCGAGGATCGGGTCCGCGAAGCGCTCGTCCAGGTCGGTATGCAGGACCATGCGGACCTCGCTCCGCATCACCTCTCGTACGGCCAGCGGCGCCGGGTCGCGGTCGCCACGGTGCTCGCGATGCGGCCCGAAGTTCTCGTACTGGATGAGCCCTCGAGCAACCTGGACCCGGCCAGCCGGCGCGAGCTCTCCGACATCCTGACCGGTCTCGACGTCACGCTGCTGATGATCACGCACGACCTGCCGTACGCGCTGCAGCTGTGTGAGCGCAGCCTGTTGATGGACGGCGGCCGGATCGTCGCCGACGGCCGGACCCGGGATCTGCTCGGTGATGCCGAGCTGATGAACGCGCACCGGCTCGAGCTTCCGTACGGGTTCGACCCGCTGTCGGTCCCCGGCCCGGAAGGCCGCTGACCTACTTCAGAAATACCTCGGTAGTTTCTTACCAAGACCTTGTCTGTTACCCGCGAGTCGGCCATCGTGACTTTCAGTACTTCTGTCACCACCCCTCGCACACAAGGCGGTCCGCCCATGAAGACCATCGCCAGTGTTCTGTCCGCCGCGGCCCTCGGCGCCGTGACGCTGCTCAGCCCCGGTGTCGCCCACGCCGCGGTGAACTACGTCGCCCTCGGCGACTCCTACGCTTCCGGCGTCGGCACCCGCAGCTACATCTCCAGCAGCGGCAACTGCCAGCGCTCGACCAAGGCCTACCCGTATCTGGATGCCACCCGGCTCGGCGCGAACCTGACCTTCGTCGCCTGCTCCGGAGCCCGCGTCGCCGACGTCACCGCCAACCAGCTCAGCGCCGTGACGAGCGCCGCCAACCGCATCACCGTCCAGGTCGGCGGCAACGACGCCGGCTTCTCCTCGGTCATCACCGAGTGCGCCAAACCCGCCTGGCTCGGCGACTGCACGACCGCCATCAACAACGCCCAGGCGACGATCAACAACGCCATACCGGGCCGCTTGAACGGCCTCTATGCCGCGATCCGCAGCCGCGCAGCCTCGGCCAAGGTCATCGTCGTCGGCTACCCCCGCCTGTTCAACGGCACCGACTGCAACGCCGGCACCTTCTTCAGCCCCGCCGAAATGACCCGCCTCAACGAGACGGCCGACCTCCTCAACAACAAGATCTCCGTCGCCGCGAACGCCGCCGGCTTCTCCTTCGCCAACCCCACCTCGGCGTTCACCGGCCACTCCGTCTGCGGCAGCCCCGAGTGGATCAACGGCCTCTCCAACCCCGTCAGCGAGTCCTACCACCCCAACACCACCGGCCAAGCCGCCTACGCCAACCTCGTAGCCCCCGCCCTGAAGTAGCTCCACCCCTCATCCCCGCCGTACCCAAAGAGCAGCCACCCAACTCCCGAGCGCCCGCCCCACCTTTGAGCGCCCGCTGCATCTTTGGGTACCCACCAACCACGCAGCGCCCTCGGAAATGGTTGGTGGCTACACAAAGTTGGCACTCGCGCCCAAAGAGCAGCCTGCCAACTCCCGAGCGCTCGCCTCATTCCCGAGCGGCCGCCCAACTCCCGAGCACCCGCCCCACCTTTGGGTGCGCGCCGCATCTTTGGGCGCCCGCTGCATCTTTGGGTACCCACCAACCACGCAGCGCCCTTGGAAATGGTTGGTGGGTACTCAAGGTCGGCCGTCGTGCCCAAAGAGCAGCCGACCCACCTTTGGGGGGCGCAGCGGATCTTTGGGCACGCAGCGCGTCTTTGGGTAGCCACCAACCACGTAGGGCGCTCAGAAATGGTTGGTGGGTGCTCAAAGTGGGGGTTCGTGCACAAGGAGCAGCCGACCCACCTTTGGCGCGGTTGGGGGAGGGGGAAATGGTTGGTGGGTGCTCAAGGCATCGCCGTACGGCGGGTTAGTCCGCTCGGATGTAGTCGCGCAGGTGGTTGGCGGTGAGCGTGGGGCTGCTTTCGACCAGGTCGGCGGGGGTTCCGGTGAAGACGACTTGGCCGCCGTCGTGGCCGGCGCCCGGGCCGATGTCGATGAGCCAGTCGGCGTGCGCCATCACGGCCTGGTGGTGCTCGATGACGATGACGGTGTTGCCGTCCTCGACGAGCTTGTCGAGCATCGTGAGCAGCGCGTCGACGTCGGCCAGGTGCAACCCGGTCGTCGGCTCGTCGAGGATGTAGATCGAGCCGTTCTTGCCCATGTTGATCGCCAACTTGAGCCGCTGCCGCTCGCCACCGGACAGTGTCGTGAGCGGCTGCCCGAGCCCGATGTAACCCAGCCCGACCGACGACAACCGATCCAGAATAAGACGCGCTGACCCCTTCGCGAAGAACTCGCGCGCCTCGGTGACCGTCATCCGCAGTACCTCGCTGATGTTCTTCCCGCGCAGCTTGTACGCGAGCACCTCGGCCGTGAACCGCGCCCCGTCGCAGACCTCGCAGATCGACCCGACCTCGCCCATCATCGCCAGATCGGTGTAGACCAGCCCGATCCCCTTGCACGACGGGCACGCGCCGACCGAGTTCGCGCTGAACAACCCCGGCTTCACGCCGTTCGCCTTCGCGAACTCCGCCCGGATCGGATCCAGCAACCCCGTGTACGTCGCCGGGTTGCTCCGCTTCGACCCGCGAATCGGCTCCTGACCAGCCACGATGACGCCCGGCCGACCAGCCAGCGACCCGTGGATCAACGAGCTCTTGCCCGACCCCGCCACCCCGGTGACCACGGTCAGCACACCCAGCGGGACCTCCACGCTCACATCACGCAGGTTGTGCAGGTTCGCGTTCTTGATCGACAGCTGCCCAGTAGGACGCCGTACGTCGTCTCGCACCGAGACTCGATGGTCGAGATAGCGACCGGTCAGTGTGCCGGACTTCTTCAGCCCCTCGAGGTCGCCGGCATAGCAAAGCCGTCCACCCGACAGGCCCGCCCCCGGACCGAGATCGACCACGTGATCGGCGATCCGGATCGTCTCCGGCTTGTGCTCGACGACCAGGACGGTGTTGCCCTTGTCGCGGAGCTGGATCAGCAGATCGTTCATCCGCTGAATGTCGTGCGGGTGCAGCCCGACCGTCGGCTCGTCGAAGACATAGGTGACATCGCTCAGGCTGGATCCGAGGTGCCGGACCAGCTTCACCCGCTGCGCCTCGCCGCCGGACAGCGTCCCCGACTCCCGATCAAGGCTCAAATAGCCCAGCCCGATCATGACCATCGAGTCGAGCGTGTGCCGCAACCCTTCGAGCATCGGTCCGACGTCCGTGTTCTCGACCCCGGCGACAAACGAAGCCAGGTCGCTGATCTGCATCGCCGAGCACTCGCCGATCGACCGCCCGTTGAGCGTGACGGAGCGCGCCGCCTTGTTCAGCCGGGCGCCACCGCAGTCCGTGCAGAGGTCCTGCTTCACCGCCCGCTCGGCGAAAGCGCGCGCCTGGCTCTGCATGGCGTCGATGTCCTTGCCGATGAACTGGCGCCGGATCTTCGCCGCCAAACCCTCGAACGTGATCGAGTGCTTGCCGATCTTGATCTTCGTCGGCTCCTGGTGCAGGAATTGCTGCCAGGCCTCGTCCGGGTAGTCACACAGCGGAAGGTCGGGATCGAACAGCCCGGACTTGGCGAAGGCCTGCCACCACCACGTCTCGACCGCATACCCCGGAGCCGTGATCGCGCCCTGATTCAGGCTCAGCGAGCGGTCGACCAGCTCGTCGATGGCGAGCTCGGTGGTCCGCCCGAGCCCCTCACAGGCCGGGCACATCCCCTCGGCGCGGTTGAAGCTGAACACCGACGGCGGCCCGACGTACGGCGTACCGGCGCGGCTGAAGAGGACTCGCAGCATGGTGTGCGCGTCGGTCGCGGTGCCGACTGTCGAGCGCGAGTTCGCGCCGATCCGCTCCTGGTCGACGACAATGGCAGCGGACAGGTTGCGCAGTGCGTCCACGTCCGGCCGGGCCAGGCTCGGCATGAAGTTCTGGATGAACGCGGTATAGGTCTCGTTGATGAGTCGCTGGGATTCGGCGGCGATGGTGTCGAACACGAGTGACGACTTCCCGGAACCGGAGACTCCGGTGAACACGGTCAGGCGGCGTTTGGGGATGTCGAGGGAGACCCCGGCGAGATTGTTTTCACGGGCACCACGGACTTCGATCACGTCATGGCTGTCAGCAAGCATCCTTCAATCCTGTCATTGAACCGACGATGAAGACTTTTATCGAAATACCTTCGCGCAGCCGGGCCGAGAAGTTTCGACACACTGTGAAGGATGGGAAGATGTCCGGCATGCGTGCCACCGTGAAAGACGTCGCGAAACTGGCCGGGGTGTCCCCGAAGACGGTCTCCAATGTCATCAACGGTGTGGTGTTCGTGCGCCCCGAGACCCGGGCCCGCGTCGAACAGGCGCTGAGCGAGCTCGACTACGTGCCGAACATGAGCGCCCGCGGCCTGCGCAACGGCCGCACCGGCATGATCGCCCTGGCCCTGCCCGACCTGCTCCGGCCGTACTCGGCCGAGATCGTCCACCTGGTCGTCGAGCTCGCCCATGAGCGCGGCTGGGGCGTGCAGATCGAGCAGACCGCGTCCGAGCCCACGCGGGAATTCGAGCTCCTGTCAAAGGCCCGCGCGTACCTCGTCGACGGTCTGATCCTGAACCCCGTGAACCTGGACGACAGCGCCGTACTGTCGGCCGGCCCGTTGCCGCCGCTCGTCCTGATCGGTGACGTCGACCAGGATCTGGTGAGCCAGGTCGCGATCGACAATGCCGCCGCGGCGCGCGACATGACCCGGCACCTGATCGCGAGAGGCTGCCGCCGGATCGCAGCCGTCGGTACGCCGGAAATCCCGCGCGGTTCGAGTGGAGCCGGCGTCCTGGGCGGCGTCGCCGGAGCCCCCGGTACGGCGGCCTCCCGCCTCCGGACCGCTGGTTATCGCGAGGCCCTGGCCGAGGCGGGTATCCCGAACGACCCGGCTCTCGAGATCGGGCTCGACCGCTGGCGTCCGGAGGGCGCAGCGACGGTGGTGGGCAAGTACCTGGCCGACCATGAGCTGCCCGACGCGTTCTTCTGCTTCACCGACACCCTCGCCTCCGGTGCGCTGTCAGCGCTCTGGGCGGCCGGGGTCGCCGTACCGGGGCAGACGCTGGTTGCCGGGTTCGACAACGTGCTGGAGAGCCAGTTCATGATCCCGCCGCTGACCACGGTCGACTTCGACCGGCGCGCGTTCGTGGCGGCAGCGCTCGAGCTGCTCGAGGAGCGGATGGCGGACAAAAACACCGCACCGCGCCGCGTGATCGTCCCGCACCGGGTGATCGAGCGGGTCAGCACCACCCGCTGAACCACTCGCCGTTCAACACATTCCGGCAAAACCAAACACAAACACTTGTCAACAGATTCCAACGATGTAATCATCCAGGGGCCCTGCGAAGGAGACACTGATGAGCGCGTTGGACAAGCCCTTTTTGGACAAGCACCTTTCCCGGCGCCGGTTGCTCGGGACGGCGGCAGCGGTCGCCGGTGGCGGCGTACTGCTGGGATGCGCACCGGGAGCATCCCGGTCCGCCGCCGACCTCAGCTACTGGCACCTGATGACCGGTGGCGACGGGATCGTGATGGCCGGCCTGGTGGACGCCGTCAACGCCCAGCACCTCGGCTTCTCGGCGACCCAGACCGTGCTGGCCTGGGGTCCGCCGTACTACACGAAACTCGCGATGGCCTCAGCCGGCGGCCGCGCGCCCGACCTCGCGATCATGCATGCGTCGCGGATCGCGGGCTATGCGCCCGGCGGGCTGCTCGAGCCATGGGATCTCGACCTGCTGGCCGAGGTCGGGGTGCGTGAAAGCGACTTCCCGCCGCTGGTCTGGCAGAAGGGCCTGTACGACGGGAAGCTGTACTCGATCGCCCTCGACACCCACCCGTTCGTGCTCTACTACAACACCGAGCACGCCGAGAAGGCTGGTGTCACCGACGACCTGCATTCGCTGAAGTCGACCGAGGCGTTCACCGAGGTCGCGCGCAAGCTGCAGCAGGTCACCGGCAAACACGGACTCTCGTACGGCTATCTCGGCGACGGCTCGCAGATGTGGCGGTTGTTCTACACGTTCTACCGCCAGCAGAACGCCGAGATGAAGCTGATCCCCGGCCAGAAGGCCCAAGTCGACGAGGCCGCTGCGGTGAAGGCGCTCAAGTTCGTGCAGTCCCTGCTCGACGACACGATCGCCTCCAAAGCCGGCGACGGCGGTACGGCGACCAGTGAGTTCCTGCACGCGGAGAGCGGGCTGCTGTTCGGCGGGGTCTGGGAGCTGCCTTCGATCAAGGATGCGAAGCTGCCGTTCGACGCGATCCCCATTCCAACGTTGTTCGGGACCGAGGCGGCGTACGCGGACTCGCACACGTTCGTGCTGCCGCGGCAGTCGAAGGCCGATCCGGAACGACGCCGGCACACGTACCAACTGGTCGCCGAGATCCTCAAGCGCTCGGTGAAATGGGCAGGCGCCGGCCACATCCCGGCGTACCAGCCGGTCGTGAAGAGCTCGGAGTACCAGGCGCTCAAGCCGCAATCGAACTATGCCGGCATCCCGGACTACGTGAACTACGACCCGGATGCGTGGTTCGGCGGGGCGGGCAGCGACTTCCACCGGTACTTCGCCGAGAACGTCCAGAACGTGTTCCTCGGCAGCGGGGATCCCGCCGCCGGGTTCGAAGGTTTCGTGAAGCGGCTGAACGTGCTGCTCGACCGTCCGCAGCCGCTGTGAAGGGGGCCGTCGCTGTGAAAGGCGTTCAGAAGTTGTCCAATCGGCGTGGAGAGACCTTCACCGGCTGGGCGTTCGCGGCGCCGTTCGCCGTACTGTTCGTCCTGTTTCTCGTCGTGCCTGCGATCTACGGCCTCTACCTCAGTTTCACGGGGGAGACGCTGACTGGTTCCGGCGGCGAACTACTCGGCTTTGCGAACTACACCGAGGCGCTGACCGATCCGGACATGTGGCGATCGCTCGGCAACACCTTGTGGTTCACGGTGCTGAGCACGGTCCCGCTGGTCGTGCTGTCGCTCGCGTTCGCGCTGCTGGTGAACCTCGGCCTGCCGGGACGCTGGCTGTGGCGGCTGTCGTTCTTCCTGCCGTACTTGCTCGCCTCGACGGTCGTGGTGATGTTCTGGTCCTGGATGTACAACCCGAAGCTGGGCCTCATCAACGGAGTGCTGGCCGAGGTCGGGATCGGGCCGGTCGCCTGGCTGCAGGATCCGAAAGTTGCGATGATCTCCGTGGTCGTCACCACGTTGTGGTGGACGATCGGCTTCAACTTCCTGCTCTATCTGGCGGCCTTGCAGAACATCCCGGAGCAGCAGTTCGAGGCGGCCGCGATCGACGGCGCCGGCAAGTGGCGGCAACTGTTCTCGATCGTGATCCCGCAGCTGGCGCCGACCACCACGCTGATCCTGACGCTGCAGGTACTCGCGTCGCTGAAGGTCTTCGACCAGATCTACATGCTGACCAACGGCGGCCCGGCCGGGTCGACCCGCTCGATCGTGCAGTACATCTACGAGTCCGGCTTCACCGGCTACCGCTTCGGTTACTCGTCAGCGATCTCGTACCTGTTCTTCGCGATCATCGTGCTGGTGTCGCTCGCGCAGTACAAACTGATCAACCGCAGGAGCGCCGCATGACTTCATACGCTTTGTCGCGCGGTATCAAGCAAGGACACAAGCCGGGTCGCAAGCCAGGCGAGAACCCTTGGAGTATCTCGCGGATGGTTGCCCTGCTGGTCCTGGCGTTCCTGGCCGCGACCTGGCTGGTTCCGTTCGCGTGGTCGGTGCTGACGTCGCTGAAGAGTGAAGCGGACGCCGGCGCCTCCTCGCTCAGTGTGAATCCGCCAGACGGGCTCGGCTTCGATGCTTATCGCAAGGTGCTGGCGGCCGGCGACATCCCGGCCTGGGCGTGGAACAGCCTGCTCACCTCGGTCGCGATCACGCTGCTGACTGTCGCCACTTCGGCCTTGGCTGGTTATGCCTTCTCCCGCATTTCCTTCCGGGGCAGGCGCTGGCTGTACGTTGCGATCATTGCCGCGATCATCATTCCGCCGCAGCTGCTGATCGTGCCGCTGTTCCGGCAGATGCTGTCGTTCAACCTGGTCGACACCTACTGGGGCATCATCTTGCCGCAGGCGTTCGCTCCCGCGATGGTGCTGATTCTGAAACGGTTCTTCGACCAGATCCCGGTGGAGCTGGAAGATGCGGCCCGGGTGGACGGTGCGAACCGGTTGCGGGTGTTCTGGTCGATCGTGTTGCCCTTGTCACGCCCGATCCTGGCGGCGGTCGCGATCTTCGTGTTCATCGGTGCGTGGAACAACTTCCTGTGGCCGTTCATCGTCACCACCGATGCTGATCTGATGACGCTGCCGGTCGGTCTGCAGACGGTGAAGAGCGCGTACGGCCTGCAGTACGCGCAGAACATGGCCTCGGCGATCCTGGCCGCGTTACCGCTCGTGGTGGTCTTCCTGTTCTTCCAGCGCCAGATCATCAAGGGCATCGCCACTACAGGATTCGGCGGCCAGTAACACGATTGCGCAACCTTTGCATGATGGCGCAGCTTGACGCGGGAGTGGACAACGGTTCCGGAACGCGGGATTCCTGAACTCATCCCTTGAAAACCTCGTCACTCTCAGCAAGGCTTCAAGGATCACTTCCGCGTCGTTTCCGGGTGCGGACAGGACGGGGGAGTGTGCGGTCGCATGGAGTCATGTGGTCGCGCAACCTGTCACTCGGGGGTTGTAACGACAAGAAGGGGGACGCGTGTCAGCGATGACAAGGCTCGCCGAGCAGTGCCGTGATGTGAGGAGTCACGGCAACGGAGGTCTCGGACGGGCTTCGATCCAACCAGCGGTCTGCACCGGCATCCACGAGGTGAACTCGTCGATCCCGTCGGTGCATCCGCGACGCGTGGCGGTACTCAGGCTGAGTAGTGGCCTGACCACCACACTGCGGCTCGGCAAAGGCGCCACGGCGCCGGAGCGAGGCGCCACCGTGTTCGTCCAGGGTGGCCGGGGGATGGGCGATCAGCCCGCCTCAGGTGGGGTCATCCTCGCGTCGGTCCACCCAAGCTGAACACAGGTGTCCAGCTGAACACTGTGTCTAACTGAACCAGGGCCATTCAATGGGCTGAATCAGTGACTCGCCGGTCTCAGGTCCCAACGCCGAGCTGAGGCCGGCAAGTCCCTGCCGAAGGTCCAGATTGCTTGTCCATCCAGATCCCTTGTCCATAAGGCAATCCGGCCTGTCAGTGCGGTCCGCCAGCACGCTGACAGGCCAGGAACAACTACCAGGTCGCCCCTGCGGGCGCCTTGGTGACGGCGTTCAGCCGGTTGAACATGTTGGTCAGCCCGATCATCAAGATGATCGCGGCCAACTGCTGCTCGTCGAAGTGTTCGGCCGCGGCTGCCCAGGTCGCATCCGACACCGCCTCCGCGCGATCCGCGATCCGGGTCGCCTCCTCGGCGAGCGCGAGCGCTGCGCGCTCGGCCTCGGTGAACAGATCCGACTCACGCCACGCCGCGACCTGGTGCAGGCGTTCGTCGGTCTCACCGTTCTTCAATGCCGACTTGACGCCGCCGTACACGCAGGCCGAGCAGCCGTTGATCTGGCTCACCCGCAGGTGGACGAGCTCCAGCACCGGACCCGGCGCTCCGCCTTGGTGAACAGCCTTGAAGATGTTCTGGATGCCCTTCATGGCGTCCGGCAGCAGAGCGGTCGGGTTGGCAAGCCGTGCAGTCATGGGAGGTACTCCTGGTTCCGTTGGGGTGTCTTTCACTCCCTTGACGGATCCCGGCTCCACGATGTGACAGCTTCCTGGAGATCTTTTCGGACGCGTTCCTCGACAGATACGGTCAAGTCCGAATATTGACCCGTCAAGCAAACGGGACCCTCGTACTCCGCCCGCACGAGCGCCGCATGCACGGCCGACCAGTCGGACAGCCCCTCGTCGGCCTGCCCGAACTGCGCCTTCCAGCCGTCCGCAGTCTCGACGTACTTGGCGTTCTTGAGGTTGACGATGCCGAGCCGGCCGGCGCCGAGCTCGATGGTCACCGCC
Source organism: Kribbella antibiotica (assembly GCF_004349055.1). Taxonomy (GTDB): domain Bacteria; phylum Actinomycetota; class Actinomycetes; order Propionibacteriales; family Kribbellaceae; genus Kribbella; species Kribbella antibiotica. The sequence continues at coordinate 22,952 of NZ_SMKX01000065.1, forward strand.
GGGTCGTCACCGGCCAGCGCATCGTGGGCCGCGTCCCAGACCAGCTTGAATCGATCCGGCAGCCCATCGAGCAACTGCAGCACGCCCAGAGTCGACGGCACGAACTTCCCGTGATGCGGCTGTACACCGACCTGGACGTCATACCGCTCAGCCAGTACGGCGGAAGCCTCGAGCTGCTCGCGATTTCGCCGTACCGAGGCCGCGTACCCGTCTGGGCCCAACGGCGCCATGATCCGGATCATCGGCACACCGGCTGCTGCGCAAGCCGCGAAGACCGGCTCGGTGAGTTCAGAGGCAATGCTGATCGGCTCGATGCCTTCGTCGCGAAGCTGCTTGGTGAACGTCGGCAGCTCCGCCTCCGCGTTCGCCGTCGTCACAAACGCCGTGTCCCGGACCGGGATCTCAGCGCCCGCGAACCCGAGCCCGGCGATCAACCGGCCGAGCTCGTCACCCGGCAACCCCGCCCACGGTTTGGTGAAAACAGACCAGAGATAGGTCATCGATCGCTCCAGGGAAGAGTGCTTCGTTCTGTGGCCGTGTACCGCTGAATGTGTTGCTGGGTTTCGGAACGACGAATTGTCGGTGGCATCGTGTTGGATTCCTTTCATGAGCCGGTTCCGTCTGTCGCCTACGCGTGAGCAGGAAGCGATGTTGGCAGAGCATTGCCGACACGCACGATTCGTCTGGAACCTTGCGCTTGAGCAGTGGTCGATGTGGCGTCAGGGCAGGCGCACGAGGCCACCGCGATACGTTGAGCAGGCACGGCAATTGACCGATGCACGCGCCGACAACGGTTGGCTGCGCCTCGGTTCCCAGATGGTGCAGCAGCAAGCGCTTCGGGACTTCGCCCAGGCCGTGAGCAACTTCTTCGCTGGCACACATCGGCGTCCGACTTGGCGTAAGGAAGGCGTAAATGAAGGCTTCCGTATCGTCGGGGGAGCGGCCCAACGAGTTGAGCGTCTCAACCGCAGGTGGGCGCGGGTGCTCATCCCAAAGGTCGGGTGGGTCCGGCTGCGGCTGTCTCGACCGCTGCCGGAGCGGCGGTCGTATCGCGTTACCTGTGACCGTTCCGGACGATGGCACATTGCGTTCGCGGCGATCCCTCCGCCGATCGCTGCGCCCGGTACAGGCGAGATCGTCGGGATAGACCGCGGTATCGCGGTCTCGGCGACCTTGTCCACGGGGGAGATGCTGAAGTGCCCGGACCTCAATGACTCCGAGACATCGCGGCTGCGCAGGTTGCAGCGCCGGCTTGCCCGGTGTCAGCGTGGCTCGAGCCGCCGGGCGAAGGTCCGTAGATCGATCGCCAGGTTGAAGGCGCGCGGCGCCGACCGACGCAAGGATTGGGTGGAAAAGACAAGCACCGCCATCGCTCGTCGCTTCGACATCATTCGCGTCGAGAGCTTGCATATCCGGAACATGACGAGAAGTGCCAGTGGCACCGTCAAGGCTCCCGGTCGCCGGGTCGCCCAGAAGAGAGGGCTCAACCGCGGGATTCTTGCCAATGGATGGGGACAGCTCGTCACTCGCCTCGAGCAGAAAGCCGCAGGCAGGGTTGAACGAGTGCCCGCGGCCTATACAAGTCAGACGTGTTCGCGTTGCCGGTACAGTGCGCCCGAAAACCGCAAGAGCCAAGCGGTCTTCGAGTGCCGTGCCTGTGGGTATCGAGCGAATGCTGATGTGAATGCAGCTGTGAACATCGCGGCCGGACGGTCCGTGACTGCACGTGGAGCCGATGCTGTCCTGTCGGCGCAGAAGCGTGAACCTCAACTGACTACCTCCGCGTAGGAAGTTGGAATCCCAGCCCCTGCAAGGGCAGGGAGGACGTCAAGGTGATTCCGCGGATGAAATCCAGCGCCGTGTTAGGGAGATTGGACGATCAGCGGCACGGAACGCCTGCAGCCCGACGGACGCCGAATGGGTTGCAGGTCGTTGAATGCGAGGTGAGTCCGGAGAAAGCTGCGGCGGGACAGCTTTGGGTTGGATAGCTGTCTTTTGGTCGTGTGCTGTAGAGCTCAGTTGAAGGCGAGGTCGATTGCTTCGGCGCGGATGCGCTCTTCGTCGACCTGGATGCCTAGGCCTGGGGCGGTGGGGACCGTTGCGACGGCCTTGGTGATGGTGAGTCCTTCGACATAGAGGTCGGAGAGAAGCTCCGGCCCGTTCAGCTCGGCGGGCAGCGCGAGCTCGAGCTGACTGAAGACGTGCAGAGCGGCGGCGAGTGCGATCCCGCAGTCGGTGAGCCCGCTCGCGAGAATCTCGAGACCGCCGGAGAGCGCTGTCTGGGCGGTCTTGAGCGCGTTCCTCAACCCACCGGATTTGCAGACTTTGATCACGACGAGGTCGGCCGCCTCCAGGCGGATCGCCCTCGCGAGGTCCTGAGCGGAGAAGCTGCCTTCGTCGATCGCGACCGGGAGATCGATCATGGTGCGTAGTCGCTGCATGGCCAGCGTGTCCGTGCTGGGGACCGGTTGCTCGACGCAATGAATCGTGCGGATATCGCGGGTGCGGTCGAGTAGTTGCTTGAGCGCGCTCGGCCGGTACGACTGGTTGGCGTCCAGCCAGAGCGGTTTCCCGCCGGCGACCTCGGCCACAGTGCGGATCGCCGCGGCGTCGGCGTCCAGGTCGCCACCGATCTTCACCTTGTACGCCGAGTAGTCCGACGACTGGATGGCATGGGCGCGAACCGTCTCCTGGTCGCCGACCCCGATCGCCGAACACAACGCGATCTCGTCGTGAATCTTGCCGCCGAGGAGAGCGTGCACCGGAACGCCCGCGAGCTTGCCGGCCGCATCATGCATCGCAACGTCAACGGCGGCCCGCGCAAACGGAAAGCCGTTGGACACTGCTGGGCTGAGTCGCTTGGCGGCGCGCTGATGGAAGAGCTCGACGTCGAACGGCGTGAGCTCGAGCAGGATCGGTGTCAGGTGCCGCCGGATGATGACCGCCATCGTTTCTGCGGTCTCGTAGCTCCAGCTGGGGAGCGCTCTCTGCTCTCCCCACCCGACGATCCCGTCCTCAGTCGTGATCTTCACGAAGATGACTGCGGTCGCCTGGTCTGCCTTGGCGCCCGGTGCGCCGACGGCGCCGCTCCCCAGCACGAACTTCCGCGCGAAGGGGACCGCGACGGGAAACACCTCAACCTGTCGGATGCGGCTCATGAGTCTCGCCCCCTCACGCTGCGATCGACCAGACGGCGGGGTCCACGAAGCTGGGTCCGCGGGTGCCGTGGTCGAGCCAGCTGAGTGCGTCCTTGAGGACATAGCCCGCGAGGGCAAGATGACCTTCGGCCGTGTCACCTGCGACGTGGGGACTGAGCAACAGGTTCTCGGCGCGGAGAACACTCTCTTCGAAGCGCGGCGGCTCGGGGTCGTAGACGTCCAGGGCGGCGTAGAGGCGACCACCGAGGACGTGCTCCAGCAACGCAGCCTGGTCAATCGCGGGACCGCGCGAGGAGTTGACCACGACTGCGCCGTCGGGGATCCGGGTGATCAGCTCGCGGGTGATCATGCCCTTGGTCTCCGGCACGTTCGGAACGTGGATCGTCAAGAACGCGCTATCTACTGTCTCTCCGAGCTCGGCCGTCCTCACCCCGAGCTGAGCAGCACGCTCGGCGTTCAAATACGGGTCGTAGACGACGATGTCGCAGCCGAACGGCTTGAGCAGCGTGATCAGCGCCCGAGCGGTACTGCTCGCCCCCACGATCCCGACCTTCGCTCCCGCCAACTCATGACCGCGGAACCCAGACTGCTTCCACCCACCGGCCCGAATCGCACCATCGAAGCGCGGCAGCCGCCGGGCCAGCGTGAGCATCGACGCGAGGCAGTACTCGCCGACCGACCACGCAATCCGCGGTCCTGCGGAGAACACGCTCACGCCCTGATCAAGGATCGCCGGATCGATCAGGTTCTTCACCGTGCCGGCCGCGTGCGCGACCACCTTCGGCCCGGTTCCGGCCGACCACAGTTCCTTGCCGAGCGTCGGCGTACCCCAGCTGGTCAGTACGACATCCGCACCGGCCGCCAGTTCGGGAACGGCAGCGGGGTCGAGCGCGGCCGGCTTGGTCGGGTCGTCCACTCCGGCCAGATGCTGCTCGCCGGCCCAGACCACCTCGAAACGCTCGTCCAGCAGGCGCCGGGTCGCGGGGTCCACCACATCGGCGGCCCGCGCGGGGGACAGCAGCGCGGCCAGTCTCAGCCGAGAGTCAGGCACAGGGTCAGCTCCTTCAGATCGTCGATGATCCTGACGGTAGGCGCTTTCCGTTATGCAGGTCCAAGCCCGATTTCGCATGAACCGATACCGTGCCGGTATGGATCTCTCGCTCCAGCAGCTCCGCGGGTTCGTCGCCGTGGCCGAGGAACTCCACTACGGTCGCGCCGCTCAGCGCCTGAACCTGACCCAGCCGCCGCTCACCCGCCAGATCCAGGGCCTGGAGCGCGCTCTCGATGTCCGCCTGTTCGACCGAACCGGCCGTGGAGTCCGGCTCACCGCCGCCGGTGACGCGTTCCTCGACCACGCTCGCCGCGTCCTCGCGCTCCTCGATGTAGCTCCCGCGGCCGCGCGCCGGGCTGCCGACGGGCACACCGGCACGCTGCGGATCGCCTTCACTGCGATCGGCGCGTACGCCGTACTGGCTGATTTCCTGACCACGGTCGCCGAGCATGCGCCGGCAGTCACTGCGGAGCTCACCGAGCTTGTTAGCCCCGACCAATTCGAGGCGCTCGCAGACCTGAAGATCGACATCGGCCTGGTGCGGCCACCGATCCCGGCGCAATTCGCCTCGGTGCTCGTCCACTCGGAGGACCTGGTGCTCGCCGTACCGGCTGATCACCCGCTGGCGGTGGGGGAGTCGGCGGTGACGCTGGCCGAGGTCACCGAGGAATACATCGGGTACAGCCCGGAGGGATCGCAGTACCTGCATGACATCTGCGCGGCGATGATCGGCATGGACCGGTACGCCGTCAGCCAGCTCGCCTCGCAGGTTCCGACCATGCTGGCGCTCGTCCGGGCCGGGTTGGGGTGTGCGCTGATCCCGCGCTCGATCATGGCGATGCGGGTCGAGGGCGTGAGCTACCGCGAACTGGAAGCGGCCGACGCGCACTCGGTCACGTTGCACGCCTGCTGGAGTCCCGACAATCCGAACCCGGCCTTGCAACGGCTGACGGCAAGCTTGACTTCGAGTGCGCTCTAGCTCGTAGTGTCCGAGGTATGACTGGACAGCAAGCAATCGGCTCCGGATTCGGGCATGACAGCACAGCGGACGACGTTCTCGAAGGTATCGACCTGACCGGCAAGCTCGCGGTCGTCACCGGCGGCTACTCCGGCCTCGGTCTGGAGACCACCCGCGCGCTGGTGAAGGCCGGCGCTCACGTGGTCGTCCCGGCTCGTCGCCCAGACGCAGCCAAAGAGGCACTCTCTGAGATCGCCGGAGTGGAGATCGACGAGCTGGATCTGGGTGATCTGGACAGCGTTCGCGCGTTCGCCGACCGGTTCCTCGCCTCGGGGCGCAGCATCGACCTGATGATCGACAACGCCGCGATCATGGCCGCTCCGGAGACCCGCGTCGGCCCGGGCTGGGAGGCGCAGTTCGCGACCAACCACCTCGGCCATTTCACTCTGGTGAACCGGCTCTGGCCGGCGCTCGCTGCCGACGGTGGCGCCCGGGTGATCTCGGTGTCGTCGAGCGGGCACCGGCGCTCGGACATCCGCTGGGACGATCTGCAATTCGGGCAGGGCTACGACAAGTGGGCGGCGTACGGGCAGGCCAAGACCGCAAACGCTCTCTTCGCCGTGCAACTCGATGCCCTCGGCAAGGATTCCGGTGTCCGCGCCTTCGCGCTGCATCCCGGCGGCATCCTGACCCCGCTGCAGCGGCATCTGGAGCGCGAGGAGATGGTCGGTTTCGGCTGGATCGATGCCGACGGCAACCCGCTCAACCCCGGGTTCAAGTCGCCTGAGCAGGGCGCGGCGACGCAGGTCTGGGCAGCCACCTCACCGAAGCTAGAGGGCCTCGGCGGGCTGTTCTGCGAGGACTGCGAGATCGCCGAACTCTCCACTGACGACAGCCCCGGCGTCCGCCCGTACGCCGTCGACCCGGCCTCGGCCGCCCGGCTCTGGACGGTATCCGCGGAACTGACCGGAGAGAACGCGTTCCGGTAAGGTCCCACGCAGTGTCTGTCCCAACGTCATCTCCCGATCTCATCAGCCGCCTGCGCGCGGCCGGCTGCGTGTTCGCCGAGGATGAGGCTGCGCTGATCACGTCGACCGCGCGGGACGCAGCTGACCTGGAGGCGATGACCGAGCGTCGCGTCTCCGGGGTTCCGCTGGAGTACGTGCTGGGTTGGGCGTCGTTCTGCGGACTACGGATCGCCGTCGATCCCGGGGTGTTCATCCCACGTCGCCGTACCGAGTTCCTGGTCGCGCAGGCGCTGCGGGTGACCGCCCCGGGCGCAGTCGTCGTCGACCTCGGCTGCGGCTCGGGTGCATTGGGCGCGGCGATCGCGGCTGAACGGAACGTGTCGCTGTACGCGGCCGACATCGAGCCGGCCGCGGTCCGCTGCGCTGCCCGCAATCTCAAGCCTTGGCAGGGAGCGGTCTCCCAAGGCGACCTGTACGACGCGCTGCCCGCCGAGCTCCGCGGGCGGATCAACATCCTGCTCTCGAACGTGCCCTACGTTCCCACCGACGAGATCCGCCTACTGCCGCCCGAGGCCCGCCTGTACGAACCGCAGATCACGCTCGACGGCGGCCCCGACGGTCTGACCACACTGCGCCGCGTCGCGGCCGGCGCAGCCGACTGGCTCGCACCGGGCGGACACCTCTTCGTCGAGATGAGCGATCAACAGGCCCCGCTGGCACAAGCTGTGCTCACCTCACACGGGCTGGTCGCGGAGATCACCGTCGACGAAGAGCTCGGCGCGAATGTTGTCCACGGCACCTATCTGCCGTAGTTGCCCGGCACCACTACCCGTCCATCGGTACGCCGCGTCAGCTCGCCTCTTCGCGGACGTCCTTGCCTTGTTCGGCGAACGCCTTGAAATCTTCCAGGTGCTGTTGCGACTGCTTGTGAAAGGTCCTCGGCATGAGCAGCCCCACCAGCCGCATCATCAGGCCGCTGAACCGGAATTCGCTGTCCTGCTCCCAGAGCGTTGTGTCCGGACCGGCTTCGATCAGTCGATCGCGGGCGACGCTCCACATGCCCGGGCCGACGACCTCGCGGTCGAAGTGAACGATGGTTCCGGGTGGGATGTTGTGCAGGTCGGCCGGTTCCCGGCGGGTGACCGTCTCGGAGAGCTCCATCGTCTGCTTCCCGGACTGCATCACGACCCGCGACTTGGTCCCGAGCTCCCCGTGGATCCCACTCACCGGCTCGTGCTCGACCAGGCCGCGCAGCCACTTCGGTAGGTGGGCCGGGTTGGCGAGCAATTGGGCGACCTGCTCTCGCGGCAGCGCGATCTCGATCGAGTTCGTGTACTTCATGGCGTTCCTTCTAGATCGGGTGCGTAGAACTTGGTGGTGGCCTCGACTGCGGCCCCGACGTGCTCCGCTTCACCACCAGCGGCCAGGTGAGCCTCGCCCCAGGCCGCGGCGCTGCGCCGGATGAACTCGCGCGGGACCTCGTCCTGGTCGCCGTCCGCGAGCAGCCGGGCCAGGGCCAGGAGGGCGAGATCCCAGCCGACGCCGCCGGCGCCGGGGCCATAGACCGGGAAGAGTGGCTCCTCAACGATCGCCGCGTGGATCAGCTCGAACTCGGTATCGCCGGTCGGGCCTGGGGTCAGGCGAACTTCCACCTCGCTTGTGCCGGGCCAGGCGTCGGCCCCGTAGAGCCAGGACACCTTCAGCAGACGTGGCGGCTCGCACTGGAGGATCTCGCCGTGCTCATCACCGCCCAGCTCGAACCTGCCACCAATCCGCAGGTCTCCGGTGACCGGCTTCAACCAGCGAGGCAGCCGCTCGGGGCTGGTGAGAGCGTCCCAAACCTCGTCGATGTGCGCTTTGTAGCGACGACGCAGCTCGATGGTGTACGCCGCACCGGCGGGCACGGCGCCCTTGCCCATCGCCCGACGCGCGGCAGCCAACTCGTCCAGTACATCTCTCATTGCGCCGGATCATACCGATCCGCGCTTATATAAGCGAGTCCTGATGCTTCAGTGTCGCGGCCGGAGGCGCTCCTTGCGCTCTGTACCCTCTTCGAGGTGGTCAGCCAGGTGATCTATGCAGCCAACTGAAGCCAGCCGGTACGGCGCTGCCGTGCTCGGACCGATCGCTTCCACCGAGCCGGTAGCGGGGTTCGTCGGAAACCAGACCTTCCGCCTGCGGGCCGCGTCTGGCGCGGTCGCCTACCTGAAGACCGGCGCCGCGATCGCCGCTGAGGCGCACGCGATCGGGGCCGCCCGAGAGCTCGGAGTTCCCGCGCCCCGGATCCTCGCGACCGACCTGACCGTGCCCTATCTGCTCACCGCCGAACTGCCCGGCGCACCGTCCGAGGCGCCTGCCGTAGTCCGCGCGGCCGCGAGCTGCCTGCGCCAACTTCACACCGTGCACGCCGACGCCGACTGGGCCGCCACGCTGCTTGAGCCCGTGCAGGTGCTCGATGAACTCGTCCCGTCAGACCTCGCCGACCAACTGCGGAGGGTGCTGCCGCCGTTCATCGCCGAGGTTTCCGAGGTGCCGCCCGTACTGCTGCACGGCGATCTGCACGTGCGCCACCTGTACGCCGAGTCCGGCCGGCTGAGCGGGATTCTCGACTGGGGCGACAGCATGTACGGCGATCCGCTGTTCGACGTCGCGCGGTTCACGATGACCGCCGATGCCGACGTGGTGCTCGCCGGCTACGGGTTGAGCGCCAACCGCGAGCTCGACCGGATCTTCTCGCAGTACCGGATCCTGTGGTCGTTGATGGCACTGCGCGCCGAGATCGCCGCCGGCGGGGACTGGATCGACCCGCACGTACGGCGCATCGCGGCCGAGCTCAGTTGATCAGCGTGCCGATGTGCTTGCCGCTGCTGATGGACGCGGCCGCCGACGGGCGGTCGATGTCGAAGACGTGCAGGGGCAGGCGGTGGTCGCGGGCCAGGATGAACGCCGACTGGTCCATCACGCCGAGGCCGCGGTCGATGACCTCTTCGTAGCTGAGGTGATCGAAGCGGGTCGCGCCGGGGACCTTGTTCGGATCGGCGTCGTATACGCCGTCGGCGCCGTTCTTGGCGACCAGCAGGGCGTCGGCCTCGAGCTCGACGGCGCGCTGGACGGCCGGATAGTCGGTCGTGGTGAACGGCTGACCGTTGCCTCCGGCCAGGACCACGATCGAGCCCTTCTCCAGGTGCCGCAGGGCGCGCATCCGGATGTACGGCTCGGCGATGTTGTTGATCGGGACCGCGGTCATCAGCCGCACCCCGTGGGCGCCGAGCGCGGCGAGCCGACCGCGGAGGAGGACGGCGTTGATGACGGTGCCGAGCATGCCGATGTTGTCGGCCTCGACCCGGTCGATACCCCAGTCCTCGGCGCGGTTGCCGCGGAACACGTTCCCGCCGCCGACGATCACCGCGACCTGGACACCGGTTGCACGCAGCGCGATCACCTCGGTGGCCAGGTGCGTGAGCCGGTCGCCGTTGAACCCGAACTCGTCACCCCCGGCAATCGCCTGGCCGGACAACTTGAGCACGAGCCGTCGGTACATGCTGCTCCGTTCACTGCAGAGGGCGGTCACCGTCTTCTATCACAGGAAATTGTCGGAGGGCCGGTCTAGGCTGCGCGGCATGGACGTATTGACAGTGCAGGCGATTCAGGATGCGGGCTTGGCCGACTGGAGCAAGCTGTCGACGGCGCTGCATGCGCGATACCTGGTCGGATCCCTCGCGGAGGGCCTCGGGTTCGCGCAGGCGGTGGCGGAGGTTTCGGCTGGGCATGATCCCGAGGTCCGTGCGACCTCGACGTTCGTGGACCTGAAGCTGACCACGCCAGGCGCTGTGGACAGCGACGGCGACGTCAGGACCACAGTGACGCAGCTCGACGTCGACGTGGCGCGAAGCATCAGCGAGCTGGCCGCGGCGCGTGGTCTGAAGGCCGATCTGGACGGCATCTTCCTGGTCGAGCTAGGCCTCGATACGCACGATGCGGACGAGATCGGCCCGTTCTGGGCCGCGCTGCTCACCGGCGACGCCGCCAACTACAAGAATCATCTCGAGGTGGTCGACCCCACCGGCCGTGCGCCGGACCTGTGGTTCCAGAAGACGTCCGAGCACGAGACGCCTCGCCAGCGTTTCCACTACGACCTGTGGATGCCGATCGCGCAGGCGCCGGCGCGCATCGAGGCCGCCGTCGCCGCCGGCGGCACCATCACCTTCGCCGAGTACGAGTCCTTCACCGTCCTCACCGACGCCCAAGGCAACAACGCCTGCATCTGCACAATCCAAGGCCGCTGACCCTAGCGATCTCAGAGGTCGTAGCCGCCGGAGGCTTCCAGCGTTTGGGCGGTGACCCAGCGGGCTTCGGGGGAGAGCAGGAAGGTGATGGCTGCGGCGACGTCTTCGGCTTCGCCGATGCGGCCGAGGGCTGTGTTGTCGGCGATCGGCTGGATCAGCTCGGGGCGTTTGGCGAAGGCGTCGTCGCCGAGGCGGGTGCGGGTGACGCCGGGAGCGACGGCGTTCACCCGGATTCCGCGGGCGCTCAGCTCTTTGGCGAGGTAGCGGGTGAGCACGACCTGGGCGCCCTTCACGCTCCCGTACACCGAATACCCGTACGACGGCCGCGAGCTCAGCAGGCCGGATGAGCTGGTGGTGAACACGATCGCGCCGCCGTCGGTGATCAGTGGCAGCAGTGTCTGGGTGAGGAAGTACGGACCCTTGAAGTGCACACCGACCATCTGGTCGAAGAGCGCTTCGGTGGTGTCCTCGAAAGGCACCGGGTGCTGCCCGACGCCGGCGTTGTTGACCAGGAAGTCGAACGTGTCGCGTCCCCACTTGTCCTGCAGCGCCGCCGAGAGCGCGTCCCGGAAACCGGAGAGCGCTCCCTGGTTGCTTACGTCGAACTGCAACGCGACGGCGCTACCGCCGTCCTTCTCGATCCGCTCGGCCGTCTCCAGCCCGCGCTCCGGGCTGCCGTGATACGTGAGAACGACACCGATCCCGCGCTTGGCGACCTCGACCGCCGTGGCTTGACCGATCCCGGAGCTTCCACCAGTGATGACAGCAATTTGCATGATCGCGCCTATCTCCTACAACGTCAGGGTTGATTACCCTTCTAGTTAACGTTGTGGAGCAGGTGTTTCCGTAGACCAATGCTCGCCACTACTTGCCCAATCCTGTCAGGCTGGCGGATACGCGATGAACCCCGTCTTCACACCTTGCTGGAATCCGCAGGCCCGGTAGTAGGCAAGGGTCGACTCCCGCTTCGACCCGGTCGCCAGCATCACCTTGTAGCAGCCGGCATCCCAGGCGGCCTGCAACGTCCCGGCCATGATCGCCTTCCCGACCCCGGTGCCGCGACGCCCGGAATCAACGACCACGTTCTCCACCACGCCGTACGGCGCTGCCCCGCGAGCGAGGTTCGGGATGACGTTGAGGTAGGTCGTGGCGATCAGCATCCCCGCATCCTCGATGACGAACAGATGCATGCCCGGCATCCGCAGGATCTGGTCATAGGCCACCGCAGCGACCTCTTCGGCGACTACCGGATCCTGAGGATGCAGGTGCTCATACAGCCGCATCACGCCGGCAAAGTCAGCCGCGCCAGCCTCACGAAACATGCTCACCGCACATTCGGCTCGAGGTAATCAGGGGTTCCCAGCCGGCGGCCGTCTCGTGGTGTGACGCGCCCAGGTGGAGCAGCGAACTGTTGCCAGCAGCAACATGCTGAATCACCGGCCAGCCGAGCGCCGAAGTCTCCTCGGGGCGAAGCTCGGCCGGATCGACCCAAGCGATCGCACTGATCCGCGGATCGTCCGTCACCAAGACCGCTGTCGACTGCGGCGTCGCCTCGAAGTACACGATCTGTACACTGCGTCCTCGCCAGTGATGCACGCAGTCAGCCACGACCCTTCCCGGTGTGACGAGCACGCCGGTCTCCTCAACGGTCTCCCGGACGGCGGCCTCGGCGGTCGTTTCGCCCGGCTCAACATGGCCGCCGGGCACCTCCCAGCGGACCACGCCCAACCGCTCGTGCCGAACCATCAGCATCCGCCCGCCCGCGTCGACAGTGCAGGTAAAGGCGGTGAGCGTCAGCGGCAGATCGATCGGGCGGGCCGGCACGGCGGTCAGTTGGCGTCGAGGAACGTCGTGACGCTGTCGAGCACGAGATTGGTACGGCTCAGCCCGTTGAAGTGGGTGGTCCCAGGGAAGACGGCCAGCTGCGACGCCGGCACTCCGGTGAAGTCACCGTTGGTGTCCCCGCCCCGCAACTGCACGAACCGTACGGCGTGCTCCAGCTTCACCGCGTCGCAATCGCCGACCGTGATCAGCGTGGGCGCCGCAATCCCGCTGATCTGCTCGTCGGTTCAGTCGGTGACGTTGCCCATGAAGGCGCCAAGCTTGTTGAGCAATTCCTGCAGGTGCTCGTGATCGGGATGCGGTGACTTGGCCAGGTAGTCCGATTCCATCGGCGTTCCGGCGATCATCTCGACCTTCATCTCGCCGACTGCCGAGTTCTCCGGCCGCATGCCGTCGAGACGGTACGAGACCGACGAGATCACTGCCTTGCGGACGAGCTCGGGGTGGTTGATCGCGAGCTCCAGGGCAACCGCTCCACCGACGCTGAATCCGAACAGGTCCACCTGCGGTACGTCGAGCTCCCGCAGCAGTCCGACCACGTCGGACGCGAGAGCCGCCGTACCGAGGGGGCGGTCGATGTCGTTCGTGCGGCCGTGGGCCTGGAAGTCCATCGCGATGACCTGGCGGCCCTCGGACAGCCCCGGCAGCAACGCGCCGAACTGCAGGTCGATGTTGAACAGCCCGCCGTGCAGCACCACCAGCGGCGTACCGCCCGAGCCGTGGATCTCGTAGTACAGCTCCAGGCCGTTGACTGCCGCGTACCCCGTTTGCTTGCTCACAGCGCCCCCACCAGTAGACAGAACGGATGCCCGGCCGGATCGGCCAGGACGTACAAGGGCTCGGACTCTACCTGGGTCCGATCATGCAGAACCCGAGCTCCGAGCTGCTCCGCATGGACTCGATGCAACTCCAGTGCCGCAGGCGTCGGTACGGCGAAATCGAGGTGCATCTGCATCGGGATTTCGGTCGACGGCCAGGTGGATCGCGGGAGCACGTCGGTGCGCTGGACAGCGAGTTGCCGCCGACCGTCCGCGTCGACGAGGACGAGCCAGTCGGCGTCATCCGCCGTACCGTCCGTAGGTGGTTCGTCGCCCGGCCGGTATCGCAGGCCCAAGAGCTGGCGGTAGAACTCCGCGAGCGCTCTCGCGTCCTCAGCGTCCAGCGCGGTGTGCATGCGCTGTGGGCGGGTGACCTCATCGACGTCGAAGCGCACGATCACCAGCTCGTCGTCGGCCTCGAGCCTCGGGTAGTAGTCGCGCAGCCCAGCCAGTACGGCGTCCGCATCGGCGAAGCCGTCTTCGCGAGCTTCGTCGTCGCTCACCGTCGCGACGGTCTTGGCAACTGCCGAGGTGATCTGCCCGGGCAGGCGCACCTCGGGCGACGACTCGAACACCAGTGTCGCCGGGCCGACCTCGACGGGATCGCGGAAGCGCATCGTGATCCGTTTGCTGCCGTTCAGGACGGCGGTCAGGTGGTCCGCTCGGAATCGCAGTTCCTGGAGAGCCATGCCACCCACCCTGTCAGACCGTGAGCTCCTCGACCTGCGAATTACGCCACCGGCCGGGGGAGACGCCGTGCTGGCGCCGGAAGGCGGTCGCGAACGCGAACTCGTTGCTGTAGCCGACGCTGCCCGCGATGGACGCCAGCGTCTGATCGGTGCGAGAGAGCGCGTCCTCGGCGCGTCTCATCCGCAGCTGCGTCAGGTACCGACCAGCCGGTACGCCGACGATCCGGGCGAACTGCGCTGCGAAGGCTGCCCGGGATAATCCGGCCGCTCGGGCCATCGCGGGCAGTGTCCAGTCGAGCGCGGGATCGGCGTGCAGCTGTTCGAGGACGGTGCGGATCGGCGGATGGCCAAGAGCGCGATACCAGCCGGGAGCGGCATCGGTGGTCCGCCACCAGGCCCGGAGTGCGTAGACCAGATTCACGTCGAGGAGTCGGTCGAGGAGCGCTTGCTGGCCGGAGTCGATTGCCAGTGCTTCGGCGGCGAGCAAGTCGATGGCCGCCGCGTGCGCCGGATCCTGGTCGCGACCCGCCACGATGGCGACGGCCGGCAGGCTTTGGAGTAGCGACTCCCCAACACTGCCGGACAGCACGTACGCGCCACACATGACGATCGCGTTGGCCGGCCCGTCGAGATCGTGCGGAGAGAGCGGTTTCTCGCGCGCCGCCGCGATCGGAACCGTCAGCGCCCCGACCTCACTCACCACCTCGTACGGCGTTCCGGCCGTGGCGAGCACGACGTCTCGGGTCTGGAGGGGGATCGGGTCGGTGCCTTCGCGGACCAGGAAGCCGGACCCCTTGAGGAGGATGTGTGCGGTCAGCGGCCGGTGACCCTCGAACCGCAGACCCCACGGGCTGACCTGGTGCAGCACCGAGAAGACCGCTCCCTGTGCCCGTGCCCGGGACAGCTCGTCGCTCAAGATGTCCATCGAGCCACTGTAGACGATGACGAATGATCTCTGGCGAAACAGACATTGGGAGTCCGGCCAGGCGACCATAACGTGGTCTGCATGACCACATTCGCCGTACTCGGCGGGACCGGAAAAGTCGGCCGCCGCCTCACTCGCATCCTCGCAGCCGACCGTCACGACGCCCGCCCGGTCAGCCGCAGTACCCCCACTCCTTTCGACTGGCATGACGAGTCGACCTGGCCGGACGCGGTGGCCGGCGCCGAGGGCGTCTTCATCGTCGGACCAGGATCGGCGACGGACTGGAGTCCCACGCTGACCCGGTTCCTGGGCGTCGCCGATGCGGCCGGCGTGAAGCGCGCCGTACTGCTGTCGGCTCGTGGCGTCGAGTTCCATCCCGAGGGAGCTGTTGCCGCGGCCGAGAGCGCTCTCCGAGCCGGTCCGCTGGAGTGGACGATCCTGCGGCCGACGCATTTCGCTCAGAACTTCACCGAGGCGATGTTCGTGCCGGTCGGCGGGCGAATCGTCGTACCGGTCGGGGATGCTGCGCATCCGTTTGTTGATGTGGAGGATCTGGCCGAGGTCGCTGCAGTGGTGCTGGCCGACGGCGGGTTCAACGGCCGCATTCTCGAACTGTCGGGCCCGGAGGCAATCACCTTCGCCGCAGCGGCCGAGGAGTTGGCCGGAGCTACGGGAGAGAGCGCGATCTTCGAGTCCGAGAGCGATGAGGAGCATGTCGCCGGGCTGCGCGCGGCCGGCACGCCGGAGGGTTACGTCCGGTGGCGGATGGCGATGCTGAACGGCATCCGCTCCGGCGCGGACGCCTACACCTCCGACGGCATCACCGAGGTCCTCGGCCGCCCCGCGACCTCCTTCCACGCCTGGGCCGATCGCGAGGTGGTTCCCTGTCGCCCGTCGCCCATGTAAGGATCTCGGGTATGGCGGGGAAAAGTGCTGAGGAGCAGCGGCTGGAGGATCTGGTCCGGCTGCGCCGCGTGCGGGACCGGATCGACCGCGAGTACGCGCAACCGCTCGATGTCGATGCATTGGCCCGGGGGGCCGGGATGTCGTCGGGACACCTGAGTCGCGAGTTCAAGAAGGCTTACGGCGAGGCGCCGTACAGCTACTTGATGACGCGGCGGGTGGAGCGGGCCATGGCGCTGCTGCGGCTGGGGGAGATGAGCGTGACCGACGTGTGTTTTGCCGTCGGCGGGTCGTCGCTGGGGACGTTCAGCACTCGGTTCACGGAGCTGGTCGGGATGTCGCCCAGTGTGTACAAGCGTGAGGTGACCGAGGCTGCGGCCGGGTTGCCGTCATGTGTTGCCAAACGCGTGACCAGACCGATCAGGAATCAAGAAGCAGACCAGGCCGCGACCCACCTACTGTGATCGTCATGAGCACAAACGCAGACATCAAGATTCAGAGCAGCTTCCTTCCGCACACCGACCCGGACGCCTCCGTGGCCTTCTTCCGGGACCTGCTCGGGTTCGAGGTGCGGATGGACGTCGGTGGCGGCACGATGCGGTGGATCACTGTCGGCCCGGCCGGGCAGCCGGACACCGCCGTCGTCCTGACTCCGCCGTTCGCCGACCCGGGTATCACCGAGGACGAGCGCAAGACGATCACCGAGATGATGGCCAAGGGCACCTACGCCACGCTGGTGCTGTCCAGCCCGAACCTGGACGAGGTCTTCGAGAAGATGGTTGCCGGTGGCGCCGAAGTGGTGCAGGAGCCGACCGATCAGCCGTACGGCGTCCGCGACGCCGCGTTCCGTGACCCGGCCGGTAACCATATCCGCATCAATCAGCAGGCCTGAGACCACGCCCCCGCCTGAGACGGCACGGACCCCTGGAGAACCGCAAATGACCGAGCATGTTGCCGACGGCCACGATCTGATCCGGGTCGTCGGTGCCCGCGAGAACAACCTGAAGGACATCAGTGTCGAGATCCCGAAGCGCCGGCTGACGGCGTTCACCGGGGTTTCGGGCTCGGGCAAGAGCTCGCTGGTCTTCAGCACGATCGCCGCGGAGTCGCAGCGCCTCATCAACGAGACGTACAGCGCGTTCCTGCAGGGGTTCATGGCCAACCAGTCCCGCCCGGACGTCGACGTACTGGACGGGCTGACCACCGCGATCATCGTCGACCAGGAGCGGATGGGCGCCAACCCGCGCTCCACGGTCGGGACGGCGACCGACGCGAACGCGATGCTGCGGATCCTGTTCAGCCGGCTCGCGAAGCCACCGGCCGGCCCGCCGACGGCGTACTCGTTCAATGTTCCGCGCCGTACGGCGTCTGGTTCGATGACGACCGACAAGGGTGCCGGTGAGAAGAAGGTCGTCGTCCAGCAGGTGTATGCCGGGGGCATGTGCGCGCGCTGTGAAGGGATGGGCGCGGTCACCGACTTCGACCTGACCGCCCTGTACGACGACAGTTTGTCGTTGAACGAGGGTGCGCTGGCCATCCCCGGCTACAGCATGGAGGGCTGGTACGGGCGGATCTTCCGCGGTTGTGGGTACTTCAACCCGGACAAGCCGATCAAGAAGTACACCAAGAAGGAACTGCACGACCTGCTCTACCGCGAACCGACCAAGATCAAGGTCGAGGGCATCAACCTCACCTACTCCGGGATCATCCCGCAGATCCAGAAGTCGTTCCTGAGCAAGGACGTCGACGCGATGCAGCCGCACATCCGGGCCTTCGTGGAGCGGGCGGTGACATTCACGACCTGTCCGGACTGCGGTGGGACGCGGCTCAGTCAGGAGGCGCTGGCCTCGAAGATCGGCGGTAAGAACATCGCCGATCTGTGCGCGATGCAGATCAGCGACCTGGCCGTCTGGGTCCGCAAGCTGAAGGCGCCGGGGTACGCGCCGCTGCTGAAGGCGCTCGGTGATTCCCTCGACTCGTTCGTATCGATCGGTCTGGGGTATCTGTCGCTGGATCGCTCGGCCGGCACGCTGTCGGGTGGCGAGGCGCAGCGGACGAAGATGATCCGGCACCTCGGTTCGTCGCTGACCGATGTCACCTATGTCTTCGACGAGCCGTCGATCGGTCTGCACCCGCACGACATCCAGCGGATGAACGAACTGCTGCTGCAGCTGCGCAACAAGGGCAACACAGTGCTCGTGGTGGAGCACAAGCCCGAGATGATCGCGATCGCCGACCACGTCATCGACCTCGGGCCTGGTGCCGGGAGCGAGGGTGGCGAGGTGGTTTTCGAGGGCACGGTCGAGAAGCTTCGCGCGAGTGACACGATCACCGGGCGGCATCTCGACGACCGCGCTTCGGTGAAGAGCTCGGTGCGCGAGGCGAACGGCGTACTGGAGGTTCGGGGCGCTTCGACGCACAACCTGCGGAACGTGGATGTCGACGTACCGCTGGGTGTACTGGTGGTCGTGACCGGGGTGGCCGGGTCGGGGAAGAGTTCGCTGATTCACGGGTCGCTGGTTGATCGCGACGGTGTTGTGACTGTCGACCAGAGCGCGATCAAGGGATCTCGACGGAGCAACCCGGCGACGTACACGGGGATGCTGGAGCCGATCCGGAAGGCGTTCGCGAAGGAGAACGGCGTCAAGCCTGCGCTGTTCAGCGCGAACTCCGAGGGTGCGTGCCCGGCGTGTAACGGGAACGGCGTGATCTACACCGACCTCGGCGTGATGGCGACCGTCGAGGCGACGTGTGAGGAGTGTGGCGGGAAGCGGTTCCAGGCGTCGGTGCTCGAGTACACGCTCGGTGGGCGGAACATCTCCGAGGTGCTGTCGATGCCGGTGGCGGAGGCTGCGCAGTTCTTCGCTGAGGGTGATGCGAAGGTGCCGGCCGCGCACAAGATTCTTGATCGGCTGGCGGATGTCGGGCTCGGGTATTTGAAGCTGGGGCAGCCGCTGACGACGCTGTCCGGTGGTGAGCGCCAGCGGCTGAAGCTGGCCACGCAGATGGCTGACAAGGGTGACGTCTACATCCTTGATGAACCGACGACGGGTCTGCACCTGGCCGACGTCGACAACCTGCTCGGGTTGCTCGACCGGCTGGTCGACTCCGGCAAGTCGGTGATCGTGATCGAGCACCACCAGGCGGTGATGGCGCACGCGGACTGGATCATCGATCTTGGCCCGGGCGCCGGGCATGATGGCGGCAAGGTCGTCTTCGAAGGCACTCCGGCTGCGCTGGTGAAGTCGGCCAAGACGCTGACCGGGAAGCATCTGAAGGAGTACGTTGCCGCTCACTAATCCTTGGCTGGAGGGTCCGACTCCTACCGGCATCCTGCCGCGGGCGGAGCTGGAGGAGCGGATCCTCAACCTGCTGTCGACGCAGAATCTTGCGGTGGTGGCGACGGTGAACCGCGATGGTTCGCCGTCGGCTACGCCGATTCGCTATTACAACCTGGGGTTCGAGATCTTCTACAGCTCCTGGGACTCCTCGGTGAAGTCGCGGAACCTGCGCCGCGATCCACGGGTGTCGGCGGGCATCGTCGTACCGTATGTCGGTCTTGCGTCGAGCCGGGGTGCGCAGTTGTTCGGCACGGCGCGGACGCTGGCGCCGGCGGATGCGGGTGAGTACTGGGAGGCGTTTCGGTGGCAGTCCGAGTACGCCGAACGCGGGCGGCCGCTGGATGAGCCGCCGACTGATCCGCTGACGGTGATCACGCCGGCGCGGATCCTCTATACCGACCACTGGTTGCGCCGGACAGGCCACGCACCTCGCCAGACCTGGCACCCAGAACAACCGTAGCCAGCGCGGTAATCAGTACGACGGCCTCAGGTCAGGCGGCGGCCGAAGGCGTCCAGCAGGCGTAACTGAGCGGGCGCCTCCGGAGTCACCGTTCCGCTCGGGCCGTCGCCGTACGAGCCGAAGGCAAGCATCTCGGCGAGCTCTGGCTCGACGAGCGCCCAGAGCCCTTCGGTGAGTTTGGTGTTCAGCGTTTCGTCCAGGCCTGCTGTCGTGAGCAGGTCCCAGGCATGCACGACCACGTCGACCAACCGGTACCTGAGGAACGCTTCCGCGGTGATGTCGCCAGCGGGGTGATGCACGACGTCGTCGCCCGCCACGGCGCGGAACGCCTCGACCTGTCCGGCGGCCGACTCCTGCACTGCATCCGGGCCGAATTTCTGCGCACGCACCGCACCCCAAGCCGCGGTCGCACTCGCTCCAGCCAGCACCGCCACCGCAAACCGGTTGCCCTCCACAACATGCTCAACCAGCTCGCGCACGCTCACCTCGCACGGCGTCGGAAGCTCCCAGCTCCCCTCAGGCAGCTCCGTCACCACGCGCTCGAACTCAGCCGACGCCGCCACCAGCAGCTCCACATCCATGCCCGCCACGCTACGTCCTCCCAAGAACAGGAGGTAGCCAGACTTGCCTGGCCGGCGTCGGCCGAAGGCCGGACCGCCCCCACTCACAGTGAGAATGGTTGGCGTGGTCCCGCAGCGGTCTTCCTGACTCACCCACTCACTGACTTCGGGTCTTCAATTGGATCTGTCGGTCGACTCGCTGCGGGACCACGTCTGCACCCACCC
>NZ_SMKX01000066.1 GCF_004349055.1 Kribbella antibiotica
GTTGTGTATAAGAGACAGCCCCCACCACGGTCCGCCCGGTCGCCGCAGCCAACTCCGCGGCCGCTGCCTTCGAGGCGGCCACATCCCGCGCCCCGATCACCACGTCGGCCCCTGCCTCCGCCAGCCCAGTCGCAAACGCCTTTCCCAGCCCGCGATACCCGCCCGTCACCAACGCCGTACGCCCAGCCAACGAGAACTTCTCCAAGATGCTCATGCGCGCATTCTGCTCCGAAGTCCATTAGCGTGCGGTGATGGAGACGATCACCGAGACCTTCTCGTACGGCGGCGGGCGGCGGGTGACGGCGTTTATCCCGTCGGAGCCCGCGGAGGCGATCATCTATGCCGGGGACGGCCAGCTGATCTCGCAGTGGGGTGCGTTCCTGAACGAGTCGCCTGGGGTGCCGCCAACGATGCTTGTCGCGGCTGACCGGGTGGATGACGAGATGGATCGGCTGCACGAGTACTCGCCGGTCTTTGACGCGGAACGGTTTGCGGCCCACGAGAAGTTCTTCGTGGACGACATCCGCGCTCACTTCGGCATCACGCTGCCTGCCAGCCGAACGGCGATCCTCGGGGTCTCGGCAAGCGGTGAGTTGGCGTTGGCTTTGGGGCTGCGCCACCCGGATGTGTACGGCGCTATCCTGTGCGCCTCGCCAGGTGCGGGCTACCGGCCTCCGGGTGACATGCAGGCCGTGCTCCCCCGGGCCTACTTCACCGCCGGCACCAAGGAACCGTTCTTCCAGGAGAACGCCGTGCGCTGGGCCGATGCCCTGAAGGACGCCGGGGCTGATGTGGTCATCACCGAACGTGCGGGCGACCACGGCGATCCGTTCTGGCGCGAGGAGCTGCCCCTGATGGCCGCTTGGGCGTTCAGCTAGGCGGACCGATCTGGTCAATCTTCCGGAGACCGGAACAATCCCGCTGCGGCTGCCGCTTTGCTCTCTGACACGAGCGAAAGGCAGATCGATGCAGGTTGCGGAGTTGTGGCGGTACCCGATCAAGTCGATGCGGGGCGAGCCGCTCGACGCGGCCGTCCTCACTGATGACGGCATCCAGGGCGACCGCGTCATCCACGTTCGCCGGCCGAGCGCGTACTGACGGGCCGTACTCGGCATGGTCTGCTGACGATGTCGGCGACCACGGCCGCTGATGGAGCAATCCTGGTCGACGGGCACGAGTGGACGTCGGCTGCGGCAGCGGCTGCGGTAACGGCTGCGGCTGGTCCGGGCGCCAGCTTGGCCGTCCATCACGGTAAGGAACGGTTCGACATCCTTCCGTTGCTTGTGGCAACTGATGGCGGGATCAAAGCACTCGGGTACGACGGTCGCCGGCTCCGCCCGAACCTGGTCATCGGCGGCGTACCGGATCTGCGGGAACGGGATTGGCCCGGTCAGGCCCTGCGGATCGGCGACGTGGTGATCGGGATCGAGTCGCTGCGTGGACGGTGCATCGTGACGACGATCGACCCCGATACCGGCGTACAGGATCTTGATGTCCTGCGGCGGATTCACCGTTCGTTCGAGGGCAAGGTAGCGCTCAACTGCTGGGTTGCGCAGGGCGGAACGATTCGCGTCGGTGACCCCGTGGAGCTCATCGACGAGGAGCTGCCGCGGCCGCCGCGAGGCGGTTGGATCCTTGGGGCGCCGTACCTGGTTCCGTGACCGATGTGATGATGTGCCGATGCCCAGCTATCGCGCTCGTTTCGATGCCACTGTCACCTTCACGAACGGCGGCGGCCTGCAAGCCGACGGTTTCCTGGTCGACGTACCGTCAGCCGACGTGACGTCGGCCGAGGTCGGCGAACTCTTCCTCGATTCGCTCGGTCTGCTGATGGCCGGCGAGGTGCGCCTCGACAACCTGGAGATCGTCGAGGCCGCTCACAAAGGCACCCGCGGTGGGCCGAGTGCCGAAGGCCGGTCGGATGGCAAGCCGTCGTACGTGGAGCTGAGTCATGTCATCCGCGACGGCATGCTGACGCTGCCTGGCCTGCCCGGACCTGAGCTGGGCAAGCAGTTGACGCGCGAGGCGTCGCGCGAGATCTACGCGCCGGGAACGACCTTCGAGATCGGGCTGATCACGATGGTGACCAACACCGGCACCTACATGGACAGCCCGTACCACCGGTACGCCGATGGACACGATCTCACCGGTTTCAGCCTCGAACGCACGGCCGATCTGCCCGCGGTCGTCGTCAGGCTGGAGGACAGCGGGCGACTCGGGATCGACACGGCCGCGCTGGCGACCTACGACGTACGGGGCAAGGCTGTGCTGTTGCACACCGGCGACGACGCACGCTTCGGTACGCCTGAGTACGTCGAGAATCCGCACTTCCTCACCCGCGACGGAGCCGAGTGGCTGATCGCGAACGGCGCGGTCCTGGTCGGCATCGACGCCGCCAACATCGACGACATGACCGACGGCACCCGCCCAGCCCACAGCCTCCTGCTGGGCGCCGACATCGCCATCGTCGAACACCTCACCAACCTCGCCGAGGTCCCGCCCACAGGCGCCACCTTCACAGCAACCGCACCCCGCGTCGCCGGCCTCGGCACCTTCCCCGTCCGCGCCTATGCCAGGACTAGCTGACGCAGAGGCAGAAGGGGTGGCCGGCTGGGTCGAGGAAGACTCGGAAGGTTGTGCCGGGTTGGTGGTCCGGTTTGGTGGCGCCGAGTTTCAGGACCTCGGGCTCGGCGGCGTCCAGGTCCTCGACCATGACGTCCAGGTGCATTTGCTGCGGGACGTCCTGACCGGGCCAGGCTGGGGGTTTGAAGTCTTGGACACCTTGGAAGCAGATGCAGCTGCTGCCGTCTTCGGGGCGGATCTCGCCCCAGGTGTCGTCAGCTTTCACGGTCCAGCCGAGAAGCTCGCCGTAGAAGCGGGCCAGGACTCCCGGGTCGGGGCAGTCAAGGACAAAACTTGGGTACTTTGCGATCGCCATACTCGGCACGGTACCCAGCATTGCGGACGATCTGCGTCCGCAATCTGCGGGGTTTAGTGACGAGCGGCGGATCGCCCACGCGAGAGCGGGCCGCGGGCCTGACGGCCGACGACTCCGCCGGCCTTCTTCAGGGTGTCGCTGACCCGGGTCGGGCCGTTGCGGGACTCAAGGCGCTCGCTGGCCTTGCCGATCAGCCAGGACACCAGCGGAGCACCGACGCTGAGAGCAACCCACAACCAGAAACGTCGGGACAGGAAGGCCCACATAAGATTCTTCTCCTAGCGTTGGTTAGCAGGAAGACGTCGGCCAGGGGCCGGATGTCACGCGAGGCGCCCTGTGAGCACCGTCACCGGTTCAGGCTCCAGACGGCGGCGTTGAGGGCGGTGGCGAAGGTGGTCCACAGCCAGTAGGGCACGAGGAGCCAGGCCGCCGTACGGCGAATTGGGCGGAACGTCCAGATCGTCCACCCGATCGCGAGCCAGAGCAGCACGATCTCGATCAGCGCGGGACCGCGTTGGCCGGCGCCGAAGAACAGTGGGGTCCAGATCGCGTTCAGCACCAGTTGGACGGCGTACGGCACGAGCGCTCGCGACCAGCCGGTACGCCGCCAGACCAGCCACCCACTGATCGCGATCATCGCGTAGAGCACCGTCCACACCGGACCGAAGAGCCAGCTCGGCGGGGCCCAGGCCGGCTGGTCCAGGCCTGCGTACTGCGTGCTGGTATCGGTGACGGCCAGTACGCCGATGAGCGCGGCGGCGGCCGTGGCCACTGCGAACGCAGCCAGGGCAGCAGCCGGACGAATGGGATGCCGGCCGGTCGCCGTACTCATGAATCTCCCTCAGGTCGCTTGGCGATTCAGTACCCAAGCCCATTCCGAGCGGGTCCCGTGGACTCGCGCACGACCAGCCGCGGGACCAGCGAGATCTGCTGCCGCGGCGAATCGGGATCGGCGAGCCGCGCGCGGAGCACGTTGACCGCGACCCGGCCGACCTCGAACTTCGCTGGCGACACCGCCGTCAGCGGTATGTCGGACAGATCCGCCACCTCGTCGTCGTAGCTCACCACCGACAACTCCCCCGGTACGGCGACGCCACGGGCGAGCGCAGCGGTCAGCAAGAGACTGGCCTCGCGGTCAGGGAAACAGATCACCCCGGTCACGCCCTCCGCGAGAAGGTCGTCGAGGAAGCCGTCCGCATCCGCCCGCGTCCACCGCTCCGCCGAACGAGTCAGTACGACGTCGTCCGCCAGACCCGCACGCACCTGAGGCGCAGTGTGCTGACCGGTCCGCTCCAGATACGCGATCCGCGTATGACCGAGCGCCTGCAGATGCCGTACGGCGGACCGCGCGCCGGCCGCGTGGTTCGTACCGACGAACTCGTACGTCGTCGCCGGGTCCTCGAGACCACGTTCCAGCAGCACGACCGGCAGGTCGATCTCGGCGAGCGCGGGCTGGTCCGGCGCGAGAATCAGCCCGGCGACGCCGGCACCGATCAGGCTCTCGATCGCACGGCGCTCCTCGACCGGGTCCCACTCGGTGCTGCGCAGCATCATCTGGCCGCCGTGCGCGGCCAATTCGCGTTCGATCCCGACGATGATGCGGGGGTAGTAGTACGTCATCGACGGTACGGCGACGCCGACGAGCGGCCCGGTGGCCTGATCCGCGATGTACATGCCGGATCCCTGCCGGCGGTAGACCAACCCGTCTTGTACGAGCAGATCGACAGCTCGCCGGACCGTGCTGAGGCTGACGCCTTGCTCGTCGGCCAACTGCTGCTCGGTCGGGAGCTTCCCGCGCCACCGCAGTTCGGCGACGCCGCGGCGTAGTTCGTCGGCCAGATGGCGCGCCTTCTGGCCGTGCGCGGCCCCCTCTGCAGTGCTCACGTCGTAGAGCGTAGAACACAAAGTCATTGCTATGAATCTCTTGACCGTGGCCGGTATTCAACTCAAACTCATTCGACAGTCCCTCCCGCCGACCCCGAGGAGACGCTGTGAGGCGCCGGACCTTCCTTGCCCTGACCACCGCCACCGCTGCTGCCGCCACCGTCGCAAGCCCCGCAGCCGCCGCTCCCACCGACTTCGCCGCCCTTCGCGCACGCTGGGCGGCTGCGCTCACCGGCAGCGACGTCATCGAGCCGGCCGACCCTGCGTATCAAGCCGCGCTGACGCGACTCGACGCTGCGGTCGTTTCGTCGCTGACCAAGCTCGACCGGTCCGCCGGCCGGAAGGCGGCCTTCACCGACCAGCCGTTGAGTGCGGACGCCTCGGTCGCCAACTCCTACGTGCGGCTCGAGCAGCTCGCGACCGCCTGGGCGACGCCCGGTTCGGCGAACTACCGGTCGGCTGCGCTACTGGCCGACGTACTGGCTGCTCTGGAGTCTCTGAACACACTGATCTATCGCGCCGGCGTCGCCGAATTCGGCAACTGGTGGTCGTGGGAGATCGGCGCAACGCGGCCGCTCGCCTCCACAATGGTCTTGCTGTACGACGAAATCCCGGCCGAGGCACGTGCGCGGTACTGCGCTGCGATCGACCACTTCGTGCCGGACCCGTACTGGATGTTCCCGCCCGCCCGCAAGGCATTGTCGACCGGGGCGAACCGGGTCGACCTGTGCCAGGCCATCATCGTCCGGGCGCTGGTGACCGACGACGAAGCCAAGTTGGTGCACGCGCGGGACGGTTTGAGCGACACGTGGCAATACGTGACGGCTGGCGACGGGTTCTACCGGGACGGGTCGTTCGTGCAGCACACGTGGGTCGCCTACACGGGGACGTACGGCCACGTGCTGCTCAACGGGATCGGCAAGCTCCTGGCGCTGCTCGCCGGATCGCCCTGGGAGGTGACCGATCCGAAGCGCCAGATCCTGTTCGACTCGGTGGCCGCGACCTACCTGCCGGTTGTGCACGACCTGCGGATGATGGACTTCGTCCGCGGTCGGGCTGTCTCCCGCTGGAACGCTACCGACCACGACGACGGCTACACCGCGGCCGAGGCGATCCTGCGGCTCGCGAACGGGGTCGATCCGGCGCTGGCCGCGCACTGGCGATCCGCGGTCGCCGGCTGGCTCGCGCGCGCTACCTTCGGCAACATGTTGTCCGGGGCAACGATCCCCCGGGTGGCGCTCGTGAAATCGCTCTCTGGGGTTTCTCCGGCCGCCGAACCGCCGGGACACACGCTCTTCGCGAGCATGGACCGCGCTGTCCATCGCCGCCGCGGCTGGGCGTACGCGATCTCGATGGCCAGCACCCGGATCGCGCATTACGAAGCCGGCAACGGCGAGAACAACTGCGGCTTCCACACCGGCTCCGGAATGACCTATCTGTACGACGGCGACAACGGCCAGTACGCCGACGCATTCTGGCCGACCGTCGACCGCTATCGGCTCCCCGGCATCACCGTCGACACCCTGCCGCTGCCTGCCAAGGCCGGCGGCGAATGGGGCGCCGCCCGGCCTTTGAGCGCGACTTGGGTCGGTGGCAGCACGCTCGGCGGGTACGCCGCGATCGGGCAGGACCTCGAAGCGCCGTCGTCGCCGATGCGGGCGCGCAAGTCCTGGTTCTGCCTCGACGAGTACGTCGTAGCGCTGGGCGCGGGTATCACCGGTACGAGCGGCCATGCCGTGGAGACCGTCGTCGAGAACCGCAATCTGCATGCTGACGGTGTTTCCGGGTTGGTCGTCGATGGCGCCGCCGTTGTTCCCGCCTTGGGCGACACGGCCGCGCTCCCCCGGGCGCGTTGGGCGCATCTCGAAGGGGTCGGCGGATACGTGTTCCCGCATGCGACCGCCGTACGGGCCAAGCGTGAGGAGCGCACCGGTTCCTGGCGGGACATCAACACCGGCGGGACCACCACGCCGGTCACTCGCCGGTATCTCACCCTGTGGCTGGATCACGGCGTCGATCCGGTGGATGCGTCGTACAGCTATCTGCTCGCACCCGGTGCGAGCCTCGCCCGCACCCAGCAGATCGCGCGTTCCTGCAGTGTCCGCATCCTCTCCAACAGCTCCGACGCCCAAGCCGTCTCCGCGTCAGGTCTCACCCTCGCCAACTTCTGGGCGCCGACCCGCGTCGGCTCGCTGATCGCCGAGACACCGCTCTCCGTGATCATCCGCCGCCGCGGGAGTGATCACGAGATAGCGCTCTCCGACCCGACTCAACGGGCCGACACGATCCGTCTCCGCCTGCTCCTGCCCGGCGCACGCGTGCTCACCGCGAGCGACACTGTGACCACTCGCCGTACCAATGCCGGCCTCGACATCACTGTCAGCACCGGCGGGACCGCCGGAACCAGCCACAACCTCCGCATCCGCGCCTGACGTCACACGCCGTTCACAAATGAGTAACAGGAGCGCAATGGGTTGTTGAGACTGTCGACAGCGGAAGGCCCGGGATCTGCCGGGCCACCGCTGTGAGGGAGGACGGACGGTTGACGTACAAGGCCGAGTACATCTGGATCGACGGTACCGAGCCGAGCGCGAAGCTGCGCTCGAAGACGAGAATCCTCGCGGACGGCGCTGAGCTCCCGGAGTGGGGTTTCGACGGCTCGAGCACCAACCAGGCACCCGGTGACAACTCGGACTGCGTCCTCAAGCCCGTCTTCACCTGCCCCGACCCGATCCGCGGCGGCGACCACAAGCTGGTCCTCTGCGAGGTCTACCTGGTCGACGGCACCCCGCACCCGACCAACCACCGCGCCACGCTGACCCCCGTCGCCGAGCAGTTCGCCGACCAGGAGTCCTGGTTCGGTATCGAGCAGGAGTACACCTTCTTCCAGGAGGGTCGCCCGCTCGGCTTCCCGGCCGTCGGCTTCCCCGCCCCGCAGGGCCCGTACTACTGCGGCGTCGGCGCCGACGAGGTCTTCGGCCGCGAGATCGTCGAGAAGCACCTCGACGCCTGTATCGACGCCGGCCTGGCGATCTCCGGCATCAACGCCGAGGTCATGCCCGGCCAGTGGGAGTTCCAGATCGGCCCGGCCGGCCCCCTCGAGGTCGCTGACCACCTGTGGGTCGCGCGCTGGCTCCTCTACCGCATCGCCGAAGAGTTCGACGTAGCCGCCACGCTCGACGCCAAGCCCGCCAAGGGTGACTGGAACGGCGCCGGCGCCCACACCAACTTCTCCACCCGCGCCATGCGCGAAGGCTACGACGCCATCATCACCGCCTGCGAGTCCCTCGGCGCCCCCGGCAAGGTCGAAGAGCACGTAGCCGGCTACGGCCACGGCATCGAAGAGCGCCTCACCGGCAACCACGAGACCGCCCCCCACGACGTCTACTCGTACGGCGTCTCCGACCGCGGCGCCTCGGTCCGCATCCCCTGGCAGGTAGCGGTCGACAAGAAGGGCTACATCGAAGACCGTCGCCCCAACGCCAACATCGACCCCTACAACGTCGCCCGCCTCATGGTAGGCACCTGCTGCGCCGCCCTCGAAAAGGCCGGCCAGGTCTGACCTGTACGACGTAAGGCGGCCCACTCTCGAGTGGGCCGCCTTGCTCGTTCCTGCTCAGGACACGACGACGCGGTCAGTTCACGGCCAACTGTCGTCGGCCTGCGGATCCAGAGCGAACTGCAGCAGCGGCTCGACGTCACCCGGGTTCTTGTCGAGCCGGCGTAGCGAATCGAGGTAGGCCGCGCGCTGCTGCTCAAGCGGCACGCCCAGATGTCCTCCCCAGGAGAAACAGTCCTCTTCCAGCCCCAGACCGAGCGCAAGCTCCTCTGCGAGCATGCGAGCGTGCCGGCCATTGCCATTCTGGAACGGGTGGATCTGAACCGTCCGGTGATGCAGCCGCAGAACCACCTCAGCCGGGCTGTAGGTCCGGTGCTCCACCCAGTAGCTCGCATCGCCCAATGCACCAGGCCAGTCCTCGCGAATCCGGTACGGCTCAACACCGATGCTCAGCTCCCGGGTGCGAATACGCCCTGCCCAGTCCCACACCCGGTCGAACATCCGTCGGTGAACGTCGCACTGCACGCCGAGCGACAGCAGCTCGGCCACCTCGAATGCCTCGTCCCGAATCCAGAACCGGGCATCAGCGATGTTGCTGCTCTCCGCGTCATTGAGTTCAGCCATCGTCGCGATGTCGCGGTGAACATCCAGCAGGTACTGCCGATCGTCCTCGTCGACCGGCGTCGCTCCGTAGGGCTGATTCAGCGGATCGAACATGCTCACCGGCAGTACACCTTCATCGTCATCGTCTCGCTCCAGGTTGCTGCGCGTGTCACAGAGTCCGGAGCAGCCGTTCGGTCGCCTCATCCACGGAGCGCTCAGTAGCCCCATCACTGACGGGTTGCGCTTCAAGGTCCATGTGCCGATTCACACGGTGAACCATGCGCTCAGCCGTCCGCCGAGCGATCAGCCGCGTATCCGCATCGCTCAGCACACCCCTCCGATGCGCATCACGCAGCTTCGCCCAAGGCGAGTGCGGCCGCTTGTCCGGGTTCACATAGGCCACCTTGACCTCGTCCAACCGAGTCACCAGATCCGGCGCTGAGATCTCACCAACCAGCGTGCGGTTCACCAACTCGTCAACCGTCACCGCCAGCGACCGCGGATGAGCCACCACCTCCGCCACCCACCGTGAAATCTGCGCCTGCGAGGTCCCCAGCGCGTCAGCAATAGCATCCTGACTGCGGCCAGTCTTCACCTGCTCCACCGCAAACCGACGCAGATCCAAATCAGCAAGCTCGCGCCGAGCCCGCACCCGCGCAGCCTCCAGCAGGGCTTGCTCGCTCAGGACAGACTTACGGACAGGCATCAGCAGCACCTTTCTCATTCAATCTGAATGATAACAGGCCTACTCGGTCACCCACTCGAACTTTGCCTCCAGCGGAAGATCACTCTCTGCTATGGACGCCGGCTTGCGCCGTACCCCATTCTTGGCTCTTCAAAGGGACGGCGTGAGCCGTTGGCGCATCACGTGGGGGGACCACCGATGTCTGGCACCAAGCGGGTCGAGCCCGCCGAAACTCTCAACTTCAAGGTTGTCTGACAATGGACCACGACATTCAGCTGATCAGTGACGGCGATGGGCTGGCGGTCATCGGCGATCCGGCGGCCGTCGAACGCTTCCTCGTCTCCGAGGGCCTCCCGTCGAAGGACCTGGGACTGCCGCGGCTCAGCTCTCTTCTCAGCGGCGGGGCAACAGTCGCTCAGGCCGGTTCCGAGATCGCAGCCAACTCCGGGCGCTGGGTGAAGCTGTCCAAGGAGACGGCACAGCTCATCCAGAAGCACGGACTCCGAGAAAGCTCCAAGACTGGTCTCAGCACCGGAGTGCTCAAGGGCAACCACGGCCAGATCAAAGGATTCGTCCAATTCGCGAAAGCTCCTGCTGCGCACCTGGCCAATCCGGCGCTCCTGGCAGGCGCTGCCGGCATCATGGCGCAACTGGCGATGCAGCAGGCTATGGACGACATCACCGATTACCTGGCAGTCATCGACAAGAAGGTCGACGACGTGATCCGCGCCCAGAAGGACGCTGTCTTCGCCGACATGGTGAGCGTGGACTTCGTCGTCGAGGAGGCCATGACCATCCGGGAGCAGGTCGGCCGGGTCTCCGAGGTCACCTGGTCGAAGGTCCAATCCACGACGATGGCGCTCGCCCGGACTCAGGTGTACGCCCTGCGGCAACTCGATGCGCTGGCAGAGAAACTCGAGAACGAAGCGAAGGTCGGTGAGCTCGCCAAGACCATCAAGGACGCCGAGTCCAAGGTCCAGGAATGGCTCGCGGTCCTCGCCAACTGTTTCCGGCTCCAAGACGCGATCGCCGTACTGGAACTAGACCGAGTCCTGGACGCATCACCCGACGAGCTCGACCGCCATCGACTAGGGCTGCGAGCTGCCCGTCACAAGCGGCTGGAACTCATCACCAGCAGCACCGAGCGCCTGATGACCCGCATGGACACGGCCGCCGGCCTCGCCAACACCAAAGTCCTCCTCCACCCCACCGCCTCCCGAGACGTAGTGCATTCAAGCAACAAGGTCGCGACGGCCGTCGTCGACTTCCAGGGCCGGCTCGGCATCGAGCACGATCGCCAGTCGCTGCAGGCGAAACGCTGGACAGACGCTGCCACCGAGGTCACCGACAAGGCACGCGAGGCCGGAGCAGACGGCGTCGACGCAGCCCTCCGCCTAGGCAACGAAACCTTCGGCCTCGCCAAATCGGCAACCGGCAAGCTAGGGCGGCTCACCGAACGAGCCCTCCGTCAACGCAAGGACGAGAAACCCGACGAGCAAGCCTGACCTCACTCCGGTGATGTCGGTCGCGGGCCCTACTGATCAATAGCAGCACGCAGTACGACGCTTTGCTCGGTGAAGCCGAGTTTGTCGTAGAACGTGCGGGCGGAGTGGTTGGCTGCGTAGGCGGTGACCGCGATGGCCGCAGCGGCGTGGGAGCGGGCCCAGCTCGTGAAGTGCCGGACCAGTTCCTGGCCTACGCCGGCGGAACGAGCAGAGGCATCGACGTAGAGACTGCGGATCTCCGCAGTACGGCGGTCGAAACGCGTCGGCGACGGACCTGTCAGGTAGCCGACCAGGTGTCCGACGACTCGCTCGTCGTACCTGGCGACGAGCACGAGGGCGGATTCGTTCGCCATCAATCGGGCGAAGTCTTGTCGCGCGTGGCGGTCGGGCCAACTGATGTCGACGAGGGCGTCGTGGGAACCCGCGTCCTCATTGAAGAGGTTGGTCTCGAGGCGGACCAAGTCGTCGAGATCGCCGACGGTCGCGACGTCGACGCGAAGATTGCGCTCATCGGGCATCTCCTCAGACTAAACCCGTCGGCCTTGGCTTCTCGCAGATTCCCCCAGATCGCTTGACTAATACGCATTAGCATCTTGACCGCAGCTGCCGGCGGCGGTCAGAGTCGAGGCGTTGGATCCAACTCTGACCGCCCCCGGTTTTGGAGCTCAAGATGCCTGCACAAACACTGCGCCGCGCCCTCGCGGCGCTCCTGTCCCTCTCCCTCCTCAGCACCCCGTCGACCGTCGATGCTGAGACCCCCGACGCCGGTCCAACGACCCGGTACGAGGCGGAGTCGGCGACGTACTCGGCCGGAAGCTTGGTGGAGAGCAACCACACCGGCTTCTCTGGGAGCGGCTTCGTCAACACGAGCAACACAGTCGGCAGCTACGTGCAGTGGCAGGTCAGCCGCGCCCAGGCCAGCCCCGCAACCCTCACTTTCGGCCACGCGAACGGCACCAGCGCCATCCGTGCCGTAGACATCACCGTCAACGGCACTGTGGTCGCCAAGAGCGTCCCCTACGCGTCCACCGGCGGCTGGGCGGTCTGGAAAACCCGCGTGACCACCGCGAATCTCAACGCCGGTTCGAACACCATCCGCGTCACAGCGACCACCGCCGACGGCACCGCGAACCTGGACTACCTAGACGTCACCACAGCGACCACGGACTGGTCGAAAGCGATGGTCGACTCCACCATGGTTCGCTACACCCCGACCACGATCGGCGGGTGGTCCTATCCGACCGGCCTCTACCTCTACGGCCAGTACCTGGTCTACCAACGCACCCACGACCCCAAGTACCTTGCCTACATCAAGTCCTGGGTGGACAGGTTCGTCGACTCATCCGGCAACATCAACAACAGCTTCAACGACCTGGACAGCATGCTCTCCGGCCGCCTCCTCGTCCTGCTTCACCACGAGACCAACGACAACCGCTACAAGGTTGCCGCCGGCAAGATCCGCACCAGGCTCGACGCCTACCCGCGCACCTCCGACGGAGGCTTCTGGCACGCCGCGACCTACCGCCAGCACCAACTCTGGGGTGACGGCGTCTTCATGGTCGACCCCTTCCTCGCCGAATACGGCCGCGAGTTCGGCGACTCGACGTACACGAGCAAAGAAACCGTCGCCCAACTACTCACCTACGCCAAGCACCTGCAGCAGCCCAGCGGCTTGCTACGCCACGCGTACGACGAGGCTCGCGCGCAAACCTGGGCGGATCCGAACACCGGCCTGTCGCCGGAGGTCTGGTGCCGCGCCGAAGGTTGGTACGGAATGGCGGTCATCGACGTCCTCGAAGTGGTCCCCACCAACCAGCCCGGCCGAGCCGACCTCATCGCCGTACTGCGCAAACTCGTAGCGGGCTACGCGCAACACCAAGACCCCAAGACCGGCCGCTGGTTCCAGGTCGTTGACAAGGGCAACCGTACCGACAACTGGACCGAAACCTCCTGCTCGTCGATGTACACCTTTGCCATCTCCCGAGCCGTCCAACGCGGGTACGTCGACACGTCGTACAAGGCAACCGCCGACCGCGGCTACCAAGGTGTCCTGGCAACGATCTCGCTCGGCAACGACGGGCGAACCAACCTCAACGACATCAGCGTCGGCACCAACGTCGGCAACTACCAGTACTACATCGACCGCGTCCGCGCGACGAACGACTTCCACGGCCTCGGCGCGTTCCTCATCATGAACGAACAACTCCGAAGCTGAGGCCGGCGCGTTACCAGGAGCCGCCGCCACCTCCGCCGCCGCCTCCACCTGAGGAGCTGTCGCTGGAGAAGCCCGACGACGAGCCGCCGCCGTCTCCGCTGCTGCTGCTAGTCGACGGGCTGGGCGGATCACTGAAGGTGCTCGCCACGGTATTGGTGACGAGGTTGGCCGACCAGCCCGAGTCGTAGTACGACGGACCGACGTACCAGCCTGGGTCGGGTGTCAGTTGGCCGGCGGCGACGAGCTGGCGGCAGACCTGCTGCCAGCGGTCGGCAATGCCGAAGATGATGGCCCAGGGCAAGTATTTGCTGAAGATGTCCTCGCCCTCCTCGAACTTCAGCTGATCCGCCTCGGCTGTCGTCAGGTACTTCCGGAAGCCGATCACCTGGTCAGTCACCGCGCGGCCCGCGGCGCTCCGCTGTCCCTTGGCGCGCTTGCGGGCCAGGGTGATCCACAACGAAAGCATGGCGATCACTGGCAGACCGACAGCTGCCACGGGCCCGGTCCAGCTCGGAAAACCGTGCTTCACGAGCGCAACGATCCCGATGATCGAACCGATCAGCCCGAACACGCCGACGAACAACCAGACACCTACGGACGACGAGCCGAGATTGGAGGGTTTCGGCATCCGCACGTACCAACCGCGATCGGAGACCTGTTTGTAGATCGCAGTGACGGTCCGGTTCGCGGCCATCGCGAGTGAACTGTCGCCGGCCCTCCGCTGCTCGAGCAGCGCCTCCTTACCTGGCTTGAGCCCGGGAAACAGGCCCTTCAGCAAGCGCCGCTCGTGTGGAGCCGTCGCAAGTTCCGGGTGGCGCAGGACGGCCTTGCGTTTCTTGCCGCTGTTGTCGATCCGGAGCACGCCGCGAACGGCGAGATCGATCAGCGTCGCCGCGATCTCGGTCGTGCCGGTCTTCGCGTCGAGCAGCAGACCGGCTTCGGCGACCGGGATGCGCGGTGGCGAGAAGGCGACTGGGAGCTGATCCTCGGTCAGGGTGTCCTTGACGGTCCGCGCCGACGGCGACTGGGTGCCCGGCGGCAGACCGTCGTACCGGAGATCGCGGACGACGTACAGCTTGCGGATGACGAGGGCGGCGGCCGTGGTCAGCGCCGACACGATCACCGCGGGCAGGCTCAGCCCGTTGCGGTCGAGGAATCCGGGCTTGTCGACCACGATCGGGCCGTCGTTGACAACCGCACCGGCCGCGATCGCCGCAACGATCGTGACCTGCTCACCGCGTCCGACGCCGGACTCGGCGTACAGGCCCTTGCCGCCAGTGACGCGGGCCGAAGTACACGGCTGGGTCGATCCGGTCGGCCCGGCCAGGCAGCGCACGCGTTGCACGCCGCGTGGAACGGTCGCGGTGACGTTGACCTGGCTCAGCAGCGCGTCCCACCGCGAGCCAGTGGCGTCCCAATAGAGCTCGCTGTGGTCGGCGAAGTGCCGCAGCGCGCCGCGGACCTCATAACTGATCCGGTACGACGTGTCCTGCGTGCGCAGCGTCTTGTCCGCGCTGCCGATCTTGATCCGCAGCACCTCGTTGCGGTCACCGTTGGATTTCGTCGTGGCCGTGGTGAACGTGTCCGACACCTTCAGGTTGGAGACGTCGTACCGCTGATCTTTGTCGGAGCCATTGGGCTCACGGATCACCAGGTCGCGGTAGATCCCGTGCCGACCGGTCTCAGCGAAGTGGTAGTCGATCGTCTCCTGCACCCGCAGCACACCGTCCGGCGTGACGGTGTAGTCGATCGCAAGCCGGGTGACGCGGTCACCCGGTACCGCCGCAGCCGGCGCGGCGAACCAGACCACTGACAGCAGCGTGCACGCCAGCAGCGCTAGTGCTCTGCGCATGGCCGACTACCAGGAACCGCCGCCGCCTCCACCGCCACCGCCACCTGATGAGCCACCGCTGAAGCCGGACGAGCTACCGCCGCCACCACCCGACGGCTGGGGCGGCGGCGAGAACGTCTGCGCGACGGTCGAGCTCACCGCGCCTGCTGTCCACCCCGAGCTGTAGTACGACGGACCGACGTACCAGTAGGGATCGGGTGTCAGGCGGCCTGACTCGACGAGTCGCTGGCACACCTTCTGCCAACGGTCGGCGAGGTTGAACGCGATCGCCCACGGCAGGTACTTGCTGAAGATGTCTTCGCCCTCTTCGAAGCGAAGCTGGTCCGCCTCGGCCGTGGCCAGGTACTTCCGGAAGCCGATCACCTGGTCGGTGACCGCGCGCCCGGCCGGGGTGCGCTGGCCGCGAGTGCGGATGCGGATCCAGGCCAGAACTGCGAAGATCACTGCCGCGACCGGTACGGCGACGATCACGGCGCGGCCGAAGCCGCCGGTGTTGGCGGCGGTCACCGTGCCGATGATTCCGCCGCCGAAGATCCACAGGCCGATCAGCGCGACGCAGCCGCAGCCCCAGCCGGACTTGAAGACCGAAGTGCCGCGGCTGCCGATGTTGGACGGCAGCCGGGAGTACCACTGGCGTGCCGCGATCTGGTCGCGCAGCGCGTTCAGCATCGCGGTGGCCGTCGCCGCCATCGACGAGTCACCGACGGCTCGTCGCTCGAGCTTGAGCGACGTACCGGGCACCAGGCCCGGGAACATCCCCAGCATCAGCGCCTGCTCATGCGGCGCGGTGGCCACATTCGGATCGACCAGTACGGCGCGTCGCTCGGTGCCGTCGTTCTCGATGCGAACGCCACCGCGGACCGCCATGTCGATCAGCGTCGCGGCGACCTCGGTCGTGTTCGCCTTGGCGTCGATCAGCAGACCGGCCTCGGCCACCGGGATGTTCGGCGGGCCGAAGGCGACCGGGATCTGGTCGTCGTTCAGCGTGTTCTTCTCAGACGCAGCATCGAGGCCGTTCGGCGGGAAGGTGCCCGGGGGCATCCCGGCGAACCGCTGGTCCTTGTTGCCGTTCTTCGCGTAGACCGCGGCCACGACCAGCGCGAACAGGCTGACGATGCCGGACCCGATGATCGCCGGAATGTTCAGGCCGTTGCGCTGCAGCCAGGTCGGTGGGTCGACGACGATCGGTGTGTCGTTCTGAGCCACGCCGGCCTTGATCCGAGCGACGACTGTCAACTGCTCGCCCTGCGACAGGTCGGTGGCCTGGTAGACGCCTTTGCCGGCCACGATCGACTTCTGCGGGCACTCAGCGGTGGAGCCGCGCGGACCTGCGAAACAGTCCGTGTCCTGGACGTTCTCCGGCACGGACACGTTGACGGTGACCGTCTTGATCAGCGCTTCCCAGCCGGCACCGGTCGCGTCCCAGTACAGCTCGCTGTGGTCGTCGAAATGCCGCAGCGCACCGCGGACGTCGTACGTGATCACGTACGTCGCCTCCCGGCCGGAGACCGTCTTGTCCTCGTCCCCGATCTTGATCAGGATGCTCTGCTGACGGTCGCCGTTCGTCTTCTTCGTCTCGGTCTCGAACGCGTCCGGCGCATTGGTCGGGCTGGCGACCTTGATGTTCGAGACCTCGTACTTCTGGTCCTTCCCCGTGTCGTTCCCCTTGGCGTCCACATACGGCTCGCGGGTCACCAAGGTGCGGAAGATCCCGTGCCGGCCGGTGCTACCGAAGTGGTAGGCGATCGTCTCCTTCACCTTCAGTACGCCGTCGGTACCGACTGTGTAGTCGATGGTGAAGGCGCGCACCTCGTCCCCCGCGGCCGCCGAGGCGGGCAGGGCGAAGCCGGCTAACGCCAGCGTGGTGACGAACAGGCTGATGAGGACCCCGAGTGCCTTACGCATGCTCGCGACACTAGCGATCACCGGGGTCCGGACGTGGGAGGCGCCCGATGGTCTTGTGCAAAGAGACCGTTAGGGGAATGGTGGTTGGCCCAGGAGGAACCGTCATGGCAGACAAGACTCATGCCGCACTTGGCGCCGCGCCCGCTGTGGACAGCCCGGCCGCCCTTCGCAACGTGGTGCTCGTCGGACCTTCCGGGTCCGGGAAGACCACTCTCGTCGAGGCCCTGCTGGTGGCCTCCGGCGTGCTGACCAGACCGGGCACCGTCCTGGACGGAACGACGGTCTGCGACTACGACGACGCCGAGGTCCGGCAGCAGCGATCGGTCGGGCTCGCTCTGGCCTCACTCCCGTACGACGGCGTCAAGGTGAACCTGATCGACACCCCCGGGTACGCCGATTTCGTCGGCGAACTGCGGGCCGGGCTCCGAGCGGCCGACTGCGCGCTATTCGTGATCGCAGCCAACGAAGGCGTCGACGAGCCGACCAAGGCAGTCTGGCAGGAGTGCGATCAGGTCGGGATGCCGCGCGCTGTCGTGATCACCAAACTCGACCACGCCCGCGCCAACTTCGGCAACGCGCTCGCTGCGGCCCAGGCGTCGTTCGGCGACAAGGTGCTGCCGCTCTACCTGCCGACCGAGGGCGGTCTGGTCGGATTGCTTTCGGCGACAGAGGCGTCGTACGAGGAGGTCCGTGGTTCGCTGATCGAGGGGATCATCGAGGAGTCCGAGGACGAGTCGTTGATGGAGCGCTATCTCGATGGTGAGGAAATCGACAAGAAGGTGTTGATCGAGGACCTGGAACGGGCCGTCGCGCGGGGCTCGTTCTTCCCCGTGATCCCGGTCTGCAGCGGCTCCGGGGTCGGCACCCACGAACTGCTCGAGGTCGCGACCAGCGCGTTCCCGTCACCACCCGAGCACCGACTCCCCGACGTGTTTACGCCCCACGGCGTACCGCGGAAGGCGCTCGCCTGTGATCCGACCGGCCCGCTGCTCGCCGAGGTGGTGAAGACGACCTCAGACCCGTACGTCGGCAGGGTCAGCCTGGTGCGAGTTTTCTCCGGCACCATCAGGCCCGACACGACAGTGCACGTGTCGGGCCATTTCACGTCCTTCTTCGGCGAGCGCAACTCCCATCACGACCACGATGAGGACGAGCGGATCGGCACGCTGTCGTTTCCACAGGGAAAGCAACAGCGCCCCGCCGGCGCGGTGATCGCGGGCGACCTGTGCGCGATCGGGCGCCTGACCCGCGCCGAGACCGGCGACACGCTCTCCGACAAGGGCGACCCGCTGCTCCTCAAACCGTGGACGATGCCCGAACCGCTGCTGCCGATCGCCATCCAGGCCCACGCCAAAACCGACGAGGACAAACTCGGCGCCGCCCTGCAACGGCTCGCTGCCGAGGACCCGACACTACGCATCGAGCAGAACCCCGAGACCCATCAAATCGTGCTGTGGTGCATGGGCGAGGCGCACTCCGACGTCGTACTGGATGCCCTCGCCAACCGGTACGGCGTCACCGTCGACACCGTGGAATTGCGCGTGCCACTGCGGGAGACATTCGGCGGTAAAGCGAAAGGCCATGGCCGGCATGTGAAGCAATCCGGCGGGCACGGTCAGTACGCCGTCTGCCACATCGAGGTGGAACCGCTCCCCGGCGGATCGGAGTTCGAATTCGTCGACAAGGTCGTGGGAGGCGCCGTACCGAGGCAATTCATTCCGAGCGTCGAGAAGGGTGTGCGCGCGCAGATGGAGAAGGGGTGCGCGGCCGGATTCCCGATGGTGGGGATCCGGGTCACCCTGCTGGACGGTAAAGCGCACAGTGTCGACTCGTCGGACATGGCCTTCCAAATGGCCGGCGGACTCGCCCTGCGCGAGGCCGCCGCCGCGACAAAGGTCAGCCTGCTCGAGCCCGTCGACCTGGTGTCGGTCCTAGTGCCGGACGAACTGGTCGGCACGGTGATGAGCGACCTGTCCGGTCGCCGCGGCCGGTTGCTCGGAACCGACAAAGTCGGCGACGACCGTACTGTCGTGAAAGCCGAGGTGCCGCAGGTCGAGATGGCGCGCTACACGATCGACCTCCGCTCGATCTCACATGGCTCGGCTTCGTTTACGCGGGAGTTCGCTCGGTATGAGGCGATGCCGGAATCTGCCGCTTCGAAGCACAGCTAGGGGTGCGGCCTGTCCGGTACGGCGGGGTGGTTGCTCGGCGCTCCGGACAAGCCGGACACGTCGCCTGTGGCTGGTCGCCGCGGCGGCCGCGTTACATAAAGAGCTTGGCTGAGCCCGGCGGGTGGTTGAGGTACTGGCGAGGTCGGCGATCGCGTGCCGGTTGCTTGAGGTGCCCGCTATGGCTGAGGCCCAAGATCTGCGCTAGTCGGGGCAATTCGCGTTCAGTGGTAATTCCTCGACGCTATCTGCGAAAAAGTTTCCACTGAACGCCTCGGCGGACCGGAACGCGGGTAAGCTGGCGCTAATTGGTGATTTGTGGGGACTCGGTGACGAAAATCCACCAATTAACGGGCGCCCGGATCACGCCTCGCATAGCACGTGAATTTTTCGGGTCTATGCGCCGAAAAAGTCACATGCAACGACGCAGCAAGGGCCAGTTGGGCGCGGCGTCACCCTCAGCTTCCTTGCCAGCGCTTTTCACCACCGAAGAGCGTCACTTTCCAGGCTCCCTCGCTATCGGCCGCAACCATAGCGAGCACCTCAATCGGCGGTCACGCGATCGCCGACCTCGCCAGTACCTCAGCCCCGCGCCGAGCCCAGCCAAGCTCTTTCTCTAACGCGGCCGCCGCGGCGACCAGCCAAAGACAACGTGCCCGGCTTGTCCGGAGCGGCGACCAACCATGCACCGCCGTACCAGAAATTCAGCTCTTGCTGTCGCGATTCAACCGACGCCGAACATCCCGCGACTTCAGGTACGCCGCAACATCGTCGTACCGCTCACTCTGATTCGCGAACTCGATATACGACCGAGCCCGATGCAGCCAGTCCAACGTCGACGGCTTCACCGCACCGAGGACATCAGCCAGGTGGTGCATGCCCAAAGGCGGTTCGCCGCCATTAGCCAGCGCCTCGTCAATAACCCGGTCAACCCCGCGTTCAATCAGAGCCCGAAGATCCGCCCCGCTGAACATCGGCGTCTGCCCAGCGAGCGCCTTCAGGTCAAGCCCAGTCGCGGGAACGTCCTTGACCAGCACCGACAGGATGTCAGCGCGAGCCGGCTCGTCCGGTGGTGGCACGAAGATGACGCGATCGAAGCGCCCAGGCCGAAGCATGGCCTCGTCAACATCCCAGGGCGCGTTAGTTGCTGCCAGCACCAATAGTCCGTCATTGTCGGAGCCGATCGCATCCAGCTCCTGCAGCAGTACATCGACCAGCCGGCGCGCCTCAGAACCACCGTGCTTGTGCCGAGCGAAGGCCAGCGCGTCCAGCTCGTCGAGGAACAGCACGCAGGGCGAATTCGCGCGAGCGCGCTCGAAGACAGCGTGCAGATTCCGCTCCGAGACACCCATATAGGGGTCCATCACGTCCTCGATGCGGACGTTGATGAACGGCAGACCGCACTCCCCCGCGGTCGCCCGCGCGAGCAGGGTTTTCCCGCAACCGGGCGGGCCGTACAGCAGCACGCCGCCGCCAGACTTGCGGCCGTACTTCTCGTACAGCTCGGGGCGGCTGAGCGGCAGGATGACCATGCGGTGGATGACCCGCTTGATCTCCTCCATGCCGCCGACCTGATCGAAGGTCGTGGTCTCCTTCAGAGTGTCCGCCTCGAACGGAGTCTGCTCCTCCGGACCGACCTTGATCTTCACACCGCTGCGCTCGGAGATCATCGTGTCGACGAGCTGCTGCAACCGGCCGGTCCCCTCGACCACGCCCTTCTGCCGCGCCGTCTCGAGCAGGCTCCGTAGCAGCGCGAGTCGCCCGTTCGCCGCGGCCAACTCCCCCACTGGCACGAACTGGTCCTCGGGCAAACCGTCCTTGTCCAGCAGTACGACGTACTGGTCGAGCGCTTCCTCGACCTGCTCGGCCGTCACCAGCGACTCGGCGAGGACCAGCCGCAGCAGTACGTCGTCCGGGTTCGTGTCGACGGCCTTGCGCAGGGCGTCGATGCGCTCGTTGCTCATGCTCCCCACTTCCGGTTGAGCCAGCGGCGGACCAAGGGCGGGACGACCCAGGAATAGACGCAGAACGCGAACCAAATGATCGCGAAGCCGAACGACAGCGGAGCGAGGCCGGCAGCGCGGAGACCGTAGATGATCGCGACCGCGCCGATCCAGACGATCAGCGGGTTGAGGCGCTGGAACGGGCGCAGCGGCAGCATCAGCGGGTGGTTCATCAACTTCGCTTCGCGGGCGGCCGAGCGCAGGTCCTGGTCGCCGGGCTGGGAGGCTGCGGCTGAGGCGAACGAGTTGTAGCCCGACCGCGAGTCACCGGTCAGCATCGACGCCGTACCGTGCAGTGCCCGCGCATGCGGGTCCTCGGGATCGTGCGAGAGAGCCTCGCTGCTGTGCCGCTGCATGTCGCGGTCCTTGCCGAGCGCAAAGGAAACTTCGGCCCGAGCGGCCGAGACCTGAGCGCTCTCCGGCGCGTGCGACGCGGCCCGCTCGACAAGCGCACTCGCCTTCTCAGCCTGGCCGGCCGTCAGGCAGACCCGGGCATACCCGATCAGCAGATCCGGATCGTTCGGATCCAGGCTCAAGCCTTGCAGAAACACACCCTCGGCCTCGGGTAACCGTCCCTCGGCCCGCAACGCCGACCCAAGCACCTGCAGCAGCGGCAGGAACGGCCCGTGCACCGCCAGGCCATCCTTCAGTACGTCGATCGCTTCCGCGTTCCGATCGAGTTGGTGGAGCGCGGCGCCGCGGAACAGGTAGGCGCGGTAGTCGACGGCCGCGTCGCCCCACAGTCCCTGAAGCTCGTCCAGCGTCCGCTCGGGGTGGCCGATCTGGAGCCAGTGCCCAGCCATCCGCAGCCGGGATTCGGTCGGCTCGTTCACAGCAACACCACCACAGCGAGAAGGACGGCTTCGAGGATTCCGAAGACGAGTACGAGGATCGGGCCCAGCACCCACATCGAGTGGTATTCGGCCCCGCGCAACTGGAACGCGCGGTCCATCGGCCGCTGCCAGCGCATCTGCAGCAGGATGCACACCACCGCGACAACCCGCACGAGGATGCGCAGATTCTGCGTGCGCTCCCCGTCGGCGTTCAGCAGCGCGAACATCGCCACCACCGCAGCGAGCCCGACGACACCGGTCCCCACGATCAGCCAGCGCTTACCGCGGTCGAGCCCGAGCCGGCCGCTGTTCAGCCAGGCGATCATCGTCGCGGCCATCACGCCGCCGAAGAAGGCGACGTACGCCTGCGAGTTCAGCCGCCAGGGCCGCACCGTGGGGTCGACGCGATCCCCGATCGTCGGCCGCAGTAGATCGTCACTCATGAGCTCGCCACCACCGCGATGCACAACTCCGTGAACACGCCGATGGCCACCATGGCCAGGTTCCCGGCTCCGACCTGCACGCCGTACTCCCGCCCACTCAGCTGGAACAACCGATCGCTCTGCCGCTGTATCCGGTGCTGCAGGGAGTAACAGAGCACGGCAACGACCCGCATCGGCAGCAGGGCCTTCCACCACTCACCGCCATCCGGCATCAACAACCCGACGGCGAAGAACTCGGCCACGACGCCGACCAGCCCGACGACCACGATCAGCCCACGCTTCGCGTCGCCAACCCCCAGCCGCCCGCTGCTCACGAACGCAAGCCAGGTCACCGGCAGCACCCCACCCAGGACAGCAAGATAGGCAAACCGCAGCAGCGTCCAAGGCGCCACCTCGGTCGCCGCGCTCGGGCGTACGACATCGTCCGGCATCGGGCTCCTCGGGGTGACAGCTTCGGCGACCGCAGTGTATAGCCTGGCCCGATGAGCGAGAACTGTCTCTTCTGCGGGATCGTGGCCGGGAACATTCCGTCGACGCAGGTCGGCGAGAACGAGCGGGCGATTGCCTTCATGGACATTGCGCCGGCGACGCCCGGTCACCTGCTGGTGATTCCGCGGGTGCACTCCACCGACCTGCGCGAGACCGCCCCCGAAGACCTCACCGCCGTCACGCTGCTGGCGCAGTCCCTGATCACC
Organism: Kribbella antibiotica; assembly: GCF_004349055.1. GTDB lineage: Bacteria > Actinomycetota > Actinomycetes > Propionibacteriales > Kribbellaceae > Kribbella > Kribbella antibiotica. Next base: position 23,289 of record NZ_SMKX01000066.1, read on the forward strand.
CGCGTGGTTGACCGGCTGGAGGGTGCCACCGGCGCCAACCTGCTGAGCTGCATCGGCCCCGACGCCTGGCAGACCGTCTTCCACACCCACCTGCACGTCATCCCCCGCTACCCGAACGACCCGCTGGTCCTCCCGTGGCAGCCGCACGCGGGTGACATGGACGCGATCAAGGCGGTCGGCGCCCAGCTCGCCTGAGGCAGCCTGTGGTTTGACCACGGGATCTCAACGATGACATTGCCGGAGCACGCGCCGTCTCCCTAGCGTGACTGCGCTGACCTCACGGAGGAGAACCCATGCCGTTCGCTCGTGCCCTGCTCGGAGTGCTCACCGCCGGCCTCGCGCTCACCGTCGCCCCGACGGCGGCCAACGCCAGTGTGCAGTTCGACTACTCGTTCCCGAACATCCAGACCGGCCGCTGCCTGGACAACAACGGGACATCGCTCTACACGCTCCCCTGCAACCACGGCGCCAACCAGACCTGGTACCCGACCAGCGACAGCCGCGGCCTCCGGAGCAACGGCACCAACCAATGCCTCGACAGCAACAGTGCCGGCCGCGCCTATGTACTCGGCTGCAACGGCGGTGCGTACCAGCAGTGGGTCCTTGAACGCTCCGGCCTCATCCGCAACGTAGCCACCGGACTGTGTCTGGACAGCAACCACAACGGTGCCGCCTACACGCTCCCCTGCAACAGCGGCAACCGCTACCAGCTGTGGGGCCGCGCCTAAAGCCGGGCCACCAACTCGTAGACCGCCACCAGCTCAGGCACCAGCACCGACCAGTCATAAGCCTGTACGGCGGTCAGTCCGGCGGACCGCAGCCGTTCGCGGTCAGCCGGTGCGGCCAGGAGGTGCAGCACGCGGTTGGTGAGCATGCCGACGTCACCCGGCTCGATGAGATCGCCGAGCCGGCCGCCTTCCAGGACCTGGCGGAAGGCGGGCAGGTCGCTGGCGAGAACGGGCGCACCGGCCGCCATGGCCTCGAGCAGGACGATGCCGAAACTCTCGCCGCCCAGGTGGGGAGCGACGTACACGTCTGAGCCGGCGAGCATGTCGGCTCGGGCCTCGTCGTCGACTAGGCCGAGGAACAGCACGTTGTCGCGGCACCAGAACGGCAACGACCGCCGCGCCTCATCGGCCTGCCCGGCACCGGCGACCAGCACCTTCAGCCCGGGTCGCGCCGTGACGAGCGCCGGCACGGCCTTCAGCAGGACGCCGAGACCCTTGCGCGGCTCGTCGAGTCGGCCGAGGAAGCTGATCGTGCCGTCGCCCTGCCACTCGCGGCGCGGGCTGCCTTTGAACCGTGACGTGTAGAGGCCGTTCGGGATCACGACGGCCTCGCCGCCGACGTGCTGGACCATCATCGAGCGCGCGTTCTCCGAGACTGCGATCCGCGCGTCGATCTTCTCCAGCGCCGGGCGCAGCAGGCTGGAGGCTGCGCTCATCGCCCGGGATCGGACCTGCCACGTGTGGAAGGTCGCCACGAACGGGCCGCCTCCCGACCAGAGCGCGATGATCGACGCACTCGGTGTAGTCGGCTCATGGACGTGCACGACGTCGAAGTTGCCGTCGGCCAGCCAACTCTTCACGCGCGCCGCGGTCCGCGGCCCGAAAGTGACGCGGGCGATCGACCCGTTGTACGGAACCCCGATGGCTCGTCCGGAGGAAACGACGTACGGGGGCGCTTCGTGGTCGTCGGCGGGGGCGAGGACGGAGACGTCGTGGCCGAGGTCGAGCAGCGCCTCGGCCAGGTCGCGGACATGGTTCTGCACACCGCCGGGCATGCCCAGCGAGTACGGGCACACCACGCCGATCCTCACGGAATGATTGTCACCCGAGGCCGGTCAGAAGCCGCAGCCCGTCCTCTGCCGGACTGTCCGGAAGCGCGGACAGCACGACCAGTTCGACGCCCGGATCGCCCGGCAGCGCCAGGTTCTCCTGGTGCAATTCCAGCAGCCCGACCAGCGGATGCCGATAAGCCTTCCGGCCGTGCGTACGAGCGCGCACCTCGGCGCGGGCCCACAGCCGGCGGAAGCGCTCACTGCTGATCGCCAGCTCACCGATCAGCTCGGCCAACCGCCGGTCGTCCGGATACTGGCCCGCCGACAACCGCAGGTGACCGACCACGTCCAGCGTGCACTCGTCCCATTCGGCATACAGGCCGCGCTCGTCCTCCTCAAGGAAAATGTGCCGGGCGATGTTCAGGCCCGGCATCGGCCGGCCGAAGAGCAGTTGGGCCAGCCGGTTCCCGGCGAGCACCTCCAGCCGGTGGTCCATGATCAGTGCGGGGGCGCCGGCGACCAGGTCGAGCAGGCGGAGCAGCTCGGGCCGGACCTCGCGGCCGGGAGCCTTCGCCTTCCGGCGCGGCTGGCGGCTCAGCCGGTCGAGGTGCTCACGCTCGGTCTCATCCAGGCCGAGGACCCGGGCCAAGGCGTCGAGCACCTGCTCGGAGGGCTGCGTGGCGCGGCCCTGCTCCAGGCGGATGTAGTAGTCGACGCTGACGCCGGACAGGTGGGCGACCTCCTCGCGGCGCAGCCCCTCGACCCGGCGGCGACTGTCGGTCACGATCCCGACCGCGGCCGGAACGACCCGGGACCGCCTGGTCCGCAGGAACCCCGCGAGATCATCCATGTCCTCAGTATCGCCGGAACCCGGCCCAGCGAGGGTGGCCCTGCCAACACCAGGAAGTCCCGGCCGATGGAAGTCGCGCCCCTGAACAACGCGCGCCGCGCTGCGCAGAATCGTCGGCATCCGATCCGAAGGAGTTCCGATGAAGACGCTGATCGTCTACGCCCACCCCGAGCAGAAGTCGCTCAACAGCTCGCTCAAGGACCTCGCCGTGACCACGCTCGAGAGCGCAGGGCACGACGTACTGGTCAGTGATCTGTACGCGATGAACTGGAAAGCTGTCCTGGACGCCGCGGACTTCGGCGCCGCCGCCTCCAGCCCGTTGCAGATCCCCGGCGACTCCGGCCGGGCCTTCGACGCCGGCATCCTCACCCCTGACGTGCGCGCCGAGCAGGAGAAGCTGATGTGGGCGGACACGATCATCTTCCAGTTCCCGCTGTGGTGGTACGCGATGCCCGCCATCCTCAAGGGCTGGGTCGACCGGGTGTTCACCTACCACTTCGCGTACGGCGTCGGTGCGCACAACGACACCCAGTACGGCGAGCGCTTCGGGGAAGGCACTCTCGCCGGCCGCCGGGCCTTGCTGTCGGTGACGGCTGGCGGCCCGGAGGCGCACTACGCCGAGCGCGGGATCAACGGACCGATCGACGATCTGCTGTTCCCGATCCACCACGGCATCCTCTATTACCCCGGGATCGAGGTGCTGCCGCCGTTCGTGCTCTACGGCACCGACCGGATGTCCGCCGAGAACTACCCGGATGTCGTCAAGGCGTGGACGGACCGCTTGCTCACGCTGGACTCGACCGAGCCGATCGCGTTCCGCAAGCAGAACTTCGGCGACTACGAGATCCCCTCACTGCATTTGAAGGAGGGGCTGGAAGCCGCAGGCCGGACCGGTTTCGGGCTGCATGTGCGGGCCTGATCACTCGTCCAGGAAGATCCGCTGCAGCATGTGCCAGTCCTCAGGATGCGCAGCGATCCCCTCGGCATAGGCATCGGCGCAGCGCTGAGTCATGGCGGCAGCCCCGCCCTCGGTCCCGACCGGATCGTGGAACGTGATCACGAGGTCCGGACCGTCGAAGTGCAGGGTGGCCGGGATCAGGGGGGCGCCGGTCTTGAGACTCAACGCGGCCGGACCGACCGGCATCCGCGACGGCCGGCCGAAGAACGTGACCGGTACGCCGCGCTCGGACAGGTCGCGGTCGGCGACCAGGCAGACGAACTGACCGGCCTGCAATTGCTCCGCGAGCACGGCAGTGACATCCACGTCACTGCCCGTGAGTGGAAGCACCTCCATGCCCAACTGCTTGCGGTAGGCAATGAACCGGTCGAACAGGGACTCCGGCTTCAGACGCTCCGCGACCGTCCACACCGGCATCCCCGTACGGCCGGCCCAAGCCCCTGCGTGGTCGTAGTTCGCCAGGTGCGGCAGCCCGCAGATGACGCCCTTGCCCGCAGCATGGGCGTCCCGGAGGAGCTTCTCGTTGACCGTCCGGACCCGGCCGATGATCTGCTCATCGGTCCAGTCCGGCAGCCGGAACGCCTCCTGCCAATACCGCAGGTAGGACCGCATCCCGGCCTGGGTCAAAGCATCCAGCTCAGCCGGACTCGCCTCGGGCCGGACGACCGCGAGATTGCTCCGCAACCGCTGGACCCCACGGCCGTTGCCGCGGTAGGTGCGATCCGCCACTCGCCGGAACAACCAAGTCACAGTTCGTTCCGGCAGGCGGCGTACGACGGTCCAAGCGAGCGCGAACGCCAAGTCCACAGCCCGCTGCCGAGCGGCTTCCACAGGTCAGCTCTTCGGGTCGGCCGGGGGTGGCGGGGTGTCGAGGCCAGCGCTCTCCGGGTTCGCGCGCACCTGCTTGCGAACCGACAGCGACCGCTGGACGACCGTGATGGTGCTGGCGACCGCGATGTACCAGATCACGATCTCGAGCAGGATCGGCAGGTTGAACAGGTCCGAGAAGAACGCCGTCACCAGCACGAACACCAGCCGGTCGGCGCGCTCCGCGAGCCCGCCGCTCGCCTTGTACCCGAGGCTCTCGGCCTTGGCCCGCGCGTACGACGTGACCGCGCCCATCACCAGCGCCCACAGCGTGACGGACGCCATCAGCGTCGAGTCACCCGCGTTGACATTGGCATAGAAGAGCACCAGGGCACCGAAGATCGCACCGTCGGCGATCCGGTCCAGCGTGGAGTCCAGGTAGGAGCCCCACTTCGACGACGTACCCGAGGTGCGGGCCATGTAGCCGTCGATCAGGTCGGAGAAGACGAAACAGGTGATCACCAGCGCGCCCACCCAGAGGTGACCGCGTGGGAAGAAGATCATCGCTCCGGCGGACACCCCAACGGTGCCGACGAGCGTGACCATGTCGGCGCTCACGCCGAGCTTGAGCAGGAGGTTGGCGATCGGCGCGATCACCAAGGTCCAGAAGTGCCGGAATCTGTTAAGCATGGCGTCGGTGATCGTAGCCGCTCCTGATCACCATCGGATGACAGCCACCCTGCGAGAGGTGATCCTGGACTCATCCGCCTGGGAGGTGAAGCATGCGAATCGCCCTGTTCGCCGTGCTCGTCGCACTGCTGATACCCGCCTGTTCGGTCGCCCGCAACGCCGATCAGCCCCGGCCCTCCGTCGCGCCTCCGCCCGCCGGTGCGCCGACTGCAATCGCTCCCCCACAGCCCACTGGCCTCGACGGCCGGTCCGGCGCCCCAGGCCCACAAGCCTGTACGACGATCGCTCGCGACCTGACCGTGCGTCTCGGCGTGCCGGTCACGGCGAACCCGGGCGCCTGGAACGACGGCGGTCTCCCCGCACTCGATCTCTGCACCCTGCTCGTCGAAGGACGCTCGGTCACGATCGGAGTGAGCGCTCTCCCCCGCCAGCCCGACTCTCTCGGCCGCCTGCTGAACGGCGCCGGACACATCTCCCCGTTGTCCGAGCTCGGACCCGAGGCGCAGATCACCGAGTCCCGAATCGTCTTCATCACCGCCGACCACGCCGTCCGCGTCACCCCGGCCGGCGGAATCGACCAAGGCCGGGCCGACGGCGTCGACCGCGCCAAGGCCGTCATCATCGCGCTGGCCGCGAAGGACGCCGTACCGGCTGTGTTGCGGGCTGCCCGCCAAACCGACCCGACCTGTCAGCTGTCGAACTCAACCGCCGAGAAATTCATCGGCGCCGCCGCGCAGTTGCGACGGGACTACCGGGTGCACGGCGCCCTGACCTGCATCTGGGGCACATCGGACGCCACCGTCTCGATCGTCGAGGCCTTCGACCAGCCGAGCATCCCCGAAACCGAGCGCGTCCCACCACCCCGCAGCGCCCCGATCGGTCGCCCCGGCTACTACCTCCCCGAAGAAGGCGAACTCGTCTTCCGAGTCGGCCGCCGCGTCGTACGGGTAACGGCGCTCACCAGTCCGCCACGAGAGGTCAGCCTCACCGCGCTGTCGGACATCGTCGACCCGATGAAGCCGCTGTTCCTGAGGTAAAGACCCGGTTTAGACGAGGTTGCGGTACTCGCGTTGGGTCGTGGCGGAGGCGGTGTCAATCCATTGGAGTTCCCACACGTTGCTGCCGACAGTGAACTGCCTGTCGACCCCCACCCAGCGGCCGGTCATCGCCTTGCCCATCGGGTCGATGACCAACTGAATGGCGCCGTGGTATTCGCGACCGTGGTAGTAGCCGTCGGTGCTCGTGCGTTCAGACCAAGTGCCGGTTGCAACAGTCCCGCGCAGTGTGAGATCGAGCCGGACCAGTGAGTCGTTGCGGGCCGGAACGTTCTCACCGACCAACTGGTCACCTCGCTGCCGAAGGACGATGTAGTGCTCGCAGGCGAGTTCGCCTTGTCTGCCGGACGAGTAGTACATGTATCGCGAGTGCCAGATGCCGCTCAGATCATGCTGGTTGGCTGACATCGGTGTCGGCTCGTCGGCCGCCGCGGCGGCGACCGTCGGCGTTGCTGCGGCGAACGCGAGCGCAGCGGACAACTTCGTGAGCAGACTGCGCCGGCCCAGTCGCGGATCGGCCTTGCTGAGCCAGGCCGCAACAGTACGCCCCAGTACTTCGGGACTCGTGTTCTCAACCTCGTCGGCGACGCGGCGCCCGGCGTCCTCGTCAGCCGGAGGGGCGAGGCCGACCGCTAGATTCGCCAGTTGCGACGTGGCGTGGTGGTTCGGGTCGGCTGAGCGGAAGTCGGCGCAATCTGCGACCAGGTCAGCGATCGAGCAGTCATAGAGTTCGGCGAGCCTGGACAGCACGTCGAGCGAAGGTGCGTATCCACTCGACGCCGGCCACTGCTCCCAGTACGAGAAGTTCTTGAAAGTCTTCGGATCGGCGGGCCACCGGTGGTTCCACCGGTCCGCGGCATCGCGCTGGCTCCAATCCCGAACCAGGCGGAACGCGACCCGCCGATTGACGCCGTACCGGTCGGCGAATGCATCTGCTATCTCAGCCCAGGTGGATCCCTGGCCACGTAACTCGGCGGCCCACTGCCGTCGCTCCTGGCGCATGCTCCCGCCCGCGCTCGGCCGGACCGCTGGATTGGTACTCACGGTAATCATGGTGCCACGAAATGTCCCTGCCTGACGGGGAGGTGTGGCGGAAATGATCATCGGTTGCCTCGGTGGTTCCGTTGCGTGCTTGCCAGCAGAGTTGGGGGCAGGCCAGGGCGGCAGGTGAGCCCCGAGCGCGCAGGGCGGTGCGCCGTCTCCCCTGCCCTGTCGCCCTGGCCGTTCCACTCGCCGTCCACACCTCTGGGGAACACCTATGTCAATCTCAAGTGCACCGCCGCGCCGGTTCTGGCTTGTGCAACACGAGGCCGGAATCGTTGCTGAGGGCATCGTTTGGTCGAGCGGGCAACTCGCCGTGCACTGGCCCGGCCAACCCCTGGCAACGTCGCAGTGGGCATCGCTCGAGGACCTGCTCGCTGTCCACGGGAGCGGCGAGCGGGCCACGATCAAATGGATCGATACGGCTGATATCTGGCCATGCGAACGCGATCATACCGAGTGCATCGAGTACGACAACGGCGCAATCTGGGTGCACTGAGCCGGCGGCCCATCTTCACCTGGCCATCGACGTTCTTTGTGGTACTTCACTGCCACCGAGCGGCAGTGAAGTACCACAAAGGCCAACCTCGCCCGGTTAGCTTGGCCAGGCCTTTGCCAGTAGCGCGCGGGTGTCGGCGAGCAACTGCGGCAACACCTTGGTCTGGCCGATTACCGGCATGAAGTTCGCGTCGCCGGACCAGCGCGGCACGACATGCTGATGCAGGTGACCAGCGATCCCCGCCCCGGCGATCTCGCCCTGATTCATACCGATGTTGAACCCATGCGCATCTGACACTGCCCGGACCGCCAGCATCGCCTGCTGCGTCAACGCCGAGATGTCCGACACCTCAGCCGGCGTCAGCTCGGTGTAGTCGGCCACGTGCCGGAACGGCACCAGCATCAGGTGCCCCGGGTTGTACGGATACAGATTCAGTACGGCGTACGCCGCCTCGGCCCGATGCACGATCAACGCGTCGGCATCGGGCTCCCCCGGCAGCCGGCAGAACGGGCAGCCCGAACCGGCGTCCTTGCTCGTGGGCTTATTCTCGCCCTCGATATAGGCCATCCGATGCGGCGTCCACAGCCGCAGGAACGGATCGGCCACCCCGACCCCGTCCTGCCGCACCAGCTCCTCAGGCTGGTACGGCGACTCCGGGGTCTCCGTCATACCTGCACGCGCTTTGCGACGGCCTCGACGATCTCGGCGATCGCATCCGCGACCGGTACGCCGTTCTTCTGCGTGCCGTCGCGGTAGCGGAAGGAGACCGAGCCGGCGGCCATGTCCTCGTCACCCGCTATGAGCATGAACGGCACCTTCGACTTCTGCGCGTTGCGGATCTTCTTCTGCATCCGCTCGTCCGAACCGTCGACCTCGATGCGGATCCCCTGCGACTTCAGCTGCTTGGCGACGTCGTACAGGTAGTCGACGTGGCCGTCGGTGATCGGGATGCCGGTCACCTGAACCGGGGCGAGCCACGGCGGGAAGACGCCGGCGTAGTGCTCGACCAGGACCGCGACGAACCGCTCGATCGAGCCGAACAGCGCGCGGTGGATCATCACCGGGCGCTGACGCGAACCGTCCGGCGCGGTGTACTCCAGCTCGAACCGCTCCGGCAGGTTGAAGTCCAGCTGGATCGTCGACATCTGCCAGGTGCGGCCGATCGCGTCGCGGGCCTGCACCGAGATCTTCGGGCCGTAGAACGCGGCGCCGCCCGGGTCCGGGACCAGCTCCAGGCCGGAGCCCTCGGCAACCTCGCGCAGCGTGTTGGTCGCCTCTTCCCAGACCTCGTCGGACCCGACGAACTTCTCCGGGTTCTTCGTGGACAGCTCCAGGTAGAAGTCGTCCAGACCGTAGTCAGCCAGCAGACCGAGCACGAAGGTCAGCAGGTTCTTGAGCTCGTCACGCATCTGCTCACGCGTGCAGTAGATGTGCGCATCGTCCTGGGTGAAGCCGCGGGCCCGGGTCATGCCGTGGATGACACCGGACTTCTCCAGCCGGTACACGGTGCCGAACTCGAACAGCCGCAACGGCAGCTCGCGGTACGAGCGGCCCCGCGCGGCGAAGATCAGGTTGTGCATCGGGCAGTTCATGGGCTTCAGGTAGTAGTCCTGGCCCTGCTTGCGGATCTGCCCGTCCGCGCCACGCTCCTCGTCGAGGTGCATGGGCGGGTACATGCCGTCGGCGTACCAGTCCAGGTGGCCCGACTTCTCGAACAGCTGTCCCTTGGTGATGTGCGGCGAGTAGACGAACTCGTAGCCGTCCTCGACGTGACGCTGGCGGGAGTAGTCCTCCATCACCTTGCGCAGCAGGCCGCCCTTGGGGTGGAAGACCGCGAGGCCGGAGCCGATCTCGTCGGGAAAGCTGAACAGGTCGAGCTCCGTGCCCAGCTTGCGGTGGTCGCGCTTGGCGGCCTCCTCCAAACGGGTCAGGTATGCCTTCAGCTCGTCGCGCGACTCCCACGCCGTACCGTAGATGCGCTGCAGCTGCGGGTTCTTCTCAGATCCACGCCAGTACGCCGCTGCCGTCCGCATCAGCTTGAAGTTGCCCAAGTAGCCGGTCGCCGGAACGTGCGGGCCGCGGCACAGGTCCTTCCAGGCGACGGTGTCGTCGCGCCGGATGTTGTCGTAGATCGTCAGCTCGCCGCTACCGACCTCAACACTGGCACCCTCGGCGGCCTCAGCCGCTGAACCCTTGATGCCGATCAGCTCAAGCTTGTACGGCTCGGCGGAAAGCTCGCTGCGCGCGTCGTCGTCGGAGACCACCCGGCGGCTGAACCGCTGCCGCTCCTTGATGATCTGCTGCATCTTCTTCTCGAGCTTGCCGAGGTCGTCCGGGGTGAACGGGGTCTCGACATCGAAGTCGTAGTAGAAACCGTTCTCGACCGGCGGGCCGATGCCGAGCTTCGCCGATGGGAACAGCTCCTGCACCGCCTGCGCCAGCACGTGCGCGGTCGAGTGCCGGATGATCGCGCGGCCGTCGTCCGAGGCAGCCTTGACCGGCTCGATCTCGTCGCCGTCCTCGATCACCTTGGACAAATCGCGCAGCTCGCCGTTGACCTTCGCGGCGATGGCGGAGCGGTCCTGACCGAACAGCTCGGCGAACAGCTCCCCGATCGTCGTCGTCTCGGTCACACTCCGCTCAGCCTCGCCCTCGACGCCGACCAGATGGACCTTGACTTCCGACACGGTGAACTCCTCGCCTGACGACCGGCCCACTGCCGGTCCCGCACGAATGGTATCGGCGCCGGGCTTTATTGGATGACGCCGACCCCTGACGAAAGTAGGGGGTCAGTCAGGTCTGTCGTCCGATGTGGGCAGGGGTCTGTCCTTCGTACCGTCGTCTCATGGCCGACGCCCTGCTGCACTTCGCCGAAGAACTCATGTCCTCCTGGTGGATCTACCTGGCGGTCTGGGGGTTCGCCGCGCTGGACGGCTTCTTCCCCGCGGTCCCGAGCGAGACCCTGGTCATCACGGCCGGCGTCTTCGCCGCCTCGATCGGCCAACCCAACCTGTACGTCGTCATCGTCGTCGCCGCCCTCGGCGCCTTCGTCGGCGACCACCTGTCCTACCTGCTGGGCCGCGGTGCCGGCGGCCGGATGCTCGACCGCGTCAAGCCCGGCACCAAACGCCATACCGCCATCATGTGGTCCAGACGAGCGCTCGCCGACCGCGGCGGCCTGGTCCTGATCGTCGCGCGCTACATCCCCGGCGGCCGCACCGCCGTCACGCTCACCATGGGCAGCGTCCGCTATCCGCTCCGCCGCTTCACGCCGTACGCGGCCCTGGCAGCTATCACCTGGGGTATCTACTGCAGCCTGGTCGGCTACATCGGCGGCAAGGCCTTCGAGGACAACCCGCTCAAGGGCGTCGTCCTCGGCATCGGGCTGGCCCTCGGGGTGACGTTGATCGTCGAGGTCGTCCGCCACTACCGCCGCAAGCGTCAACCTGTGGTCGAGGCTGAGCTTGAGCCTGAACTTGTGGGTGAGAAGGCCTAGAACGAAAGAAGCGCCCCGGCTCGTGATGAGCCGGGGCGCTTTGTTCGTTCAGTTAGCGCGGGACGTTGAGCGCGATCGAGATCTGCTCCGACACCCGAGCGGCCAACTCCAGGCCGGCGCGACGGGTGGCAGGCTGCAGAGCGGAGTGATCGAGAGCACCTTCAGCGGCGATGTGCTGGTCGGTGGGGATGTCGACGACCGCGGCCGCGCGGGACTCGAAGTACGGCCGGAGCTGCTTCTCCACCTCGCGGTTGATGTCGCCGGGACCGTTCGAGACCGCGATGATCGCGCGCCGGATCAGCCGCTGCGCCTCGGGACCCTGGTTGTCCAGCTCCTCCAGCATCTGTACGGCGGCCGCACAGGACAGGCTCTTCCACTTGATCGGGATGACGAGGGCGTCGGCCGCCTTCATCGCCTCGCGCCAGTTGCTGGAGCCCTCGTTGTTGCCGGTGTCGATGACGAGCACCTTGTAGAAGCGGCTCAGCAGGCGGTGGATCTGGTCGAAGTCCTTCGCCTCGATCTGCGCATACGTCGTGGTCGCCGACGTCAGAACGTCGTACTGGCCGGAGACCTGGTGCCGCAGGTACGCCGCGACGTCGCCGAGCCGGGCATCCGGCTGGGTCAGCATGGCCATCGCCTGCAGCATGTCGGTCACCGTGGAGCGCGCGTTCGTGTCGTGCGTGCGCAGGTGCATGTTGCCGCGGAGCTCATTGTTGTCCCAGGCCACGACACCGCCACCGCGTGCCTGACCGAGCGCACCCGCCAGCAGCAGCGTGGTCGGGGTCTTGCCCGAGCCGCCCTTGGGGTTGGCCACAACGATCGTGACCGGACGCCGGAAGGCAGTCGCCGCGGTCGCCCGCGCGATGCGATCCGAGCGCTCGGAGGTGCCCGGGCGAAGCCGTAGGACGCTACGGACACCGCGCTCGGCCGGAGCCTCCCGCGGGAGGGGCAGCGCCTGCATCAGCTCGTCGGTCCGGTACGAGACCTCGCGCTGCTGCTGCGGCACGTTCTGCCCCGGGACACCCTGCGGGAAGAAGTGCTGAGCGGCCGGTGACAGCGGCTGGCCACCCTGCTGGGGAGCTTGCGCAGGCGGAGTGCTCGGCGCGGCCTGACCGAAGGGCGGCGGGGAGACACTGAACGACTGACCACCGAACACAGGAGTGGGCACCGGCTCCGGCGCACCGGCCGGACCGGAGTCATGCGCAGGAGCAGCCGGTACGTCGGCTGTCGGCGCAGCGTGGCTGCCGTGAACGGTCGGGGCCACCTCGTCGGTCGCCTTGACGTCGTCAACGCTCTCGTCGTCGAAGTCAGGCTTCTCCGCAACAGGCTGGGTCCAGGAAGCGCCGGACTCGGCGGCCGGCTGCGTCCACGACGGAGTAGACGGCTTGGCCGGGGCAGGCGTCGGCTGCGGCTCCGGGGTCGGGCTCACGGCAGGGGTTTGCTTCTCCCAGGGAGCAGGCTGGCCCGGAACGGACTGGGCCGCGGGACGGGACCACGAGTCGCCGGGGAACTCCTCGGACAGCGCGTCCGGGGTCTCCTCCGCCGTCTGAGTCTCCTCGTCGGTGGCGGGCTCGTCCGGCTGGGTCCAGGAAGGCGTCGGTTGCCACATTCTCCGGACCTCGGCCGCCGCCGCTTCCCGGTCTTTGTGTTGTCCGGAGTTGTGCGAGTCGGTCACGACCTGGGTCCCCGATTCTGTGCAAGGGGCGGCGGTGCGCCCCACAGGTTTGGTGTCGATCCGGAGGTGAGGTCCCCGGGAAGTCCCACTATCCCATGACCCGGTGTCCATCCCATGTCACGACCCGGAGCGTCGCAGGTTCCTGCCACGCGCAGCGATCAATGCGTCACCAAACCGGCTTCATAAGCAACGATCGCGGCCTGCACCCGGTTCTTCACGGCCAGCCGGAGCAGGATCGCACTGACATAAGCCTTCACGGTTCCCTCGACCAGGAACAGTCGCCGGGCGATCTCGGCGTTCGACAGCCCTGCGCCAACCAGCGCGAGCACCTCGCGTTCCCGCGGGCTCAGGACATCGACCTGCTCTTTGGCCGCCGTGGCTCGCGCCATCGATCCGCCGCTCAGCTCGGCAATCACCCGTTGCGCAACACGCGGCGACAGATAGGCGGCGCCTTCCGCGACAGCCTTCAGCCCCGCGATCAACTCCCGTGGATCCCCGGACTTCAGCAGGAACCCACTCGCGCCATCCCCCAATGCCCTGGCGATGTAGGCGTCCTCCGAGAACGTCGTCAGCATCACGACCGCTGTCTCCGGCACGGTCCGCCGGATCTCAGCACCGGCTTCGAGCCCGTCCATCCGCGGCATCCGGATATCCAGTACGGCGACATCGGGCCGATGCTTGCGGGCAAGCTCGACCGCCTCCACCCCGTCACCCGCCTCAGCCACCACCTCGATGGCGTCATCGGTCGCAAGAATCGCCCGGACGCCGGCCCGAACCATCAGCTCGTCATCGGCCAGCAGAACTCTGATCGTCATCTCGTGCTCTCTGGAGTTGGTTGCACCGAACCGGTCTGCACAGCTGCCTTGTCCACCAGCACCCCACCCGCAAAACACAGCCGGTACGCAAAGGTGATCGAGAACGGCTCGGCCGGCCGGTAATACCGGCACGACCAACCGGCCGGTGGCACGAACGATTCCGTCGGCGCATCGATCATCTCCATCGCCGGAAGCGCCCGGCGTACGTCGCTCTCCGCCTGCCCGAGCGTGAGTTCGCCGTACTGGGCGGGCCGCAGGATCGAGCTGTACCCGGTCACGAGGTAGTAGCCCAAAGCAACCACCCCGATCACTGCCCCCAACCCCAACGGCACCACGACTGCCGTCACCAGCCCCCGCCGCGCAGTCCGCCGGACCTGATCCCGCTCACCAGCTACACCGGAGAGCTCACCCGGTTTGTCGTCCGCTGCGTGCTCGGGGCGACCACCTGCCCGCGGGATGGTCGCTCGTACTTCGAATCCGCCGGTCGCGCGTGGACCGGCGTACAGGCTTCCGCCTACGAGCCGGACGCGCTCTCGCAGACCGTCCAGTCCGCGACCGCTCGACGGGAGCGGCGCCGGGACCGGCCGTTGCGCGCCGGTGTCGACCACAGTCACGACGACTTCGTCCTCGCGGAGCACGGTCACGGAGACCGCTCCCCCGGGCGCGTGCTTACTCGCGTTCGTCAGCGACTCCTGCACCACCCGATGCACGGCCCGGTCGACCATCGGCGCCAGCTCGGCATCGCCTTCCTCGACCAACTCGACCTCGAGCCCTGACGCGGCCGCACGCTCGACCAAGGCTGCCACCGACTCGTCCCGCGGGACGGTCGTGGCCTCGGCCTCTCGCAGTACGCCGATGATCTCGCCCAACCGCTCAGTCGCCGTCGCCGCCGCTTCCCGCAGCGAACTCGCCGCCTGTCGTTGCTCGTCACCCAGCGCCGGATCGAGCTCCAATGCCGCAGCCCGCAATGCGATCAAGCTCAGCTCGTGGCCGACCGAGTCGTGCATGTCCTGAGCGATCCGAGAGCGCTCTCTGAGGCGTTCTTGCGCAACAGCCATCCGCTGCTCGCGCTCGATCCGCTCAGCGCGTTCCCAGCCCGCCGACTCCAGCAGCGCCTGCTGCGCGCGATACCGCCCGATCAGCCAGGGCAGCGCGACCAGCAACAGCGCCAGCAACAACACGAGCAGCCAAGTCAGCACGGACTCCGTTTTCGGAACCTCCGGCTGCACGACCAGCGAGAGCGCCAACTCCCCGAGCAACGTCCAGCTGCACAACATCACGAAGTGCTTGAGCTGCGTCTCACGCCGCCCGGCCAAATAGCTCAGCACGATGATCGCGAACACCAACGCGATCGGGACGCCGGCCCGAGTCCCCATCGAGAACGCCAAGATCGCGCTCTCTGCCCAAGAAACGAGCGCCAGCGCCAGCAACGGCCGACGCCGCCGCAACACCACCGCCGCACCCACCGTCAGCAGGCACGCAATCCGCATCCACCAGGGATCGTCCCGAGCACCGCTCTCCGCGAGCACGGGCAAGCTCAGCGCGACCCACAGGCCGACATCACCCCAGCGCCGCCATTTCATTGCACCGACGCTACACAGCCGCCGGTCCGCGCAGCACTGCCGAAAGTCAGGTCCTCGATCTGTTGCTCTCGGCATCAACGATCTCGAACGGCACATAGCTCAGGTTCGGCACCGTTTCACCGCTCAACCGCGCGATCAGCAGATCCACCGCCATCCGGCCCATCTCGCGCTGGTTCTGCCGCACATGCAGGTACGGCGGACCACCGATCGAGTCCCCCGGAGAGTCGAAACACGCGACCACGCGCTCGCCGCCGAGCGCCCGATCCGTCATCCGGGCCAGGTTGTACTCACACGCGAAGTACGCCGTCACCTCGGGAAACTGGTCGCGGAACGCGCGAATCGCGTCGATGTCGCCCTGAACGCTCTCCATCGAGCCGGGCAGCGTGCTGCGCAGGTCGGTCAGCTCGTAGGCCTGCCCACGCCCCTGAAAGGCCGAGCGGAACCCGTCGAGCCGCTCCTCGATCGACGAGGTGTTGACGGCCGGCGGCGAGACGAACGCGATGTGCTCATGACCCTGGTCGAGCAGCTGCGTGGTCAGCGCGCGGGCCGCTTCGACGTTGTCGGTGTGCACCGCGGCGACCGGGATCCCCGACAGGTGCCGGTCGACGAGCACGATCGGATAGCCGTCGAGCACCTGGCGCAACAGGCTCGCGTTGTAGAAGTCCCCGTGCACCGGGAACACGATCAGCCCGTCCACCTCGCCGGTCGCGACCAGCGAATCCACGGCCTTCTCCTCATCGACCTGCCGGCCGTGCGTCCGCCGTACGATCAAGTGCGTTTCGTGCTCCGCACACCGCTCCTCGATCGCGCACATCAGCTCGAGGCCGTAGGAGTCCGAGACATCCGGTACGACGAGGGCGATCGTCCGAGCCTCACGTCGGGGTGCCGCCACCCGGCCGCGGAGCGGCATCGTCAAGTCGGACAGATCGGGCAACTGCTGCACCACGAACGTGCCCTTGCCGCGGACACGCTCCACCAGCCCGGCCTCGCGCAGCACCTCGAGGGCTCGCTTCGACGTGATCCGGCTGACGTGAAACTCCGCCGCCAGCTCCATCTCCGACGCGACCCGATCGCCCGGCCCCAGCGCTCCCCGGCGGATCTGGTCGAGCAGCCGTGCACAGATCTCCTCGTAAAGCAGCACCCGACCGACCTCCCTCACGCTGTCCGGTTGGCATATCAAAGCATCTTCACAGGCATACCAGGAGTTGAACCTGGTACTTGCCCTCTCCGGCTGCCAGCATTTCGGCCATGGACGCCCCACGCCCCGTGTCCCCCTTCGCCGCTGGCCCGGTCGCCGCAGTCGCCGCCGGACTGGCCGTCGTACTGACTGTTCTGTCCGGCCGGTACGGCTATCACCGCGACGAGCTCTACTTCCTCGTCGCCGGCCAGAAGCTGGATTGGGGGTACGTCGATCAGCCGCCCCTAACGCCGCTGCTGGCGCGCATCTCCACGGAGCTCTTCGGCAACACCCCCATGGGGCTCCGCGTAGTCGCCACGCTCGCGAGCGCCGCCACCGTCATCGTGATCGCCCTACTGGCCCGCGAATTCGGCAGTGCGCGCTCTGGCCAGCAAGTGGCCGCCGTGTGCGCCGCAGTCTCCGGCTTCCTGCCCGGCGTGGGCCACATGGTTTCCACAGCGACCTTCGACCTGCTGGCCTGGATGCTGATCGCTCTCTTCGCCGTCAAGCTCCTGCGCACCCACGACACCCGCTACTGGTTAGCACTCGGCCTAACCGCGGGAGTTGCCCTGGAGAACAAGTACCTCGTCGTCCTGCCCGTCGCGGCGCTCCTCGTGGCACTCCTGTTGGTGGGCCCACGCTCGGTGCTCCGCACCTGGTGGTTCCCCGCCGGCCTGGTCATAGCCGGTGTGGTGGCGCTGCCCAACGTCATCTGGCAGTTCCAGCACGGCTGGCCCCAGCTGACGGTCGCCACCGGCATCAGCGAAGACGACGGCACCGAGAACCGCATCATGTTCATCCCCCTGCAAGTCCTCCAGCTAGCGCCCCTCCTACTCCCCGTCTGGGTAGCTGGCTTCCGCAGACTGTGGAAGCTCCAGTGGCCAAGAGCAGTAGCACTCGCCTACCCCGTGCTCTGTATCGCCGTACTGGCCACCGGCGGCAAGTCCTACTACGCCCTACCGCTCCTCTACGTCCTCATGGCCGCAGGCGCCGAGCCCACCCTCACCTGGGTGGTGACTCACAAACCGCTTGCCGCCACCGCACTCGCTTTCACCGCGGTCACCTCCGCGATCTTCACCCTCCCCGTCCTCCCCACCTCCGCCGTCAACCTCGTCATCCCCGTCAACCAGGAGCAAGGCGAACAACT
>NZ_SMKX01000067.1 GCF_004349055.1 Kribbella antibiotica
CCCCACGCCAAAACCGGTACTCCAGCTCCACCGGCAACCGCGGACGACCCCTCCGAACACCCACCACAACACCCCTTTCAACAAGCCGGTGTTGCAACCACCCCTAGAACCCGCCGGGTCTATGCGCCGAAAAAGTCACATGCAACGACGCAGCAAGAGTCAGATGGGCGCGGCGGGACCCCGCGCTTCCTTGCTGGCGCTTTTCACCACCGCGGAGGGTCACGTTCCAGGCCTCCTCGCTACCGGCCGCAACCATAGCGAGCACCTCAATCGGCGGTCACGCGATCGCCGACCTCGCCAGTACCTCAGCCACCCGCCGGGCCGCACCACCCTCCCACTGTAAATCGGCCGCAGCGGCGACCAGCCACAAGCCGATCCTGACCGGCCGCATCCGAGCGATACCCCAGCCGCGACCGCGACAACCGCCCCGACCCACACCCACTCACCCCTGCGGCGGATCCTCGATCCACGCATCGCCGAGATGGTAAACCCAGCGCGGAGAAACCCCAGCAGGCACCAACCGGAACGGCTTTCCGTGATCGTCGATACGAACAGTCCCCTGCCGACCACCGCTAGACCAGGCCAGGTCGAAGTACCAGTAGGTGTCGCGCTTGGTGGTGCTTGCGGTGATGTAGAAGACCTCCGGATCCGACTCGGTCACCTTGAACGGAAAGGCGGGCTGTCCGGCGAGGGGCTTGAGTTGCGGGTGTTCGGAGTCGAGATCGAGGGTGAACTCGTGAGTGGGAACCGGCCCGCCGCAGCCGTCGCCGTTGCGGAAGATCGAGCCGGGCGGGCGGTCGCCCGTCTGAACGACGCGGACTGAGAGCGACTCGAGGACGACGGTCTCCGCGCCTTTGCCCTGCAGGGTGAGTTGAATCCGCTGGGATTCGGCGGGAATCCCCCCGAGCGCATTGAAGAAGACCTTGGCGTCCGGCTCGAGTGTTGGCGGTGGCGGGACGTCCTTGGGAACGCGGTTGAGCAGGAAGACGCCA
This sequence comes from Kribbella antibiotica, assembly GCF_004349055.1. GTDB lineage: Bacteria > Actinomycetota > Actinomycetes > Propionibacteriales > Kribbellaceae > Kribbella > Kribbella antibiotica. The sequence goes on from NZ_SMKX01000067.1 coordinate 993, forward strand.
CTGCACGGGTCCGCCCAGGCGGCCGGGTCGACGGTCAGGGTCAGCGGGGCCGGCGGGGGCTGGGTAGTGGGCTTCGCGTCGGACGTCAGGTTGCGCGCGACCAGAACACAGGCTGCGATGACGACCACGGCGACCGAGGCGGCGATCAGCACTCGCAGCGACGACCAACGGGGCGCGCGGACAGGCTCCGCCGGAAGGTCGTCCGCGGCCTCAGACTCGGCCGACGGCTGGCCGGCAGGCTCCGCGGCAGGCGGTTGGGCGGCGGGCGAGGTGGTCGGCGTTTGAGCGACGGGCGAAGTCGTCGACTGGCGCCCCGGTGCGGCTGGCGGTTGCGCGACAACCGGATCGGGCGGGGGTTTGCGGCGAGCAGCGTCGGCGAGAATCCAGCGGCGATGGAGCTCGACCAGCTCGTCCGGGTTCGCCTTGCAGAGACGAGCCAGGCGCTCGATCGGCGCGTAGTCGGTCGGCACCGCCTCGCCGTTGCAGTAGCGGTGCAGGGTGGACTGGCTGAGGTAGAGACGCTTGGCCAGTACGCCGTAGCTCAGGCCGGAGCGGGTCTTGAGTTGGGTCAGGAATGCCGCAAACTCGACGATCTCCGCAGGTCGTTCCACGCTCTCCCCGTCCCGGTCCGGCGCTCCAGGGGCGAGGCGTTTCCCCAGGTCAGCGCGGCATTCAGCGTTCCAGCCTCCCGCATCGGCCGATCACTCTGGCGGCCGGGACGGATCGTATACAAGCCTGGTGCTCGTTCACACAGCAACCCTCCACGAAAGTAGCCAACGATGTCAGCGCGTACCTACCTCGTCACTCTCGGACTCGCCGTCACCGCGACCGCAGCCTTCGCCACCAGCGGCGTCCTGACCGCCGCCGGCACCAACGACAAGGCCCCGGTCACCTCAACCAGCGCACCGGCCGCCAAGACGGCGGCCACCAAGACGGCGGCCAAGCCGAAGGCGACCGTGACGTGCACCGGCGGCAACACCAAGGTGGTCGTCACGAAGCTCACCCGTCCGGCCAACCACTGGCTGATCACCGCCACCAACACCGGCAAGAACCTCTGCAACGCGTACTACGCACCGTTCCTCGGCTTCGAGCACGACCAGTCGACCACCACGATCATCGAGGGCAGCCAGCCGCAGGCCGTGGTCACGCTCGCGCCCGGCGAGTCGGCGTACGCGGGTTTCACCACCGCGTCGGCCAACGGCTCCGGCTCGAACCCCCGGACGGCGCATGACCTGACGATCTACTTCTCGGGCCGGAGCAGCGATGGCGGCTCGGTCGGCAAGGCCGCGCACTGGATCTTCAAGCCGGGTGTGCGGGTCGACGACAGCGCCAAGGTCACCTACTGGCAGTCCTCGATCTCGGACGCCATCAACTGGTGACTCTTGAAGAAACGGACCACAGTCCGTTAAGGTCGGCGACATGGATATCAGCGCAGGGCTCGAGCGCATTCAGGCGCTCGGCCGTCAGGACTCCTGGCTCGCCGTACTCATCACGCAGCGCCGCTCCGGGGAGCCGGCCGCGACCGTAGTGAACGCAGGCGTCCTCAACCACCCGCTCACGGGTGAGCCGGTCGTCGCGCTCGTTGCCCGGGGCCGGACCGCGAAGCTGGCTCACCTGCGGCTGAACCCGCAGGCCACGCTGGTGTTCCGGGCCGGCTGGGAGTGGACCGGAGTCACCGGATCGGTCGAGTTGGCAGGTCCCGACGACGAACTGCCCGGGCTGGATGCGGATGCGCTGCGGCAGTTGCTGCGTGACATCTACGAAGCGGCCGGCGGCGAGCACCCGGACCTGGACGAATACGACCGAGCGATGGCAGAAGACCGTCGTACGGCGGTGCTGGTCCGGCCGGAGCGTTTCAGCAGCAACCCTCCCGGGGCCGACCACGAGGAGAGCGAATGATCATCCAGGTCTGGTCGGATCTGCTGTGCCCGTTCGCTCATGTGGCGATTCATCGGCTCCGGGTGGCGCGGGAGCAGTTGGGTGTCGAAGTGCAGCTGGATCACCACACGTTCGCCCTCGAGCTGTTCGACGGCCCGCACCCGCGACCCGGTACGGACAGCGAAGCGGTCGGCCTCGGCCAGCTGGAACCGGAGCTCGGCTTCCGGCTGTGGACGAAGCCGGACTGGACTTACCCGTCGACAGTGTTGCTCGCCGCCGAGGCCGTACATGCGGCCAAGGAGCAGGGGCTGCGAGCATCCGAAGAGCTGGATCACGCGCTCCGGAAGGCGTTCTGGCTGGAGTCTCGGTCGATCGCGCATCGGCAAGTGATCCTCGACGTCGCCACCGAGATCGGCATCGACACCACCGCGCTGGCCGCTGCGCTGGATGACGGTCGTGCCCGCGCGACCATGATGGCCGACCACGCGATCGCGGTGACCGATGCGATTCAGGGTAGTCCGCAGTTCGTCCTGCCCGACGGTTCGAGCGTCCACAACCCTGGAATCAAGGTTCGTTGGGAAGGTCCGTTCGCCGCGGGGTATCCGATCGCTGAGAACAGCGATCCCGGATGGGCCGAGCGACTTCTCAAGCAGGCCGCATGATCCGCCTGGAACGCCTGGTCGTGGGCTACCTGGACACGAACTGCTGGATCATCGCGCCGGACGTCCCTGGCCGGCAGCCCGCGCTGATCATCGATCCCGGTGACGATCCGGATTACCTGGCCGCGGCGGCCGCGTCGTACGACGTCGTTGGGCTCTTGCTCACGCATGCCCACGCCGACCACGTGCTGGCTTTGTCCGCCCTGGCCGAATCACTCAACGCGCCGATCATCGGCCACCCGGCCGAGCGTGAGGTGTGGGCCGCTGAGCTCGACCACCTGAAACGGCACGGCTACCTGGACGCCGGCACCGCGACCGCCGACCTCGTGGCGAACGGCAAGGCACCGCGCCCCACCCCCGGCGTCCCGCTCTGGAACGGGCACCTCGACCAGGAGATCGCCGAGCCGACGAAGCTCGCCCTGGGCCCACTGGATGTGGAGGTCATCCCAACTCCCGGCCATTCCCCCGGCAGCCTCACCGTCCACGTCGCGGGCCACCTTTTCACCGGCGACACCCTGTTCCCCGGCGGCCCCGGCCTCACCGGTCCGGAGTACCCACTGACCGATTTCGACGCCATCATGAGGTCCGTCCGCCAGCTCCTCAGCTACCCCACCGACACTGTCGTCCACCCCGGCCACGGCGCCGACACCACTGTCGGAACCGAGCAGCCAGCGCTCGAATCGTGGCAGGCCCGCGGCTGGTGATCGTTGTGCGAAGCAATCACTCCGGCCCTGGAATAACACACCGGCAGGGCCAAGGCCGGACCCTTACAGCACAGGTCGAATCTTTAGACCACTTCGCCGCCAGCGCCTAGATTTTCGGGCAACAGACGCCAGCTCGAAGGGGAACCGAATGAAGAAGAAGCCGACCGCACGCATGGTCGCCGCAGTCATCATCGGCGCGACGGCGCTGCTGGGCGCAACCGCCGGGTCGGCGGCCGCCGACCCGCCGTGCTACAGCGGCGAGGTCTGCACGTACTACCAGGGCGCGCTCGTCTCCAAGAACGGCCCGATGTACCCCGGCCAGTGCCACTTCGTCTCGCACAGCTTCGACTATGTGCGGAACCTGTCGGGGATCCAGCAGACCGCCTACTCCGGCACCAACTGCACGGGCCGCAGCGTCCGGATCAATGCCGGCACGGGCTCCGGGGTCAACCTCTTCTGGAGCATCGGCTACTGATCCACTGTGCGAGAGCGCCCGGTCAAGGAATGAGCAGGACCTTGCCGGTCGTTCGCCGCGCCTCAAGGTCGGCGTGCGCGCGAGCCACGTCGGCCAGTGGATAAGCGGCCGAATTCTGGATGACGAGGTCGCCGGCCTGCACGTAAGCGAAGAGGTCGGCGGCCCGTTGCCGGAGCTCGGCCGCCGTGGTGACGAAGTCGCGAAGGGTCGGGCGCGTGATCGTCAGTGATCCCGCCGGCCCTAACCGCCGAAGGTCGAAGGGCGGGACCGGGCCGCTGGACTGGCCGTACAGGACCAACGTGCCGCGTCGGCGCAGACAGCTCAGCGAGTCCTCGAAGGTTGTGGCGCCGACACTGTCGTAGACGACATCCGCCTGCTCGCGTGCGATCTCTGCATAAGTGATGACACGGTCGGCGCCGGCCGCTCGCGATAGCTCGGCTTTCGCGTCCGTGGACACCGCACTGATCACGTGAGCGCCGCGGAGTTTCGCTAGCTGGGTAAGGAGTAGGCCGACACCACCAGCACCAGCCAGTACGACGACCAGGTCGCCCGGCTGCACGTCGTACGAGTCGTTCACGAGGTAGTGCGCGGTCAAGCCCTGCGTCGGCAACGCGGCGGCAGTCTCAAGGCTCACCGCCTCCGGTACGGCGATCAACCGGTCAGCGGGGATCACCTGCTCGGAAGCGTATGAGCCGCGAATCCCCTGCCAGCAGACGCGTTCGCCCGGCTGCCAGCGCCGTACTGACGCACCGATCTCGACGATCACGCCACTGCCTTCGTCACCCGGCACGTACGGTACGGCGCGCGGATACGCGCCAGTGCGCTCCTGAACATCCAGGTAGTTGACGCCGATCGCGGCCACCTGAACCCGAACCTCGTCAGGCCCCACGGGCACCGACGGCCGTTCGACAACCCGCATCTCCTCAGGCCCACCATGGCGGCCAACTTCGACGACCCTCATGCTTGGTGGAACGCTTCGACGACCTGCTGCACCCGGAAGCCCGTCGCGAAGTCGGCGAGGTTCCCCGAGGACCGGCCGTGCATCGCCTCCGCGAACAGGCTCAGCCGGGTCTCCTCCGAACCCCGCGCCCCCACCAGGCGCACCGGTTTCCAGCCATTGCTGTCGGCAACGAACAGCTGATCCCAGTCCCGCAGGAGATAGGACCGCTTCGTCCCGCGGATGATCCACTCGTAACTGTCCTGACCAGCGGCTCCAGCGACGGCGGAGACCTGCACCGGCACACCGCCCGCCCGGAGCAATCCCCAGGCCGCGATCTCACTGCGGAAGTCCGCTCCATGGTCGAGGTGCAGATCAACCGGCTCCAACGGCCCCAGCAAGCGGTCGGTGAGATAGACGAAGTGCGACAACACCTCGCGCACGAACCCACCTTGCGCGCGACCGTCGAGCCACCCGGCATGGGCCTGAAAATCCCGCGGCCAGTGCGTGAACGCGAGCCGGATCTCGACCGATAGCACCTCGCCGATCAGCCCGAAACCCAGTGCGTCCTCAAGCTGAACAGTCGCATGCCGATCGGACAGCGCGAAGTTGACCGCGGCAACACCAGGAGCGGCATCCGCGGCCGCCACCATGCGACGCCCATCTGCCAGGTCTATCGCCAACGGCTTCTCGCACAACACCGAGAGCCCGGCCTGCAGCGCCGCCACCGCGAGGTCCGCGTGGAAAGCCGGCGGAGTGGCGATGTAAACGGCATCGAGACCGTCTCGCACGTCCGCCGAGTCGGTAGTGAACCGGACGCTCGGATAACCGTCCTGGTGGCGAGCAACCTCGGGGTCGGCGGCGGCGACGACCTCGAAGGCGGGGTGCGCACTGGCCACACTCAGCACCTCTGCCCCCATCGCGCCCAATCCGATGATGCCGAGCCGTACCGGTGTCTCCATCCCTTGAGCATGAGGTGACTCCGCCCCTGAGGTCCATCTAATCTTTGGACATGGATCAGTTAAGGCCAGACTTCATCGACGATCTCCGCCGCTTACGGGTACTGCGTGAGTTCCGCGAGCGCGGAACGGTGACGGCAACCGCCGACGCGCTGCATTTGACGCCGTCCGCGGTGTCGCAGCAGCTCGCGGGCCTGTCCCGGGACCTCGGGTTCGCGGTGATCGAGCGGGAAGGCCGACGGGTGAAGCTGACGCCCCGCGGCACTGCCCTGCTGCACCACGGTGACGCGGTATTCGCCCGGCTCGAGCAGGCGAGGCTGGAGTTCCAGTCCTGGGACCGGACGATTCAGGGCAACGTCACCATCGGAGCTCCCTCTTCCGCGCTGATCAGCCTGTTGCCCCGGGCGCTCTCCACGATCCGGGCCGAGCTGCCCAAACTCAACGTCTCCCTGCGTCAACTCGAGCCACCCGCGCTCTTCGACCTGCTCGACGCCGGCAAGGTCGACCTCGCCATCGCGGTGAGCTTCGACGGCTCGCCCAGCGCCGGTGATGCGCGATACCACCGGGTTGAGCTCGGCGCCGACGTACTGGATGTTGCGCTGTCTGCCACGCATCCGCTGGCGGCCGAGGAGGAGATCGAGCTACCGGCGCTCCAGCACGAGCCGTGGATCTCCGGTACGCTTGGTGGGTGCTGCGCGACGATCACTTCGACTGCCTGTGCCGCGGCCGGATTCGCACCACGGATCGCCTACCAGGTCGACGATTGGCACGCGGTAGCCCAGCTGATTCGCCAGGGTCACGCGGTCGGTCTGCTCCCCCGGCTCGTCCAGGAGTCAATGAGTCAGGAGCTGGCAATCCGACCCGTCAAAGGGCCGCGGCCGCAGCGTCACCTCTTCGCCGCGGTCCGGGAAGGCAGCCAGCAGTCACCCTTGATGACCAGCCTGCTGACGACCATCCGGCGCTCGGCTCTGGACGGGGAGCGCGCCGCATAGGACCCTGATCCCTCAACGCCTCGGCCTACGACGGGAAACCCGCCTTGTCTGACTCTGTGCTTACCTCGGTCCTGCTGCCGATCGCGCTGGCGATCATCATGTTCGGGCTCGGTCTCAGCCTGACGACCGGCGACTTCGCCCGGGTCGCGCGGATGCCGAAGGCCGTACTGGTTGCGCTTGGCACCCAAATTCTGCTGCTGCCGGTGATCTGCTTCGGGCTCGTCGAGGTGTTCGGGCTGGCCCCGGCGCTCGCGGTCGGCATGATGTTGCTGGTCGCCTCACCCGGCGGTACGACGGCCAATCTGTTCAGCCACCTGGCCGGTGGCGATGTGGCGCTCAACGTGACGCTGACCGCGGTGAACTCGGTGCTGGCGGTCATCACGCTGCCGATCGTGGTGAACCTGTCGGTCGCACACTTCATGGACGGCTCCGGCCAGCTCGGGTTGCAGCCGGCCAAGATGCTGCAGGTGTTCGCGATCGTGCTGATCCCGGTTGCCCTCGGCATGCTGGTGCGCAATCGCAAGCCCGGCTTCGCCGATCGGATGGAACGCCCGGTGAAGCTCGGATCGGCCGTCGTACTGGCCCTCGTCATCTTCGCCGCGATCTACACCGAACGCGACAACTTCCTCGACTATCTGGCCGCGGTCGGGCTGATCGCTCTCCTGCTGAACGTGATCAGCCTCGGCCTCGGCTACGTCCTGCCCCGGGCTGCCGGCCTGGGCGAGCGGCAGTCCATCGCGTGCTCGATGGAGATCGGGATCCACAACGCGACCCTGGCCCTGACCATCGCACTGAGCCCAACACTGCTGAACAACAGCGAGATGGCCACGCCAGTAGCCGTCTACGGCATCGTGATGTTCTTCCCGACCGCTCTCGTCGCCTACCTCCTCAGCCGAGCATCCAGTCGAGGAAGCCGGCTGCCGCAAGCCGGCTGACCGTCGCCTCAGCCGTCTTCCGGCTGAGGTCCTGGACGGCGATGACGTTGCCCTCGTAGAAGATGCCGCCGTGGTTGGTCTCCGCCTCGACGTCCTGGGTGAGGCGGTAGGGGTCATAGACGATGACGGGGAACTTCCGCTCCCCGTGCACCAGGTGACCGCCCATGAGCAGGCCGCGGCTCTCGATCAGCTCCCAGTCGGCGTCGTCGAAACCGTCCGGTCCAACGAGCCGCCAGCCTGCTTGGGTCATCGTTTCTCCTCAGCTAGTGAAAGAGTGCCTTGAGCGCTCCGAGATAGTCGGACTCGGTGACCTTGAGGCCGTCGCGGACCGCGATCTCGAAGTGCGTACTCGTCTCCGGGTTACCAGTCTGCCGAATCGCCAGCCTCGGATCGAGCTTGGTCGGGTCGATCCGGAGTGCGTCGAATCCCTTGGGCAGCGCCCCGGGGCTGGTGTTGGTCGAAATCCCACCGTTCGTCTTCACGAACCCGTCGACGTCGACCTTGTAGTCGACACCCTTGCGCGCCTCCCACGGCTTGGCACCGTCCGGCTTGGTGCCGCGGTAGATGGGCTCGTCCGGCCGCGCCTCCCGGCCGAGCCGGGACTGCTGCGGTTGCTGCTGCTTCGGCTTGCGCGGCTGCTGCTGGCGGGGCTGTTGCCGCGGCTGCTGGGGTTTGCCCGGGTTGCCTTCCTGCGGCTTGCCCTTGCCGTTGTTGCCGCGGTTCTGATTGCCCCGGTTCTGGTTGCCCCGGTTGCTCTGACTGTTGCTCTTGCCGTCGTTGCGTTGGGCCTTCTGGTTGTTCCGGGGTTTCTTCTTGTCCGCAAAGTGTTTGATGATCGTCTTGTAGATCACCACGGTCTTCGCGACGATGCTCATCACGGCGACCGTGATGAGTCGCCACATCGTGACGATCACCGTCGTGACCACCTTGACCAGCTTGACGATCGAATCCCACGCCCATTTCAGGACGTTCCAGATGTTGTCGACCTTCTCTTCCCAGCTGACCGTCGTCACCGACTGCTGGTAGGCCTGCAGCATCGCGACCATCACGATGAGGACGACGAACACCACGACGATCACCGGTACGGCGATCACGACGACGAAGTTGCCGCCTGCGTCGTTGTAGCTGACCGGGTTGTGGTTCGCGTAGGCGTACCCGCTCATCTGCCGTTGATCGGAGAAGTCGACGAGCGAGTCGACCGAGATGAACCGCCCGATGCTCTTGTCGTACTGCCGTGCCCCGAGCTGGACGAGCCCGGTGTCCGGATCACTGGTCCCGCCGTGGAAGTCGCGCTGCCCCGGCCAGTCCGTCGGCGCCGCACCGCGAGTCTCGCCGTACGGCAGCACCCGGCGTTTCTGGACGGCCTGCGTCACCGAGTCGATCGCTGTCAGCGGCGTCCCTTGCAGGTCACCGAGCAGCCAGCTCAGCTTCGCCCCGGACCGTACGGCGATCACCCGGTCCCCGAACCCGTAGTACCGGGTGCCGGTCACGGTCTGACCGGCCTTGTCGAGGCGGAGCTCCGTCTCGCCGACGTACAGCGTCGTACCGGAGGAGTCCCGGCGAATCAGCCGGCCGCCATCCGCGTCGTACACCGCACTCGTCGAGGCGGCGCCCTTCGTCGTACCGACGAGCTGGTTCTCGGCGTCCCACTCGAGGACCTCGTCGACCCCGTTGGCCGTCCGCCGGGTGGTGTTGCCGACCTCGTCGTAGGAGAAGGTCTTCGTCTTCGTCCCGGCCGGGCCGGTGCTGGTCACGCTGGTCAGCGCATGCGGTTTGCCGCTGCCGTATTCGTAGGTGCTCGTCGTCGTCCCGGCAGGTGTGGTCGTCTTCTCCGACTTGCGGTTGCCCGCCTTGTCGAACGTCCACTCCTGCGCGTACGGCGCCGGTCCGCCGAGGTCCTGGGCAGCCGCACAGTCACCGGCACTGTTGTCCGCCCCCGGCTTCGGGGTCCAGGCCTTGGTCAGCCGGCTCAGGTAGTCGTAGTCGAAACACTGTGTGTCAGTGGCGTCGCCCGACTCCGCCGGAGCGATGTCGCTGATCTTCTTGATGTTGCCGCCGGGGTCATAGTCGTACCGGGTGTCGGAGACCCGCTTGGGCGACAGTTCCTTGTCGACCACGACTCGGCTGACTCGCCGGGTGATCTGGTCGTACTCGAACTTCTGCTGCACGAACGGACCCGACGCCGTACCGAGAGTCAGTACGTCGGCATCCTCGAACGGCGTGTACGCCAGCTGCCGCACGTAGGTGTCCTGGCCAGCCAATGAGGTCGGCAGGCCCTGGTTGTTGTACCCGAGGTTCAGCGTCTCCGCGCCGAGACCACCAGCGGCCGGCAGGGACCGGGTGGCCACCTGACCGTCGTCGGTGTAGGTCTGGCCGACCGTGTAGCTACCGGCCAGCTTCCCTTCGGAGGCAGGCAGGGTCAGCGTCGTCCCGGTCACCCGGCCGGATGCGTCGTACCCGCTGATCGCGCTCGTGTAAGCCTCGGTCTTGCCGTCCTTGGTGACGTACCGCGTCGAGGACGTCGGCCGTCCGGCCGCAAGCGAGTCGTACTTCCACTCGCTCTGGAGCGGTCCGTCCGGAGCGTTCAGCCGCGTCGCGGTCTTCCGGCCACTGTTGTCGTAGCTGGTGTACAGCTTGACCCCACGGGAGTCCGTCGTCGACACCAGTTGGTCGGCAGCGTCGTACTCGTACTTGCTGATCCCCTTGTCCGGGTCGTTCTCCTCGATCTTGCGGCCCTGGGTGTCGTACTTGTAGCTCCAGACACTGCCGGCCGGATCGGTGACACTCTTCAGGCTGCCGCTCGGCCAGTAGGCGTACTTGGTGCTGTCGTAGTCACCGGTCGCGCTGTCGCCCTTGTACTGACGCAGCTCGGTGAGGTTGCCGTCGGCATCCATGATCCGCGTGGTCGGGGTCTGTCCGGTGGGCGGGTCGATGGTCTGCTTGTTGGTGCTGATGGTGTGCTCGATCGACCACTTCTGGACGCCCATCGAGCGGAACGTCTGACTCTTCGGCCGCTCGGCCGCGTCCCAGACGTTCACCTCCTGCTTCGGCAGCGTTGCCTCGTCGACGACCTTCAGCTCGCCCTCGGCCAGGGTCGCGGTGTAGTACGGGCCGTTGACCTTGGTCTCGAGACCGCGCGAGTCGTACCGGTTGTCGGTCACCAGCCAGCCACCACGCGGCGACTGCTCGTGCGTCTGGCGGACCCGGCCGAGGCCGTCGTACAGGTCGTAGGAGATGTCGTAACTGGTGACATTGGTGGCGGCATTCTTCACGCGGCGCTTGGTAGTCACCATCGACGGACCGTCGTCGCGCAGCTTGTAGTCGAGCTCCAGGTCGGCCGGACCGGTGGCCGGGTGCCCGGAGTCCCAGGTCTTGCTGACCCGGCCGACTGCGTCGAGCTGACGGACACCGCGCCGGCCGTCAGGCATCTGTACGGCGGTCTCGGTGCCGAACGCCGGCTCGAGTTCCGTGATGACCTGCTGGCCGTTCGGTGCGGTGTCGGTGATCTTCGTGATCGGCCCGTACGTCGGGTTGTACGCCCGGCGGTTGGGGCGGTTCAGCGCGTCCACGGACTCGGTCTGGCGGCCCTGCGTGTCGTACTTGGCCGTGTAGACCAGTTCGTACTTCGGCTCACCGGCAGTGTCGAAACCTGCCAGCCGCTCGGCGCGGGTGACCTGACCCCTGACCGGAGTCGCGGTCGGCGAGGTCGCGTCGTCGTAGAACAGCCGCTCGTCAGCCAGTACGTCGGTATTCGCGAACGGCTGGTCGCATCGCTTCGCGACCTGCTGCAACCGGGCCGGCAGTTCACGGAGGTTCTTCGTCGGGTTCTCGACGTAGGTGTAGCGCGTGCAGCTGTCGTCCGTGGTGTCGGCGAGGTCGCCGGCCTCGTCCTTGCTGGTCAGCCGGCCACCCGCGTCGTAGCTGTTCTGGGTGTCGACCTTCAGCGTGCCGGTGTCGGTCGGCTGGTACTGCGTGACCTGCTTCTGTCCCGAGTAGCGCGAGGTCAGCGTGCCCCACGGCCGCGTCATCGTCGCGGTCGGCGCGGAGATGTAGTAGTCGGCGATGCTCTTGTTGATCACGGTGGCGCCGTTGTAGGTCAGCTGCTCGCGCGCCTGACCGGCGTACTCGTTGATGTCCTCCACTGCGGCACCAGTGGAGTCGGTGATCTTGACGTCCTTGACACCACCGGCGGCCGTCCGGTCACCGTCGAGGCCACGGAAGTACAGCGACTCGCTGACCGACTGTGTCTCGTCCGCACGACCCTTGATCACCTTGACCCGGCCGAAACCACGCCACTGCGACCAGGTCGACTCCTTCAGGTCGGTCCCGGCGTCCTGCTCTTCAAAGCGCCAGGCCGGCTTGTCGAGGTACTGGACCGTCGTGACGACCGGCACCGGCGCCTGCCACGGGTCGTTGGCCGCGACAGTTCGGTCGGTCTCCTGTACCGACGTGACGACGTACTTGTGGAACCAGTCGGTGCGGTCGGGTGAGCTGTCGAGCAGCGACCACTTCTGCGGTCGGCAGCGCCGGTCGTTGTTGTCCGGTGCGGGCAGACCCGTCGGCAGGCAGTCGATCGGGCCGTAGTTCACCGCGACGTCGCCACCGGTCCCACCGTGGACGGCGTTGATCCGGAACCACTCCAGCGGCGGAACAGTGTCGCTGCCAGTGTCGACCCGGTTGGCCAGCGGGATGCCGTCGAAGCTCGTCGTGGGCATCTGAACCGGCGTACCGACCAGACCGATCGGCGTGATCTCCTTCAGCCAGAGCGACGGACTGCTGTTGTCACCGCGCAGGTACTCCTGCCGCAGCGACCACGACTGCACGTCCTCGTGCTTACTCGTCGCAGCCCGCCACACCTGGGTCGTCACCTTGTCCAGCCGGAGCTGGGTCCAGAACGTCGCGGTGTAGTGGTTGTCGCAGTTCGTCGTGCTCGCGCAGGTCAGGTCCCACGGAGTGTCCGGGTACGTCGCCTTTTGGGTCGGCCCACACGGCAACGGCGTACAGCGCTCGGCCGTCGTGAACAGGACCTGGGCCACCGGCTTCTGGGCGAACACCTGGCCGTCGATCTGGCCGTACTCGATCCGCTTGATGTTGCCCGCGCGGACATAGGTGCTGACCGAGGCCTTGGTGAGGTTCCGGGCGTACCGGTCGATCTCGGTGTTGTAGAACAGGCTCATCGTGTTGCCGTTGGGGTCGACCACGTAGTCGAGCTGCCACTCGTAGGCCTGCTGGCACCACGAGTCGGCGAACGCGGTCTTGTTGCACTGCTCGCCGCTGTTGTTGCCGAAGACAGGCACGGTGAAGGCCGACTTGGTCTCCTCCTTGCCGGTCGTCCAGCCAGGCAAGCGGTTCAGGCCGAAGTAGTACTTCGTCCCGTTCGACGACGTCATCCGCCAGTACTCGCCCTTGTCGGCGGCAGCGACACCCTCGTCGCCGTTGGTCGCGCCGCTGAGCCGCTCGATGATGGCGCCGTCGTCGCCGCGCATCCGCCAGACCTCGCCACTGGCATCCTTCTTGGCCAGCACCAGGTCACCGGACTTGCCGTTGACGGAGATGTTCATGCTGTCGCCGGCAAAGCAGAGGTCACCGGTCTTGCGGGTGCCGTTGTTGCCGTTCAGGTCCTTGCCGCAGCTCCGGTACTTGCGCTCGATCGAGCCGCCGCCGGACGTCGTGAACCCCTGGCCGATCTGCGAGGTCTGGTTGTTCGTCGCGGACGACAATCCGTCCAAGGCGCCGGACGAGTAGTTCAGGCCGACCGTCGGCTCCGGGCCACCGGTCGCCGGCGGTGTGTCCAACGGCATCTGCCACTCGAAGTCACCGGACGAGCCACCGATGCTCCAGGTCGAGGCGCCATCGCCAGACTCGGGCTTCTTGTAGTCACCCGCACCGCTCGACTCACCGGCCGCGACCATGACGGTCTGCGGCTGCGCACCAACCGGTACGTCGGCAATGACGTCCCCGTTGCCGTTGTTGCGGCTCGGTACGACGACCGTCTTGCCGTCCTGCTCGGTGGTGAAGCGCAGCCGGGTCGCCCAGTCGCCGCCGTACGTGTCCCGGAACTCGCGATAGTCGACGCCGACCGTCACCTGGCCGGACTTCGCCGTACCGTCGGCTCGGGTGAGCTTCAGCTCGAGCGCGTCGCCGCGGCGGCCGACCAGGTCGACCTTGACCTTCGCGGGTGCGCTGCTCGTGCCTTTGGCCAGCACCTCGCGAGCCGTTGCAGAGGTGGGCGCAACCCAAACCGGCAGCTGACCGGCCTTGGCCCGCTGGTTGACGCGGCCGCCGTTCAGCGCGAGCTGCCAAGTGCCGTTCGCAGCCGGCGCCGGTACGGCGACCTCGGCGGAACCGGCGCTGGGCCAGCGGGTAGCGGGCGTGCCGTGGAACTCACGGTCGGCGGTCTTGGACGCGGGCCGGGGAACGGCCTTCGCGGTCCGGCCGTCGATCGACTTGTACTCGGTGGACTTGAACTCGGGGTCGGACCGGGTCGCTGCCGCAGCGGTCAGACCTTGCTGCTGGGTGGACAGAACCAGCGTGATGGTGAGTCCGGCGGCGATGGCGGTAACGAGGTTCGATCGGAACCTTCGAGAGGGCATGGGCGGGCCTCCTGGGTAGACGCCCATACCTTGCCGCCTGGCCACGCACCGTCACCAGGTAAGAAGTGGACAACTTCCGGAACTGGCCAGTACCTAACGCGCCGGACGCGTCGCGCGTCAATGAGGAACATGACAGGGTCGTCTCGTCCGGCGGAGAACTCTGGTGTGAGGGTGGTGGAGGGTATGCGTCGGCGACGCTTGTCCTGGGGTGCGGCAATGGTTGTGGTGGCGGCGCTTCTGGTGTCTGGTCCGACGCAGCCGACTCCAGCCGCAGCAGTGGAGACCGGATACATGACGGCTCCGGAGCTGGCCTCGCCAGAGGCGCGCGCGATGGCGACGGCACTCCGCACCGGGCAGCAGGTCGAGCTGACCGACCAGCGCACCGAGACCGGGCAGGTGTATGCGAACCCTGACGGCACCAAGACGATGGAGCAGCACAGCATGCCGGTCCGGGTCCGCAAGGGCCGCGACTGGATTGCGCCCGACCCGTCACTGCGGCTGGAGGACGACGGTCTGATCCGTCCGGTCGCCACGATCTCGCCGCTGGTCCTGTCCGGCGGCGGCAACCAGAACCTGGTGTCGATCGGCAAACCCGGTTCGCAGATCCGGCTGGGCTGGCCGGCCACGCTCCCGAAGCCCGTGCTGAGTGGGAACATCGCAACGTATCCCTCGGTGCTGCCCGGCGTGGACCTGCAGATCACGGCCGAGGTCGACCGGTTCTCGCAGCTCCTCGTGGTGCACACCCCGGAGGCTGCTGCCAATCCTGCCCTTGCCACGTTGAGCTTTCCGATCAGCGCCGATGGTCTGACCCTGAAGGTCAATCCGGATGGCACCACGTCGGGGACCGACAAGAACGGCAAGCTCGTCTACACCACCGACCGGCCGAGCATGTGGGATGCGTCGAGTGTGGAGAAGCCGCGGTTCGCCAAGCTGGGCATCCGGCACGTCGGTGGTCGCTTCGTCATCACCCCGGATCGGAAGCTGCTCACCGACCCGGCCGCGAAGTACCCGATCTCCATCGACCCGTCGATCTCCGGTACGTCGGTCAACTACCTGCATGTGAACAGCAATTCCAGCCAGGCCGACGGGTGGACCTACGACCGGGCCGACCCGGAAGCCAAGGTCGGACCGCGGTATGGCGAGCCGGCCAACGTGTACCGGTCGATGTTCCTGATGCGGACGGTCAGCGGCGCCCAGGCGATCGCCGGCAGCACGATCCTGAGCGCGCAGTTCCGGATCACGCTGGACTGGAGTTCGTCGGGTACGGCGAAGCCCGTCCAGCTGTGGAACCTGACCGACCTGGACACCGCGAACAAGAACCTCAACTGGGGCACCACGACCCCGTCGTACTGGAAGAGCTTGCTGGACACCCGCAGCGGTGCGGCCTGGCCGGCGGAGAAGACGCTGCCGATGGAGTTCGGCGAACCCGATGTCTCGACTGCGCTGCGCACTGTCGTGCAGAACGTGGCCAACTCGCGGAAGCCGACCATTTCGCTCGGGCTCCGCTCGCCGAACGAAGCCGCCACCACGGAAGGGCAGTACCACTGGAAGAAGTTCATCCCGAACTCGGCAGCACTCGCGGTCAAGTACAACACCGCGCCGAAGATGCCGAAGGGGCTGAACCTGACGCGGCCGAAGCAGTGCGGTACGGCGGCGGCGCCGATCCCGATCCAGACCGCGCAGCCGCAGTGGGCCTCGGTCGCGGACGACCCGGACCTCGGCGACAACGTCACGACCACCCTGCAGATCAAGAACTCCGCCGGCACCGTCGTACACGAGAGTGCAGTCGGTCCGACGGTCAGCGGTGCTGCGTTCGCTTGGCCGGAGACTCCGGTTGGCAAGCTCAGCAACGGGGTTGTCTACAGCTACACGGCCTTCACCAAGGACGCGGCGAACGCGAGCAGCCCGACTACGCCGGCCTGCTACTTCGTGATCGATACGGCAGCACCCGCCGTACCGAAGATCGAATCGACGGACTTCCCCGATGCGGCGGATCCGGTGATGGAGGCGCGTAAGGCCGGCAAGGTGACCTTCAAGCCGGCCGGCAGCGAGACCGACATTGACGAGTATGTGTATGGATTCCAGGCTGACGCATTGATCAGTCGAGTCAAGGCTGCTCAAGATGGATCAGCAACGATCCCGATCACTGTCCATCCCGATCCAGTGACCGGCGTACCGGCTTTGCGCTTGTATGTGCGCGCAGTCGACCGTGCAGGGAACAGCAGCGGGATTCGGGACGCCTGGGAGTTGTCGGCGAAATCGCCGACCGGGCCGGCGACGACCGTGCGTGGTGACAGCAACGGCGATGGCCGGGCTGATGTGACGGCGGTGCTGGACCACGGATTTGGGCGAACTGGGATCTGGAACGTTGTCTCCAATGGGTCGGCGTTCTACGCCGGCACGATGGCGTGGGACACCGGTGAGGGCGCGGGCTTCTCGCTGGCCAAGGTCAAGCCAGTGCAGGGTGACTTCGACGGCGATGGCCGGACCGACATGGCGGTGTTCCGTTCGGGCGCCGGTGGGCGGATGTGGTTGTACAAGCTGCCGTCGGACGGGAACGAGTACCAGAACCCACCGGCAGTGTGGACGACCGAGACCGCGACCTGGCAGCTCAGCACCGCGCGGGTGGTGTCGGGCGATGTGGACGGCGACGGGAAGGACGACATCGTCGTACAGAACGCTGGTACGGGCGACAACTGGCAGGCGCAGGTCTTCCGCGCGGCCGACGACTTCGCCGTACCGGTGAACTGGGTCGCGGCGACGGCCGGGAACACCTGGTCGCGCAGCGCGCCACTCATCGTCGACATCGACAAGGACGGCAAGGCCGACCTGCTCAGCGTCCGCAACCTGACCGGCTGCCGCACCGCAGTCGACCTGTACCGCTCAACCGGTACGGCGTTCGCCGCGGCGACCACGATCTACGACTCCGGCGCGGATGGATTCTGCTGGGACAAGAGCCGGTTCACCGTCGCCGACCCGGACGGCAACGGCCGGGACGACGTGGTCGCGCTGACCGAGAACTCGCCGACCGACGGCACCGTGGTCGTCTTCAGCTCGAGCGGATCGACGCTGGCCAAGTCGGACTGGCGCCGGGTGACCGGGCTGGAGCTGGCCAAGATCACGATGGTAAGCGGCGACTACGACGGCGACCGGCTGGAGGACATCGGCCTGCTGTACGCCTCCGCGGAAGGCGATCGCGAGGTCTACACGCTGCACTCCACCGGGACCGCCTTCAACGACAAGGTGCAGACCTGGTCGGGTGAGGTCGGCGCGGTGACCGGTCCGAAGTTCGACATCGAGCACCGGCAGTACGAGCTGGTCAACAAGAACAGCGGCAAGTGCCTGAACGTCGGCGGTAGCAGCACGGCCGACAACGCCCAGTTCATCCAGTACGGCTGTGTCGGGACTGCGCTGAACGAGCGCTTCCGGTTGATGCCGATCGCCGGAACCGACCAATACAGCATCCGGCCGGTACACACCGCGATCGACAACGGTGCGGTCAAGTGCCTCAGCGCTTCCGGCGGAAGCTCGCAGGACGAGACGAACGCCGTACAGTCCACTTGCGGCGCCGGCCTCGGTGAACCACGAGCCTGGGAGCAGGTGACGTTCGACTACGTCGACGGCAGCGCCTACGAAACCGTTGTGCACCTACGATTCGCGCACAGCAACAAGTGCCTCGATGTCGCCGGAGCCTCGCTGGACAACAGCGCGCTGGTCCAGCAGAACGAGTGTGGCCAGTCGGCCAGCGAGCAGTGGATCCTGCGGCCGGCCTTCAACGCCACCCAACTCGGCGGCAACGGCAGCACCAAGTACCGCGTCGACGCGGCAAGCAGCACAACCACCGTCCTCGAAGTACCGAAGTGCGTCACCGCGGCAACCACCCAGGTCAAGATGGGCACCTGGTCAGCCACAAGCGCCTGCCAGAAATGGACGCTGAAGAGCCTCGGCGACGACATGTACAAACTCACCGACGGCAACTCCAAACAGGTCCTGGACATCAAGGGCTGCTCGAAGTTGCCGCGAGCAACGACCATGATCTTCCCCGACAACACCACCGAGTGCCAGAAATGGCGCATCGAGCCCACTCCCGGCGGCACCTACAGCATCATCTCCGTCAGCTCCGGCTTGTCGCTCGATGTCGCCGGTGGTGCCTCCACAACCGGCGCCGAGGTCATCAGCTGGTTCTACCACGGCGGCAAGGGGCAACGGTGGTCCCTCAAACCCCAGTAGGTACTGCGGTTTGTGGACTCTCGCTGCCGCTCTGTGGCATTGAGAGTCCACAAAGAACCCGGTTGGCCTAGCGCTACGGATGCGGCCGGTCCGGTACGGCGGGGTGGTTGATCGCCGCACCGGACAAGCCGGACACGTTGTCTGTGGCTGGTCGCCGCGGCGGCCGCGTTACAGAAAGAGCTTGGCTGAGCCCGGCACGGGGTTGAGGTACTGGCGAGGTCAGCGGCCGCGTTCCCGCTGCTTGAGGTGCCCGCTATGGCTGAGGCCCAAGATCTCCGCTGAGTGGAAACTCCTGTGCGCCATTTGCAAAGAATGTTCCACCCAACGACCCCCGGGCGCCGCAGACCGCGGGGTTGCCCGCTGCCCCCGGCCACCAGTCCTTGTCTCAGGCCACCACTGACGGCGTGGGCGGCGCGGGGTGAGCCGACAACCGGGGGCTTGAACAAGAAGTGGTGGGCGGGAACAGGTAATTACTTGTTCAAGCCCACCACCCAGCCGACGAACCCCCGGCAACTGGACAGCGCCGCGACGGAAAAGGGGCAACCAGCGAGGCGGCCAGGGTCAGCCGGGCACGGCAGGACCCCAGCTCTCCTTGCCAGCGCTTTTCACCACAGCGGAGAGTCACTTTCAAGGCCTCCCCGCTACCGGCCGCAACCATAGCGAGCACCTCAATCGGCGGGAACGCGATCGCCGACCTCGCCAGTACCTCAACCACCCGCCGGCCCCAGCCAAGCTCTTTATGTAACGCGGCCGCCGCGGCGACCAGCCCCAGACAACGTGTCCGGCTTGTCCGGTGCGGCGACCAGCCACAAGCCGTACCGGACCGGCCGCATCCCAGGGATACCCCAGCCGGGCGGCGGCGAATTAACCGAGCCCGTTGCGCAGAGCGTCGTACAGGCTCTCCAAGCGAACCCGGTGGTCGACAGCAACAGCATCCAGCGGCTCACCGGCTAGGCGGCGGCTGGCGGTGTCGACCACAACAGTGGTGTAGCCGGCGACGAAGAACGCGGCGAGCAGCGGCGCGGTCTCGGTCGGCGGTAGTTCGCGGGTGAGGGCCTGCTGGAGACTAGCGGCGATCTCGCGGGCCCGGTTGGCCAAAGCGGGCGACTCGGCGACGGTCTGGAAGAACGGCACCGACCGGGGATCGAGACCGGACAGCGGATGCCCAGCGTCGGCGAGCTCGAGCGTCAACCGGTGGAGGAGGTCGACAGCGTTGCCGGGCTTTCGGAGAGCAGCGACGAGGAGGTCTTCGGCTTCGTCCTGGCGATCGAGGAAGAGGTCTTCCTTGCGCGGGAAGTGTTTGAAGACGGTGACGCTGGAGAGGCCGGCCGCCTTGGCGATGTCGGCGACCGTGACGGCGTCGAAGCCGTGCTCGAGGAACAGGCCGCCGGCGACCTCGGCGATCTTCGCCCGCGTCTGTGGGCCACCACGACTTCCGGTCCTCGGCATGCGCGCCATCCTCTCATGGTTGTGTCACTAAACTTAGTGAGTTAACTTAGTGACTATGATCATCACACACTCCCCCGGATCGCTGCGTCAGGCGCGGGTCGCCCTGGCCGGCCTGTCCGCCGTCTTCCTCTTCGAGATGCTCGACAACTCGATCCTCAACGTCGCGCTGCCCACGATCGGCCGCGAGCTGAACGCGTCGACCACGCAGCTGCAGTGGGTCACCGGCGCGTACGGCGTCGTGTTCGGCGGGCTGATGCTGGTCTTCGGAGCGCTCGCCGACCGCTCCGGCCGGCGCCGGATGATGCTGATCGGGCTCGTCCTGCTCGCCGTGGCCAGCCTGGCGACTGCATTCGTGACCACGACCGAGCAGCTGATCGCCGTCCGGGTCGCGATGGGAATCGCGGCAGCAATGACCACGCCTGGATCGATGGCGTTGGCGTTCCGGCTGTTCAGCGAGGATTCGCTCCGCGCCCGCGCCTTCAACCTGATCTCCACGGTCGGTCTGGTCGGTCTCGCGATCGGTCCGACAGCCGGTGGATTCGTCCTCTCCTTCGCGCCCTGGCAGGTGCTGCTGCTGGTGAACGTGCCGATCGCCGCGCTGGCGTTCATCGGTATCCGCACCGGTATCGCCGACGACGACCCGGCCGAGCTGCATCGCGATCCGGTCGACATCGCAGGCGCCGTACTGGGTACGGCGACGATCGTGCTCGCGCTCGTCGCGCCGACGTTCTTCGTCGAGAAGGGCGCTCACGCCTGGCAGCCCTGGGTGACCACCACTCTGGTCGTCGTGGCGATCGTTCTCTTCGTCATGCGCGAGCGTTCAGCGCCGCACCCGCTGCTCGATCTCAAGCTCATCGCCCGCCCGCTCGTCGCCAGCGGCCTCGCCTACAAGGCGGCTTCCGGTCTGGCCACCGCCGGTCTCGGCTACATGGTCACCCTGCAACTGCAGCTCGACTGGGGCTGGTCCCCGGCGCTCACCGCGATCGGGCTGCTGCCACAGGTCGTCGTACTGATTGCCGGCGGTGCCATCGTCAGCCCGTTCGTGAAGCGGGTCGGCCTCGAGAATTCCGCCTGGATGAGCTCGGCCATGGTCGTCCTCGGCCTCGCCGTCTACGCCACCCTCGGCCGCCTCGGCTACATCTGGGTCGCCTTGGCGCTCGTCTTGGTCTCCGCCGGCATGCGTGTGGTCGGCGTCGTCGCCGGTACGAACGTCCTTCGCGGCCTGCCCGAGAACCGCTCCACGATCGGCGCGGCCCTCGTCGACACCGCCTCGCAGGTCACCACCGGTATCGGCATCGCCGCCACCGGAACGATCCTCGCCGCGATGTTCACCGGCAGCATCGCGGCCGCGAACTGGAGCGCTCAACAGACTTCCCAGTTCGAGACGGCGATTACGGTCGCGGCCGGAAGTCTCACCGTCGTCTCCGCAGCCCTGGTCAGCTGGGCCTACCTCCGCACACGCGGCGTACTGCATGCCGAGAGCAACTAAATCTCCGGGTCGGCGTAACCGGCTGCCCTGCAGCGTCGTTGTCCACTTGCAGTCCAGGAACGTGCTGCACGGATACGCCTTTGTAGGGACGTGCTGTGCGCCGACTGTTCACCGAAGTCATTCATTGCACTCGCTGCGCCAGAAGGATCTGGCGCTGGAGCCCCGAGTATCGCTGGGTGATGCTGACCACTGCGGACGGAGAGAGCCCCGCGGTCACCTGCCTCGACTGCCCGCCTGATGACGGACTAGCTGACCAGACCGTGGCGGTAAGCGTGGACGACGGCTTGGACGCGGTCCCGGAGGCCTAGCTTCGCCAGGATTCGGGAGACATACGTCTTCACCGTCTCCTGGCTGATGACGAGGGCGGCCGCGATCTCGGTGTTCGACAACCCATCCGCAATCAGCCGAAGCACTTCAAGCTCTCGCGGTGTCAGCGGGCTGTCGGCCGGGGTGATGCGGGCCGGGCGGATCCGGTCGGCGTAGCGGCCCACCAGTTGGCGAGTGACCTCGGGCGCAAGCAGGGCAGCACCGCTGGCAACAGTGCGGATCCCGTTGAGAAGCTGGGCAGGCGGAGCGTCCTTCAGCAGGAACCCACTGGCACCAGCGCGAAGAGCTTCATACACATACTCATCCAGATTGAACGTAGTCACGACCAGCACCTTGACCGGATTCTCGACCCCGTCACCGGCGAGCAGTCGCGTCGCCTCGATCCCGTCCAGGATCGGCATCCGCACGTCCATCACGACAACATCCGGGTTCACCTGCGCGGCAAGCTCGACCGCGGCCCGGCCGTCACCACACTCGCCGACCACTTCGAGATCGGGTTGCGCGTCGATGATCGTGGCGAAGCCGGTCCGGATCAACGCCTGGTCGTCGCACACGAGCACTCGCACGGTCATGCTGTTCCCCCAGCCGGAATCCGAGCCTGTACGACGAATCCACCGTCTCGAGCGCCTGCGGTGAACTCACCGCCGAGCACCTCGACACGTTCCCGCAGGCCGGTCAGACCTCGACCACTGCCACCCGGTGACGTGCTGCCGACACCAGCGCTGGTTCGGATCTCCACACTGAGCTCCCGTTCGCCGTACCGGACAAGGACCGTCGTACGGCTACCGCGTGCGTGTTTGAGCGCATTGGTCAAAGCTTCCTGCATCACCCGGTACGCCGTGACTTCCGCGCTGCCGGCCACTGCCATCGGCTCGCCTTCTTCGGTGAACTCGACCGGCTGACCGGCCTGCCGGGTCTGTTCGACCAGCGCGGCGAGCTCGCCGACCGAGGGCGTCCGCGGTTCGGTGCCGTGGTCCGGGTTGAGAACGTCGAGCAGGTGGCGCAGGTCCGAGATCGCGCGCCGGCCGGTGTCGGTGATCGCGTTCAGGCTGTCATCGAGGCGTTCCGGCGCGGCGGTCAGATAGCGGGCCGCCTCGGCCTGGACCACCATCGCGGTCACGTGGTGAGTGACGATGTCGTGCAGGTCGCGGGCGATCAGGCTGCGTTCGGTACTGCGGGTTGTCTCGGCGATGTGCTGTCGGCGCTCGACCTCGGCGGCCCGGGTCAGCCGGACCCACGAACCGATGCCCCAGGCAACAACCAGTGCCAGGTAGAAGGTGATGTATCCGGCAACGCCTTCGGTTGAGCCTCGACTGTCGAGCGCGAACGCGAATCCCACATAGGCAACCGAGGCGCCCACCATCGTCGTACGGCGGTATTGCGCCAAATGCACCGCCGTGCTGACCAGCGCGATCGGAAGCGCGGACCCAGCGACCGTATGGAAACCGACGAGCTGATCGATCGCGAACCCACCCGCAGTCAGGACCAGAGTGACGATCGGCCAGCGACGGCGGACTGCCAGCGGCAGGCATTCGAGGGCGATCACCCCCAGAGCGAGCGCGTCCATCGGCCTGCTCGGCAGGTTGCCCACCTGAGTTCCGTGCCCGCGCAGAGCCGGGAGGACCGAGATGAGCACCAAGACGATCGCCAGCGCCAGGTCCCGGACCATGACGTCGGACTGACGCCACCGCTCCCGGATATCGATCACGGGACGAGGGTAGCGGTGCGGCGGCGGGGCGCCAGCAGTTGACCGCGGCGCTTGGCCAGCCAGATGAAAGCGATCGTGACGATCAGCCCGGCGGCGACCGAGTAGACGCTCGCCTCGGGCCCGAACTCCCCACCGGTCAGTGCGGCTGGACCGGACAGTACGCCGTCCAGCAGTCCCTCGGGCGCGGCCTTGCCGGAGATCTGGGTGCCGAAGATGCCGCCCTCCGCGTAGTTCCAGGCGAAATGCATGCCGATCGGGACCCAGAGGTTGCGGGTTGCGATGTAGGCCGCACCGAGCATTCCGCCGGCCTCGATGGCGATCGCGATCGCGCCCCACAGGGTCGCATGCGGGTTGAGCAGGTGCGACAGGCCGAACAGACCCGCGGTGAGCCCCAGAGCGCCGTACGAGCCTAGTCGTCCTTCGATGATCCTCAGGAGCACGCCGCGATAGAGCAGTTCTTCTGTGACGGCAGCGGCCGCGGTGAAACCGAACAGTGCGATCGCACCGGTCAATGAACCGAAGCCGGCCACGTGATAGTCGCCGAGTAGCGCCAGGTTGAGGATGACTGCGGTGAACATGACCAAGCCGATCAGCAGCCCGCGGCCAACCGCGGCGGCTGCCCCCCGCCAGTTCAGCTCGGCCACCTCGCGACGCTCGGTCCGTCGTACGACCCAGCGATAGCCCAGCAGGGCCAGCGCTGCAGTCGCGAACCCCAGGAGGAGCGTCAGCGGGGTGTTCCAGTTGGCGGCGGTGATGAGCTGGCTGCCGAGTAGCGAGATGAGAACCACGACGGCGAACTGCTTGACCAGTCGCATGACGACTCCTTCGCGAGTGTTCCGCAGCCCGGTGCTGCGGTGTCTCAAACGCTATGGATTCGCCGCCTCGAAATCGTCACCGCTCAGAGGACACCTGTGGGTAGCTCGCATGGGGGACAAGCGCCTCGATGGCAGGGGTCAGTTCGTCGAGTTGCGGCTTGAAGCGGCGGACTGCCGTCACCTCAAGGGCCAGAGCACGGTTCAGCTGGAAGCGCGGCCAGCCTGCTGCGGTAGTGCACTCGTACCAGGCCACTGCGAGCGCGGACTCCTGACTCGTCGGGACGTAGGGGGTTGCCTGCTTGGCGAACTGGACGCCGAAGGTTCGGACGTCAGCTGACTTGGATCTGAAGCCCTCGCGTTGCAGACAAGCCAGAATCGGTACGGCGAACCGGTCCGGCATCGTGTCGGCGTACACGGGCCGGAGTGCCATCCGCAGCTGGTTCCCGAGGTCGTAGTACCGGCTCTGCACCTCCCCTGCGTTCGGACCGCGGTGTGCGTTCGCCTCTTGTGTGCAACGGGCTATGGCGTCAGCAAAGGACCGACTCGAGTTGCGGACCGCAGGTGGCGCAGCGGGCAGGACTCGACCGAACCCCCGTTGCCGAGCCTCGTCAGCGCTGGTGGCGCCGAAGCTGCCCAGGTTGACCCGCAGGTCGTTGAACGAACCTGTGACCGGCCGAGCGGCTGTGTTCTTCTGGAGCTCGGGATGGCCGGCTTTCGCCATGCACTGGTCACGGTCCGCGAGGACGGTGGCCACGATTGCGTCGAGCAGATCACCCCGGAAGGCGTCGTACGGCTGACTGGGGGCCGACGGACGCGTAATCGGTAGGACGATGGCCGCTGGCTGCGGCGGCGTCGTACCGCACGCGGCCAGCAGGAACGGGAGTAGCAGGATGAGGAGCCGGCTACGGCTGCTCCAGGAGCAGCCGTAGCCGTTGTTCAGTGAGCTCATCAGCAGCGGCTGTGGCCGTTGTTGCGGTTCTCCTTGCCGACACTCCGCAGGTCGCCCTGCCAGCCGATCGGGGCGGTCCAAGTGACAAACCAGCCGCCGCTGCCGGTGATGTCCCAGATCTTGACCGCACAATCGGTGTCGAAGTTCCGCATCGAACCAGCCGTGTCCATGAGCCGGATGTTCGACTGCTGACCGTTCGCGACGTCCCAGTAGTAGTCGTTGCTGTGGTCCATGTCGGCGTTCCAGTACTGGCGGGTCAGGCTGCCGAAGCTGTAGGTGTAGTAGAAGCAGATCTCTCCGCTGTTACAGGCGGTCTGACCGTCGCCGTTGTCGGCGTTGGCCGGCACGGTCGTCACGGCGGCTGCGGCGCCGGCGACTGCGAGCAGTGCACCGAGGCGGGCGATCCATCGGCGTGCGCTGCGTTTCATGGTGATCCTCCAGATGAGTGGGCGGGGGCGGGGTGATCGTCCCGACACTCGGAAACGTAGAAGCCTGGCCCGTGGGTGCGGTAAAACTTCGGATGGGGCCGAATCGTTTGCGCAGGTTGGCGAGGGGGAGCGATGTGGCGGATCCATCTGACGACGGAGGACATCCGGCGGATCCGGATCGCTCCGGACATCGATCCGTTGTGGGAACTGGTGCACAGCATCCAGTTGCTCGACAACGGCGGCCCGGTGATCTTCGGTCCGTGGCGGCGCCGCGTCCGCCTGGCCGGACTGGCCCGCTGGAGCATGCTGCGGCACCTCTCGCCGCCGATGGGCTACTTCGCTGACTTCCTGACCCCAGCGACCGGCACAACCGACCTGCGCACCGGCATCGAAGAGGTGCTGCGCACACCGCGCTCAAGCCTGCGCAGTGACCTGGTCACACTGCACGAGCAGTGCCCCCGCGCAGTGGGCTGGGCGCGTGACCTCGCCGCCGGCGACCAGCAGGCGCTGCGTGCGCTTGGCAGCAACCTGATCCAGTTCCACGAGACGCATCTGAAGCCCTCGTGGGCGGAGATCCGCGGCCAGGTCACTGAGGAGCTGACCCGGGTACGGCGGATCCTCTGCGACGAGGGAGTCGACGCCCTGCTCGCCTCACTCGGCGGCCATGTGCACTGGGAGTCGCCAGCGCTCGTCCTGCGCAACAAGACAACCGACCGAGACCTGTACGTCGACGGTCGCGGCATCATCATCCAGCCGTCGTTCTTCGCCCTCGGCGACACGTCCATCCTCGATGTCCCCGGCGAACCGTTCGTCCTGGCCTATCCGGTCCGCCACCGGCTCGGCTGGTGGGACACGAACACCGAGGGGATCCGACTGGACGCCGTACTGGGGAAAACGCGCGCCGAAGTCCTGGAGTGCCTGGCCAGCAGCCCCCACACCACCACTGAGCTGGCCCGCGCGCTGGACCTGTCCTCCGCATCCGTCAGCGAACAGGCCAAGGCTCTCCGCGAAGCCGGGCTCATCACCAGTCGCCGTACGGGGAAGCGGGTTCTGCACGACCTCTCCCCCACCGGCTCAACCCTGCTTGGCCACCGGGTCGGCTGACCAAGACCGCCGCCTCAGTTCCAGAGACCGGCGGCGACTGCCTGGGCGACGTAGTCCTCGAACGGCCGGGCGGGCCGGTCGAGGATCGCTCGACTCCGTCGCCGAGCTCAGCTCCCTTGCCGTCGCGGATGTCCGTCATGCCGCTGGCCAGGAAGCCTGCAACCTGACGCGGGATGCCTCAGGCACCCAGGTGCCCGTTCAGTCAGCTCAGCCCATTCAGGAAGGCGACGATGTGATTCATGGTCTCCTGCGTACTCCACGGCTTGCCGGACTTGGTGTCACCGGTGAAGGACAGATCACCATGGTCCGCGCCGGTCAGCACATACCTCGTGCTGTCGATTCCCTTGCTCCGCAACGCATTGTGGAGCAGCAGAGTCTGACTCGGTGATACCGACCGGTCCGCACTGCCGTGCAGTAGCAGGAACGGCGATGTCTTGGAGCTCAGGTAGCTGATCGGATTGGCGGCCGCGACCTCAGGTGTCGGGTCCTTGACGGACTTCTTGGTACCGGAACCGTAGACCCACTTCGCCAGGAAGTTGCCTTGGGCATAGTTCACGTCCTGCGCAGCCTGATCGAAGTCCGCCGCGAGCTTCGACAGGTCGGACGGGCCGAATTCGTCGACCACGCCCTGTACGTCGCTGCTCTGGTCGAGGTTGTCACCGACGTCGAACTGCTTGGTGCCGTTGGTGGCACCGGCCATCGCCGCGAGATAGCCGCCGGCCGACTGGCCCCAGACCGCGACCTTGCCCGGGTCGATGCCGTACTCGTCGGCGTGCGCCCGCAGGAAACGGATCGCCGACTTCACGTCAGCCAGACCCTCCTTGTACGTCGCACCTGTGGTGGTCGTCCGATACTCGATACTCGCCACCACATAGCCCTGCTCGGCCACATAGGTCCGCTGATCGAGGTTCGCCGTCTTCGTCGCATTCGAGAACCCACCGCCGGTGATGTAGACGACCAGCGGCTTCGCGCCCGCGGTGTCGGGAACCTGGAGGTCGAGCTTCAGTTCGGCCTTCTGTCCGTTGACCGCCGGAGCCGAGTAGACGACATCGTTGTGCGCGGTGAGCTTCGTCTTGCCGCACTCGATCTGTGCGCCGGTCGGGTTGATCACCGTGCTGCTGCTGGTATCGCTCGGCTTGATCGTCGTGGCAAACGCGATGCCACCCTTCGCGCCTTGTGGCGCCGCACCGCCGGTCCTTGCCGGAAGCGGGCCGGCCGGGCACGCCGTACCGCCCGACGTCGAAGCCTGACCACCGGCGGTGCCGCCCTCCTTCGACGAACACGCGGCCAGCACCAGAATCACCACCGCCACCAGAGCCGTACCTCTGAACCTGCGAGCCATCTCGTCATCTCCATCTTCGGCGTTAACTGGAGGCATCCCCTCCACTTATTCGGATGATAGCATTAAGTGGAGGAAGACCCTCCAGTTAATCCCGAGACGACAGGATCGACGTGCCAGCTGAGCAGCAGCCCCTCAGGCGCGATGCCGAGCTCAACCGGCAGCGACTCCTCACGGCAGCTCACGAGGTCTTCCGGGAGCGCGGGCTGAGCGCCACGCTCGAAGACGTCGCCCACCACGCAGGCGTCGGAATCGGAACGGCCTACCGCCGGTTTGCGAACCGGGATGCGCTGATCGACGCACTCTTCGAGGACATGATGAGTCGCGTCGAGGAGATCGGGACCGAGGCCGCCAAGGACCCGGACGCCTGGCGTGGCTTGAGCACCAGCCTCGAGCTGGTCTGCGAACTGCAGACCTTCGACCGCGGACTACGCGACATCATGCTGGGGACCGGCCGGGGCCGGCGTCGCCAGAAGCTTGTCGCGGAGCGGATCAAGCCGGCCGTCGACGCGATGATCCAGCGAGCCAAGGACCAAGGCATACTGCGAACCGACATCGAGGGCTGGGACCTTCCGATGATCCAGTTGATGGTCGCGGCCATCACCGACCACACCGGACAGCCCGACCTGTGGCGACGCTACCTACACCTGATCCTGGACGGCATGCGCGTCGGCGGAAGCGACGGTACGACGCTCCCCGTCGTACCGCTCCCCACGGGCCAACCGCCCTCACTCAACCGCTAGCCGCCACTCGGGCCCGGACGATCACCACGCCAAGCCCGGCACCGACGACGTACCAGAAAAGGTCGGGCGCATTGAAGGTGGAGCCCAGGACGAGGTGGGCCAGGCCGCTGCGGGTGGAGAGATCAGCTGGGATCCCGGTGAGCTGGAAGAACTCCACTGCCCAGCTGAAACCCGTTGCCAGCAAGGCCGCCAGCAGCGGGCGCAGCCAGAACGCCGCCAGCGCGTAGATCAGCGTTGCGTAGAGCGCGACTCCGGCATACTTGGCAAAGTCACCGCCGGTGAACGCCCGCACACCCAACCCCAAGGCCAGTACGACGGGCACGGCCAGCCACGGTCTCATCCCCAATAGCCTAGTGGTGTGTCGCGGCCAGCAGACCGCGACGGTCTACTAGTGCAACCGTTTCCACCCCTGTCGAACCACTGCGGATCTGGGCTCAACCGTTGCTAGCTTCCAACGGACGCCTGCAGCTTGCAGGCGGCATGGATGGAAGGACCAACGATGAGAGCTACCAAGAAGACCCTGGCGATCACAGCGTTACTCGTACTGGCCGGCACCGGCCTGGCCGGCTCGGGAACCGCTACTGCTGCCACGACCACCAGCACTCCCGCTGCGGCCAGCACCCGCCAGGTTGCCGATGTGACCTACTACTTCCACACGGTCTGGGCCACCTCGGGCGACTGCGCCAACCGCGGCCGCCGCGGGATCAGCAACGGTGAGTGGATCGACTGGATCTGCGTCAACGACGGCCTGCACTCGCCGGTCTACAAGTGGAGCCTGTACATCCGCTAGTTCAGCACTCTCCCCAGGCGCGCTCTGACCCGACGCCCGGGGAAAGCACTAGATGTCACGCCGTCACTGACAGAGCTCCGGCGTGACGCAGGCCCTTCGGCGCAGATCTCCGCGCGGATGGGTCGACGTCCTACCGCGTCCGCCCGTGGCGGTACACGCTGACCACGACGCCGTAGCGCTGGTCGCGGTCGCTCGCCGGCTCGAGTGCGTGGACGAGCTTGTCGAGATGCTGGGTCAACGCGGCAGCCTGGGGTTTGGTCAGTCGCAGGATCCGGTGATTCAGGAGCGCCTCTTTGTCGCCGGCGATCTCGTTGGCCAGATTGCTCATCATCGCGAAGAGCGTGGCGTTGTCCGGCCCGCCTTCGAACTTGATGACCCGCGCCGGACGGACGTAGTACTGCTCGGTCCCGCCGCGCACTGTGCGCGTAGGCCCCTTCGCCACCAGGCCTGCTGCGACCAGTACGGCGAGGTGGTGCGCCACGTTGCCCTTGTTGATCAGCAGGCGATTCGTCAGCTGGCTGACGGTCGCTGCGCCCTCCCCGAGCTCGAGCAGCAGGCGATGCCGCGTGGGGTGGCTCAGGGCGCGCGCATGCTTCGCGCTGGTGGCGTCGTACACGTCTGCCGGGTTCACAAATCAAGCGTCAAGAACTGTTGTCGCTTTGTCAACACCGCTGCTGGACTGGGGACATGACGATCACAGCGAACCTGAACGACCGCATCGCCGCCCTGGTCAGCGAGAACTACGTCTTTCCCGAGGTCGCCGAGGCGATCGCGGCCGGGCTGGCCGACGTGGACACCGCCTTGGTAGATCCCGACGAGACCGCCGCCCGCCTGACCGAACGGCTGCAGACCGTCAACCAGGACCGACACCTCCGGGTGCGCCACCGTCCGTCGGGCGCTCTTCGCCCCGCTGACTGGGAGCAGCACTACGCCGCCGAAGCGGTCCGGAACGCGGGCGGCATCAACCGGGTCGAGCGGCTCGAAGGAAACACCGGCCTGCTGGCGATCGCGCCGTACACGTCACCGGTGCACATGGCCGAGCGCTACATCGTCGCCGCCTTCGAACTCCTGGCCGGCGTCGATCGGCTGGTCATCGACGTGCGCGCCGGCCGCGGCGGCGTACCCGAAACGGTCGCCCTCATCTGCGGCTACCTGCTCGGCCACGAGCCGGTGCACCTGCAGGACCTCGTCGCACGCGACGGCACCATCCGGCAGTTCTGGACCAACCCAGCTGCCGGCCGCCTGCCCCTGTCGGTCCCCATCAGCGTGCTGACCAGCGCCAACACCTTCTCCGGCTGCGAAGAACTCGCCTACAACCTCCAGGCCCACGGCCGCGCCACCGTCATCGGCGAGCGAACCCGCGGCGGCGCCCACCCGGTCGAGATCTTCGAACTGACCGACACCCTGGAGCTGACCATCCCCATCGCCCGCTCGGTGAACGCAGTCACCGGCACCAACTGGGAACAGGTCGGCGTCGTACCGGACATCGAATGCCCGGCCGAGGAGGCACTCGAGCGCGCATCACAAGTCTTCGGGTGAACTGCTCAGGGGTGGAGGTAGAGGCCTTCGGCGAGCAACAACAGGCCGACGAGCCCGGCCGCAGTCGGAGCGGCGAGCAACTGTCGCCGCCGGAAGCGGTGTCCGCTATGCCACTGCGCGGCTCACCTCCTGGTCGAGAGGCTCGACTGGGGTGCCTATCCAGCGGGTGTGGGCGGGGAGGCGTTCGCCGCGCATCACCAGGGAGTTGGCGCCGACTGTGCAGCCGTCCTCTATCGCTGCGTCGAGCAGGATGATGCTGTGCGGGCCGAGCGTCGCGCCAGAGCCGAGGTGAACCGGGCCGAGCCGCAGGACCCGGTCGTGGAACAGGTGGGTCTGGAGGACGCAGCCCCGGTTCACCACAGCACCGTCTTCCAGGGTGACGAGGTCCGGTTCGGGGAGCCAGCGGGTTTCGCAGGAGACGCCACGGCCGATCCGCGCGCCCATGAGCCGCAGCACCCGGTTGTACAGCGGGCTTCCGACGGCCAGTCCGGCCCAGCGGATCACCAGCTCTTCCACGAAGACATCGGACAGCTCGTTGCGCCATACGAACGTGGTCCAGAGCGCGTGCTCGTCGCTGCGGAACTTGCCCATCAGCAGCCATTTCGCCATCACGGCAAGCAGCACACCGGTAGCCGCCGCGAGCAGCATCACGGCCGGGCTGACGAGCGCGGTGCGCAGTACGCCGTACTGCTGGCTCATCGTCGACAAGGCGGCGTAGACGAAGATCGCCAGCGCTGACGTCAGCAGGACCGGGACGAAGCGGCACGCCTCCACCGCGGCTCGCGCGAGGACGAGCCGTCGCGGTGGTTCGAAGGTGCGCGCGAGCTCGCCGGATTGCGGGACGCGTGGCAACTCCATCGCCGGGCGGCCGAGCCAGGACGAGCCGACACCGGCTCCGTCGGGCGTCTCGGACAGTACGCCGACCAGCGCGTGGTCGGGGACCGATCGTCCCGGCTCGACCTCCGCGGAATTCCCGACGAACGCCCGCTGCCCGACCTCGGCGGGACCGATCCGGAGCCAGCCCGCCCGCAGTTGATAAGGAGCGACGACCGAGTCGTCGGCGAGGAACCCGCCGCTTCCGACCGTCATCATCTTCGGCAGGCCGGTCACGGTCGACACCTCGGCCCGTCGACCGACTGTCGCGCCGAGCATCCTTAGCCAGACCGGTGTGAAGAGACCGGCGTAAAGCGGGAACAAGGTGCGACGCGCCATCGTCATCGTGGCTTGGATCAGTGAGGCGCTCCAACCCGCCAGGCTGTCCACCCGGTGCACGCCTGGCCGGACGCCGTGACTGGCCAGCCTCACCATCGCGGCCGTCATCAGACTGTTGAGGAACAGATAGGCGGCTGCCGCGGACGGCGCGATCCACAGACTCGCGAGGAGCACCGCTCCGAGACTCGCGTTGTTGCTGAGGAGTGCCTGGACAGCGAAGGCGCCAGGAAGCGTAGCCACCATCGTGATCAGAGCTGAAGCCGTCGGCGTGAGGCTGTGGGCGAACTGCCACCAGCGCGAGCGCCTCGCCGGTTCGACCGGCCACTGCAGGCCGGCCTCGTCCAGTGGACGGGCGGGCGAACCGCCCCATCGTTGACCAGCTGGCACCGTGCCCGATACCGAGCTGCCTGAGGTGACTTCCGCACCGGCCCCAATAATTGCCCCTGGCAACAAGGTGGTCCGCGCACCGACACGGGCCTCCGGACCGACGTGCACCGTACCGACCTGCAGTTCCTGGCCTTCGAGCCACCAGCCGGCCAGATCCGCCTCGGGTTCGACGGCTGCCCGGTCCCCGAATCGGGCTAGCCCGGTGACGGGCGGGAGGGCATAGAGATCGACCTTGCGCCCGACCTTGCAGCCGAGTGCGACGGCGTACCAGCGCGCCCACGCCGTACCGGTGAATCCGCTGGTACCGACCGCGGTCGCCCACCGCTCAGCCGTCCAGATGCGCAGGTGGGCCCAGCCGCCGCGCCGATAGCTGCCCGGGCTCAGTCGCGCGGTGAGGAGCCTGGCTCCGCCTGCTACAAGTGCCAACCGGCCGGGAACGGTGAACAAGAGCACCCAGCTCAGTCCGAGCATCAGCCAGGTTTGCCAGGACAGCGGCGCGTTACCGGCGAACTGACCGTAGAGCGCGGCGAGTGTGACCACTCCGGCCGTCCAGCGCATGCCCACGAACCCGAAGAGCAGGACCGCGATGACTGATTGAAGAACACCGAAGAGCCTGGTGGTGCGCCGGGTCACCCGCGTCCTGGGGCCGGTCGGAGTCAAGACGTTCAGCCGATCGGCCAGCGCGCCCAAGGTCGGATACCGATACGCATCGGCGACAGACATTTCGGGGTAGCGGCTGCGCAGTCCGGACACCAGTTGAGCCGCGGCCAGACTCGTGCCGCCGGAAGCGAAGAAGTCCGCGTCGAGTGCGGGTGAACTGCCGAGTACTTGTTTCCAATGACCCGCCACGAAGTCGGCTGTCTCGTCCAGATCCGAGGCGTCGTCGTCGGGCAAGGGCCACGGCAATGCCGCACGGTCCACCTTGCCGGAGGTGCGGGTGGGCAGCGTCGGCAGAATCGTCAGTGTGGGGACGAGCGAAGCCGGCAGCCGTCGACTCAGCTCCTCTCTCGCCTCGGCAAGCTGGAACTCATCCTGGTCGTTAGCGAGCACCAGGTAGCCGACCAACACCTGGCTGCCTGCGGGAGTGCGTTGTACGGCGGCCGTCGCCGCGCGAACGCCGTCCAAGGACAGCAGCGCGGCATCGATCTCGCCGAGCTCGATCCGCCGGCCGCCGATCTTGATCTGGTCGTCCGAGCGGCCGACGAACACCAGGCCTTCGGGCTCGGCCCGGACCTGGTCGCCGCTGCGGTAGCCGCGCTCCCAGCCGAGCGTGGGATACGGGAGATAGGCCTTCGCATCCTGAACCGGATCGAGGTAGTGGGCCAGCCCGACCCCGCCGATGATCAGCTCACCGACCTCACCCCAGCCCACCGGACTCCCCTGGTCGTCGACCACGGCCAGATCCCAGCCGTCCAGCGGCAGACCGATGCGGACCGGTTCGGTTGCCTGCAGCAACGCCGCGCTGGCCACGACGGTCGCCTCGGTCGGACCGTAGGTGTTCCAGACCTCCCGCCCGGGCCTGTCCAGCTTGGCCACCAGCTCCGGACCGGTCGCCTCGCCACCGAGGATCACCAGCCGAACACCACTCAAGGTCTCCACCGGCCAGAGCGCGGCAAGAGTCGGCACCGTCGACACGACGGTGATCCGACGCTCCTGGAGCCACGACCCGAGGTCGGCCCCGCTCCGTACGAGCGCCCGGGGTGCCGGCACCAGGCAGGCACCGTGGCGCCAGGCCAGCCACATCTCCTCACACGAGGCATCGAACGCCACCGAGAGCCCACCCAGAACACGGTCCGCAGGGCCTAGCGGATTCTTCTGCAGGAACAGACGAGCCTCGGCGTCCACGAAGGCAGCAGCCGCGGCATGGCGTACGGCGACCCCCTTCGGCTTACCGGTGGAGCCCGAAGTGAAGATGATCCAGGCGTCGTCATCAGGCGTGGGCGGCCGATGCGCCCCGATCGGCGGTTCGGCCGGTCTCCAGGTCAGCGCTCCCCCGGCCTGGAGGACTGCGCAGACCTGCGCCTCCTGCCAGACCAGCTCGGCACGATCATCCGGATCGTCCGCGTCGACCGGCACGTACGCGGCACCGGCCGCGAGCACGGCCAGGATCGACACGTACAGCTCCGCGGTGCCGGAGGGTATCCGGATGCCGACCCGGTCACCGGCACCGATCCCCCCGGATCGCATCAGCTGCGCCAATTCATCCACCCGCCGGCGCAGCGCCCGATAATCGAGAACAATCTTTCCATCGTCGATAGCTGGCGCTCTCGGATGGCATTTATAAGATCTGTCTAAGATGTCCATCAGCGTCCGTTCCTCAGGAGGTTCGGCAGCTTGGTAGATCGCAGAATCGTGTGCTACTGAAGGGATTTCTGTCCATGTGCTCACGACGGCTCCTCGCGGGATAGTTGTCTCTCACAACGTATCCAGCAAAAAGCAGAACAGAAGCAAACGATCGTTTTTCATAGACTATTGCCAGAAAGCCTTTCGCCGAATTTTCTCAGCCGACCGGGAAGTGGACGTCATCCAGGCCATTCAGTGCTCAGCTGGTAGTGAGGTCGTAGACGGTGGTGTTTCCGACGGTCTGGGTCTGGAAGTTCTGCGACACCCAGGTAGTGATCTCGCTCGAGGTTCCGCCGCGCCCGCCGCGGTTGCCGCTGATGAAGTAGTGGACTTTGCCCTGCGCAACCAATTCCTTGAACTGCGACAGTGACGGCGTCGGATCGGTTCCGATGAAGCCGCCGATCGCCATCACCGGCACCTCGGCAGCAATCTGCACCGGTCCCGCCGCGTCCGACGTCACCGCTGCGGCAGCCCACGTGTAGCCCTTCGCACCCTGCTGGAGCAGCGCGATCAGCTCACTCGGCACCTCGCTGATCCCCTCGCTACCGCCGCCAGACCCACCCTGCCCAGCGCTGGTTCCGGGTGCGCCGTGTTCGGCGCCGGGCGCACCCTGCCCCGTGCCCTGTGGTTGCGTCGCGGCCCGTCCACCGGTACCACCGCCGCCCATTTCTCCACCCACGCCTGCGGGTCCGGCAGCCGGCCCCGCGCCCGTGTGTGCCGTTCGGATCGTCTCGACCGAGTACGCCGCTGGTCCTGCGAGCCCCGTCAACGCCAGCAGGGTCGCGGCGAGCAAGCCGGTACGTCGTACCGAAGTACTGCTCATCTTCAGTTTCGGCTGTACCACCACCAATCCGGCCGTGATGATTCCCGTGACCAGCACCATCCAGCGCAGCCAAGGCTGGAAGGTAGGCGTTGCCTGCAGCAAGGAAAAACTCCAGCCCGCGGTCAGCAGAGCCCCTCCGGCCAGCGTGACGCGAGCCGGCCATCCCGACCGGCGCCGCCAGAGCACCATCGCGGCGGCACCGATCAGCGCGCCGACCGCGGGAGCCAGCGCGATTGTGTAATAGCTGTGGATTGTTCCCTCCATGAAGCTGAAGACCAGCCCGGTCACCACCAGCCAGCCACCCCACAGCACAGCGAATGCCCGCGTCTTGTCGGTACGCGCGGCCTTACCCGCGGCAACAACCAGGACAACGACAGCTAGTAACGCCGCAGGGAGCAGCCACGCGATCTGGCTACCGAACTCTCCCCCGAACAAGCGCAGCAATCCCGCAGGACCACCCTTGCCCGAGCCGCCCGCACCACCACCTACAGCCGAGCTCTCCTCACCAGTCAGCCGTCCGAGACCGTTGTAGCCGAGGGTCAACTCGAGAATGCTGTTCGTTGGTGACCCACCGATATAGGGGCGCGCCGACGTCGGCATCAGCTCCACGACCGCGATCCACCAGCCGGCGCCCAGGATCAACGCGACCAGCGCGGTCAAGCTGTGCAGGAGTCGCTTTCCCAACGCAGGCTTCCCCGCAATCAGGTAGGCCAGACCGAAGGCCGGCAAGATCAGGAACGCCTGCAGCATCTTCGTCAGGAATCCGAACCCGACCAGCAGACCGGCCAGCGCCATCCATCGCCAGGCGTTTTTCTCCGAGTCGATCGCCCGGGTGACAGCCCAGGCAGCCACCACCAGCAGCAAGACCAGCAGCGCGTCCGGATTGTTGAACCGGAACATCAGCACCGCCACGGGCGTCAGTGCGAAGGTCGCGCCCGCCAGCAACGCGGCGTTCGCCGAGAACCACCGCCGCACCGCCACGTAGACGAAGCCGACGCTCGCGACTCCCATCAGCGCCTGCGGTATCAGCATGCTCCACACGCCGAACCCGAAGATCCGGCCAGAGAGTCCCATCAGCCACAGCGAGGCCGGAGTCTTGTCCACGGTGATGAAGCTCGACGAGTCCAGCGACCCGAAGAACCAGGCCTTCCAGCTGGTCGAACCCGCCTGCACGGCGGCCGCGTAGTAGTCATTGGCATAGCCGTTCTTGGACAGTCCCCACAAATAGGCGATCGCGGTCAGCACTAACAGACCGCCGTACAAGAAGCTGTCCCGGGGTCGACTCGAATTCCGCATGCCCAGGACCCTGTCCGGTGAACCTGAGGCACGCCCCGTTGACGCCTGGCAATTCTCTGGGAATGCCCATTCTCGAGGAGATCGCCCCGAGGGCCTTTGTCAGGCGAGGCCCTTGAGGAGTTGGCGGGCCATGACGATGCGCTGGACCTGGTTGGTGCCTTCGTAGATCTGGGTGATCTTCGCGTCGCGCATCATGCGCTCGACGGGGTAGTCGTGGGTGTAGCCGTAGCCGCCGAGGAGTTGGACTGCGTCGGTGGTGACGGCCATGGCTACGTCGGAGGCGAAGCACTTGGCGGCGGCGCCGAAGTAGGTGAGGTTGGCGTCACCGCGCTCGGACTTGGCGGCGGCCGCGTAGGTGAGCTGGCGGGCGGCCTCGATCTTCATGCCCATGTCGGCGAGCATGAACTGCAGGCCCTGGAACTCGGCGATCGCCTTGCCGAACTGCTTGCGCTCCTTGACGTAGCCGAGGGCGTAGTCGAGCGCGCCCTGGGCGATGCCGAGGGCCTGGGCGGCGATCGTGACCCGGGTGTGGTCGAGCGTGGCCATCGCCGTACCGAAGCCGGTGCCGGGGTCGCCGATCAGGCGGGCGACCGGGATCCGGACGTTGTCGAGGTAGACCTCGCGGGTCGGGGAGCCCTTGATGCCGAGCTTCTTCTCGGGGGCACCGAAGGAGACACCCTCGTCGGACTTCTCCACGACGAACGCCGAGATGCCCTTGGAGCGCGCGTCCGGGTCGGTGACGGCGAAGACGGTGTAGAACTCGCTCTCACCGGCATTGGTGATCCAGCGCTTCACGCCGTTCAGCACGTAGTGGTCGCCGTCCAGCACCGCGCGGGTCTTCATCGACACCGCGTCCGAACCGGCGTCGGGCTCGGACAGGCAGTACGAGAACATCGCCTCACCGGCGGCCACCGGCGGCAGGTAGGCCTGCTTGACCTCCTCCGACCCGGACAGCAGCAGCGGCAACGAGCCGAGCTTGTTCACGGCCGGGATCAGGGAGCTCGAGGCGCAGGCCCGGGCGACCTCCTCGATCACGATCACGGTGGCGAGCGCATCCGCCCCGGCGCCGCCGTACTGCTCGGGGATGTGCGGGGCGTGGAAGTCCGAGGCCTTCAGCGCGTCGTACGACGCCTTCGGGAACTCGGCCAGCTCGTCCACATCACCGGCGTTCGGCGCAACCTTGGCGTCGCAGACGTCGCGGACCGCCGCCCGGATCGCCTCGTGCTCCTCGGACAGCGCGTACAGGTCGAATGAGTTACTCACGAGTCACATGGTACGACGGAAGCCGCCGTACGGGGAGTTGCCGGACGCCGAAAGTGACCAACTCCGCACGGTCCGAAGCCCGTTGGCCATGAGCCGGTCACCGGACGATAACCACGGTCGGTAGAGTCCCCGGCATGAGTGAAGCGACCTCCCGCCCGCTGCGGATCGCCGTGATCGGCACCAACTACCTCGGCGCGAACACCGCGGCCGGGATGGCCGAGTTCGGCTTCGACGTGGTCGGGGTCGAGATCGACGAACACCGGCTGAAGCTGCTGAACGACGGCAAGGCACCGTTGTACGAGCCCGGCCTGGACCCCTTGCTGAAGAAGCACGTCGACTCCGGCCGGCTGCGGTTCACCAAGGACTACACCGAGATCGGCGACTGGGCCGACGTGCACTTCATCTGCGTCGGCACCCCCTCGTCCGAAGGCAGTGACGCCGCGGACCTGACCCAGGTGAACTCGGTCGTCTCGATGCTGGCGCCGCTGCTGACGAAGCCGACGCTGGTGGTCGGGCGTTCGACCGTCCCGGTCGGTACGTCGAAGGTCGTCGAAGCGCGGTTCCACGCCGAGGCGCCGGCCGGGACATCGATCGAGATCGCCTGGCAGCCGGAATTCCTCCGCGAGGCACACGGTGTCGACGACACGCTGCACCCGGATCGGCTCGTCTTCGGTGTGCAGTCGGCCGAGGCCGAGACGCGGTTGCGCGAAGTCTTCGCGACGCCGATCTCCGAAGGTACGCCGGTCGTCGTGTGCAACCTGCCGACCGCCGAGCTGGTCAAGGGCGGCGCGAACGCCTTCCTGGCCACCAAGATCTCGTTCATCAACGCGCTCGCCGAAATGGCCGACGCGACCGGCGCCGACGTCACCCAACTGGCCGACGCCCTCGGCTACGACAAGCGGATCGGCCGCGGCATGCTGAACGCCGGCCCCGGGTACGGCGGCGGCTGCCTCCCGAAGGACCTGCGCGCCTTCATGCACCGCGCCGGTGAACTCGGCGTCGAAGAGGTCATCACACTGCTCCGCGAGGTCGACGACATCAACCGGCGCCGCCGGGCCGGTCTGGTCGACCTGACCCACGAGGTGCTTGGCGGCGTCTGGATCGGCAAGAACGTCACCGTCCTCGGCGCCGCCTTCAAGGCCGGTACCGACGACGTCCGCGACTCGCCCGCCCTCGACGTAGCCGGCCGCATCTCCCTGCACGGCGCCACAGTCACCGTCTACGACCCTGAGGCGATGGAGAACGCCCGCAAGGTCCGCCCGACCCTTCGGTACGCCTCCACGGCCGCAGAGGCCTGCGTAGGCGCCCACGCGATCCTCCACCTCACCGAGTGGCCCGAATTCCGCGAGCTGGACCCAGCCGCCCTCCGAGGCGCCGTCGAGACCCCGGTCGTCATCGACGCCCGACTCCTCCTCGACGCCGCCAAATGGCGCGCCGCCGGCTGGACCTACCGAGCCCCCGGCAAGCCCTAACCCGGAACCCGCCGTACCGGGC
>NZ_SMKX01000068.1 GCF_004349055.1 Kribbella antibiotica
GCCTCGGCCGGTTCACCGCTCGCCGCCCGGCACTCGTGGCAGTCGCCTCCGGCGCCGTGATGGTCGCGCTGGCCCTTGGCACACTGGGGATGAAGGTCGACTACGACGCCTTCAGCCAACTCCCGAAGGGCACCGAGTCCGCCCGCGCCGTCAAGGACCTGCAGGCCGGCTTCCCGGCCGGCGCACTCAACCCGACCACGGTCTTCGTGCGTAGCACCGACGGTACGCCGCTGGATCCGGCCGAGCTCACCCAGTACGCCGGGAAACTCGCGAAGGTCGACGGAGTCGGCGCCGTACTCCCGGCCGACGCGAAAGGTGGGGTGGCGCTCCTCAACCCCGGCAAAACGGTTGCCCAGATCAACGTCGTACTGAATGGAGCGCCGTACGCGACCGCTTCGTTGGATCTCGTCGACGGCAAGCTCAAGGAGGTTGCGCACAACGAGACGCCGGCCGGGACGACCGCGCTGGTCGGTGGCGTGACGTCGAGCTACACCGACATCCGGTCCGCGAACACGCGCGACCTTTCGGTGATCTTCCCGGTCGCCGGCGGCCTGATCGCGATCATCCTCGCCCTGCTGCTGCGATCGCTGATCGCGCCGCTGGTGCTGATGCTCGCGGTGGTACTGAGCTTCTTCAGCTCGATCGGGGCGACGGTCTTCGTCTTCCAGGGCATGGCGGGGCATGCCGGCGTGACGTTCTCGCTGCCGATCATGCTCTACCTCTTTGTTGTTGCCATCGGCACCGACTACAACATCCTGATGATCGCGCGACTCCGCGAAGAGGCTGAACGTGGCACCGATCCACGCGAGGCCGCCGACCTCGCGATCGAGCACGGCGGGCCTTCGGTCGCGTCCGCCGGACTCATCCTGGCCGGTACATTCTCGTCGCTGATGCTCGCCGGGATGGCCTTCCTGACCGAGATAGGCTTCTCGGTCGCGGCCGGGATCGTCGTCTCGGCGTTCGTGATGTCGATCTTCCTGGTGCCGAGTGTGACCGCACTACTCGGGAAATGGGCCTGGTGGCCCCGCAAGATCAAGGTCCGTCAACCTGCCACCGAGGACCGCGAACTCGAACCGATCAGCTCTTAAAGCAAAAGGATCCCCGGGCCCCTGGTCCGGGGATCCCTTCGACTGGGGTGGTGGGGCGGGGAAGGTATCAATACAGCCTTAGTCGGTCTTCAGGCGAACCGTGAACCAGGGCAAGAAGATCTGCAGCAGCGGGCCGATCGACTGCGCGTAGATGACCATGCCGACGCCAGGTAGTGGTCCAGATTCCAGGCCGTACGACGCCCCACTCACGCCCGAACTGGTGACCCCGCCCCACTGCT
Organism: Kribbella antibiotica; assembly: GCF_004349055.1. Lineage (GTDB taxonomy): Bacteria > Actinomycetota > Actinomycetes > Propionibacteriales > Kribbellaceae > Kribbella > Kribbella antibiotica. Next base: position 1,328 of record NZ_SMKX01000068.1, read on the forward strand.
ACGTGTCGTTCCCGACATCACCCCCGCTGTCACAGATGGCGGGGTGCCTTGTCTTGCTTGTGTCGGTACGGCGACGGGGAGGTCCAACTGGAGTTGCTGCCGTTCGGGGCTGTTGCGTTGGAGGTGTTTCTGCGGCTGGAGAAGCCGGAGGCTCCGGGGGCGCCAGGTGGTCCCGGATCAACTCACCTTCGACCACAAGCACGGCTACAGGTTCTCCGACGACCCCTTGGACTGGGCAAACTACGAGCGCAGTCAACTGGTCGCAATCTCTACCAGACTGGTTCGCGTGCTGAAGGGCACCCTCGATCCCATCTCGCTAGAGAACCGAACGATGCCTTCGCGAAAATGCTGTCCGACCACGTCAACTCGATGCACAGCACGCTCGAATATGACGCCAAGCAGCCCTACACCGCGCCCGCGAGCAGGCGGCGGACCCCCCGGGCGAGGGGAGCAGGCCAAGAGTTAGCTGCGTTCTGCGACTACCCGACGGCGCAACGCCGGCAGCTCTCGCCGCTGAGTGAAGCCTTGGTGGACGTAGCCCCCGTCCTCAGGTGCCGTCCGGGAACAAGGGGTGCGCCCGCGACACCAGGCAGAGCCGGACTCGGCCTGGCCATCATCCACCGATCAGTGAGGTCTACGCGGATTGATCTCAGCGTTCAGGCGACCATTGAGCGCCTCGACGGCACTGTGGAAATCCGTGAGGGTCTCGGTAATGACCTCGTTGGTTGCCGGCCGCTGGACCGCCAGAGTGAGGAGGCGTTCGGCCTTCTCGAGCACCTGGCCCAGGGAGCGTTCCGCGAGGTCAGGCGTCTCCAGCGCTACGTCGCTTGTGACGTCGGCCAGCCGCCCCAGGGCATCGCGGAGAACCGGCACGCCTTGCTCCGACACCACAGCTCGCCCGAAGGCCCGTGCGGCGCGCATCACGTCGGCGTACAGCCGCTTCTTCGACGCCCTGTCCTGCTCGAACTGGCGTGCTTCGCGCTCATCCCGCAACTGGCGGTCAGCGCGTCGGCCGGTCAGCCATCCGGCGCACAAAGTACCGAGTACGCCGATCAGTGCCACTGCGATTGTCAGCCACATGGAAACCATGCGGCACACGGTATCGCCGCACCCGCCGACGTGAGGTTCCGGGCAAAACTGAGCGCGCCGTACTCTAGACTCCACGCTAAGTAGCAGACCTGGGAGGGACTCGTGGCCACTGACCACCGGGGAGTAGTCAGGCATGTCCATGCAGCCTGAGGACGAGAGCTCTCGCCTGTCGGGTGCATTCGACCGGTCCACTGCGGCTCTGAACGCCATCCGCTTCCCCGAAACCACCCGAATCTGGGCAGTTCCGGCTCCCATCAGCAACTTCGTCAACCGCACCGATCACCTCGGCATCGCCTGTGAGCTCGCGCTTTCCGACCATCCGGGACCCCACGTGCTGGCAATCCATGGGGTCAGCGGATCCGGCAAGAGCACCTTGCTGGAGCAGTTGGCGGCCCGTGTCGGCGAACACTTCGACCACGCGATCCGGGTGCCGCTGCGGAACTTTCCAGGCGGCGCCATGGAAGACGTCCTGGGCTACGTCCTCGGCGCGCTCAAGATCGACCTGAGCGAGGTTCTGCCCGACGCCGCTTCGCGGCACACCCGGCTGCTGAGCGCTACTGCCGGTCTGCGGATCCTGTTACTGGTCGACGATGCGCGCGATGCAGCCCAGATCAGGCTATTGACGCCGAACTCGCCCGGAGCAATGGTGATCGCGGCCGGTGACATCCGTCTCGACGACCTCCGCATCGACGGATTCGTGGTGAAGCGGCTCGATGGCCTCGACACTCCGCATGCCCTCGAACTGCTGTCGGCCATTCTCGGCAACGACCGGCTCCGCGATGCGGAGGACGCAGTCGGTCGGCTCGTGAAGCTGTGCGACGGTTCGCCGCTCGGGCTGAAGACCGTTGCCCGGCAGTTGCTCCTGCAGGATGACCTCAGTCTGCCTGAGCTGGTCGCGCAGCTGGAGTCTCGGACCGGCATTGCCGAACCGACGCCTACGGCAGCCCAGCTACGCCGCGCGATGACTGCGATCTTCGACTCCGCCTACGACCTACTGATGAACAGCGAGGTCAGCACTGCTTACCGAGTCCTGGGCGCGGTGCCAGGAGATCGGTGGCCCAAGGAGGTCGTTCGCGCTGTCCTGACGGCCGCTGGCGTCGACAGCGGCCAGGCCGTGGGCCGACTCGTGCAGCTCGACTTCCTGCGACCGGTGAGCGGCGGGTACGCGCTGCCTTACCTGATCGGAATCCATGCCGAGCAGGTCGCCACGAAATCTCCGCCCGCCAACCGGGGACAACTGTGCGCCCGCACCGTCCGCGCCTGGCTGGCGTTGGCCGCCGCCGCTGATCAGGGTGTGCAGCGCGAGCGGTTCCGGATCACGCCGGCCGGCGTCGCGGCCTCCGTCGGCTTCGCGAGCGCCAAGCACGCCATGGAATGGCTCGAGACCTGGCATGACTCGATCTTCGAAGTCATCGAAAGCGCCGCAGCGCAAGGGCTCTCCACGGAAGCCTGGCAGTTGTTCGAGGCCTGCTGGCCGTTCTACACCAGTCACAGCCGGTACGTCGAGTGGATCAAGGCCGGTACGGTCGCAGTCGACGCCGCGGTGCTCAGCCAGGACAAATGGGCTGAGACACGGTCGCGGTGCTACCGGTCTCGCGGCTGGACCGAGCAGGGCGACTTCGGGCAGGCCGACGATGACATTCGACTGGCACTCGAACTCAGCTCGGTGATCAAGGATCCGATGCTGCACGCGTCGGTCCTCGACTTCGAGGGACAGCTCCGGCTCCGCGAGGGCAGGGCCGAGGAGGCGTTGGCCTGCTTCAGCGAATCCCTGCGCATCAACCAGCAACTCGGCGATCAGCGCGGTATCGCCTTGCAGTCCCAGTTCTGCGGTCGCAGTCTCGGTCTGCTCGGTCGCAACGACGAGGCGCTCGTCCTGCTTGCCGAAGCCCTGAGGCTGATCCGGCCGTTCGAAGATCACCGCGCCGAGTCCAAAACGCTATACAGCACCGCGAGGGTTCTGCGCGCTCTCGACCGCAAGGACGAAGCCGTTGCCGCCCTGACCGATGCTTTGACCCTTGCCGCTGAGCTGGGCAAGACCAGCCTCGTGGTCCCGCCGCTGGAACTCCTGGCCGAGCTGGCCAAACAGGCCGCTGACGAAGCGGCCGAAGCCGGCTATCTCAGAAAACTGCAGGAGATCTTCGCCTCGTCCGGTGACCCACGAGTGGCCAACGTCGAGAACCGCCTGAGAGAGCTCAGCGAAGAGTGAAGTCAACGAACCCGGATTCGTTCGCGAACAACACCGCAGTCCGGCCGGTCTCTGAGCCTCTGACCCGGCAGTAGAGCCAGACCGAAGCCGTTGCAAGGAGCTCGATCCCTTGGAACTGCGCAACATACGCCGTGTGTTCGGGCGACTCCCGGACTGTCAATAGCGCGGCGTTCGGGGCCGTCGGCTCAACCACGACTTTGCAGCCCGGGAATCTGTCGAGAGTCGCGGCGGCCCAGCTGGGTTCGGGCGGTATCCTGGCAACAATCGCAGTGGCAGACTGCAGCAGGACGACATCGGCATCGTCGTACGCCACCAGGTGTCGTACGCCTCGGGGTCGACCGAAGACCGCCAGATCAGCCGGGAACCGTTCGACCCGAAGTACCGGACCGTCAGAGATCTCCACATGGAATGCCGCCGTATCGACGGGATCCGCACCCAGAGCCTGAGCCTCGAGCGCCTGGGGGCGATGGACAGGCGACAGTTCCAGCACGCGGAACAGCTCGCGCTGGAGGATCGACAGCGCCTGGCCCTGACGAGCGAAGACATCCTCGGCGAGCGACTTGAGCAGTTGTTGCTCCGGCTTACCCATGGTCGATCTGATCTGATCCGCTAACGACTCGTAGCCGTCCAGCCGCGGCACGGAGCCACCCAGACGCCACATGGCCGTACCCCGGGGAACCTCCTCCTCGCCGAACGCTCCTAGAACCAGCGGTGTGGCCAATCCGGACGAGTACGCTGAAAGCGATCCGTGGTCACCCACCACACAGCTGGCAGCAGCCAGGACGCTCTGCCAAGGGCCAGTCGGCGGAACCAGGATCAACCCGGACGCCACCGCCGTACGCAACCATTGGTGGATCTGCCACGAACTGTGCGCGGCCCAGATGTTCGGATGCAGTACGGCGGCCACCCGGTACTCGTCGTACGGCAACTCAGCCAGGAGCTGGGCGGGCAACTTTGGCCAGCGACCCAGCAGCGAGGCGGGCCCCCATGTCGATGTCAGAGTGACCAGACTCTGGCTGGGGCCGATGCCAAGCTGTTCTCGCAGCTCAGCGCGTCTGCTGCTGAGCTGGATCAGGTTGTCCATGACCGGGTCACCAGCCACGAGAACCCGATCGGCGAACCCGGGAACCAGCGACTTCTGGTTGTCATGGGCAACCACCAGAAGCTCCGGCACCCGCTTCCGGTCACGCCAGAGAGCGCCAGACCTCAATCCCGCGCGTTCCCGGACATCTGCCTCGTTGTGTGGTGAGTACTTCTGAAAGCCGGCCCCATGGGGCAGCAGGACCAACGGTCCTCCGAGCTCATGCAAGTCCTCGTGATCGCTTGCCGAGAGGATCAGGTCGTAATCCGTCGCAACGGCGGTATCCCAGGTCACGATCCGCGCGCCGATCCGCTGCAGTACCCCGGGTACCTCGGCGCCGAACCTCGATCCGGCGCTCACCACGAACTCGACCGCGATCCGGTCGTCGTCGGCGAAGACCACCAGCACTTCGAGCAGCCGATTCAGCGAGGTCACGGTCCGCGCGACAGCCAGCACCCGACGCTCAGCAGTAAGCGTCTCCCAGCGCCCGCTCACCGCACGCTGCCCAACGGGCCAACGGGCCAACGGGCCAACGGGCCAACGGGCCAACGGGCCAACGGGCCAACGGGCCAACGGGCCAACGGGCCAACGGGCCAACGTTAGTTCGACAGGTTGAGCAGCGCCGACGAGCCGCGCCGCGCCAGGTGGATCCGAGCGGAAACCGCAAGGAACGCGATCCCGGCTGCGTCGGCACCGTCACTGAGCCACCATCACTAGCCGATCTCACCAGACCGTGGACGTTCCGGCGCACCCTCTTCACGCACCGAACGATACCGGCCGCGTAGCTTCACGCTGCGGGCACGCAGCGGCGGCGAACTCATCGAGCTCGCCGCCAAGCGTGTGGTCGGGCTCCTGGACCGGGGGCCGACAACGGTGATCTACCTCGCCCCGACAGCCCGGCAACGACAGAATTCGTACCTCCGCGACAGGTGCAGCACACTCCCGCACGGCGCTCCTAACCGCCCACAGCCGTTCCGAGACCCTTCGAAGCGGCGAAGAATGCGACCCGCCGTGCCCGACGCTGGATGCGCCCTGCATCTGGACCAGCGTCACTGCCGCTCGCTCATCCGGGCCAGCTTCCCCAGCGCGTTTGCTCGAAGGGTGGTCCTGCCACCGTCGATACCCCGGAGTGGACTCCATGCGCATCCTCAAGAGGTTTCTGACCAGTGGAAGGTCAACGCCATCCCCGCTCTTCTCCTCGCCCGCGGCCCCGACCGTTGGCACTACAAGTGGGTCAACACCAACCTCAGCGGCTGACCACAGAAGGCCTCGAATTGATACGTGTCGAAGTACTCTGTCGAGGTTCGGCCGGATCTGAGCACGAACTCACCGTTGAGCTGTGCGGCTTCGAAGATCCGCCGTCCAAGCTCCGTCGTATTCACCCCAGCATCTTATCGCCGCATGGGCGCCCCTTGCGGCTGGGCGGGCCACGGCCCCGGGCGGTCCTCGGCGTCCTGTTGGCTCGCGCCGGTACGCCAGTGTCCGCAGAGCGGCTGGCTCCACGCAGTCGTCCCATGGCCGGTTCCGGAACCGGCCATTTCCTGTACATGACGGTCGCTCCCTGTCACGCTGACCCGACCCGATCCGGTCGGAGGCCACCATGAGCAGAGCCACTCATCCGCCATCGCACCCGCTGTTACGCAAGAAGAACATCGACGAAATGCTCGCCGCCAGCCGAGGTGCCCACGGCTCGGAACACCTCGTGCGAACCATGGGCACGTTCCAGCTGATGATGTTCGGCGTCGGCGCCACCATCGGTACCGGTATCTTCTTCGTCCTCGCGGTAACGGTCCCCAAGGCCGGACCCGCCGTCATGGTCACCTTCCTGCTCGTCGGCGTGATCGCAGCGTTGACTGCCCTCTGTTATGCCGAGATCGCCTCGACCATCCCGGTCTCCGGCTCGGCATACTCGTACTCCTTCGCATCCCTGGGCGAACTCCCCGCCTACCTCGTCGGCTGGTGCCTGATCCTGGAGTACGGCGTCGCGGGGGCTGCCACCTCGGTCGGCTGGGCCGAGTACTTCAATGCGCTCCTCGATGACGTCTTCGGCGTCCGGATCCCCGAGTCCCTGAGCTCGGGGCTGCTCGCCGACGGCTCCGGCATCATCAACCTGCCCGCCGTAGTACTGGTCGGCCTTTGCTGCCTGCTACTGCTCCGCGGTGCGAAGGAGTCGGCCAGAGCGAACGCCATCATGGTGGTCATCAAACTCTGTGTCCTGGCCCTCTTCGTGGTGCTCGCGCTGACCGGCTTCAAGTCCGGCAACCTTGTGCCCTTCGCCCCCGAGGGCATCAGCGGCATCTCCGCCGCGATCCCGGCGATCTTCTTCACCTTCCTGGGGATCGACGCCGTCTCCACGGCCGGTGAAGAGGTTAAGAATCCAGGCAGGACCATCCCCCGGGCAGTCTTCGGCGCCGTCCTGATCGTGACCGTGTTCTACCTGGTCGTCGCATTCGCCGCCGTCGGCGCCCAGGAGACCGCCAAGTTCGAGGGCCAGGACGCCGGCCTGGAGGCAATCCTGAACGATGTCACCGGCGTCGCGCTGCCCGGCATCATCATCGCCGCGGGCGCTGTCATCTCGATCTTCTCGGTCACCCTGATCACGGTCTACGGCCAGACCCGCATCCTGTTCGCGATGGGCCGCGACGGCATGCTGCCGCCGATGTTCAAAGAGGTGAACAAGAACACCCTCTCGCCGAACAAGAACGTGCTCTTCACCAGCGCGTTCATCGCCGTCCTGGCGGCCGTGGTGCCGATCGACAAACTGTTCGACCTGGTCAGCATCGGTACCCTGGCCGCCTTCACCGTGGTCTCGGCAACCGTCATCATCCTGCGCCGGACCCGACCCGACCTCGAGCGCGGTTTCCGGCTACCGTTCGGCCCGGTCATCCCGATCCTGTCGATCATCTCGTGCCTGTACGCCGCCAGCACGATCGCGAAGGTCACCTGGATCTCGGTCGGGCTGTGGCTGATCCTGGCACTGGCCGTCTATTTCCTCTACAGCCACAAGCATTCGATCCTGCACGACGCAGAGGTTGCGGACGAGGATGGTGGACTGTGAAAGCCATCGTCGCCTACCGCGGTGGCGACGACACCCCCGAAGCCCTCGAGCTCGGCGCCACGCTGCGCCGTACTACAGGTGCCGAACTGGTCGTTGTCGCTGTACTGCCTGCTGTCTCCGAGAACCCTGGCGCGGACCGGGTCGACCTGGAGTACCGGCAGTGGCTCGACTCGATAGCCGACCAGGCTCGCCGCGATGCGATCGCGGCGTTGTCGCCCGGTACTCCCGAGTCACTCGAATTCCGGCGAGTCGCCTCGACCTCAGTCGCCGACGGCCTGGTGCGGGTAGCTGACGAGTCCGGCGTCGACCTGCTCGTACTGGGATCGGCGCGCGCAGCGACCCAAGGCTCGCTACTCGTGGGCAGTGTCAGCTCGCGGCTGCTTCACTCGTCCCCGGTGCCGATCCTGCTCGCGCCCCAGGGATACGGCGGCGATCCGGCCGCGACCTTCGGGGCGTTGACTTGCGCCTATGCGGGCACCGACCGGTCTCGCGAGGCACTCGCCGCAGCCTGCGAACTGGTAAAGCACTACGACGGACACCTGCGAGTGGCGACGTTCGTACCACGCGCCAGCACGATGTACCCGCCCGAGGTCGGACTCGACGCCGAGGACATGGTCGCCGCGCAGTGGGCCGAGCAGGCGATCGAGCTGCACGAGGATGCTCTGGCGTTCTGCAAAAACCACGGCGTGACCGACGTCGAGACAGCCGTGGCCCGCGGCCGTGGGTGGGCCGGCGCATTGAACGGCATCCCCTGGGGACCGAACGACGTACTCGTTCTCGGCTCCAGCCGACTCGGCCCCCTCGCCCGCGTCTTCCTCGGCTCGACAGCAACCAAAATCCTCCGCCACTCCCCCGTCCCCACCCTCGTCGTCCCCTCCGGCACCTACACCTGGTCCAGCTAGAGCCAGCCGTCAGGAGCACGGCAAAGCCTTTGCGCATGGGGTTGACGTTGTTGGGTTGAGAATGAGTGAGCACCGGTGCGAACTCGGCGTGGCGCGTGGCAGAGTGAATGTCGTGATCGTTTCGCATGTCGTGTGGGCACTTCGCCTGCTGGTCGCAGTTGTGTTCGGGTGGGCCGGGTTCGCCAAGCTGGCGAACCGCGCAGGCACCCGGCAGTCGGTGGAGGAGTTCGGTGTACCCGCTCGGTGGTGCTCGATGGTCGCGACGGCGTTGCCGGTGGTGGAACTGGTCGTGGCAGCCGCAGTACTACCGTCGTGGACAGCGACGGCAGCAGGTGTCACAGCGCTGGGACTGCTGCTGGTGCTCTCGCTGCTGGTGGCGCGGTTGCTGCTGCGCGGTGAACGACCTGCGTGCTCGTGCTTCGGCGCGACAAGCGCGCGGCCGATCGGCGCCCCGACATTGCTGCGCAACGTTGTTCTCGGGCTGCTGGTACTCGCCGCCGTACTCGGGTCACTCGCCCGGGACGACGTACCGCAGGAGTTACCGTTCGGCTACGCCGCTGGAACAGCAGCGCTCGCTGTGATCGGTGTCGTGCAACTGCACCAGGGCTTGGCGCTGCGCCAACTGCGGCGGCGGATCGACGTGCGTCCGCCGGCTCAGGCTGCGGCGAAGGGCCTGCCGGTCGGCGTACTGGCGCCGGAATTCGACCTCGCGAGCACCGACGGAGGACGTGGCAGCCTGCGCTCTGCACTGGCGGCCGGGGCGCCGGTGCTCCTGCTGTCCCTGCGCCCCGGATGTGGGCCATGCGCACGCATTGCCGAAGAACTGCCGCGGTGGCGGGAACGCCTGGCCGGCAAGGCAACGGTCCTGCTGATCGGCACCGGTGACGCAGCGAGCGTCGCCGCCTGGGCACGCGAGCATCGGGTCGGGGAGATGCTGATCCAGCAGTCGGCCGAGGTCGGGAAAGGATACCGGCTGCACGGCAGTCCGGCTGCGGTTCTCGTCGACACCGCAGGCCGGATCGCCGCTCCGGGCGCCTTCGGCACTTACGCCATCCGCGAACTGCTCAGCGACGCCGCCAGCGGCCGGCCGTCTCCATGACGGCTTCCGCTCGACCGCTCGTGGGACCTACTCCGCAGGTTCCGTCACCTCCCATCCGGGAGCCTTCCCAGTCAGCTCGGTGTACTCGTCGAGGTCCAGACAGGCGTCATAAGGCGCGTAATAGACCAGCCGGCCCACCGGCGTGCTGTTGGCCCCAGGCGTAGCCGGCCCACAATCGAACTCGATCGCTCGCAGACCCGCATCACACTTGATGAACCTGGTCGGATCGTCCGGGTGCTCGTAGTTGCCAGGTGTATTGCCGCTGCAGTCGTACGTGGGATGGGGCCGAGAAATATCGCCAGCCATATGTTGTCCTCCAAGGTAGGCATGATCAGCTCTTGGCTGACTCTAGGCGCCCACAGCGAGGTCCGCCCTGCACCGGCGAGCCGGTGCAGGGGCGCCGGCGATCTGCAACACGCCGGTGCCCCACGGGCCGGTCGCTGTTCCGTGCTTACATTTTTTGAGGCGATCTACCGGGGGGAAACCTTGGCACGACAGTCGGCTGACGACGAAGCTCTGCCTGCGGGATTCGATCCCAGGGACCGTGATCGGGACAACCTCTACGGCGCATTGGCTCAACTTCAAGGCCGCGGCCGGATCTTTCATTCTCCTCAGCTTCAGGCGTGGTGTGTGACCGGATACGACGACATCGCCGCGATCCTCCGCAACGACGACGACTTCTCCGCTCGTGATCACAAACCACGGCCGTTGACGGACCTTCCTCCGGATGTGCAGGAGATGCTGAGCACCTGGAGTGGGGAGTCGGTATCGCTGGGCGAGATGGACCCGCCCGAACACACCAGAGTCCGGTCCGTGATCAACGCGGGGTTCACCCCACGGGCGTTGAAGGCCGCGGAAGCCGATATCAGAGCCGCAGCAGCGCAGTTGCTGGAGCCCCTCACCTGCGTCTCGGAGTTCGACCTGATCACCGAGTTCGCGCTGCCCTACGCGCTGACGGTGATTCTGCGTTTCCTCGGCATCCCCGACGCGCACCACCAAGCGTGTCTGCGTTGGTCCGACCATAAGGTCCAGCTCATGGTCGGCCGCGACCACACTCCGGAACAGTTGCGCGAGTACGCCACGGGCCTCCGAGCCTTCGGCGAGTTCGCCAGGGAACTGACGGCGCAGCGACTATCCGCTCCGCGCGCCGACCTCATCAGCACGATGCTGTACGAGAGCTCCCACGGTCACAAACTCACACCGGACGAAGTGGCCGCGTTGATCCCGACCTTGATCATCACCGGACACACCACGCTGGCCCAGGCACTGGCCATCATCGTCAGGAGTCAGCTGCGCTCACCGGGGGGCTGGCCCACACTGGTTGACGGCACTGTCCCGATCTCGGACCTTGTCGAAGAGAGCCTACGGCTGGACTGCCCTGTAGTCGGCATGTACCGCACCACCGTGCGGGAGGTGGCTGTCGCCGGCAGCGTGCTGCCGGCTGGAAGCAGGGTGCTCCTACTGTACGGCGCCGGCAACCACGACCCCGATCGATACCCGGGCCCGGACAGGTGTTTGCCCGGAAGATGGCCTGCGCCTCCGCATCTGGCCTTCGGCCGAGGCACGCACTACTGCGTGGGTGCCTCTCTGGCTCGGACGGAGCTAAGGATCGCGCTGGAAGAGCTGGCCGCCCGTTTCCCAACGCTGTCCGCCACACCGGAGGCCACCCCGCTGTATCGGCCGACGTTCCCCTTACGTGCTCTGACGGCCCTCCGGGTGCGGCCCTAGTGACCGAGCGCATGTTCGATGCGGTGATCGCCGACCTGGATGACACGCTGACCATCGACAACTCGGCGGTCGAACTTCTGGCGGCACTGGGAATTCCCCGGCAACGGCTGACGGATCTGATCCGCGAGTCCGAGTCCGGGCAGATCAGCCAGGCTGTCGCCGACCAGCGCCTGCTGGCCTTGCTGACTTCCAGCGGCCGGGTCGGCCGCGCCGCCACCGAGACGGTGTTCTCCAAGATCAGGCTGCGACCGTCGGTGACACCGATGATCCGCAAGTTCCAGCAGGCAGGACTGCGGGTGGGGCTGATTTCCGCCTCGTTCAACACCTACGTGGAGCACATGGCAGCGCGTCTGGGGGTTGCGGACTGGTACAGCAACGTTCAACTCGGGTTCGACGACGCCGACGCGCTGACCAAGGTCAACTTCACGATCGATGCCGCCAAGCTCAAACACCGGCAGCTTCACCAATTCTGCATCCGCCACCGGGTTCACCCCAGCCGGGTCCTGGTAGCCGGCGACAACGAGTACGACCTCCAGATGTTCGCCTGTACAGGGCGGGGCGTACTCATGGCGTGCCCGCACAACACCCAACTGCATCCGCAGGCCTGGCAGGTCATCAACCGCATCGACGAACTCGCCGCGCTGGCGGCCCCGCCGCCGTCGGCGAAGTGACCCTGTCTGCCCACGCGCTTCCAACCCGGGACTATCCATGTCATTTCCTGAGAGGTGATCTCATGCGTGTTCGCCGTACGTCGCCCCATCACACCCTCTGGCCGGAGAGCTCACTCCCCGCCGGCTGGCGTTCCGCGATGGAACGACTCTCGACCTTCGTGATCGAACGCGTCGAACCCGATGGAGGGGTCCGCGAACCCTGCCAAAGCCGAGTGCTGGAATCCGCCCTCACGCTGTCGCTCCTCCGCGACATTCCCGACCGGATCGACCAGGCCACCAGAATCACCGGATACCTGCAGCGACGCCGAGCCACAGCCCATCCTCTCGACCAGGCGCTCATCGCGGCGGCGTGCGGCAGCCCAGCCGACGGCCGATCCGTCGACCTCAATGCCTACATCGCGCAGGCACCCGACTTCACCAGCCGGCGCAAACGCGCCACCTTCGAGGCACTACTCCTCGCCTGCGGAGCCGAGATAGGCACGGAATCAGCGCCGGACCAGACGTCCTTCTCCAACACCGGGCTTCACCCATGGGCCGAAGCTCAGACCACGGCCGTGAAAGTCATCTGGGCAACGGCGCCGGGCGCACGGCATCAGGCCGAACACCGTGACATCGAACTGCTGCTGTCCACCCAGAACTCCGACGAGATCTGGGAAGGCAACCTCCTGGTGCATCTGTCCGCACTACACGCACTGCACCGGCAGGGCGGACACGAAGCCATCGTTCGCAACGGAGTGGACAAACTCCTCGCGCACCAGCGTCGCGACGGCGGAATCCCTTTCTTCACCGACACCGACACCTGGTGCACCGCAACTGCGGGTGTGGCGCTACAGGCAGCCGGTGCACCCGACGACGTCATCCAAACCATCGCCGACAACCTCGTCAGGCGGCAGAAGCCACAAGGCAGCTGGTCGGTGACCGATATCGCCGAGGTCACCGACATCGACGACACCTCGGTCATCCTCGAACTGCTCCAAACCTACGACGACCCTGCCCACCGGCAGGCCATCGAACGCGGAAGGCAGTCGCTGCTCGCCACCCACGGCAACGACGGAGGCTTCCCGACCTACATCGCCGGCGCTCCCTCCGAAGCCTGCATGACTGCCGCCGCGATCAATGCACTCTCCTGCCGGCCGACAGGAGACGCAGCCGTAATCACCAGTGCCCTGGGGTTTCTCGCCGCTCAACAGCGCGCAGACGGCACCTTCCCTCCGGACTGGAGCTCCAGCAGGTTCCACGCAATGTTCCGTGCAGTGCTGGCCGTTTCGGAGCTCGACACGTCCTGCGCGCAGGAACTGAGGTCGAAGGCCCTCGACCACATCCTGCACAGCCAGAACACCGACGGCGGCTGGGGCCAGCAACCCGGATCGGTCAGTGATCCGGTCAGCACGGCCTACGCAATGATCGCCCTCTGCCACCAGCCAGATCCCCGGCCAGTCGCCGCCGGTATCGAATATCTGCTGGCCAGACAGAACAGTGAAGGCAGCATCGACTCGATCTCCGACTCCATCGGGCCACGCCCCTTCGTCTTCCGCGTCCCAGTCCTCGGCGACATCTTCACCCTGATGGCCTTCGCTCACATCTCCCACCGCGCTGCACCCCTCGCCGACGCAGTGATCAGGGACCGCAGTGACACTGCCGCGTCACCAGTGACATGAGCCTCGGGACGTGGACACCGTCTACTGGCACTTCGCCGTTGAGGGTGTAGTGGGCGTCTGACGTCGTCGCAGGCGTGCTCTGCGCGTCGGGATCCGAGTAGGGGCAAACCCTCGAGTCTGTGGCCGTCCGGCCTGAAGGCCACTCAACGGCAACCAAGATCCTCTGCCACGCACCCACCCCAACCCTCGTCGTCCCGTCCGACCGAAGGTGGTGGGGATGGCCAGGCCCGTGCCTGCCCATCCCCACCATTCTTACACCCGGCATCATCGGCAACGAGTCCAGCAGTCGAGGGGTTACGGCCCTTTGCCTACCCGGACAGGTGTCGAGGTCCGCATCCGCGAGACCGACCTGACCGATCCGACCTGCGGACTGCGCGCCGGACTGGTCGACGTCGCTCTGACCCGTGGGCTCGTCGTCCCGCACCGTAAGCCAAACATCCCGGGCCTAGGCCGGCGCTCTAAAGGGACGAGTCAGGCGCCCAGGCAGGGTCGTCCCAGGGGGCTGGGGGCCTGGAGGTACGCAATTGCCTCCAGAGCGGCACGGCGCTCGTTCCCGGTGGGGGCATCGAGACCTGGGGGGCGGGCTGGCCGTTGGTGATGATGTTCTGCTCGAATCCGGCCGGGGTGAGCATGTTGTAGACACGGCCGACTTCGGATTCGACGCGGAAGCCGTGGCGGACCTTGGGCGGCAGGTAGATGTAGCTGCCGGGTCCGGCCGGGATCTCCTCGTCTCCGACGGTGAACACGAAATCACCTTCGAGGATGAAGAACGCCTCTTCCTCCTTGTCGTGGACGTGCGGTGGGGCGACGAGTCCTTGCGGACACAGTTCCTCGAACGTGCAGGACCGGCCGTCGGTCTGGCTGCCGTCGGCGAGCACTCTCCAGTACGTGCCGACGTTCCAGTAGGCCGGGGACTGGTCCGGCGCCCAGACATAGGGGCGGGCGGTGCCGGCGCTGTGGGGGAAATTGGTCATGACGGTCCCTTTGGTCTTTAGTGCATGGGGGAATGGATGACGGAGTCGACGGTGATGGTCAGCAGGAGCCGGGTCTGGCCCGGGCCGCCGTACGAGGCGTAGGGGTGGCCTGTGTACTTCTGCGCGAGGTGTTCGATGCTCTCGGCGGCGCCGTCGGTCGTGGCGTTGGTGACGCGTCCCCGTACGGAGAAGTAGCGGGAGGTGTCGTCCGGGTCGGCGATGCTGACGGCCACACGGGGGTCGCGTTGAACGTTTTTGGTTTTGCGGTAGCCCTCGACGGTGTTGATGAGGATGTGTTCACCATCGGTGTCGACCCAGGTCAGGGTGAGCTGAGGCGAGCCGTCCGGCATGGTGGTGGCGATGAAGCAGGGGCTGGGCCGGTTCAGCAGTTTGAGGAGTTCGCCGGGCAGGGGTGTCATGAGGTATTGCCCTTCCTGGGGGGAAGCTGTCGGTAGGAGGTGCCGATGCCGGCGGTGCGCTCAGCGCAAGGAACGGAAGGTGGTCCGGACTTCGTCAACGAAGAGTGCCGGTTGTTCCAGGGCCGCGAAGTGCCCGCCCACCTCAAGCTCGTTGAAGTGGACGACGTTGCTGTAGCGGCGTTCCACCCAGCGCTGGGACTTCCGGACGTGCTCCTCCGGGAACATGCTGAATCCGGTAGGCAGTGTGATCGGTGCGGCGGCATTCGGCGCGGAGGGCCGTGCCGACCGTGCCATTTCCCAGTAGGTCCGCGCAGAGGATGTCCCGGTGTTGGGAAGCCAATAGAGCATGATGTCGTCGAGCAGTTCGTCCAGGGTGAAAGATGCTTCCGCGTCCCCCGGCGTGCCGCAGGTGTCCTGGAACATCGCGTAGATCCAGGCAGCCAGGCCGATGGGGGACTCCGCGAGGGAGTAGCCAATGGTCTGAGGGCGGGTTGCCTGCTCCTTGGCGTAGCCCGAGAGGTTCTCCCAGAAGTAGGCGGCGCTGTCGAGCATTGCCTGCTCGTGCTCGGTGGCGTCCCGGATCTCGTCGGGCGTTGGCGGGAACATGGCGAAGTTGAGGTGCAGCCCGACGCATCCGTCGGGGGCCTTGCGGCCGATCTCGTCGGTGACCGCGCATCCGAGGTCGCCGCCCTGGGCGCCCCATCGCCGGTAGCCGAGCCGGTCCATCAGCGTGATCCAGGCATCGGCGACCCGGGGGAATCCCCAGCCGGGTTCCGTCGGCCGGTCGGAGAACCCGAATCCCGGCAGCGACGGCACCACGAGATGGAAGGCGTCCCGCGGGTCACCGCCGTGGGACGCGGGATCGGTCAGTGGGCCGATGACCTTGTGGAAATCGAGGACGGAGCTGGGCCATCCGTGGGTCATGACCAGCGGGAGGGCGTCCGGCTCAGGCGAGCGCACATGGAGGAAGTGAATGCCCAGACCATCGATGATGGTGCGTGACTGGCCGAAGCAGTTGAGGGTCTTCTCGCACCGCCGCCAGTCGTAGGTGTTGAGCCAGTAGTCGTGCAGCGCGCGGAGCTTCGCCAGCTGGGGTCCCTGACTGGTGTCCAGAACGGTCTCTGGATCGGGCCACCGGGTGCGGGAGAGCCGCTCACGCAGGTCGGTCAGCTGTTCCTCCGGCACGGACAGGGTGAAGGGTTCGATGAGTTCGGACATGGGGCGTGCTCCTTACCGGGCGATACCGCGCCGACTGCGACGCGGGCGGATTCAAGGGGGCGGAATCCGGTGATTCAGAGGGTGTCGGGCAGACGGGTCCGTTCATCGGTGACAATCTCGGGCACCGCGTCCAGCACCTCCTGGAGCCAGGCGATCTCGGCGCGCAGCCTGTGCGCACTGTGACTGACCGCTAGTGCCTCGCTCACCGTCAGGTAGCCGCCGTCGATGGCGTTGGCGTTCAGCGCCTCGGTGTCCGAGAGCATGGAGGCGAGTTCATCCAGCCGGGATGCGATCACCGTGTCGAGCTCGTCCAGCTTTTCCGGGTCCAGGCGGGTGAGGGCCAGGTCGAACGGGTCCGGCTTCATCCAGATGTGGCGCAGACTCTCGGATTGGAGTTCCTTGAGACGCAGCCGCCCTTCACCGGTGATGCCGTACACCTGACGCTCGGGCAGATTGCCCTCCTTCTCGGTCCTGACCTCTTCGAGCAAGCCCTCAGCCAGCAGGCGCTTGATCGCCTGGTACAGGCTGCCCACGGACACGTCCGTCCACAGGTGCAGATGTTCCCGCTCGGCCTGGAGGCGCACCCTATGCCCGTGCATCTCGCCGTTCCTCGCGAACGTGTCGAGGATGAACAACCTGATCGATGACATACGACTACTATTGCATGAGTACTCATTCATAGGCAACCGGCCGATGTGCTGAACATCGGCTCCGGGAGCGACCGCGTAGAGGTCACGAACGGGATTCATCGCCGAGCTCACCGCCGCGACTGAACAGTGAGCGATTTCCAGCATCCCGATGCTGACCACAAGTTGGACGCCCTGCGCAACGACAAAACTCCCGCCAGAGGTCAGCAGGCAGGCCAGGACGGGAGCGGCCGGGACCGCCGCATAGTGGTTGCGAAACGGTTGATCCCAGCCGTCACAGGTGACACGTGGTCGCTCAGCACGCCGACGGCTGGACGACATTCCCAGGCACCGCGCCGGAAGACGAATTCCGGGCGGCAACCGTCCCGGGACGAGGATCCACGATGGACCGCGAACACCCTTGGAACCCGGCGAGCATCGCGCCGCCGATCGGCAAGTACAGCCATCTCCGACCGGGCAGCTCGTCTTCATCTCCGGGCAGGTCGGGAATCTCCCCACCGGGGAGATCTTCGATGATCCGTACTTGCAGGCTGAGCAGATCTTCGCCAACTTCACCGCGCTGTCGTCAGAGCTCGCCGCCGGAGCCGACCGGATCGTGCGGCCGCTCACCTTCGTGGCCGGTTCCGAGAACCTTCCTGCCTTCTACCAGGCACGAGACGCCACCTATGCGCGATGGTTCCCTGACGGTGTCTACCCCGGGCACTCGCTCGCGGTCGTATCAGCGCCGGCCGATCCTCGCCTTCGCTTCGAGATCGAGGGCTACGTTCGCCTCACCACAGGCTGACTCCCCGGCTCCTGGGTCCTCACGGGCCGGGAAGCGCCCAGAACAGCTGAGTCGTCAGCCCCCGTCTTGAGCTGTCCGAACGGGGAGCAGGGCGACCAGGGCCTCATCGATCATCTTGTTCAACTCCGCTCCGCTCACGATCTTGTCGGGTTCGCTTCGCGCAAGCTGGAGCAAGCCGAGGTAGGCCGCGTAGGCGAGTTGCGCCCGCCGGCGAGCCTGCGCTCTGGGCATTCCCAGCTCCCGATAGGCGTCAGCGATCAGTTGGACGCGTGACTCGTTCACGCGGTGCACGGCAGCGCGAACCGTCTCGTCATCCATCTCGGCGAGCAGGGAAAGGTGGGGTGAGGGACGGGCACTCTGACTGAAGGCGATGGCGCCGACGAGGACTTGGCGCAGCCTCTCCTTGGGGTCCGAGATCGCGGCGAACTCGGCCAGTCCTTCTGCCCCGTGCGATCTCTCCCAGTTGCGCAGCGCCGCATCCACGAGCTCGCGGCGGTTGCGGAAGTGTGCGTAGAAACTGCCCTTGGTGACCCCTAGGACCCTTGCTAGGGGCTCAACAGCAACGGCTCTGAGTCCTCCTGTCGCGATCGCCTCGAGCGCCGCGGCCTCCCAGTCCTGTACCGAGAGACGCGGAGATCGCGGCTGTTCCACCTCTGCCATGTTCGTGAGGATACTGCACCGTATTGACAGGAATCGGCGCCACCGGATAAACATACGGCACAGTATCCATACGCCACCGTACTCATGAGGGGCCATGAAGAAGCTTGCCGACGATCTGTACCTGCTTCGCGGCTTCCCGCCGCACGCCATCAACGTGTTCCTGATGGGCGACGTGGTCGTCGACTCGGGCACCCGGCACGCAGCGGGGCGCATCCTGCGCCAGCTGAAGGGGCGACCGGTCACCGCCCATGCCATCACTCACGCCCATGCCGACCACCAGGGCTCTAGTCACGTCATCTGCGAGGAGCTCGGGCTTCCGCTGTTGTGTGGGGCCGGGGACGCCGACGCGATGGAGGAGGGGAGCATTGCCGATCTTGCCCCGGTCAATGTGGTGACGCGATGGCAGACGCGGCACTGGGCCGGACCGGCGCACCTGGTCACGACGCGACTTCGCGAAGGCGACATGGTGGGTGGCTTCACCGTCCTCGAGACACCAGGCCACACCCCCGGACACGTCGTGTTCTGGCGGGAGGCCGACCGGGTTGCGCTCGTGGGTGACGTCCTCAACCGGCGCCCCTCGCTGGCCGGATCCGGACTTCAGGAACCCCCAGCGGGGTTCACGATCGACCGTGCCCGCAATCGGGAAGCGATCAGAAGGCTCGCCGACCTGTCACCGAGTCTCCTGTGTTTCGCGCACGGCAAGCCACTGCGCAACACCTACCAGCTCGACACTCTGGTCAAGCGCCTGGACCGCAAGGCCGCGGGCAAGATCCGATGAGGACCGTCCACCAGTGGCGCAGCCATGACGGGCTGCTGCTCCAGCAGCACACCTGGCCTGCCGATGGCCACACAAAGGCAACGGTGATGATCATCCACGGGCTGGGGGACCACGGTGGCCGCTACCACCGCGTGGCCGAGCAGCTCGCCTCGCAGGGCTGGGCAGTCACCGCTCTCGACCAACGCGGCCACGGCGCATCCCACGGACCGCGGGCGAACGCGCACGTCAGGGACCATCTCAAGGACACCGGCGCGGCGGTCACAGCGCTGCGTCGTACCCAGCCCGGGCACCCGCTCTTCCTCCTGGGCCACAGCTGGGGCGGGATGCTGGCCCTCGCCTACGCGCTCCAGAACCAGGCCAGTCTCGACGGGCTCGTCCTGTGCAGCACCGCAGCACGGCCGACGCCGACCTCCGCTACGACAATGGCACTGGGCCGGCTCCTGGCCAAGACAGCACCTGGGACGGGAACCCGCCGGTTACCGCTGCACCAGACGACGCGGGACCCGCAGGCACTGGCCGACTTCTACGCCGACCCACTGGTGTTTCGGCACCGAGTCCGCGCCCGGATGGGCTTCGAGTCCCTGGTCACCATGAATGAGACCAGACAGAAGCTCTCGGCACTGCTGACGCCGACGCTGCTTCTCCATGGCACCGCCGACCGGATTGCACCGGTGGAGTACAGCAAGCACTTGTACAACGCGCTGACCTCCACCGACCGCACGCTCAAGCTGTACGACGGTCTGCATCATCAACTGTTCAACGAACCCGAACGTGAGACCGTCCTCGACGACCTCACGACCTGGCTGAGCTCCCGCATCTGACACAAGCCGCCGGGGACCGGTGGTGTCCGTTCTCATCCGATCTGACGCAGATCGGAGGGGCCGCACGGCACCGTCTTGAGGTCGGTCAGCACAATGGCGAGCGTGTCCGGGGTAGCGGCACGATCAACAGCGCTCGCGAAGGCCTGGATCTTGAGTTCCACGGTCGTAGAGAGGTCCTTGCGTACCTCATGGCGATCACCGTACTGGGTGTCGCCTGCCGAAACAGAGTGACCGGCTACTTGTTCCCGTCGGTCCGCACGCTGCGCCGTGGCGAACCATCTCGCCGCGACGAACCATCCTGGTGATCGTGCGCACCGTGACGGCCTGGAACAGGAGCGGAGTCGCGGCAAGCATCGGATCATCCTTCAGCACGCGATTGGTAGCGTTGCGTCATCAACACCAGACACCGGCTCAGCCGAGGCCGGAGGCTTGCTGGAAGGGCCTTCCTGGGGCCAGGAACGGAGAATCGGTCGGCCCGAGAGGTTCGTCGACGCCTCCGCTCGTGTACATGTCCTCGTCGAAGATCCAGTAGAGCAGGTCTCGCAGGTCCGGCGGCCAGAGAGTGATTCCTGCGCCGCCGACGTACTCGCGGTAGTTCTTGCGGGCAATCTGCAGCAGGAGCGGTACGAGATCCATTCCGCTCGGGCGACCGGCCACCGCCGCGGTCGTAGCAGCAGTAATGAGGTCCGCGAGTTGGAGATGCGGTACGTGATGAGAAGCGGCGGTCAGCACCGGAAGGATGACCTTGCCGGGTGCCGTGTAGGCGGTGCCGTCGTTCGTGACCGCGAGGGTGTTCGCGAGCCATCGTGATTCCTCGGCCGACCCGCCGCCGGGCTTGTCCGCGATCATGACTGCGCCGTCCGCGTCCAGATCCCAGGCGACCTTGTCATAGGTCCACTTGAGCAATTCCTGACCAACGTCGACGACGGCCCGTTCCTTGTAGACACGGCCGTGGTCGAGCACATGAACCACCGAGGTGATCTGGCGGGCAATTGCGGCCTCGAGAACGCTGCGGCGAAGCTCGGTGACAAGCAAGCCTCCGGCTCCCGCGAGGAACGACCCTTTGGGCGGTTTCCACTTGAGCTCTTCCTCTGCAGGCACCCCTAGTCGATCCTTGATCGCCGAAAGGTCAGCGGCGAACCCTGCGACCTGCGCACTCGGAACAATCACCGCGCCCAGCGCCACCAACTCCCCCAGGTGGCACCGGGCCGGGTCGCGCTGCATGCTGTCGTCGAGGAAGATCAACTTCATGGCTGTCCCCCTACCAGGTGGTGATGGCTTTGATCAGGCGCGTACAGGTGGGCAGATCGGCCGGTCCTGTCTCACGAGTCGCGCTCGACAGCGGCTCGGGCAATCCTGATCAGGGTCGCGGTCGCGTCCGGCGGGAACGCCTCTGAGTCCAGGACGGCGAGCGCCTCGGCGTACCGGGCGGCGATCATCGACTCGACCTCGGCGTCCGCGCCCGTCGCACGAATAACCTCGATGATCTCGGCGGCCCCGTCGTCGTCGAGCGCAGAGTCACCGAGCCTGCGCTCGAGAATGTCGCGTTGGCCGGGGTTGGCACGCCGGGCGGCGAGAGCCATCAGCACGGTGTGCTTCCCTTCCTGGAGGTCGCCCAGGACCGGCTTGCCGGTCAGCGCCGGGTCACCGAAGATGCCGAGCAGATCGTCGCGAAGCTGAAATGCGTCGCCCAACGGCAAGGCGAAGCGGCTGAGGCCGGCCAAGAGATCGGGCCCGGCACCTGTCAGCGCGGCTCCGATCTGCAACGGTCGCTCAACGGTGTACTTCGCCGTCTTGTAGCGGATCACGGTCAGCGGCGTCCGCTCGTCCTCGAGTGGCTGGAGCACGCTCAGCAGGTCGAGGTACTGGCCATGATGCATCTCCTCGCGCATGGCGTCGACGATGGTTGCGACAATGGCGCGGCGATCAGCCGGGACATCGGCGGTCATGAAGAGTTCGTGCGACCACGTGAGCGCCATGTCACCGATCAGGATGGCCGCGCTGACCCCCAGATGCCGCGGGTCGGGCGAGTTCGCAAACTGACGGGCCAACGCTTCGTGCACGGCCGGTTGCGAGCGCCGGATCGCACTGTTGTCGATCACATCGTCATGAATCAGAGCGAACGCCTGGTACATCTCCAACGCGGCTGCTGTTCGGATGACCGATTCCGGGATGCCACGCCCGCCCGCTGCCTGCCAGCCGGCAACACACAGCAACGGCCGAAGCCGCTTGCCACCCGAGGCGATGAAGCCCTGCAGAACTGCCGGCATCTGAGGCGCAAGCCCGTCTGTACGGGCATCGGCGGTCTTGCGGGTCAGGAAGGTATTCAGGCAGGCCTCGACTCGCTCGCGCGTCGAGGCGAAGTTCTTCGACGGCGCCGCCGGAGTCAGCGTGGTCATTCACGATCCGTTCGTTCGAGGGAAGATCCGGGTATGCGCCGCGATCACGTCCGATCCATGATTGGCGTCAGTGATCGCGAAACAGCCCAGCCAGTCCGGGCGCTGACCACGGTAGAACGGCGCAGCCAGCTCTTCGATGAGCTCCGGGCTGCCGAGGTTGTAGGCGTACAGGAAGACCAGCGGCGTAATGAACAGGCGCGTCGCCAGTGCCGCATCTCCAGTGGCGAGCTCCTCCAGTACGACGTACTCCTCGATGCAGGTGAGTCCGAACCCTCCGAGGTCCTGAGGCGCGCTCAGATGCAAGAAGTCCTCGCGCGTCTTGGACATGAAGCCGAAGTACGGGGATCCCAGGACGATCACGTCCTTGGCTGGCATCAGGTCGAGCTGATGACCGATCGGCAGGGCGTACTCCCGCGCGAAGGTCCGCGCTCGCGACTGCCAGTGCCTGGCCAGTGGACAAGAGGGACGAATCGAGCTCGACGAACGGCTCACCCAAATCCATCGCGTCCGCCTCCCCTGCCATCCACGGAACTACTGAAAGTAGTCGGAACGCAACAGATCCGGAAGGTTCTTCTTGCCGATGACCCCCATCATCAGAATCAATACCTCGGCCCCTCGATGGTCACTTCACCGGAAGAACCCGCGCATAGACCGGCAGAGCCACCGCGGCGACCACGAGATGCATGAGCATCAGAGCAATCGCGCCGGAGACAGATATCTCGGGAATGAAGCTCGTTGCCATCAGCACCAGAACCGGGATCCTCGACAGGAGGAGCCCCGCCGGCACGAGGACCCGGAGGGTCGCGCCCGGGCGCGTGGCGCGCCTCACCGCTACCGACCATCCAGCGAATCCTGCGATGACACCGAGCGCGGTGAACGCTGCGAACACCGGCAGCGTCAAGGGCCGGAAGCCCGCACTGGCACCGAAGGCAATCGCACCTTGGCCGACCACGAAGTTCACTCCGGTCGTCGCCAGAGCCGCGCCGGCGGGAGGACACTCTCCAACCTCGGCTACGGCCACCTCGGCGCCTACACCCGCCATGTCAAGGATCAGACGAACCTGCCGCTCTCGCTCCGTGCCCACACCTGTGTCAGCGACCCGCTGGTCAGCTGGCTCGTTCCGACGGCCCTCAGCTACGGTCGAGATCACAAGGGCATGCCGAGTTGGACCAAGGTCGTAGGTCGCCTCGCGATCCTTCTCGATCAACCGGATCACCCCGCCTGGCACGACAGCTACGCGGCGCGTGCACTACACGAGTGGCCGTCCACCGTCCCATCAGTGTCGCAGCTAACCGCGCAGCTCCTCACGGACCCGAGCAGCCTCCCTGAGCCCACACTCCAATGGCTCAGTGCACACTTTCTTTACTGCGCCGCGCCCCCTTATAGCCCCGACTTCAACGGGGAGTGAGCACGGTCACCAGGAGCTTGTTGTCATTCGTCACGCAACTGGAGTTGCGTGGCGACGCAGGCAGTCAGCGCCCGCTCCAGCACGTCGGTGTCTGACATGACGCTCGGCGGCAAGCTCAATGTCTACATCCTCGACATCTCAGGCCCGTCAAAGTGATCGGTGGGTGCTACGCGGCAAAGTGCTCTTGGACTTCGCGGTGGCGGAACTGGGTTCTTGTTCCGGACATGCGAAGCAGGCCGGCGTCGTAGGCCCAGTCGAGAAACTCCGGAAGACGGCGAGGGAGGTCGTCGGCTCTGGAGCGAGCGAAGACGTACAACAGGTACTGCGGGTACCAGGCCGTGACGCCGGACACGGCGAAGCTGGCGACGACCCCGAACACGAATCCGGAGACCACGGTGATGAGCGGCGAGCCCAGCTTCATCAGGCCGAACATCCCGGAGATCGCGAGTGCTGACAGAAGCGCGGATGTGACGGCGTGACGGTGTGGCTCGCTGGGTTTCGTCGCGGAGTTGTGGATGACCGTGATCCCGTTAAAGAGCCCGATGCACAAGCCGGCCAGGGCGCCAAACAGCAAACCTGCTGTCAAGCCGAAGCCCAGGAGCCCGGCGAGGACACGCAGGATCTGCAGGGGCTCGGTTGGCCGGTCGTTGGTTGCCAGACCGAAGCCGAGCATGGCGATCATTCCCCAGCTCGGCCCAGCCTTGATCCCTGCCAACACGGCAGATCTCAGGCCACGCGACGTACGGCGTGAACCGGTCTGCCGGAGATCGGTCCTTCCCGGACGAAACGGCCGTCTGGACACCGCGAGATGCAGGATGCGACCAAACAGAATTGCCCAGCCAAGGGTCACGAGCGACCCTCCCGGTACGGGTGTGCCGGCCAGCATGGCTTTGAGGCCGACGTAGGAGGCTCCAAACATGATCGGGAGCAGAAGGATGAATGCTAGATGTCGGAACCTTCGGCCGGGCGTGCTGCCGTGACATTGCCACAGATCGTTGAGGGCGAAGTCCGAGGTCGACCCCTGTGCGCCGGTAAGGCTGGACAGGTGTCCGCTCAGCGTTTGCATCCAGCGTTCGACCTGAGCCGCCGTGTAGCGGGAACCATCCTTGCGGGGATATAGCTCTGTCACCGCTACGGTGAGCTGTCCGAAGAGATGCGCGTCCAGCTCGTCGGCCGGCAGTTCGCAGAGCTGTCTCGGGGCGGCCGTCGGATTCCGGTAGACGGTGAGCGCCAGGTAGAGGCGCAGTGGCGATGACAGGCATCTGGCTAGGCGCCCTCGTGGATGTGCGCGGATCTTGGCGAGAACCGGTCGCCAGCGCTTGCGGTCCGCGGCCCTCGGAAGACGATGCTCCAACCAGGCAATGACTTGGGCGCCGTCCAAAGGCTGCAGGGTGACGGCCGTGGCATCTTGCAACGCCTGGCCGACGACACCTTCGGTGATCTCGCGGTACCTCCTGGTCCGGCATGTCACGATGACCGGGCCTGCATCCAGATTGAGTGCCGCCAGAACATCCCGTGCACGGCCTGGAGAGCTGCTTTCGGCATCCAGCTCATCGAGCCCGTCCAGTATTGGGAGGATCCAGCCACCGGTGAGCAGCGCACTCGCAACCGTCGGCTCGACGTTGTAGGTCGAGACGAGCTCACCCGAGATCCAGCGGTCGAGCTCACGACGCAACTCCGCGCTCGATTCGCCGGTGGCTGTGAACGCCGGGAGACTCATCCGCAGCGGAACTCGCAGCTGTAAGCCAGCTGGGGCAATCCGTAAGGCCGCGATCTGGTCGAGGAGGAGGCGCAGAGCCACGACGGTCTTCCCGGAGCCCGCCTCTCCGAGCACGACCAGGCGACCGACCGTCAGGGAACCGTAGTAGGCCTTGATGGTTGACAGTGTGCCTGTCTGTTCACCCCCGTCGCATCGCCACTCCACCAGCGACTCGTCGACCTGGGCGTAGCCGACGTTGGCCGGCAGCGGCTCACCTGTGTCGCCGAGGAGCTGAGCGAGAGCTCTGGCCTCGGTCGTCGAAACCACTGCAGCCAGCGCTCGCGCCTTCTCGGCGAGGATGGTCTCGTTGATGACGGGCGGTCGTCCTCTGAACCCGGCCAGAGCAGTAGCGAGGCTGACCGTCAGGCCGAGCACGGTCGCAACGTCGGCGCCGTCCGACATTGCCGTCCGCCTCAACAACCACACCATCATCAGTACGACGAGCGCGGCGCTGCCTGCGCTGGCGAGGAGAGCTGACCGATAGGTCCACCGACGCCTACCCACTCTCTGCCCCCATACGATCACCCTAA
Organism: Kribbella antibiotica; assembly: GCF_004349055.1. Classification (GTDB taxonomy): domain Bacteria; phylum Actinomycetota; class Actinomycetes; order Propionibacteriales; family Kribbellaceae; genus Kribbella; species Kribbella antibiotica. Next base: position 27,220 of record NZ_SMKX01000068.1, read on the forward strand.
GTGTTGCGGCGGGGAATCTAGCAAGTAGCAGCGTCGGTTTGCTCGCTGTCCGGGAAGAGCTCGGCGACGACGAAGTGCTCCGTCGGCCGTTCCAAGCGTCCACACCGGTTGTTTGCCGTCGTGGACGAAGTCATTTCGGATCTGGCGGCCCGCATCGAGGGTCGAACAGACCTCGGGGGGACAGGATGCCCCTCTCCTGCGTGGCAGTGATCAGTTCTTTGAACGACCCCGGTTGCTCCAGCCGTAGCTTCAACGCCGTCTCGACGGCGTTGATCGCCCAGGCGCACGAGGTCGCAATGAATTCGTACACGTAGAAGCCGTGTGCGAACATCTCACGCGACGTCTTCAACAACATCGCCGGACCTTCCGGTGTGGTAGCTGTGACGGGCCAGGTCTCCGTCTGCTTCTGGAAGCGACGGAATGTCGCCGGCACCGGCCTGCCCTGGGAATCCAGACCCCCGATGAAGAGCCGCATGCGCTCATCAGGTGTCGGCCCAGCGTGTTCGCCAAGGTCGGCACCTGGCGGAGTCCACAGCGTCATGACTAGAGGCTAGGGCTGGACGTGCCGTATGGCCTAACACTTCTTGGCCGTGGCTCGACGCGCCCGGTAGGCGGCTGGGCGGCAACTGGCGGAGCAGTACGTCGGTGGCCGACCGGTATCGCTAGGCGCGAGCTGCGGAATCTCTTACCGGCAAGCGATTCTGCGCATCAGCGACAATCACCGATCAGCTTCGGCTGCAAATCAGTCATTGCGGAGTTCGCCGAGTGGACGGGGCGCAGGCTCTAGATAAGTCGTCAAGGTACGCGTTGGGCCTCGGCCATCAGGTAGGAACATCTTACTCGGAGGCGGGTCCCGACAGTCTGCGTCCCCGAGCTTCTGGGCCTGCCATCGTTGGCGAGCCGGCTGCGGCGCGATCCAGTCGAAGCCGGGCGCATCGGTGACAGGGACTCACGGTTTTACTCATTGGATTGAGCGGCATACGGCGGTCAGTTGTGGCCAACGACAGTCACTCTCCATTGGAGAGTGACCAAGTCAGCGACAACTTCCGAGCATCGCCGAGGGACAACAGCAACCCTGGTCCGGTAAAGCAGTGGTTAGGAGTTCGAGTCCCGACCCTTCGGCGCACAGATCCGGAACCAGGCATCCTCTCCGACGGCCAGGGCCTGGGTCTCCACCCGCTCTGACACGGACAACCTCCCGTCCGACAGCCAGTGCAGTGTCGTGCGAGGCGAGATCCGGGCGGGAGAGATCCCGTTCATTATGGGGAGCAAGTCGCATACTGGCGCGATTGGAGAATGAAGATGGCTCGAGTTGAGTGGTCGGCGCTCAGCGGTGAAGAGGTCGAGACGGTCCTCGCCAACCTGATGTACAACTGGAACGAACACGCGCTGCGGATTCGCCCGTCGCAAGGCGACTTCGGCATCGATGTCATCGTGCCGACGAGCCACACACCCGCTCGGTGGGACGTTTACCAGGTCAAGAAGTTCGCAACCAATCTGGATACGAACCAGAAGGCCCAGATCGACAAGTCATTTCGCCGTGTCCTGATTGCACTGGTGCGTGGGAAAGTGCCCCTCAACGACTGGTACCTGGTGACGCCGCTGGATCCCACGTTGAACAATCTGCAGGACTGGTTCGAGGAGACCCCGGCTCGGGCTGTTGAAGCGCTCGCCGAGGACAGCGATCTGGAGGTCACAGCCGCCGAGCTGGACACGATCAACGAATGGCTCGAAGCACCGGACCGGATCATCGCCTGGAAGGGGCTCAACTTCTGCGAGACTCTCGCGGGGGATTATCCAAGGGTCATCGACTACTACCTGCACGGCGGCCGCGACCGCTTGCGAGATGCGGTAGCGGATCTTGCCGCCCTGCTCCGGGTGGACTCCGCTCTCCGAGTTCACGACTCCGCTGCGCCCGGCGAAGGATCGGCTGCAGTCCTCGAGCCAGGCGACATCCGTGACCATCTCTCACGACTGGATCGGGTCCTCGATACGGATCCCCACTTTCGCTACGGCTACAGCCTCGACCTCAGACCGCCTGATCTGCACTCCGAGCCGCGGCTGGTCGCCGCGACACAAGAACAGATCTCCGATGATCGATGGCTGACGGTCAAGATCTACGCACGGTCGCCACAGTCGCTGGAAGAACGTCCAATCCCGATGAAACTCGAGTTCAGCTTCGAGGACGACGACGAGGACCGGGCCGCCTTCGAGACTTGGCGCAAGTACGGCAAGCCCTTTGAAGGCGCCGCTTCGTTCAGCGTCCGACTTCCAGGTGGCTTGAGCACGGACGGCGAGGTCGGACGTATTCGGCTATCGCCGGCTGCAGTCGAGGGAGCGGTACATCGCAGGCGTCTGCGCATCGTCGATCCAGATGGCACGAGCCTGGCTGAGCTGACATTCACGATGTCATCGGCTACCGGTTTGGACAGGACTGGTAGCTGGGGCCAGGGCTCCGACGAGTCCGGCGTGCTGAGCGCCGAATTCTTGCTGGACGGCACCGCGCTAAGCGGCACCTGCAACTTCACGCTTGCGCCGGTGGCAGGCCTGGATGCGCGGAAGGTCCTTCCGGCACTCCGATTCGCAGCTGCCCTCACCACCCCGAATACCCTCCAGGCCTCCACTGAGTACGGCCCGTTCCGTGACTTCTCCGCGATCCCCGCCGGCGATCCACTCGCTGAGCCCGCGCTTGCTGGTTTCGTGGAAGACCTCGACACAATCCAGACAGTCACAAATGTCCCTGTGCAGGTACCTGATGTCGAGATATTGAGCTCCGAAGACATCCGCCAGATTCGCCGGGCAGCCTCGCTGATCCGCGGCAAGACGTCGGTCGGCAGCTGGACCGACTTGACGTTCGAAAAGCATGAAGAGATCGCCCTCAACCCGGGCGACCACTACCAGATTTCACTGTTCGAACCGCTATCCGCGCCCATCAACAGCACGACCCTGCCCCTCGGCTACATGGATCGAACCGCCTTGTCGGCGCAAGTCGATTCAGTCGACGGCAACACGGTCCGCATCGTTCCGCACTCGAGTGATGCCGTCTACTCCAACTTCGCTCCAGAGCTTCCAGCAGAACTCAACGGACAGAGGGCCGTCCGCTTCCGCCCGGCAGAGGAACCACAAGTCACGGTAGACACGGCCGAATGACAACCTGACCGGCCCTCACCAGAGGGCATCATGCCCTGCTCCGGCCAGAGGACACCTCTTTACGCACCTCAATCAGCGCGAGAGGATGAGCAGCAATGACAACTACTGAGCACCTGTTCATCACCAGCTCCGTTACCAGCAAGGGTTTCTACTCATCTTCGGCAACCCGTGATCAACCTGGGCTGCAAATCAGCGGGTTCGGGGTTTGAGCGCCTGACGGCTGCCGAGGCAGCGAGGGGCTACGCCGCTGGACGTTCGAATCGGGTCATGCCCTCGGTTGCGACAAGGAATACCCATCGGCTGAACTCCACCATCAGCCATAGGTGCGTGACGCCGACGGGTAGCGGCGGGCTAGTCGGCGGCATGACGTCCCGGAGGGCGAGAGCCGAGAAGACTGAATACGGCAAGGCCGTCATGCCGCAGACCAGAAAGAGATGCCGTTCTGTCTGCCCCGACCTCACCAGCTTCGCGACGTGACGCTGAACGTTCTCCAGACCCAGAAGGTCCTGGAAGACCTCACCGAATTCATTCAGGGTCTCGCTGGTTCCTCCGCCGATCGAGCCAGGCGTGACGTTGAATGGAACTTCGCGGCCGTCGCTCACCTTGGGCAGATCAGGTGATCCGTACATGTCGACGGACGACCGCATCAACCAGTTGATGTCCGAGTTCGCTGGCCACAACTCGTAGGCGTACCTGGGCTCCCGAATTCCGGCGGCTTCACAGGCCAGGATGATTCGCTCACACCGGGCGTCCAACTCCGGCAAGTCGCGTGGGTCGCCGACGGTTGCCGACCAAGTCCAGTTACCTGGGTTGGGCAGGGCTTTGTTCTCCAGGAGACTGTTGAGTTGCCGGGCACGCGGCATCGCCTCGGACGTCACCTCCAGTGCGGCCTCACGGCCGTCGGGGTACCGCAGCAGGAAGTCGACCGCGCCCTGACGTCCGCAACAGTCGCGCTGTTCGGCTGTGACGCCGCCGCCCAGGAGCACCGGGACCAAGTGGTAGGCAGCCCGTTCAGCTGAATCACTGAGGTCCGGCTCGTGTGGAGGCGAGCACCCTTCCGTACGCACCTCTCAATGGTGCCACGATGCTCCAGCAAGTACCGCCAATTTCTCCCTGGGCGGCCGATCACCGCTAGCCGCGCACAGAAACCTCCCCAGTCCAGACGTTGAGCGCCGTCGACTCGGTGATTGGGAGGTAGGCGGTGGCGTATGCGAAGGATCAGTGGACACGGGCGGTTACACAGGCGGACGGAAAGGTCACGCGGGAGCGGAATGACGCCCGGTGGGGGCGGGGGAAGCGGTGGTTGGGGGTTTGGATCGACCCTCGGGGAGCTGAGCGGTCTAAGGCTTTCGCGACGAAGACAGAGGCGTTGCGGTATGCGTCGGGGAAGGAGACGGATAGAGATCGGGGGGACTACCTGGATCCGAATGCTGGGAAGGTTCGGCTCGAGGAGATCTGGGCGCGGTGGATCAAGTCTCGGACGATCGACCCGGCCAGCGCGATTCAGTACGAGTCTAAGTGGCGGCTTCATGTTGCGCCGACTTTTGGGAAGCGGATGGTCAAGAGCATCTTGCCGTCCGAGATTGCGGTGTGGCTGACAGACTTGATGACGACATACGGGCCGTCGACGGCTCGTAGTGCGTTTCTGGTGCTGAACGGGTGTCTCGAGCTTGCGGCGGCCGATGAGCTCATCAAGCGGAACCCGGGGCAGTCGAAGGTCGTGAAGAAGCCGCCGAGGCGGTTTTCGCAGGTCGTTGCCTGGGCGGACGAGACAGTCGAGCAGATCATCGCGGCTCACCCAGAGCGGTACCGGCTCATCCCGACCATTGGGTCGGCTGCGGGGCTGCGTCAGGGTGAGCTGTTCGGGCTGGCGCTTGAGGACTTCGACTTCGACGAAGGCGTGATCAGAGTCCGGCGGCAGATCAAGCGACTCGGGCAAGAGTGGATCTATGCACTGCCGAAGAACGACAAAGAGCGCATCGTTCCGATGTCACCGCGCCTGGCCGAGTTAGTCAAGGAACACATCAAGACGTTCGGTACGACGAACATCACTCTGCCGTGGGAGCAAGTCGACGGCGAACTACGGACGCATGCGCTTCTCTTCACCTGGGGTGACGACAGGGCGCTCCGGGCCGATCTGTACAACCTGCTGGTCTGGAAGCCGGCGATCGTCGCTGCGGGCGTCATCCCGCCACCGGCCAAGGACAAGCGAGGCCGGAAGCACTACCAAGCTGACTACACAGCCGGCATGCATGCTCTACGCCACTACTTCGCCAGCATCACCCTCGCCGACGGAGTCAACATCAAAGAGCTCTCCGAGTATCTCGGTCACTACGATCCGGGCTTCACTCTGCAGATGTACACGCATATGCTTCCCTCGTCCCACGACCGGGCCCGTCAGGCCGTGGACCGTCGGCTCGAGCGACTTGGTTTGCGGCTGACGGAGCAGCGACGGAGCAGGCCCGAAATCGTGGCTGGCTACGAGGAACCCGAGCTGGGTCCGGAGCTGGTCTGATGATTCCTGCAGCCAGCTCCGGATCCCTTTGTCTACAAGGCTATTTCAGCTCGGCCGACGTTTTGCCGAGGAGACGGCGGGCGACGATGAGTTGCTGGATCTGCTGGGTTCCTTCGAAGATGTCGAGGATTTTGCTGTCGCGGGACCACTTCTCGAGGAGGTGGTTCTCGGAGTAGCCGAGGGTGCCGGTGAGTTCTACGCAGCGGAGGGTGACGTCGTTGGCGGTGCGGCCGGCTTTGGCTTTGGCGATCGAGGCTTCCAGCGAGTTGGGGCGGCCGTTGTCGGCCATCCAGGCGGCTTGAAGGGCCAGGAGGTGGGAGGCTTCCCAGTCGGCTTCTAGTTGAAGGTAGGTGGCTGCGGCTGCCGGCTGGAGGTGGGTGGGGCGGTCGTAGTTGATTTCTACGCCGGCCTCGGAGAGGAGGTCTCTGGTTAGTTCCAGGGACGCTCTTGCTACGCCTACGGCCATGGCGGCTACCAGGGGGCGGGTGTTGTCGAAGGTCTGCATGACGCCGCCGAAGCCTTTGGCGGGGTCGATGTCCGGGGAGCCGAGGAGGTTGGCGGCCGGGACTCGGGCGTTTTCGAAGCGGATGGTGGCGGTGTCGGAGGCGCGGATGCCGAGTTTGTGTTCGAGGCGTTCGACGGTGACGCCGGGGGTGTCCTTTCCGACGACGAAGGACTTGATCGCGGCGCGGCCGGCATCCTTGTCGAGGGTGGCCCAGACGACGATCGCGTCGCAGCGGCCGCCGGCGGTGACGAAGATCTTCTCGCCGTTGATGACGTAGTCGTCGCCGTCCTGGCGGGCGGTCGTGCGGATGTTGGCGGAGTCGGAGCCGCACTCGGGTTCGGTGATGGCCATGGCCGCCCAGACACCGTCGAAGCGGCGGAGCTGCTCGTCGGAGGCGACCGAGGCGATGGCGGAGTTGCCCAGGCCCTGGCGCGGCATCGAGAGCAGCAGACCGACGTCGCCCCACGACATCTCCATGATGGAGAGGACCGAGGAGAGGTTCGAGCCGTTCTTCACACCCTTGTCTTCGTTGCCTTCAGTACGGCGAACTCCAGCGGCACCGGCTCCCGAACTGGTGCCTGAGGCCCCTAATCCGTCGACCATGGCGGCGAGCATGTCGAGCTCGACCGGATACTCGTGCTCGGCAAGGTCGTAGCGGCGCGAGTTCGGCCGGAGCATCTCGGCGGCGACCTGGTGCGCCTGGTTGACGAAGGCCCGGAACTTGCGGGGCGTCTCGAGGTTGATCATCAGACCAGTACCACGCCTTCCATGATGCCGATGGCCCGCAGGTCGCGGTACCAGCGTTCGACCGGGTGTTCCTTCACGAAGCCGTGCCCACCGAGGAGCTGTACGCCGTCGGTGCCGATCTGCATGCCCTTGTCGGCGCAGAGGCGGCGGGCGAGGGCGACCTCGCGGGCGAACGAAAGTCCTTGCTCTGCTCGCGATCCGGCCCGATACGTCACCAGGCGCATGCCTTCGAGCTCGATCGCGATATTCGCGACCATGAAGGCGACCGACTGGCGATGACTGATCGGCTCACCGAACGCGGTGCGCTCATTCACGTACGGCGTCACATAGTCGAGCACGGCCTTCGCCGTACCGAGGGAAAGCGCGCACCAGCTGAGTCGGGAGAGCCGGACGCACTCGATGTAGTCGTCGAAGGTGCCCAGCTGAACAGCCGGTACGTCGTCCAGGATCACGCGACTGAGGGATGCGGCGCGGAGGCCCATCGACGGCTCGGCCTCGATCGTGATGCCGGGGTGGCCGGACTCGACCAGGAAGAGTGCCGGGCCGCCGTTCTCGAGCTGGGCGGCGATGACGAAGAGCTCGGCCTCGGCGCCGCGCGGGACCAGCGACTTCACGCCGGTCAGCTTGCCGCCGACCACTCGGGTCTTGAGGTCGAACGGGTCGAAGAGCGGGCGCGGTTCCAGGATCGCGAGCGCTGCGGCGGCAACCGAGTCGCCGGTGAACGCCGGGAGATACGTCGCCTGCTGGGTCTCGTCGCCCCACAGGGAGATCGCCGTACTGACTGCGGCCGGGGCGAGGCACGCGACAGCCTGACCCATGTCGCCGTGCGAGAGCGCTTCCGCGACGAGTACGCCGGTCATCGCGGAGCGTTCGGTGACGATGCCGCCGAGCTCCTCGGGGACCTCGATCAGGCTCAGTCCGAGGTCGGCAGAGGCGGTCAGCACCTTCGGCTCGGTCACGCACTCGCTGTCCGCGACTGCGGCGGCCGGGCGCAGCACCTCGGCGGCGAACTCGCGAACCACCTCGACGACCGTCTGCTGGTCCTCGGTCGGCGTCAGGTCGAACTTGCCGGTCCCCCGCGCGGCCGGCAACCGCGACGGTTTCGTCAGCTTCGACGCGGCCGAGAAACTCCGGGAGAGCGCTCCCGCGGTCCGGAAACCGCTCTTGGTCGCCTCGAACACGACCCGCTCGGTCTGCTTGCGCCAGCCGAACCGGTCGATCGTGCGCGACTTGGCCAGCCGGTTCAGCCAGGCGACCCCGACCCCGATGACATCGCGTCGCCGCTCACGCCCACGCGTCCGCTCCAGAAGGCTCATACCGTCACTGTAAACCGAAGTTACAACCCGAGTCACGTGACCCAGCCCACACGCCAGCTCCTGGGGGTGTGAACAGGAGCTGGTGGGCGTGAACAAGGCATTACCTGTGCAAGCCCACGACCCGGAGTGCACGCCCCCGACTGGTGGCGCGGATTTACGGGGTTACGGCGGCGGCTTTGGCGGTGAGGTAGCGCTGCTCGGGGAGGCTGGTGGTGCGGCGGGCGGCGGACAGGTAGAGGGCGTGGGCCGTCGCCAGGTTGCCGGCGCGTTCGTGGAGGTGCGCGCGGACCGCGTCCAGGCGGTGGGACTCGACGAGGTTCTTATCGTCGTCGAGAGTGGCAAGCAGGTCGAGGCCCGCCTGGGGACCGTCGACCTGGGAGAGAGCGATTGCGCGGTTCAGGGTGACCATCGGATTCGGGGCCAGCTTCTCGAGGATCAGGTAGAGCGCGTGGATCTGCGGCCAGTCGGTGGCGTCGGCGCTCGGCGCCTCGGCATGTACGGCGGCGATCGCGGCCTGCAGTTGGTACGGGCCGACGCCGCCACGCGACATGGTCGCCAGGATGAGCGCGGCGCCTTCGGAGATCTGGTCGTGATCCCAGAGAGCGCGATCTTGTTCGTCGATCGGGATCAGCGAACCGTCGGCGGTCGCGCGTGCAGCTCGGCGGGAATCGGTCAGCAGCATCAGCGCAAGCAGACCCGCAACCTCGCCGTCATCGGGCAGAGCAGCACTCAGCATCCGGGTCAGCCGGATGGCCTCGGCGGTCAGCTCGACGCGCTGCAACGATTCGCCGGAGCTCGCCGTGTAGCCCTCGTTGAAGATCAGGTAGAGCACCTGCCGTACGACGCGAACCCGATCCGCGAGCTCCTCGGCCGGCGGCAGCTCGAACCGGCTCCCGGCGTTCTTGATGCTCTTCTTCGCCCGACTGATCCGCGGGGCCATCGTTGCCTCGGGCACCATGAACGCGTGCGCAATCTCGGCCGTGGTGAGGCCGCCGACCGCGCGCAGGGTGAGCGCGACCTGCGAGGCCGGCGTCACCGCCGGATGGCAGCACAGCAGGAGCAACGTGAGCGTGTCGTCGCCCTCCGGCGCGTCCAGAGAATCTGCAGCCGGAGCGACTTCGGGACCGGCCATTGCGGCGACCGAGTCCTCACGCCGGCGCCGCGAACTCTCACTGCGGAACTGATCCGTCAGCCGCCGCGTCGCGACCGTGATCAGCCAGCCCCGCGGGTTCGCCGGTATGCCGTCCGCCGGCCACTGGGTCGCCGCCGCCAGCAATGCCTCCTGGACGGCGTCCTCGCACAGGTCGAACTGTCCGTAGCGACGAGTCAGGAACCCGAGCACCTGCGGAGTCAACTCACGCAGCAACTCCTCCACACCGGCCATCTCATCCCCTCGTGGGGTCACCGGCACCGGGCGTCAAGAGACCGGTCTCCAGGGTTTGCAGGAGGATGGCAGGCGCGGCGTACCGGGTGAACTCACCTTCGGCCACCGCTTCACAGGCGATGTAGACCGACCACCACAGCATTCGGTTGATCCAGGCCGGTGGGAGCGACTGGGCGAAGACACCCTCGGCGTGACCGCGGGCGATCAGACCCTCCAGCGGCTTGCCGGCCTGATCCAGGCGGGCGAAGAAGTCTTTGACCCAGGGCGCCTGCTCGGGACTACCGAGGCTCGGCTCGTTGAACAGGAAGAACAGCCGCGGCCCGAGCTCGAACCAGCCGGCGATCAGCCGCTGAAAAGCGAGCCGCGGCGGACCAGTTCCCAGATCGGCTTCGTCGACAGTCCGCTCGACCAGCTCCAGCAGGTCGTCGGCCATGGCCCGGATCAGCGCCTCACGATCCGGGAAGTACCGGTGCAGCGTGCTCCGCGCGACCTTCGCCTCGATCGCGATCTCCCCGAGCGACGCGTTGCGCTGCCGTCCGAACGCCAGTACCGCGGCCTCGATGATCGCCCGCCGGGTCCGGCTCCGAGTCCCCGATTCGGACTCGCTGGTGCTGTCTGCCATGAGCAGCACTGTAGCTCGATCAGTCTGCGATGTTTATTTTTAGGACATCAATGTCCCATTAAGCTACTCTCGTGCTTCAGACGAGGGGAGAATCAGATGAGGTCCGAGCGGTGGCAGAACCTGCGGATGCTGTGGTCGTTCGTCCGGCCGCACCGGCAGACATTGCTGATCGGGTTGGCGCTAGGACTCGGTACGACGGCAGCCGCGCTGGCGACGCCGATGGTGTCGAAGTCGGTGCTGGACGGATTGGCCGCCGCCAACCCGATCGCACCGACCGTGATGCTGCTGGTCGGGCTGCTGATCGTGAGCTCGGGACTGGGGCTCGTGCAGTGGATCCTGCTCGGGCGGATGGGCGAGCGCGTCGTACTGGACGCGCGGAGTTCGATGGTGCGGCGGCTGCTCCGGGTGCGCGTCGGTGAATTGGCCGCCCGCTCGCCCGGCGAGCTGGTCACCCGCGTTACCTCGGACACCGTTCTGCTGCGGGAGGCTGCGGCATCGAGCCTGGTGCAGTTGGTGAACGGTGTGATCTCGCTGGTCGGCGCCTTGATTCTGATGGCACTGCTCGACGGGGTGCTCCTGGCAACGACTCTGGGTGCGCTCGTGGTGGTCGGCGTGATCGTGGCTTTGCTGATGCCGCCGATGGCCAGAGCTCAGGAGCAGGCCCAGGGCGCGGTAGGTCGGCTCGGGGGTGCGCTGGAGGGCGCGTTGCGGGCGATCCGGACCGTGAAAGCGAGCCGCGCCGAGACCCGGGAGAGCGATCGCGTCATCACCGAGGCGGCCGAGTCCGCGCGGCAGAGCGTGCGCGCCGTGCGGTACCAGGCGGTTGCGATGACCGTAGCGGGTTTCGGGATCGGCTTGGCGACGCTGCTGATCCTCGGCCTCGGCGCGTGGCGGGTCAGTTCGGGTCTGCTGGCGGTCTCCAGCCTGGTCGCGTTCCTGCTGTACACGTTCCAGTTGATGGAGCCGGTGACCTCGCTGACCACGACGGTGAGCGCGCTTCAGTCCGGGATCGCGGCGGCAACGCGGATCCGCGAGATCGACGCGCTCGAACTCGAGGCCGAGGACGCCGGCGGCGAACGTCGTACGAGCGGGGATCTGGCCCGATCAGCACTCAGCTTCGAGGGCGTGACCGCCCGGTATGCGCCGGGTTCGGCACCGGCCTTGTCCGACGTGAGTCTGGAGATTCCACGGATCGGGCACACCGCCATCGTCGGCCCGTCCGGTGCGGGCAAGACCACGATGTTCTCGCTGCTGCTGCGCTTCCTGAACCCCGACAGCGGCCGGCTCGTGCTGGATGGGATACCGCTGGACGAGTGGTCTCTCGAGGACTTGCGGCGCCGGATCGTGTACGTCGAACAGGACACACCTCTGGTCCCAGGAACGCTTCGGGAGAACCTTCTCTACACCCACCAGGATGCTGACGAGGAGACGCTGTGGGAGGCGTTGCGCGCGGTTCGGCTCGACGAGCGGGTCCGGGCGCTTCCCGACGGGCTCGACACGTCCCTGTCCACCGCGGTCATCTCCGGCGGCGAGCGACAACGGATAGCGCTGTCTCGCGCTCTGGTGAGTACGCCGGAGATCCTGCTGCTCGACGAAGCTACCGCTCAACTCGACGGACTGACCGAGGCCGCCGTCCACGAAGTGATCGACCGGGTCGCGCAGACCGGTGCCGTCCTCACGATCGCGCACCGGCTGTCGACGGTCATCGACGCCGACCAGATCGTCGTACTGGAGTCCGGAACGATCCGGGCCCGGGGCAAGCATCACGAATTGCTGGCCACCGACGACCTGTACCGCGACCTGATCGCGGCGCTCCGGATCGCGACTCAGGTCGCGTAGGCGCCCAGCAGGCGACGGTACGCCGACGGGTTGCTCAGCAGGTCGGTGTTGTCGGCGAACTGGTCCACCGTGCCGATCGACGGCAACGTCCGCAGCCCGGAGTCTTGCACTGTCGCCAGACAAGCTTCGGCGAACCGCTCGGCGCCGAGCACCAGCGCCGGCCGCTCGTGGAACGGTCGCGGGCTCGCGTCGATGGCCGGCGTGATCGCCAGCGCGTTGTGCCGCTCCCCCAGCAGCCGGTACGCGGTCGTCAACGCTTGTTCGCGAGCCGGAAGGTTGTCCGCGGCAAGTACATCGGCCAGGACGCGGTCGAGCCCATCCGGGTGCTTGAGCCCGGCGAACGCCGTACCGAACCATTTCGAGTACGGCGCGTAGACCCGCGACTGCAGGAGCGCCAGCCGCATCAGGTCGCGCACGAGTCGAGCTGCCAGGACTCGTGATCCCAGGTCGTCGCCAACCTCGTGGGTGCGTTGGACGAAGGGTTCTTCTTGGCCGATGCGGGCCCACTGGCAGCCGAGCGACCAGCGCCAGATGTCGTCCGGATACCAGTCGAGTTGCTGGCGAATCTGCGCGAGCCGGCCGTCATCGGCGTACACGGGTCCGGCGACGACTCCCAGCAGCTTCTGCTGCGGCGTGATCAACCAGTCGGCTGTGCTGATCCCGGCCGAGGCGTCGAAGCCGAGCAGGTCGACAAGCCAGTCGCCGAGCGTCGTCACCGTGATGTGGTGGATCGGCTCCTGGGTATCCCAGCCGATCCGCACCGGATGCCCGTCGTACGTGTCGGGGAGCGCTCTCTCAACTGCGTCCCGCACGGGAGCTGGGTCGTCCACGAAGATCTGCAGCCGCGGCCCCCAGCCGTGATCCATCGACCGCTCGGTGTCGTAGCCGAGGACATCTGATCCCCAGCCGAGCAGTCCGGCCGCATGCGGTACGGCGACTACCGGCCGAATCACGTCGTCATAGAACGCCGCGCTGAGCTCCCGAGCCGATCTGAATCCAGTCACCAGGCACATCCTTCAGGCGAACACCTATCCGGTCCACCGGTTTACCGAGGGAGCCGGACCGCCCCCACTCACAGTGAGAATGGTTGGCGTGGTCCCGCAGCGGTCTTCCTGACTCACCCACTCACTGACTTCGGGTCTTCAATTGGATCTGTCGGTCGACTCGCTGCGGGACCACGTCTGCACCCACCC
>NZ_SMKX01000069.1 GCF_004349055.1 Kribbella antibiotica
CCCGTTACCTGTCCTTGGACCAGCGGCTGGCGATCGCTGACGGGCTGGTCAACAAGCACACTTTCACGGCGATCGCGGTGAGGATCGGGAAGAACACCTCGACGGTGTCGCGCGAAGTCGCCGCGCACAGTGTCGAGGGGATCTACCTGCCCCACCAGGCCCACGCAGCGGCCGCGGCGGCCCGGGCGCGGCCCAAGGACTCCAAGCTGGTCACCAACATCGCGCTGCGAGCCAAGGTCGAAGAATGGCTGGCGGTGAAGTTGTCACCCGAGCAGATCTGCCACAGGCTCGTCAAAGACTTCCCCGATGACGAGAGCATGCGTGTGAGCCCCGAGACGATCTACCAAGCGCTCTACTTCCAGGCCCGCGGCGGCCTCAAACGCAAAGTCGCCGAAGCACTGCGCACCGGCCGGACCCGCCGCAAACCCCACCGCGACCCCGAACAGCGCCAGTCCCGGTTCGTCGACGACATGCTCATGATCTCCGAGCGCCCCGCAGACGTCGAAGACCGCGCCGTCCCTGGCCACTGGGAAGGCGACCTGATCATGGGCGAAAACAACCGGTCCGCGATCGCCACGCTGGTCGAGCGGACCACCCGCTACACGCTGCTGGTCCACCTGCCCGGCAGCCACGAAGCCGAACCAGTCCGTGACGGTCTCATCAAAGCGATGCAGACCCTGCCCGAGCACCTGCGCGGCTCCCTGACCTGGGACCAGGGCTGCGAAATGGCCCGCCACAAACAATTCTCCATCGCGACCGACATGGCCGTCTACTTCTGCGACCCCCACTCACCCTGGCAGCGCGGCACCAACGAGAACACCAACGGGCTCCTGCGCCAGTACTTCCCCAAAGGCACCGACCTGTCCATCCACGGCCCCGAAGACCTCGAACACGTCGCCCAAGAACTCAACGCCCGACCACGCAAAACACTCGACTGGGACACCCCAGCCGAACGCCTGCGTGATCTACTCACCACCTAGAAACCACCACGGTGTTGCAACCACCCCTAGAAACCGCCCATGAGAGTGCAGAACCCACAAGCCGATGGGGGAACCCATCAGATGACGGATGGGCTACCTCCGACTAACGCGAGCAGCCCCGCGTCTCGGTCCGCCGGGGTCGTTGGCCGGCAACTTTTTCCCAAATGGCGACCCTTTATTACCGACTAGCGCAGATCTTGCAGCCCAGCCACAGCGGGCACCTCAAGCAACGGGCACGCGGTCGCCGACCTCGCCAGTACCTCAACCAGGCACCGGCCCCAGCCAAGCTCCTTCTGTAACGCGGCCGCCGCGGCGACCAGCCACAAGCAACGTGTCCGGCTTGTCCGGTGCGGCGAGCAACCACCCCGCCGTACCGGCCGAGTTTCGGTGAAGTGGGTTAGTGCCAAGAAGATTCGTCTCGGGTAACGACACCCGCGCGGGCTGAGGCTAGGCAGTCGGCGAGGGTGCCGAAGGTTACGTTCACGCCGAGGTTGACCGGGGCGTACCAAGCCCACTTGGCGGAGTTGGTCATCACGTGGCGGGTTTGGGGGCGGAGGACCGAGGTGACGTAGGTGCAGGTGTCGACGAGGACTCGAACGCCTGCTGACTGCAGGTCCGCGAGCCAACCGTTGCTTTCGGCAACTGCTGCGGTGGTGCGGTTGGTGGCGGCCCAGACTTCGACGGTTGGCGACATGGGCGCGCCGGCGCGGACCAGCGCGACGAGTTCGGCGAATTCGGTGATCGAGAGGTGCGGCGTACCGAGGCTGATTGCGTCGAGGCGACCGGGGTAGGGGCTGGAGAGTTCGTCGCGGGCGGCGCGGAGGTGGGCCGGGGTAATGCGGTGGACCTCTGACACGGCGTCGCCTTGGGCGGAAGCTTCGGGAGTGGTGCCGGCGATGTGGAAGAGGCCGATGCCACCGCGGGAGGCGGCTGCGGCGCCGAAGGCCTTGAGGTGATCCTCGGGGACCACCTCGGGCCAGCCGGTCAGGAGCGGCACTCGGTCGGCGGCGAGTTTGCCGGTGAGGTGACCGAGGGCGGCCCAGGCTGCGTCGAGGTGGAGGGTGTGGGCAGGCAACAAGCTGAGGTCTAGTTCGATGCGGGCGCGGCGGTTCTCGTCTAGGTGCAGGCCCGCATACGGCGCTCGACCGGTCAACCCGGCGCAGATGTCGACGAAGTCGCCGTACCGGTCGGTGCGGGCGCCGAGGACGGAGTTGGCGAAGGCGATGGCGTTGGACTCGGCCCAGGCGATGTGTTCGCCGAAGGCTGGGCGGTGGGTGTCCTGGTACGGCGCGCAGGTCCAGGTCGGGGCGGCGCCGAGGGCGGTGTAGGCGTCCATCAGTCGTCGGGCGTCGTGGCGTTCGGCGCCGGCGAGGCGGACCAGGCCGGGGTGCAGGAGGTCTAGGGAGCCGACGTTCAGGCTTGTCGGTACGACGACGTGCCCGCCGAGCTCGACGAGCCGCTCGGCGAAGTCGAGGCCTGCCTGGCCGTGATGGAGGCAACCGTCGACATGGGCCGAGGTGATCGGAACCAGCGACCGAGCACCGAGCGTGCGGGCCAAGCCGATGATGAGCCGCATCGCCAGCGCGACCGCAGGACCGGCCGCGCCGTCGCGGAGCTCGCCCTCCGCCGCAGTCAGTGCCATGTCCGTCATCCGGCCTCATGTTACCTGTCCGCAGGACACCTCTTTGGGGCCGATCGGAGGGCTTGAGGGGTATCGTTGTCAAGGAGTGTCAAGGGGTCGCGTAAGCGTGTTTGTGCAGGTTCAGCGCAGATTCGGCCCAGTCACCCCTCGCCGATTCGGCCATCTACAGATAACGTTGTCTCTCGACCTTGACCGCCCCGACGGAGCCCGCCACGTGACCGAGCAGAACCCTCACCACCCCGCGATCACCCTTGCCCGGTCCAGCGCCCCGCGACACCTGGTGAAGGCACCTGTTCGGCGACTGGCGGGGGGACGATGAGCGGCGACACGGTTCTCGGGATCGACATCGGCGGCACGAAGATTGCCGCCGCTCTCGTGTCTGCAGACGGAACGATCGTCTTCCAGGACCGGATCGCGACGCCGACGGGTGAGGCAGATCAGGTCTTCGCGGCGCTGGGCGAGCTCGTCGGCCGGGTGCTGGGTGGCGCGTCGCCACTGGCGGTGGGGATCGGCTCGGCCGGTCCGCTGAACGCCAAGCACGGGTTGGTGTCGCCGGTGAACATCTTCGGGTGGCGGAACTTCCCGCTGGTGGATCGGGTGCGCGCGCTGGTCGACGTACCGGTGACACTCGGGGTAGATGGGCATTGTTTCGCGCTGGGTGAGTTCTGGACCGGCGCTGGGCGGGATGCGCAGACGCTGCTCGGCATCGTGGTGTCGACCGGGGTCGGCGGCGGGCTCGTCGTCGATGGTCGGCCGCTGCTGGGGCAGTCCGGGAACGCCGCTCATATCGGCCATGTCGTGGTCGACCAGAACGGTGAGGCATGCGCTTGCGGTTCTTACGGCTGCGTCGAGACGTATGCGAGTGGGCCGCGGATGGTGGCTCGGGCGCAACGCCGGGGCTGGCGGACGGGCGAGCAGGTGGATGCCGCCGTACTGGCTGCCGATGCGGCTGCGGGTGATGAGCTCGCGCTGGCGGCCTTCGACGACGGCGCGCAGGCGCTGGCGGCCGGCATCGTGGCGACCGCGGTCACGGTCGATCTGACCACCGTGGTGATCGGTGGTGGGGTGGCGAAGGCGGGGCCGGTGCTGTTCGACCCGGTCCAGGCGTGGGTGAAGCGGCTGGCGCAACTGCCGTTCGTCGCCGACCTCACCGTCGTACCGGCGCAGCTGGACAACGCAGGCCTGCTCGGGGCGGCCCACCAGGCGTGGTCCTCGATTCGCTGACGTGTTGCCCGAGCGGGCAATAAAAGTGCCTATTTCGCACTAGAACAGGCATAAGACCGCCTGTCTCACGCATCTTTGCGCAATTCTTACCCAATTGCCCAGATCTGTGTAACGGCGACCCCTTGTTGCACGATGCAACGGATGGATGGGGTGGGGGCACGTCATCCAAGGTTGGTCAAGGGGGGCCTTGGACCAGCCAGGCAAGGTCGGTCGATGGGGGGCCGTGGACCGACCGAGTGCGTGAGCGGCGGGGAGGAGACTCCCCGCCGCCCTCGCGTTCAGGCCGCTGATGGGTAATACGCCGGCGGACGGTCCTCAGGAGGGTGGAGGACCGCTCACCACCTCCAAGGGCCTCTCGCCAGGGCCGGCGAACCACCAGCGCCCTACACGCCTACCCGGAATTGCCTACGGGCGGAGCCACTCCGGCTCAGGGAGGCGGGTGCGGTCGAGGCGGCCGTTGTCGTCGAGCGGGAGCTCCTCGATCGGGATCAGGTCAGCCGGGACCAGGTAGATCGGCAGTTCCTTGCCCAGGTCGAGCATCAGGCGGGCCAGCACGGTCGGGTCGCTGTCCTCGAGGACCACGTAGCCGATCAGGCAGGTGTCGCCGCCGTGGTCGGAGATCGCGATGACGACGGCGTCGATGACACCGGTCTGGCACGCGAGGACGTGCTCGGTCTCGCCGGGCTCGACGCGGTGACCGCGGATCTTCACCTGATCGTCGGCGCGACCCAGGTACTCGAGGGTGCCGTCGGGGCGCCAACGACCGAGGTCGCGGCTGCGGTAAAGGCGACCGCCGGGATGCGCGGGGTCGGGGACGAAGGCAGTCTCGGTCTCGTCCGGGCGACCAAGGTAGCCCTGGGCAACGGCTGCCCCACCGAGGTGGATCTCGCCGACTCCGCCGACCGGCACCGGCCGACCGACCTGGTCCAGCAGCCGTACGGCGACGCCGTCGATCGGGCGCCCGATCGACGGCCGGTCCTCGGTCGGGTCGACCTCGTGGATCGTGGTGACGATCGACGCCTCCACCGGCCCGTATTCGTTGTACAGACGGCATTCCGGGTGCGCGTCGAGGAAGTCCCGCACCTTGTGCGTCAGAACCATCGCCTCGCCGCCGGCCACGATCTCTCGCAACGCAGGCAGTTCGGGCAGCTTGCGCATCGTCGCGAGCAAAGCGGTCAGCGGGCTGAACGCCATGAAGAGTCGCTCGACGCCATGATCCCGCAGCGCGGAGATGACCGCGTCGGGGTCGTAGCGGTCGTCCTCACCGATCAGCACCAACGCCGAGCCGGACGCCAGCGCAGTGAACATCTCCTGCACATGCACGTCGAACCCGAACGATGTCCACTGCAAAGTCCGCAGCGAACTCCGCGTCCGCAGGTAGTGCCTCACAAGGTTGACTGGACCACGGTGCGGGACCAGAACACCCTTCGGATTCCCGTTCGAACCCGACGTATAGATGCAGTAGGCAACATCATCGGCCGCAGCCTGGACCGGTGGCGCCTGCTGCGCTCGCGAGTCACCATCGACTCCCGCCACCGGGACGAGCCGCAGCCCGAGCCGGTCCGCGAGCGCCGCATCGTCACCGACTAGCGCGACGGCAGAAGCGTCGTTCGTCATGAACGCCCAGCGAGACTCCGGTACGCCGGGATCCAGCGGCAGGTAAGCCGCTCCCGACTTCAGAACCGCCAGTACGGCGACCACTAGCTCGGTGCCTCGGGCAACTCGGACGGCAACCAGCTCACCGGGCTTGACCCCGAGATCCGCGAGTTGCCAGGCGACCGCGTTCGCACGGCGCTCCAGCTCGGCGTACGTGAGCTCGCGCTCCCCCTGGATCAGCGCGACCGCATCCGGCGTCCGGGCGACCTGCTGCTCGAACAGGGTGTGCAGAGCACTCAGCTCTCCCGCGACGACCGCGTCGCGGCGACCGCGGCCGATCGGACCGACGGGCTCGAGATCGCCCTCCAGCTTGCGCAGGGCTTCGAGGTCGGCGGCGATCGGCATCATCAGCTGCGGAAGGCGCAGGCGCGGTTCGGCCGTTGCCCTGCGCAACACGGCCTGCAGGTAATTGAGCAGCCGGTCGATCGTGCTGCGGTGGAACAGGCCCGCGCGGTAGTCCGCCGTACAGGTGATTCCGGCGCCGTGGTGGGTCAGCCGCAGCCGCAGATCGAGCGGCTCGGGCAGATCATCGTCGCCGTCCTCGAACTCCACCAGGACCTGGAAGAGCGGGTCGCGCTGCAGGATCGCGAGGTCCGTGCCCGCGTGGTCGAATGCGCCGGTCGTGACGTCGCGCACCCGGTGCGCGAGCTCGCCGAGATCCGGCTCGCCCGACAAGTCGATCCGGATCGGCAGCGCACGCCGTACGGCGGCAGTGGTGTCGCCCTGTGGGCGGATCAGCGCAGACCCGATTGTGACGTCGTCCTGCGCTGCAAAGCGTCCCAGCACAGTGCCGACGGCGGCCAGCATCGTCATCAGCGGGCTGACCTTGCGCTCGCGGCTGAACACGAACACGGCATCGCCGAGCTCGTCCTCCAGCTCCAGCTTCACCGAGGCAACCTCAGCTCGCCGCCCGCCATCGGCCGGCAACACCAGCGGCTCGGCGCCTGCGAGCGCCACCTGCCAATACCCGACATCGCGTCGCCGCCCACCGAGCGCCGGTGCCATCTCGCCCTCGATGACAACCCGTCGCAGCTCGCCGGTCCGGCCGTCCGAATACTCAACCGGTACGACGGTGCGCTCGGGCGCAGGCTCGTCCGCCGGTGCGGCGTCTTCCGTAGCTGTCGGTGCTGGGGTCTCGTCCTCGGCCGACTCTGTGGCGTCTGTGGCGACCTTCTCGGGCTCCGGGGTGACCTCGCTCAGGAGGGAGAGCTGCTCGCGCATGAGCTTGGTGACGCCGTCGACCAGCTGACCGGCAACCCGGAGCTGCTGAGACATGAGCGCAGCGACACCACTGTTCGGAAGGTCAGCAGCACTCGTCGCCGTGGCCGCTTCTTCGACACGAGCAGCGAGCTCGGCCAGCCCGGTCCCAAGAACCGCCAACGCAACCCGAGAGTCAGGCTCGCCAGCAGGCTCGTCGGGCTCAGCCTCGGTCTCGACCTCGGCGACCGCAATCTCTACCGGCTCCTCGACAGGAGTTGTTTCTTCTTCCTGTACGGGCGTTTCGGCAACTTCGTTGCTCTCGTCATCGGCCCGCGTGGTCTGTACAGCGACAGCGGTCGCAAGCTTGTGCGGTGTCGTGTACGACGAGAACAGTGTCTCCGCCGACAACTCCACCGAGAACTGCTCGTTGATCCGGTCGATCACCGGCGCCATCGACTCCGCCGTACCGCCGAGCTCGGCAAACGTGTGGTCGACCGTCAGGTCATAAGGATCGAGCCGCAGCACGTCACACGTCAGATCGAGCACCGCGTCCAGCGACTCGCGATACCGCTCCGCCGACACCTCGTCGCCCGACAGCGACCCGGCCTGCGCCAGGTAGTCCGCGTCGACCGAATGCGTCTCTTCCGGCAGCGCGAACGGCGATTCCTCGTCCGCGTTCTCGTCCACCGCAGCGACCTCGGCCACCTCGGCCGGCGGGTCCAGCGGGATCCGCTTCACCGCGGCGCTCGACGGCGCAAACCCAACCGCCTGCGCCCGGGCAACCCGCTCGAACGCACTCACAGACCCTCGTACGACGCCCTCCGCCGCCGTCGCCGGCGCAGCAGACGCGGTGTCGACCGGGTGGTGCACCCGACGGAACGGGTACGTCGGCAACGGCACTCGACCGCCGAACGCGTACACCTTCGACCACGTGATCTCGGTGCCCTGCTCGTACAGCTCGGCGAGCCCGTTCATCGTCGCCAGCACCGGGTCCTGCCCGAGGCGCTGCGCCGGAATCCAGGTGCTGTTCGGCGCGATCCGTCGTCCCGCCGGGCTCAGCACGGCGTCGGGCCCGAGCTCCAAGAACCGTCGGCACCCGGCCGCGGTCACTGCCTCGACGGCATCCCCGAACAGCACGGGCTGCCGCAGCTGACCGACGAGGTAGTCGCCGTCCAGCACAGTCCCGGACTCGAGCAACTCACCCGACCAGCTCGACACCATCGGCGTCCGCAGCGGCTTCAGCGTGATCCCGCGGACGATCGTCGCGAAGTCCGCCAGGATCGGATCCACCAGCGAACTGTGGAACGCCCGATCGACATCCAGTCGCTGCCAAGCCACCTGCAGCTGATCCAGCTGCTCGGCGAGCTGCCCGACGATCACCTCGGACCCGGTCAGCACGAACGACTGCGGACCGTTGCCTGCGGCAATCTCCACACCGGAGCTCTGTGCCAGCTCACGAACCCGATCCGCGTCCGCGCGCACCGACACCATCGCGCCCGGCGCCGTCCCACGCTGCATCAGCTCACCGCGCTTGGCCGTCAGCCGCACACCGTCGGCCAGCGACAACGCCTCGGCCACGCACAGAGCGGCGTACTCGCCGACACTGTGACCGACCACGAGCGCGGGCTGCACGCCGAACGACTGCCAGAGCCGCGCGAGGGCGAGCTCGAAGGCGAAGAGCGCCGGCTGAGCGGTCTCGGTCGGCCAGACGCCTTCCGCCTGACCGGCCGGGGTGAGCAGGAGGTCGAGCAGGCTGCCGCCGGTCTCCTCGGCGTACACGCGGTCGCACTCGTCGAGGACTGAACGGAAGACCGGGAAGCGCGCGGCCAGGCCGGCCGCCATACCGCGACGGGCCGCGCCTTGGCCAGTGAATGCATAGCCGAGCGGGCCGGGGCCGCCACGCGGGATCTCAGTCGCCTGGGCCGAGCCGAGTGCGTCGACGAGCTCGGCTTCCGTTGCACCCGCGACCGCGATGCGGTGGCGGTGGGCCGGTCGGCCTAGCGCCGCCGTACCGGCGAGGTCGATGAGTCGGTGGCCGGTGCCCTCTTCCAAGTCGGCGCGATAGAGCTCGACGAGGTCGGTGAGGGCGTCGGGGTCAGGCGCGGACAGCGGCAGTACGACGGGACCGTCGTCACCGCGGCGGACCTGGCGCGGCGGCTCCTCCAGGATCACGAGCGCGTTGGCACCGCCCGCGTCGAGGGCGCTGACGCCGGCGCGCAACGTCGTACCGGCTTGCCAGTCGCGCGCATCGGTCGCGACCACGAACGGACTGCCGTCGAGGCCGAGCTCAGGGTTCGGCTCGGTGTAGTTGATCGTCGGAACCAGCGTCCGGTGCTGCAGCATCAGGATGGTCTTGATCAGACCGGCCATGCCGGAGGCGCTGTCGAGGTGACCGATGTTCGGCTTGACCGAACCGATCGTGCAGAACCCGACCTCGTCGGTGTGCCGGCGCAGCGCGGTCGTGAGCGCGTGCACCTCGGCTGCGTCAGCAGTGATGCTGCCGATCGCGTTCGCCTCGAGGTAGCTCAGGGAGTCGGCGGCGAATCCGGCGCGTTCGAGCGCACGCTCGATCAGTGTCTGGTTGCCACTCGCCGTCTCGTCGTTGCTGACCGCGGTGCCGCGGATGACGGCGTACACGGTGTCTCCGTCGGCGACGGCCTGGTCGAGACGCTTCAGCAGTACGGCGGCGACGCCGTTGCCGCCGACCGTGCCATCAGCGGCCGCGTCGAAGGCGCGGACGTGGCCGGACGGGGACAGGATCGACTCAGGCGACGGCTGGTAACTCGTTGCCTGCGGCACCTGTACGGCGGATGCGCCCGCCAGCGCGAGGTCTGCGTCGCCGGAGCGAAGCGCCTGGCAGGCCAGGTGAACCGCGACGAGGGAGGAAGACCAGGCCGACTGAACGCCGATCGCCGGTCCGGTGAGGCCGAGGCGGTAGCCGACGCGGGCAGCGAGTGAGTCACGCGCCTGCGGCTGGCGGTTGTAGAGGTTCATGCCCGAGCCGGCGAAGACGCCTACCCGGTTGGTCGTGCCGCCGTAGCCGGCGTGTTCGAGCGCCTGGTGACACACCTCGAGGAACAGCCGCTGAGCCGGGTCCATCAACTCGGCCTCACGGTCGCTCAACCCGAAGAACTTCGCGTCGAACGACTCAACGTGCTCGAGCACGCCGCTGACCGCTAGCGCGCCGTCGCCTTGGCCGACCTCGTCGGCTGTGAACCGCCGTACGCTCTCGACGCCGCCGACCAGGTTGTCCCAGAACTGCTCCAGCGTCTCCGCTCCCGGGAACCGGCCAGCGAGACCGACGACAGCGACCGGCTCAACCGACGCGGCCTTAACAGGAGGCTTGTCTGCAACTGGCTCGCGCTTCGCGGTCGGCAACTGCGCCGCAGTAGGCGCCTGCACAAGCGCCGTCTCCGCTGGCTGCTGCTCGACGGACAGTACGGCGACAGCTTCCGTGGGCTCCTGCTCGTCAGCAGGCGATTCAGACGTGTCCACGTCGGACTCGGTGGCGACCGCAGGCTCGTCCGTGTCGGGCTGGTCGGCGGGCGTCTCCGCGGCAGGTGGTGCCACCTCGACAAGCAGGTCGGTGACCTGCTCGTCTTCCAGCTGGGCGTCCGTAACCGTGCCAGCTGCTTGTAGAGCGTCGGCGAGCGCGGTGATGAGCTCAGCGGGATCAGACGCGGCAGCAGCTGCCCGCACGTCAGCACGGTCGGCAGCGGCGGTTTCCTGAGCGTCCGCGGCGGCGGGCGCCTCTGGCGTCGTACCGGGGGTGGGCTCTTGCGCGTCGACAAGGTCGGCGGACGCAGGCGCGTCCGGTGTGGCGTCGGTAGGTGCCGCCGGAGCCTCGGCGGAAGCAGCCACGGGCTCGACCGGCGCGGGCGCCTCCGACTCTGCTTCGAGGGGCTCGTCGGGTGTCGCTTCAGCAGCGGCGAGGGGCTCGGCGGTAGCGGCGACGGGCTCATCCGACACGGCGACCGGATCGCCGGACTCAGCGACCGACTCGCTGGGCTCGGAAGCGGGCTCGCTGGGCTCGGTGGAGGCTTCAGCCTCCGGCGTCTCTTCCGCCGCGAGCGCCTGCTCGGCGGGCTCGGAGAGCTCAGCTACAGCCGCTTCGTCGATCGGTGCTGCCGCAGGGGCGATCTCGTCTGCTTGGTGATCGGCGGGCGCGGCCACGGGCCCGCCGCCAGCAACGGCGTCGGACACTACGTGCTCGTCGGCTGAGGCGGAGCCCTCGGCTGCGGCGCTGTCGTCGAGTGCGGCGCTGTCGTCGAGTGCGGTCTCGACGGAAGCAGGTGGCTCGTCGACCGACGCGGTGGCGCCCACAGGTGCGGTCTCGACGGAAGCTGATGCCACGTCGGCCGGAACGGCACCCGCGGTTACCGACTCGGCGGGAGCGGCTTGCTCGTCGGCTGGGGTCGTGTCCGTAGGGGTGGAGTCAGCGGAAGCTGCTACGGCTTCAGCTGGGGTGGCACCCGCGGGCATGGACTCGGCGGGAGCTGTTGTCTCGTTGACCGGAACGGCATCCGCGGGGGTGGACTCGGCGGAGACGGTTGACGCGTCTGCGTGCGGGACCGCGGAGGGCAGCGTCTGCAGGTCGGAATCGGCGGCGTCGACCGACTCGACCTCGGTGTCGCCGACGGCGAGGTCTGCGGGAGTCGACGGTTCAACGGCGTCAGCCGAGTCGATCGGAGCATCGGTCGGGTCATCGGCGGTGTCGCTGACGGCAGCGGGCTTGTCGAGGGCCAACGGCTCGCCAGCGGTGTCGGCCGGATCGGGCTCGGCATCCCCCACGACGAGGTCTTCGGGGGTCGACGACTCGAGAACGCCGATGGCGTCGGCAGGCTCAAGCGTCGCGCCGACCGGATCGGTCGGTGCACTGTCGACAGCAGCAGGCTCGTCGACGGCCGACGGCTCGGACTCGTCAACAGCCGACGCTTCGGAGGGGTCGGTATCAGCCTCGGCTGGTACGACGATGATGTCGCCAAGGGCGGCGGGCTTGTTGAGGGCCGACGGCTCGTCGGTGGGTTCGGTCGCGGTGTCGGCCGGAATGGGCTCGACATCCCCGACGACGAGGTCTTCGGGGGTCGACGACTCGAGAACACCGGTGGCGTCGACAGCCTCAGGCGCCTCGTCGGCCGGATCGGCCGGTGCACTGTCGTCCGCAGCAGGCTCGTCGACAGCCGACGGCTCGGGCTCGTCAGTGTGCTCGGTCGCGGTGTCGGTCGGCTCAAGCGCGGAGGCACCGACCGCGAGATCGTCGAGAGACGACGATTCAATCGCGTCGGTGGGATCGATGGACTCTGCTGCGGCGTTAACAGGGACGGGCTCGCCAGCCGCAGGCTCATCGAGGGCGGGCTCGCCAAGCACAGGCTCGTCGACAGCCGACTCACCAAGAGCAGCCTCGTCGACAGCGGGTTCGTCAAGCGCCAACTCGTCGACAGCAGGCTCATCAACGGCGGACTCGTTGACAGCCAGCTCGTTGAGGGCGGGCTCGTCGAGGGCGGGCTCGCCGAGGGTTGACGGGGCGGATGCGATCGCGGAGTCAGGCTCGGCGTCCAACTGGTTCTTGGTGGCGTCGGCGGGCTCTTCGAGGGCGGACGAGTCTGGGGTGTCCGCGGACTCGGTCGGCTCGGTCGTGGCGTCGCCGACGGCGAGGTCTTCGGGGGTAGCCGGATCCAGCGCATCAGCAGGGGTGACGGCCTCTGCCGTCGTGTCGCTGACAGCTGCGGGCTCGGCGGGCGCCGAGGGGGAGCTGGCCGAGTCGATCGCGGCACCGGGCTCGTCAAGGGTCGACGGCGTGCCGAGGGTAGGCCGTTGCGGCGGGGTGGGGATGGATTGCTGGAGAGTCCGCTGCCAGGCCAACCGGACGGTCGGGAGCTCGGTGGTGCGCTCGCCGGCCTCCAGCTCTTCCGCGGAGATCTGGGTGTCGGCGGTCGCCGACTCGGGGCCTTCGCCGGTGGGGCCGGAGTACGAGGTGGCGCCGGCTGGTTCTACGTACGGGTGGGGCGCGGTTTCGAGGGTGCCGTCCAGCCAGCGTTGCTTCAGCAGGGGGCGGAGGATTTTTCCGCCGGGGGTGGTCGGGAAGTCGCGGCGCGGGACGCCGACGACCTCCGCCACCAATTGCAAGCGTGTCTGGATGAGGCTGCGGATCGCCTGGTCCATGCCGGGGATGGAGTCCGGCGTCAGGGCGTAGAAGACGACCAGACGATCGGTGCCCGACTCAACGTCGGGGACGGCGCAGGCGGCGACGAGACCTTGCTCGGCGCCGACGACCGTAGCCGCCACTGCCTCGATGTCGTGCGCGTAGTAGAGGGTGCCGCGCATGATGATGCGCTCGCTGTCGCGGCCGGTGATGACGACCTGGCCGCCGGTGATGAAGCCCTGGTCACCCGTCGACAGCCACTTGCGCATCGGCCAGTTGCCGACCGGGAACGCGTCGCGGTCGGCTTCCAGGTTGCCGAGATAGCCGGGCGTGACGCGGGCAGAGGCGATCTGCAGCTGGCCGATCCGGCCCTCGGGCAGTACGGCGCCATTCGGTGCCACGATGCGGACCGTCGTACCGGGGGCCGGAGCACCGACCGAAACCAGGCTCAAGACACCCGGCGCCTCGGCGCGAGTCTTGCCGGGGCGCGCGACGGCGACCTTGCCGGAGGACGGGCGCTGGTCGACCCACTCGACGATGCCGGTCGGTGGGACGCGGACGCGGTGCACGTTCGGGGTCAAACCCGGCCGGGCGAAGGTGATGCCGGTGACGGTCTCGGTCATGCCCCAGGCGGCGACGAAGGTCTCCGGTACGACGCCGAAGCGGTTCGTCAGCCGGAGGAACTCGGTCATCACGGGGACGGTGATCTGCTCGCCGCCGCTGACCAGGCTGCGCAGGGCGGAGAGGTCCCAGTGCCGGTCCGGCTCCCCCGCGATCGCCTGGGTTGTCAGCCGGTAGCCGAAGTTGGGCGACCAGGAGTGGTTGACGCGGTGCTGGTCCATCAGGTCGAGCCAGCGCAGCGGGTCGGCGAGCACCCAGGCGGTGTTCACGTGGATGTTGGTGCAGCCGGTGAAGACGGGCAGCAGGTGGTAGAGCAGGAACGCGCCGCTCTGGTCGAGCGGCAGCCAGTTCAGCGTGGTCTGCCCGGGGCGGACCGGGAGCATCGCGGGGGTGCCCGCCGCGAACTCGACCAGACCGCGATGCGTCAGCTGCACGATCTTCGGCGAACCGGTGCTGCCGGAAGACAGCATCAGTACGGCGACATCATCCGCGGCCGGACGGTGGAATTCGTTCGTCGGCTCGTGGCCGGCGAGCGCATCCGGGTCGAGCACCGGCAGGCCGAGGTCGTCGGGCAGATCCGACGGACGGCCGATCAGAACGGTCCAGCCGAGGAGGTCGGTGACGGCACGCAGGCGCTCGCGGCCGGCCTCGGTGCGGTCGCCCTCCGGCGACGGCGCCAGCAGCAGCGGGCGGATGCCGCCCAGCGTGCAGGCCCAGAACGCGGCGAAGAACCCGACCGGCTCGGTGCAGTGCACGACTGCGGGATCTCCAGCCCGTACGCCGTTCGCTCGCAGGCCGGCGAGGATCCGCGCAGCCAGCTCGAGCAGCGTCGGGAAATCGAGCTTCGTCTCGCGCCCGTCGGGCCCGATCTCGACCACACCGGCACCGCTGAAGTCGCGGGCCGCGCGCAGCAGCGCACTCGGCAGATCGCGCGGATACCCGGCGGGAATCATCAAGGCCGGCCCGGTACTGATCGCCGGCCGGTCGGCACTGCTCCTCACCACGCCCGCGTCACCACCAAGGAAACGTCAGCGGGAGCGGGAGCGATCGCCAAGGCGCGAGTCGGTCGATGACCCACGGACAAGCGCCTCCCCACTGGACGGAGCCGGGCAAAGGGCATACCCGTCTCGCTCTCACCGACACGTTGCCCCGTAATTCGGACCGTCGGACCGATGCGGTGACCAGGCGGACCCGGTGCGTCATCGTGCCGACCGACAGCCGTGAACCCTACCAGCCGTTCCGGCCCCGGCAGGAGCCAGTTCCGGACAGCAAAGAGTTAAGAATTCCACGACCCTGCCGACACCATGACAACGAGTGTCGGACGACGGAGATACGCCACCGTGATGAAACGGAGATCGGCGCGGGAGGAGCGACGAACGGGGTGGGCTGTGAGGGACTCGAACCCCCGACCCCCTCGGTGTAAACGAGGTGCTCTAACCAACTGAGCTAACAGCCCTTACGACGGCAGACCGTATCACTTTCGGGGCCTTGAAGCCGCATCACTTTCGACGTGTCAACGCCGAAAGTGCCTCTGCGTAGTCGTCCGGATTTCGTGCTTCGGGCATCGCGTTCAGCACCGACCACCGGATCACCCCGGCCGCGTCGATCACGAAGGTGCCGCGCCGGGCACACCCTCGCTCGGCATCGAACACGCCGTACGACGACGCGATGGCGCCGTGCGGCCAGAAGTCGGTGAGCAGGCTGAAGCCGAGCTCCTGGTGGTCCGCGTACGCCCGCAGTGTGAACAGCGGGTCGCACGAGATCGCCAGGAACTGCGCCGACGCGAGCAGCTCCGGCCGGTCCCGTAGTGCCGTCAGCTCACTCGTGCAGACCCCGCTGAAGGCATACGGATAGAACACCAGCACGACGGGATGTCCGGCGTACTGACTGAGCCGGATCTCCTCGCCGTGCTGGTTACGCGTACTGAAGTCGGGGGCCCGGCTGCCGACTGCAGCGATGGTCACCTCAGCCTCGGCGACCCGACTTCGGCACCACCAGCTTGGTCGCCGACCAGTCGGCGCTGATGCTGAGTGTGCTGGTTGTGGACAGCCCGGCCACCGGAGCGGCTTCTGCGATGTCGCTGCCCTCCACGTAGCCGTCCCGGCCGACCTTGGGGGTCAGCAGCCAGACAACTCCGCCTGCCTTCAAGTCGGTAAGGATGTCGAAGAAGGCGTCGACCAGGTCCCCGTCGTCGTCACGGAACCAGAGCAGCACAACGTCGACCACCTCATCGGTCTGGTCGTCGACAAACTCTTCGCCGGTGACAGCCTTGATCGCGTCGCGCAGCTCGTTGTCGCTGTCGTCGTCGTACCCGATCTCCTGAACGATCCAGCCGGCCTCCAGGCCGAGCCGGGCCGCCATGTTCGGCTGCTCCTTACCGTCCGCGTGGTCCGCGGTCGCGCTCACGTGTCCTCCTCCGTCGTCCCCAAGTGTCCGGGGGTATGCGTCAGTAGCGATAGTCCATCGTGACGTACCGCGTCGCGCAAGTATGCACGAGGTATCCGTGACGTGTCCGGTATCCGCGCGGTGGGGTCTGTCCGTGTCCGCTCAGATCAGGCTCCGGCCGCCGGAAACGGGTCCTGATCGACGGCGAAGTAGAACGCATTCCGAACAGATGACAGGATTGCGGTGAAGACAACCAGAGAGAACGGCAGGACACCGTGGCTTCCGGACACGAACCACCAGCCATCATCACCGAGGGGATGCCCACCCAGCTCCCTGACATAGACCCCGACGAAACACGGGAATGGGTCGAGTCGCTCGACGCCGTGCTGGACGAACGCGGCAAGGCGCGGGCGCGCTACCTCATGCTCAAGCTGATCGAGCGGGCCCGGGAGCGGCAGGTCGGCGTACCGGCGCTGCGGAGCACCGACTACATCAACTCGATCCCGCCCGAGCGGGAGCCCTGGTTCCCTGGCGACGAGCACATCGAGCGCCGGATCCGGGCCTTCATCCGCTGGAACGCCGCGGTGATGGTGAGCAAGGCGAACCGCAAGGGGCTCGAGGTCGGCGGTCACATCGCCACCTACCAGTCCGCGGCCAGCCTGTACGAGGTCGGCTTCAACCACTTCTTCCGGGGCAAGGACCATCCGGGCGGCGGTGACCAGGTCTTCATCCAGGGCCACGCCTCCCCCGGTGTGTACGCCCGGGCGTTCCTCGAGGGCCGGCTGAGCGCCGACCAGCTCGACGGATTCCGCCAGGAGGTGTCGCGCGGACCGCACAAGGGCCTGTCGTCGTACCCGCACCCGCGGCTGATGCCGGACTTCTGGGAGTACCCGACCGTCTCGATGGGTCTGGCCGCCCTGGACTCGATCTATCAGGCGCGCTTCAACCGGTACATGCACCACCGCGGCATCAAGGACACGTCCGACCAGCACGTCTGGACGTTCCTGGGTGACGGCGAGATGGGCGAGCCGGAGTCGCTCGGCGCGATCGGCCTGGCCGCCCGCGAGGAGCTCGACAACCTCACCTTCGTGATCAACTGCAACCTGCAGCAGCTGGACGGTCCCGTCCGCGGCAACGGCAAGGTGATCCAGGAGCTCGAGGCGTTCTTCCGCGGTGCGGGCTGGAACGTCATCAAGGTGGTCTGGGGCCGCGAGTGGGACTCGCTGCTGGCCCAGGACCACGACGGCGCGCTGGTGAACAAGATGAACACCACGCCGGACGGCCAGTTCCAGACCTACTCCGTCGAGTCCGGCGAGTACATCCGGAACAACTTCTTCGGCGGCGACCAGCGGCTCACGCAGATGGTCAAGAACCTGTCCGACGAGGACCTGCGCAAGCTGCCCCGCGGCGGGCACGACTACCGCAAGGTCTACGCGGCCTTCAAGAGCGCCAAGGAGCACGTCGGGCAGCCGACCGTCATCCTGGCCCAGACGGTCAAGGGCTGGACGATCGATTCGCTGGAGGGCCGCAACGCGACCCACCAGATGAAGAAGCTCACCTCGGACAACTTGAAGACCTTCCGCGACCGGCTCTACCTGCCGATCGAGGACAAGGACCTCGAGGACGCCTACAACCCGCCGTACTACCACCCCGGCAAGGACTCGCCGGAGTACCAGTACATGATGGAGCGGCGTTCCCAGCTCGGTGGCTTCCTGCCCGAGCGCCGGGTCAAGCCGAAGACGCTGAAGCTGCCTGGTGACGACGTCTACAAGCCGCTCAGCAAGGGCAGCGACAAGACGGCGGTGGCGACCACCCAGGCGCTCGTCCGGCTCTTCCGGGACCTGATGAAGGACCCGGAGATCGGGCACCGCATCGTCCCGATCGCGCCCGACGAGTACCGCACGTTCGGCATGGACTCGATGTTCCCGACGGCCAAGATCTACAACCCGCACGGGCAGACCTACGAGGCCGTCGACCGCGCGCTGCTGCTGGCCTACAAGGAGTCCTCGGCCGGTCAGCTGCTGCACGAGGGCATCAGCGAGGCCGGTGCGATGGGCTCGATGATCGCCGCCGGTACGGCGTATGCCACGCACGGCGAGCCGATGATCCCGTTCTACATCTTCTATTCGATGTTCGGGTTCCAGCGGACCGGTGACTCGCTCTGGGCGCTCGGTGACCAGCTCGGCCGCGGTTTCGTGGTCGGCGCCACCGCCGGCCGGACGACACTGACGGGTGAGGGTCTGCAGCACGCGGACGGTCACTCGCCGCTGCTCGCCTCGTCGAACCCGGCGGCCGTGCACTACGACCCCGCGTTCGCCTACGAGGTCGCGCACATCGTCAAGGACGGCCTGCGCCGGATGTACGGCTACGGGCTGGACAAGGACAAGCCGTACGGCGAGGACATCTTCTACTACCTCACCGTCTACAACGAGCCGGTCGCACAGCCGGCCGAGCCGGCGGATCTCGACATCGCGGCACTGCTCAAGGGCATGTACCGCTTCGAGGAGTACCAGACGGCCGCGGGCGACGATGTACCGCGTGTCCAGCTGCTCGGCTCGGGTGTCGCACTGCCGTGGATCCGCAAGGCACAGCAGATCCTCGCCGAGGAGTACTCGGTGGCGGCCGACATCTGGTCGGTCACCTCGTGGAACGAGCTTCGCCGCGATGCAATCGCGGCCGAGCAGCACAACCTGCTGCACCCGGACGAGCCGGAGCAGGTGCCGTTCATCACCGAGCAGCTGAAGGACTCCAAGGGTCCGGTCGTCGCGGTCAGCGACTTCATGCGCGCGGTGCAGGACCAGATCTCGCGCTGGGTCCCGAACGACTACACGTCGCTCGGCACCGACGGCTGGGGCCTGGCCGACACCCGGGCAGCGGCCCGCCGGCACTTCCAGGTCGACGCCGAGTCGGTCGTCGTCGCGGCGCTGCAGATCCTTGCGAAGCGCGGTGACGTCAAGCCGGAGGTTGCGGCCGAGGCGGCTCGCAAGTACCAGATCGGCGACCCGACCGCGGTCGCCGGTGTGAAGCAAGAGGGCGCTGGCGCCTAAGTAACGATCAGCAGGCCCACCACCCCTGTGCACGGGGAAGTGGGCCTGCTGTCTTTTGCCGGCCGATCGGTGGGCGGTCGGCAGCGGGTGCGGTCGGGCCTGGTGACCCCGACCGAACCCGGTCTCGGTGGTGGTGCGGGCGCTGGCGACAGTGGGCGCCTCGCATCCTTTAGACAGTTCAGTACTCAGACAGCGGCGAGCTCCAGCTCGGCGCTGTGTTCAGCGGCTTCCAGCTCACGGACCAGCGGGAGTACCCGAGCACCGAAATACTCGATCTCCTCCTGGAAGTGCAGGAAGCCGCCCAGGATCAGATCAACCCCGCGTCGGCGGTAGGCGACGATCCGTTCGGCGATCTGTTCCGGCGTACCGATCAGCTGGGACCGGAAGCCGTCGTTGTACTGGACGAGGTCCTCGAACGACGAGTCCGCCCACATCCCCTTGCCGTCAGGCGCTGACCGGCCGGCCTGGGTCACGGCGTCCCGGAACCCTTCGACCGCCGGCTTGTTGGCCTTGGCAACGATTTCGCGGAGCGTCTCCCGCGCTTCCTTCTCGGTGTCGCGCGCGATGATGAACCCGTTCAGCCCGAACTTCACCTCGCGACCGCCACCCGCCGTACGGGCAACCCGTCGTACGTCGAGGAGCTGTTCGGTGACGCCGTCGAAGTCCTTGCCGTTGGAGAAATACCAGTCCGAGTGCCGGCCCGCATTCTCCCGGGCCGCGGATGAGTTACCGCCCTGGAACAGCTCGGGAAAAACGCCTGGTTTCGGCTTCAGCGTGAAGTCGCGGATCCGGTAGAAGTCACCGGCGAACTCCACGTTGTCCTCGGTCCACAACTTCCGCAGTACCTGCAGGAACTCGGCCGACCGCCGGTAGCGCTCGTCGTGCTCCAGCCACGGCTCCCCTAGCGCGGTGAACTCACCCTTGAACCAGCCGCTCACGACGTTCACCGCGAACCGCCCACCTGAAAGGTGGTCCGCAGTAGCCCCGAACTTCGCCAGTACGCCGGGCTGCCACAACCCAGGGTGAACCGCGGCGATGACCTTCAGCCGCTCAGTTGCCAGCAGCAACGCAAGGCTGAAACTCGTTGATTCGTGCTGGAACTCGGCACCATAGCTAGCGGTGTAGCGAACCTGGCTCAGTGCGTACTCGAACCCAACCCGCTCAGCCGTCTGCGCAAGCTTCTTGTTGTACTCGAAGTCCCAGCCCGTCCGCTGCTCGATGTCACTGGTGACGAGACCACCGCTGACGTTGGGAACCCAGTAGGCGAACTTGACCTCATTCGCGACGCGTTCAGTCGACATCAGCTGTACCAGGTCGGCTCGGGCAGCTCGCCGACGAGCAGGTGCCGGCCGACCTCGCGTCGCTTGTACGCGACCGGGTCATGCAGCGTGTGCGTCCGGACGTTGCGCCAGAACCGGTCGAGTCCTTCGATCGTGGCAGTCGACCTCGCTCCGGTGACTTCGAAGATCCGGCTGGTCACCTCGAGCGCCACCTCAGTGGCCCGAGCCTTGACCGCAGCCACGCGCACCTCATGCTCACCACGCTGCTGCTCGGTCACCTCCCACGCGTTGTCGTGGATGACCTGAGCCTCCAGCGCAACCGCATCGGCGAGCGCTTCGACGGCCCACAGTTTCGACTGCAGGTCGCCGTACGCGTCGATGACGGCCGGCTCGTCGACAGCGGACGCATACCCGCCGTGCAGCCAGGAGCGGCTCTTCTCGCGGGTGTAGGTGACCGCGGTCTCCAGGGCGCCGCGGGCGATGCCGAGGTAGAAGTTCACGAAGACCAGCTGGATGGTCGGGACATTCAGCGTGTTGTAGACCCGCGGCTGGAAGGTCTTGCCGACGAATCCGGCCGCCTGGTCCCAGCCGACCCGCACCTGGTTGAGGGTGACGCCGCCGCTCTCAGTCAGCCGCTGGCCGATGTTGTCCCAATCGTCGAGGAAGTTGAGGCCCTCGATATCGGACGGCACGATGGCGAAAACATGCGTGCCGCTGTCGAGCAACGTGCCTTCGAGCACGGTCACATCGGAGACCTTGCTCCCGGTCGAGAAGCTCTTGCGACCGCTGAAGCTGATCGTGTCGCCTTCGTCGGTGACGACCACGTCGGCGTCCCGCGGATTGACCGCGCCGCCGAAGAACCACTTGTTCGTCGTCGCCGCCTCCTCGACGGCAGCGATCTGCTCCTTCGTGCCGACCAGCCGCGCGGCCCAGAACCACAGCAGGTGATAGCCGAGCAACTGCCCGATCGATCCGTCGGCCTCCGCGACCGTCCGAATCACCTTGTACGCCGTCGGCCAGGTCTGACCGCCGCCACCATGCTCGGTCGGGCCGAGCAGCGTGACGAGCCCGGAATCCTTGAGCAGCTTGACTTCGTCGTACGGCGTGGCGCCGGCGCGGTCCCGGACAGCCGCATCAACGGCGAGGATCGCGGCCACTTCGGCGGCCCGCTGGATCCATTCGTCCGGTGTCGTCGGGGTGATTTCGGACAGGGCAGGGCGAAGCTCTGAGGTTGACATAGGGGTGAAACTCCTTGATTCCCAGGGGATTCCGGATGGGTGGGTTGGGGCCGACCGCTGGAATCAACACGCCTGAGAGGCGACACGCAGCAGGTCGATGTGGCGGCGCTGCACCAAGATCAACTCGCGGGTCATGCACCCATTGTCGACTCACTAACTAGACATTCGTCAACAAGTCCATGGCGCGTCTCAACCGGTGGACCTACCGTGGATCCATGCCTGAGTTGATCGCGCCGGATGTGGCACTGCAGAAATCGTGGTTGGAGTCGGCCGACGAGTGGGGCGCGGAGACGCAGCACGGGTCCGGCATCACCGACACCTACGACCTGCAGAGCCCCGAAGGATTCGCCGCCTGGGTCGCCTACTTGCGGGCGCAGAGCGACGACAGCGCCGAACTCCCCGCGGGGCGGGTGCACGGGACGTACTGGTGGATCGTCGAGGGCGGCGAATACCTCGGCTCCATCACTTTGCGGCACACACTGACCGAGAAGCTGCTCGACGGCGGTGGTCACATCGGGTACGGCGTTCGCCCGTCGGCCCGGGGCCGCGGGCTGGCGGCGTGGGCGCTGGACGAGGTGGTCATCCGCGCCGGGGAGCGCGGCTTGGAGCGGGTGATGGTGAGTTGCGACGTCGGCAACGTCGCGTCGGCCAAGACGATCGAGCGCGCCGGCGGCGTACTGGAGGACGTCCGGGAGACCTGGCTCGGGCCCACCCGGCGCTACTGGATCGCGACCTGATCATCGACTAAACTTCGAAACTCAGAAACTATCTACGAGATTTCGAAGGTTGGGAATGATCGTCGACGTGCACGCGCATACGCCGACGCACCGCGACGCGGTGCCGGACGACGAGCGTCAGGTGTTCACCGGCTGGCGTAACGACCGGGCGGTGACCACCACCAACACCTGGGCCGAGTACGACGTCGCGATGGCGGCGGCGGATGTGTCGATCGTGTTCAACATCGCGGTCGACGACCCGCTGGCCGCCACCGGGATCCCGCATCCGCCGGAGCGCTGCAACGACGCGACGATCGAGTTCGTCCGCGACAATCCGGCCAAGCGGATCGGGTTCATGTCGGTGAACCCGACCGTCTACGGTGCGTTCGACGAGGCCGACCGTTGCCGTGAGCAAGGTCTGGTCGGGGTGAAGCTCGGCCCGAACTACCAGAACTTCGACCCGCTCGGTGAGCCTGCGCTGGCGTTCTACGACTACTGCCAGACGAACAATCTGCCGATCCTGTTCCACTCCGGCGCCTCGCCGATCCGCGAGGCGCCACTGCGCTACACGTACCCGCTCGTCACCGACGAGATCGCGTTGCGGTATCCGGAGCTGCGGATCGTGATGGCGCACATGGGCCACCCGTGGAGCCGCGAAACCGTCGTGACGATCCGCAAACACCCCAACGTGTACGCCGATGTGTCGTCGATCTATCTGCGCCCGTGGGTGCTCTACCAGTCGCTGATCAACGCGGTCGAGTGGGGCGCGGCCGGGAAACTCTTGCTGGGTTCGGACTTCCCCATCGCCAACACCGGTGAGGCAATCGCCGGCCTGCGCACCGTCAACGACATGCTCGAGGGGACGAAGCTGCCCCGCGTCCCCGACGAGGTCATCGACGGAATCATCCACGCCGACGCACTGGCCGCCCTCGGCCTGCAGCTGCCGTCCTGACCAGGAGACAACCATGGCTATGACCGAGATCGGGTCCGAGCGACCCACCGACGCCGCACTGCTCGTCCGCGGGGTCTCCCCTGTGCTCGAAGTTCCCTTCACCGCCGATGGTGCGGTCGACTACGCCGGTTTCGAGCGGGTCGTCGAGTATGTGCTGTCGACCGGCGTCACGAGCGTCATGTTCCCCGGGTTCGCATCCGAGTTCCACAAGCTGTCCGAGACCGAACGCCGTCGGCTGACAACGCTCCTGCTGTCCCACACGCGCGACCGCGACGACGTTGCGGCGGTGATCGCCGTACAGGATCATGCGACGCGGTTGGCCGCGCAGCGCGCACTGGAGTCGGTGGAAGCCGGTGCCGACCTGATCAACCTGCTGCCGCCGCATTTCCTGTCGCCGTCCCGAAACGCGCTGGCCGATCACGTGCGAACGGTGCTGACGGCAATCGACCCGATCCCGATGGTGCTGCAGTACGCACCGAGCGAGACGGGCACGAGCCTCGACGCGGACCTGCTCCGCTCAATCGCCCTTGACCACCCGAACCTGCGCCTGGTCAAGGTCGAGTCGAGCCCGCCCGGCCCACTGATCGCCGAACTAGCAGCCGGTACGCCGACGCTAGCCGCCTTGGAGGGGCATGCCGGAGTGCAACTCCCCGATGCGATCCGGCGCGGGGCCGTCGGCACGCAGCCGGGATGTTCGCTCACCGAGGTCTACCTCAAGATCTGGCGTCGTTTCGCCACGGGTGACGAGGCCGGCGGCGTCGATCTGCACCGGCGCCTCCTCCCCTACATCTCCTACTGGATGCTCGACACCGAACGCATCATCGCCGCCGAGAAACTGATCTCGGTCCGGCGTGGGCTCTTCGAGTCGCCGTACTGCCGCGAACCCGCCCATCACCTGGATGTCGAAGAGGTTCGGATGGTCGACCGCGCACTCGCCGAGTTCGCCGACCTCCTCCCCCGGCTCGGATGATCGCTACCCACGAACTGGTGGCCGGGGACCTGGTGGTGCAGGCCCTCGGCCACTTTCAACTGCTAGAACAACCTCACTGCGTGCGCAGCGTGAAGCCGGTCTCGCCGGTCCACTGGTCCAGCGGCGAGTACCAGCCACGATTGGCGCACTGACGGTTTTGTTCGCCGGCGCAGCCGGTGCCGCGGGCGGTGTCGATCGCGGAGATGATGCCGCCGGCCCGGACGTCGCTGCCGATCGGGATCGAGACCGGACCGCCACTGTCGCCCTGGCCCCAGACCGGACCGCCGGTGCGGTTGTACACATCGACCGCGCCGTAGACGCAGTAGAGGCCACTGAGACAGACCGTGACGCCGTTGGCGGTGATGACGATGTCGCAGAGGGAGCCGGAATAGGATCCTGAGCTGCAGGTGACCATGCCGGGGTAGTTGCCGGTCAGGCCGCGGACGGGCCAAAGCTGCTGGCCGTTGACGTCACCCCACCACATGGAGGCCTGGAAGAAACCCTTGTCACCCTGATTGTCCGCGCGGATGGCCTCGATGTCGCGGTTCTCGTACCGGTTGGTGACGGTGCCGTAGCGGGCGTTGTTCTCCGGGTTGCGGGCACCGCTGCCAAGGGCGCCGCAGTGGGCTGCGGTGGCCATGGCGGAGTCGCCGGCCCAGCCGAGGGCGAAGCCCTGGGAGCAGCCACCGCCGTTGTCGAGCCGCCAGCGTGCTCCACCGAAGGCCTGCTGGTTCCAGCGGCTGGTCGGGCCGAACACGGACGGCGGAGCAACAGCGAACTCCGGGCTGCCATTCACAACCGAGACGGCAACTCCCCCGGCCACGGCCGAGATCGCATTCCGTACGGCGGCCTTCGTCGCACCGCCCTTTGCGGTGACCTGCAGTCCGGAGCCATCGGCGAGCGGGCCGGCCGCGACGACCTCGGTGCCGTTGATCGACGTGCGCTCGGCGATGACCTTGCCGGTCGCCTTCGCCAGCTCCTGGTAGGAGTACTTCGCGGTCGGGACCGCATTCACCGTGACACCGGAGGCGTTCGTGGTGGCCTTGGTGACCGACGCGGGGACCTGGCCACGCCAGTTCAGCGTGATGCTGTTGGACGCGGCATCGACCACGAGACCGGCGTACCCGCTGTCACCGGAGATCCTCTTGTAGGCGGCGGTGATCGCGTCGGCGACCTCGACGACCTTGGCCTGCTTGTCCCAGAACGCGGGGCCGGGATTGTCGCGGCCGGAGACCGACGGCGGAAGGTTGGACGGTGAGACGTCCGGGGCGGGTGCGGAGAAGGCGGCCGGAGACCCGGCCAGCCCTGCTCCGAGGGCTACTGCGGCGGTAGCCGCGAGTACAACGAATTTGCGCATGACAGGTAGACCTTCCGAGGGGGGCGGACAACGAAAAGGCACTCGTCACGCTAGTGCTCGTCCCAGCCGGAAGACAACGATGGACAGCGAAACCTGTGGTTATACCAACTCAGGCGCCGAGGCGCTCGGAGATCGTCGCGGCGAGCTGCATCAGCGCCGTCTGCGCCTGCTTGCGCTTCTCTCGGGTCAGGTCCCGGGAGAACGATGTCACCCCAACAGCACCGGCGACGTGACCGCCTGCCGCGAAGAACGGAGCGGCCAGACAAGAGATGTCGGCCTGCTCCTCCTGGTCCTCGAACGCGTACCCCTGCTTGTGCACCCTGGCCAGCTCAGCCCGGAACGTCTCCTCGTTGACCGGGCCCGCCTTCGGCCCGTAGCCCTGCTCCAGATGCCCGAGCAACGGCCCCAACTCGTCCTCCGGCAGGTACGCCGCGATCGCCTTCCCGAGGGCGGTCAGGTTGTAGTGCGCGACCTTCCCCGGATACGTGTCGAACTGGATGAACCCGGGCAGCGCGGCCTTGGCGACGTACACGATCGACGTACCGGTCAGGACACCGATGTGGACCGGCATGCCCAGCCGGTCGGCGACCTCGCGCAGCTCGCGGTTGGCGACCGACGACAGATCCACCTTGCGGATCAGCTGGGTGGCCAGCCCGTACAGCCGCAGCGTCGGCCGCCAGAAGTGACTGCGCCCAACCACCCGGCGGCTCGCGTAGTCGC
This sequence comes from Kribbella antibiotica, assembly GCF_004349055.1. GTDB lineage: Bacteria > Actinomycetota > Actinomycetes > Propionibacteriales > Kribbellaceae > Kribbella > Kribbella antibiotica. Next base: position 26,131 of record NZ_SMKX01000069.1, read on the forward strand.
GCTGCTCAAGGGTGTAGACGATGGAGGCGCAGGTCGCGAGCGGGATGTTCGCCTTCTTCGCCAGTGCCGTCAGAGTCAGCTCCTCGTCCGAGTTCACCAACGTCTCGAGCACCGTCAAAGTCCGGGCAACCGCGGGTGACGGCGACCGCTCACTGCTGTCCATCTCGGCATCTTATCTACGAAATAACAGAAATCCCCCGCAGATCCGGAAACACTTGAGCCCAGTCGGAGTCGTGACTTGTGTCGCATCTGCTGGTGGAGTCGGCTGGCGAAGGCGCATGAGACGGGTTACGGTCGGTGCGTTTGTCAACAAGTTCAACAGGGAGTAGTGGACCGTGTCGGTATCGCAGTCGGCCGAGAAGCCGGAGAAGACCTTCTTCGGGCATCCGCGTGGGTTGATGACGCTGTTCACCACCGAGCTGTGGGAACGCTTCAGTTACTACGGGATGCGCGCCATCCTGCTGCTGTACTTGACCGACAAGGCGCACGGTCTCGGCCTGGGCGAGTCGCTCGGCCAGGCGGTCGTGTCGATCTACGGCGCGTCGGTCTACCTGCTCTCCGTCCTCGGCGGCTGGCTCGCCGACCGCGTCGTCGGGGCACGCCGTACCGTCCTGTACGGCGGTGTGGTGATCGTCGCCGGTCACCTGCTGCTCGCTGTGCCCGCGACCGGTACGGCGTACTTCGGCATCGCATTGGTTGCCCTTGGCACCGGCCTGCTGAAGCCGAACGTCTCGACGATGGTCGGCACCCTCTACGAGAAGGGCGACACGCGCCGCGACTCGGCGTTCTCGATCTTCTACATGGGCATCAACATCGGCTCGTTCTCGGCGCCGTTCGTGGTCGGTTTCCTGCGCCGCGAGTTCGGCTTCCACGTCGCGTTCGCCGCCGCCGCGGTCGGGATGACGCTGGCGCTGATCGCCTACATCCTCGGCCGCAAGACGCTGCACGGCCGCGGCGACACTCCGCCGAACCCGCTCACCGCCGCGGACCGCCCGGCGATGATCAAGGTCTCCGTCGCCGTCATCGCACTGCTCGCCGTGGTCTTCTTCCTGTCCGCCGCACTGTCCGGCGGGTTCGGGCCGAAGCCGGTCGTCGACGCGATCTCGTACCTGTGCTTCATCGCCCCGATCGCCTACTTCACCATGCTGCTCCGCAGTCCCCTGGTCACGCCGGAAGAGCGGCAGCGCGTCCGCGCCTACATCCCGCTGTTCATCGCCGCCATGCTCTTCTTCATGGTCTTCGAGCAGGCCGCGACCACACTCACCACGTTCGCGGCCGACCGCACCGACCTGCACCTGTTCGGCACGACGATCTCCCCGGAGTTCTTCGCCTCGGTGAACCCGCTCTCGATCGTCTTCCTGGCCCCGGTCTTCGCGGTGATCTGGATCAAGCTCGGCGACCGCGGCCCGAGTATCGGCCAGAAGTTCGCCACCGGCCTACTGCTGGCCGGGATCTCGTTCGCCGTGATGGCTCTCGCCTCGAACGTCGCCGGCACCAAGCTCGCTTCCCCGGCCTGGCTGGTCGTCGTCTACATCATCCAGACCCTCGGCGAGCTCTTCCTCTCCCCCGTCGGCCTAGCCGCCACCACCCTGCTGGCCCCGCGCGCCTTCCTCAGCCAGATGATGGCCCTGTGGTTCCTCGCCCCGTCCGCCGGCCAGGCCATCACCGCCCAACTCGTCCAGGCCACCGAAGGCGCCTCCGACACCGCCTACTTCGGCGGCCTCGCAATCGTCACCATCGTCTTCGCCCTGGCCCTCTACTTCCTCGCCCCCTGGATCAAGCGCCACACTGCGCAGTCCTCCACTGCACAGGACTCCTAAGGGACCAGTCGCTCCGCCAGCCACGCGACTGCCAGTGGCTGGCGGTACTCGACCGCCCGGTGACCGCCGTCGAACAGCTCGAAACGGACGACGTCGTCCGCCACACCGACCTCCTCGAGCCGCTGCCGAAAGGCCAGCGCGCCGAGGTCGAGGAACCACTCGTCACTGGTCCCCGCGTCGATCCAGATCGCTCGCTGGGAGCGCAACGCCGCGGCGTGATCCGGCGCCATCCGCACCGGGTCCCAGCGCAGCCACCGCTCCCAGACCTGCGGTCGCACAGCGCCGGTCACCGGATCGAACGGAAGCTCGGGGACTCCGTCCGCATCCGGTGAGAAGCAGGCCGAGACGCCGAGCAACTCGAGCAGGCGCTCGTCCTCGGGCTTGGTGAAAGCGGTCCGCTGACCGAAGTCCTGCCACCACGCGAAGATGTCCCCGTCGTACGCGCGCAGGTGCCGCGCAGCCCACAAGAAATGCGGGATGTACTGCGCCTCGGACAGCGCATCACCGGAATGTGTGGCGAACGCGCCGAACAGGTCCGGCCGGAGCATCGGCGTGATCATCGCGCCGAGGCCGCCACTGGACTTCCCGGCGATGGCACGATGGTCGCGGTCGGCGATCGTGCGGTAGTGGGCGTCGACCCACGGGACGACCTCATCGCACAGGTACGAGTGATACGGACCGGTGCCGGGTGAGTCGACGTACTGGCTGCCGCCGTATCTGCTGAACGCGTCGACGTACACGACGATCATGCCCGGCGCTTCACCCCGCGCGAACAGACCGTCGATGAGCTCCGGAACCGGTTGCCGGTAAGGCATTCGGTTGCGCCACAACGGCAGCGTCCCGCCGAAGCCGAGCAGCATGAAGACGGTCGGGTAATGCTGCGTGCTCTGGTCGTAGCCGGGCGGCGTGTAGACCCACACCGGCCGCCGCGACGGGTCTCCGAGCGGATTTCCCTGCAGGAGGCGACTGTCGATCGTCGCCTCGTCCAGACGGCCCAACAGGTCGAACATAGGCAGCTCCTCATCTCGATACTACGAAATCATAATATATCGAATCGTAGTACCATTGGGTCATGCGGGATTCGATCGATCGCCATATCGACTTCTGGCAGCACGAAGTGCCCGACCTCGACGTCGAGGTCGAAGGCGTCGTCACCCGGATGCAGATGCTCGTCCGCCACCTCCAGACGCGTCGCGCTGAAGCCCTGCAAGAGCTCGGGCTCCGCAGCTGGGAGTACGACATCCTGTGGCGCCTCCGGTCCGCGGGCCCGCCGTACAGCGTCACCCCGACCGCCCTGGCCGTTGCCCTCGACACCCATCCCGCCACGCTCACCAACCGTCTGGATCGGCTGACCCAGGCCGGCCTGGTGGCCCGCAGCCGCGCCGCCACCGATCGGCGCAGTGTCGTGGTCGTCCTCACCGAAGCCGGGCACCACGCCTGGGAGTCCTCGATCGGATCCCAGTCAGCCGCCGAGCACGAACTGCTCGGCCCCCTGTCACCACGAGAGCGCGAAACCCTGATCAAGCTGCTCCGCAAGGTCGTCCTCGCCGCCGAGGCCGACGGCCCTGACCTGATGCCGCTCCCCCAACGGGAGGACCCAGCTCACCCCGACGGGTGAGGCGATCACCTGCCTCAACAGGGGATGGTCGAAGCATGCAAGCGACCGATCGCCCCGTCCCCCGCTGGGCCAACCGACTGGCCCACGCCATCCCGTTCTTCGTCCTGCCGTCGAGCCTGTGGCGGATCGGCTTGGTCTTCGGCTCTTCGATGGGCATGCTCGACGCAACCGGACACCCGACGTACGTACACGGTCTGGGTTTCAAGCTGTACGTCATCGGCCTGTCGCTCTTCTCCGAGGCCTTGGCGCTCACCGGGCTCGGCCTGGTCCAGCGCTGGGGCGAAGTAGTTCCCCGCTGGATCCCGCTCATCGGCGGTCGCCGCGTCGCACCGTACGCCGCCATCGTCCCAGCAACCCTCGGCGGCCTGTCGCTGATCGCCCTCTGGACCTGGGGGATGCGCGACGCCTACACCGACAGTCTCCTGAACTTCACGAGCCAGTTCTGGCAGTACCTGATGGTCGGCAGCTATAGCCTCCTGCACCTGTGGGGCCCAGCACTCCTAGTCCTCACCTGGGCCTACTACCGCCGCCGTACGAGTCAGCCGCGAGTCAACGCCCTCGTCTGACGTGATACGGCATGCCTGGACTGCGCGAAAGCTGGCATCAGCCTGACCCTCGGCAGCTGCCTCCAGCGGCGTCCCCGCAACCACCAACGGGGCCGCGAGACGCGCGATATCGCGGAGCTCCGGATGCCAGGCCGGACCACCTTGCTGCGCGATCCGATTCAGGCTCGTACAGAACCTGAGCGAACCAGTCGTCCCCCACCGCCGAGACCGCTCAACTGTCACCGCGTCCGCGAACCTCCGTACGCCGGTCCAGGCGCCGTCCGCGTCGCGGTTCGCAGCGGCCACAACCACAGCTCCCCGCCGGAAGACCAGCACATTGTCGGCCAGTTGTGCTGCCTCAATGGCCGCCATGGTCTCCGGGACGCCGCGATAGCAAGCATCATGATTGGACTTCGCCACGAATCGTCCGCGTCCGTGGACCGCCGCCTGCTCCAGGTACCGCGCGACGATGCCCAGCCGGCTCATCGCTTCCGGAACGGCCATGGCGGCAACCTCGATCCGGAAGCCGGCAGCCCGAAAAGCCGCGCTCGCCTGGCGAAACTCCTTGGGATCCGCCAGCGCGGTCTCGACTACCGTGTGACAGCCGCGGGCTCTTGCCCAGTCCTCGGCTGCGCGATGCCACAACCGTGTATCCAGCCGGGTGAAGGCACCGGCTGTCCGCTCGTCCTTGTCCATCAGCCGCGAGTAGTCCGGGTGGTAGGGCTTGTAGAAGTCTCCACACACATGGGCAACCGGCCCCCGGAGGCCCATCGTGTGATTGATCATCTCGGTGGTCGCCGTCTTGCCGGCACCCGGCTGACCGCCGATGAACACGACGACCGGATGCGCCTGCGGCGCCACAGGTTCGAGGCGCTCCGGCACGATTTCGGCCTGAAAGATCTGCTGGTGCAGCGCACTCGGGAGTCGATAACGCTCGAGGTCGACCTCAGGCATCAGCATCACCGTTCCGCTCGCGGACGCGCCTGCCGTAGTTCTCCACCGTCGCCCGAATAGCGATGGGATCGTCGGACCGAAGAGCTTGGCTGTCCTTGACCGCCCGACGGCGCTCTTCGAGCCAGTGTTCGATCACCGACTCCTCGGGCGCGTCTTTGCGGCGTTCGGTCCAGACTCGATCAGTGCAGTGGGCGATGAACAGGCTGATGGTGTCCTGAGCGACCTCGAAGCTGATCGCCTGCTCGTCGTTCCACTCGTACGACGGGACCTGGCCGAGGATCGATTCGTTGTCGGTCATGCGGCAACTCTCGCTGGTTGATCGGCCCGCCCGCAACCACCGTCTACGCCGCCTGTGGATAACTTCTCAGCGGGCGCGTGGCCGCGGCTTGAGGGTGGCGCCGGGGAGTGGCGGAGCAGGGAGCGGGTCCCCCACATAGCCGGGGACCGATGGGAAACGGTCGGTGCCACCAGCGGCGATGGCGGATTGCCAGGCAGTGCGGGCTTCAACGATGTCTTCGTGGGTTCGGCCGATGAAGTTCCACCACATGACGAGCTCTTCGGTGAAAGGTTCGCCGCCGAGCAGGAGAAAGCGCGCTCCATTGCCAGAGGCAACTAAGTCGATCGTGTCGCGGCCGGCGCCGAGGTAGGCGAGTTCGCCGAAGGTCGGCGTGAGGTCCCCGACCGACAAGGCACCATCAACCACCAGTACGCCGTACTCGTTCGAAGACGTGAGCGGGAGTGTCAGCGACTGGCCGGGCTGAATGGTGATGTCGGCGCCAACCAGCGGGGTGAACGCCGGCGCCGGCGAAGTGACCCCGGCGACGGTTCCTATCATCACGATGATGCGGGCACCGTCGATGTCCAGTTGCGGAAGGTCGGCGTACGCGTTGAAGGCGGGTGGCGTCGTCGTCCGGACGGAGTCGGGCAGGGCGACCCAGAGCTGCGCTCCGTGAAGTCGCGGCGGGGCGTCCGGGGTGGAGACCTCCGAGTGCGCGATGCCGTTGCCGGCGGTCATGATGTTGAGCTCGCCGGGACGGACCAAGGCATGCGAGCCGACGCTGTCGCGGTGCTCGATCTCGCCCTCGAACAACCAGCTCACTGTCTGCAGACTCGTATGCGGATGCGGCGGAACGAGCATCCCGCTCTCCCCCGGCGCGTCGTACGAATCGACTCGCTGCGTCAGATCATCAGGCCCGTAGTGATCGACGAAGCACCACGCACCAACCATCCGCCGGTCCTTGTTCGGCAACAAGCGGCGAACCTTCGTCGAGCGGCCGAGCACGACCTCGCGCGGCTCCAGCAACTCGAACACCGGCCCCTGCTCAGACCCCGTGCAGACGACCTCGGCCGGGTCCTTCTCCAGATCGCTCATGACGCTGTCCATTCGAGGAGCTCTTCGCGGTCCCAGGTGTTGACGACGCGGCCGGGGGCGATGTCGGCGGCTTCGGCACGTTCGCAGCCGTAGACCTGCCAGTCGAGCTGGCCCGGCGCGTGCGCGTCGGTGTCGATGGAGAAGACACAGTCCATCTCGGCGGCCAGGGCGAGCAGGCGTTTGGGTGGGTCGAGGCGTTCGGGACGGGAGTTGATCTCGACCGCGGTGCCGAACTGGCGGCAGGCCTCGAAGACGACCTCGGCGTCGAAGTCGGACTCGGGGCGGGTACCGCGGTCGCCGGTGATCAGGCGGCCGGTGCAGTGACCCAGTACGTCGACGTGCGGGTTGGCGATCGCCTTGACCATCCGCTCGGTCATCGGCTCGGAGGCCATCCGGAGTTTGGAGTGGACACTCGCGACGACGAGGTCGAGCCGGGCCAGGATCTCGGAATCGCAGTCGAGCGAACCGTCGTCGAGGATGTCGACCTCGATCCCGTTCAGGATCGTGAAGCCGTCGAGCTCCTTGGACAGCTTCTTGTTGAGTTCGGCAACGACCTCGAGCTGCTGGAGACGGCGTTCGCGCGACAGGCCGTTCGCGATCTTGAGGCGCGGCGAATGGTCGGTCAGCGCCATGTACTTGTGGCCGAGACGATGCGCCGTACGGGCCATCTCCTCGATCGGGCTGCCGCCGTCCGACCATTCCGAATGCAGGTGCAGGTCGGCTTGCAGTGCCGCGCGCATCGCCGTACCGGCTTCGGCTTCGGTGAGGTCGGTGGCCGAACCCGCCAGCTTGGTCAGGTACGACGGGGTCGCGCCGTCCATGGCTTCGAGGATCACGGCCTCGGTCTTCGGCCCGATCCCCGGCAACTCGGTGAGCGTCCCGGCCCGCCGCCGCGCCCGAACCTCCGCCGCGGGCAGCTCCTCGATCGTGTCGGCCGCCCGCCGATAGGCCTTCACCCGATGCGACGGCTGCCGGTCCCGCTCCAGGTAATACCCAATCGCCCGCAACGCCTCAACGGCAGCATCCACACCCGCCTTGTCCGTCATCCCCCCATCATTGCGTAGACGGACCGTATTGTCGGGGTGTGGCTAAGCAGGCGGAGACCAAGGCGCATTTGGCGCGGGCTGATCGGCTGCAGGGGCAGACCGGGGCGCTCGCGACGGCGGCGACGGCCGCGATGGAAGAGAAGCTGCCGTGGTTTCGGGGCTTGTCGGCGCAGGACCGGTCGTGGATCGGGCTGGTGGCGCAGTCGGGGATCACCGCGTTCGTGGACTGGTTCCGCGATCCGGAGGCGAACTCGTCGATGCCGACGCGGATCTTCGGGTCCGCGCCGCGTGAGTTCACCCGCGTGATCTCGCTGCACCAGACCGTCGACCTGGTGCGGACGACCATCGAAATGATGGAGAACGCGATTGACGACCTGCTGCCGCCGGACGACGTACCGGCGGTGCAGCGGGCGATGCAGCGCTACGCCCGAGAGGTCGCGTTCGCGGCCGCGACCATCTACGCGCAGGCCGCCGAGATGCGCGGGGCGTGGGATGCCCGGCTCGAAGCGCTCGTGGTCGACTCGGTGATCCGCGGCGAGGCCGACGACTCGGTCCGCTCGCGCGCATCCGCGCTGGGCTGGACAGGAACCGCCGGTACGACGGGATCGGCCGAGGTGGCCGTGGTTGTCGGGCGGGCCCCGGCGGCCGAGGGGAATGCGAACGTGGCCGACGCCGTTCGGCACGCTGCCCGCGAGGCGGGTGCTGACGCTCTGTGTGCGATCCAGGGCGATCGGTTGGTGGTGGTACTCGGCGGTACCAGCAAACCTGTGGAGATCGTACAAAGGCTCGCGCATTGGTTCGGACCTGGTCCGATCGTGGTCGGGCCGGTGGTGAAAGACCTGATGGCGGCCGTGACGTCGGCCCGGGCGGCGGTCGCCGGACTCCGCGCCGTACCGGCCTGGCCCGGGGCTCCGCGACCGGTGCAGGCCGACGAACTGCTCCCGGAGCGATCACTCTCCGGAGACGGGCATGCGCGCCGGCAACTCGCCACTGACGTCTACGGCCCGCTCACCATGGGCGAAGGGGTGCTGCGCGACACCGTTTCGGCATACCTGGACTCGGGTGGTTCGATCGAGGCGACGGCCCGGGCGATGTTCATCCACGCCAATACCGTCCGGTACAGGTTGAAGCGTGTGGCCGATCTCACGGGGTACCAGCCACTGAATCCCCGCGACGCTTTCACCCTGCGTGTCGCACTCGCCCTCGGCCGCCTGCTCAATCCGGACCCGGGAACGCCCGTTTTGTAGGATGTCTACAAATCGGGCCGGTCAGAATTCGTGCTGCCTGCGGCCCCGCGAACGGCTCGGAACAGGGAGAGTGGTCACGTGCTCGTCATCGTCGCACCCGGTCAGGGTGCCCAGACCCCAGGTTTCCTCGAGCCGTGGCTGGCCGATCCCGCGTTCGAGAGCCGGCTCAACTGGCTCTCCGCGGTCGCCGGTCTCGACCTCGCCCACTACGGCACGGCAGCGGATGCCGACACGATCCGCGACACCGCCATCGCGCAGCCGCTGCTGGTCGCGGCCGGCCTGGCCACCGCGCCGGCGCTGTTCACGGATGCGACGCAGGTAGGTGCGCTGGCCGGTCACAGTGTCGGTGAGCTTGCCGCCGCTGCGCTGTCCGGTGCACTGACCGTCGAGCAGGCGATGGTGCTCGTCCGCGAGCGCGGCAAGGCGATGGCCGAGGCGGCCGCGCTGACCGCCACCTCGATGACCGCCGTACTGGGTGGTGACCGTGACGAAGTCCTCGCGAAGCTCGCGGAGTACGGGCTGACGCCCGCCAACGACAACGGCCCCGGCCAGATCGTTGCCGCCGGCACCGTCGAGGAGCTGGCCGCGTTCGCCGAGGACCCGCCCGCCAAGTCCCGGCTGATCAAGCTGTCGGTGGCCGGCGCGTTCCACACCAAGCACATGGAGCCGGCGGTTCAGACCCTGGCGAAGTACGCGACCGCCATCGGCACTGGCGAGCCGACGACCAAGCTGCTCTCCAACCGCGACGGCCAGGTCGTCACCGACGGCGCGGACGCGCTGCAGCGGATCGTCGCCCAGGTGAACTCCCCCGTCCGCTGGGACCTGTGCATGCAGACCTTCACCGAGCTCGGCGTCACCGGCATCCTCGAGCTGCCGCCGGCCGGCACGCTGACCGGTATCGCCAAGCGCCAGTTGAAGGGCGTCGAGACCTTCGCCCTGAAGACGCCCGACCAGCTGGACGACGCCCGCGCATTCGTCGAGAAGCATGGAGCCTCCGTATGACGGAGTCATTGCCGCGCCTTCGGCACGGCGGGTCATGGGGCTTTAACTCCAGTCCTTCCCTCGTCGCTCCAGTCGCTTCGCTCCCTGCACTCCTCAGTCCAGGCCAGGAGGCCCCATGACCGGAATCACCGCATCAAGTGGATCGACGCACGCCGGGGTTCTCGGGATCGGTTCGTACCGGCCGCGACGGGTGGTGCCGAACTCGGAGATCATCGAGCAGATCGACTCCAGCGACGAGTGGATCCAGACCCGGTCCGGGATCAAGGAGCGCCGCTGGGCCTCCGACGACGAGACCGTGCTGATGATGTCGGTCGAGGCGGCCAAGGACGCACTGAAGGAGTCGGGCATCGACCCGGCCCAGATCGGCTGCGTCGTGGTCTCCACGGTCACGCACCTCTACCAGACGCCCGCGATCGCGACCCAGATCGCCGTCGCGGTCGGCGCCCCGACCGCAGCCGCGTTCGACGTCTCCGCGGCCTGCGCCGGGTTCTGCTACGGCATCGCGCTGGCCAGTGACATGGTCCGCGGCGGCAGCGCCAAGTACGTGCTGGCGATCGGCGTCGAGCGACTGAGCGACCTCACCGACCGCAACGACCGCGGTACGGCGTTCATTTTCGCCGACGGCGCCGGAGCAGCCGTGGTCGGTCCGGCCGACGAGCCGGGGATCGGCCCGGTCGTCTGGGGTTCCGACGGCACGCAGCACGCGGTGATCAGCCAGAAGGAATCGTGGCAGGAGGCAGCCGGCAGCCAGAACTGGCCGAACCTCACGATGGAAGGCAACCCGGTCTTCCGCTGGGCGTCGTACGAGATGGCCAAGACCGCGCAGCAGGCGCTCGACGTGGCCGGCGTACCGGCCGAGGAGCTCGACCTGTTCGTGCCGCACCAGGCGAACATGCGGATCACCGACGCGATGCGGCGGGCGCTCAAGCTGCCCGAGCACGTGAAGGTTGCCCGTGACATCGAACGGCAGGGCAACACGTCCGCCGCATCGATCCCGCTCGCGATCACCGCGATGCGCGAGGCCGGCGAAGCCAAGAGCGGCGACCTCGCCCTCATCATCGGTTTCGGCGCGGGCCTCGTGTATGCCGCCCAGGTGATCCGGCTTCCGTAAGCCATAGTTGTCCGGGGACAGCTCAGGTGGCTGCCCCGGCTGAACCAAGCCAGCAAGAACATTCGAAGGGAACAACCGCAATGGCCAGCACCGAAGAGATCCGTTCCGACCTCGCCGAGATCGTGAACGAGATCGCCGGTATCCCGGTCGAGGACGTCCAGCTGGACAAGTCCTTCACCGACGACCTCGACGTCGACTCGCTCTCCATGGTGGAGGTCGTCGTGGCCGCCGAGGAGAAGTTCGACGTGAAGATCCCCGACGACGAGGTCAAGAACCTGAAGACCGTCGGCGACGCCGTCGCGTTCATCGAGCGTGGCCTGAACGGCTGATCTCAGCCGTCTCCGTGCTGGCCGGTGCTCATCGGGCTCAGAACCGATGAGCACCACCGGCCGGCCTCCCAATCCCCGATCTCGTGAAGGATGAGGTACAGATGTCGAAGACCCGAGTCGTGATCACCGGGCTCGGAGCCACCACCCCGCTCGGCGGCGATGTGGCCAGCTCCTGGGAAGGCCTGCTGGCCGGTCGGTCCGGTGCCCGCCGGCTGACCGACGACTGGGTGCAGAACCTGGCCGTCCAGATCGCTGCCCCGGTGGCGGTCGAGCCGACCGAGATCATCGAGCGTGTGAAGGCCCGCCGCCTCGACCGCAACGCGCAGCTCGCCGTGGTCGCCGCCCGTGAAGCCTGGGCCGACGCCGGTCTGGAGGACTCCGGGCTCGACAAGGAGCGCCTCGGCGTGGCCGTTGCCACCGGCATCGGTGGCCTGCACACCACGCTGTCCAACTACGACGCGCTGCTGAAGAACCCGCGCCGCGTCTCGCCACTGGCGATCCCGATGCTGATGCCGAACTCTTCCGCGGCGTACGTCGGTCTCGAGTTCGGCGCCAAGGCCGGTGTGCACACTCCGGTCTCGGCCTGTGCCTCCGGCAACGAAGCGATCGCACTCGGCCTGGACCAGATCCGCCTCGGCCGCGCGGACGTCGTACTGGCCGGTGGGACCGAAGGCACGATCATGCCGCTCCCGCTCGCCGCGTTCAGCCAGATGATGGCGCTCAGCAAGCGCAACGACGAGCCCGAGCGCGCCTCCCGGCCGTGGGACGCCGACCGCGACGGCTTCCTGCTTGGTGAGGGCGCCGGTGTTCTGGTCCTGGAGTCCTACGAGCACGCGGTCGCGCGCGGTGCGAAGATCTACGCCGAGATCGCCGGAGCCGGTATCTCCGCCGACGGTCACGACATCGCGCAACCCGACCCGACCGGTTCCGGTGCGCGGCGGGCGATGGAGCGGGCGCTGCTCGAAGGCGATCTGAGCCCGTCCGACATCAAGCACATCAACGCGCACGCCACCTCGACCCCACAGGGCGACGTCGCGGAGTCGCTCGCCATCCGGCTCGCCCTCGGCAGCGCCACCGACAACGCGGTCGCGACCGCACCGAAGTCGATGATCGGTCACCTGCTCGGTGCCGCCGGTGCGGTCGAGTCGATCGCCACGATCCTCGCCCTGCACCACCGCATCGTCCCGCCGACCATCAACCTCGACAAGCTCGACGACCAGATCGAGCTCGACATCGCCACCGAGCCCCGCAAACTGGCCGACGGCGACCTGGCCGCCCTCAACAACTCCTTCGGCTTCGGCGGCCACAACGCAGCAATCGCCTTCAAGACAATCTGATTTCACCCCCACCACGCCCGCTCCTCCCTGCTCTGGGGACGAGCGGGCGTCGTGCATTCCGCTAACAACAGGACGTATAGACCTACTACCCCACCTCGCCACGCTCAGCGGATCCGTCCGACCACGCCCAGTGGGCATATACGTCCTGTCGCTCGGCGAGAGCTATCCAAGCCTGGGACATGCGGCTGCGGATGCGAGTCGGCCCCGCGACGACCGCACTGCGGATTACCTCCACAGCCGACCCCCCGTCGTACCGACGCTCCTTGCCATCGATCCAGGCCCGCGGATGTCGCCCCTAGCCGCACGAACAACTGCAGGTAGTCGCCCGCGCACGCCCGGATGGGCTCACCCGGTCCCCACCCGCCGGCTTGCGACCACCACCTGCAGTCCCACGTGCAGCTCACCAACCCCCCGTACGACGCCCGCGTCGCAGCACGAACGACTGCAGGTGGTCGGCGCCCGGCGCTCACGCGCGCTGGGGGTTTGGCCCACGCATGAGCCAGGCTCTGGGATTACGGCTACTACCTGCAGTCCTACGTGCCGCTGACCAACACCTCGTACGACGCCCGCTTCGCGGCACGAACAACTGCACGTGGTCAGCGCCCCGCGCCCGCGCACGCCTGGACGGGCTCACCCGGCAGCCAGGCTCTGGATCTCGGCCACTATCTGCAGTCCTTCGTGTCGCTGGCCCGCGCCTTGGTCGGGGCCAGCCCTCGCGGCACGAACAACTACAGGTGGTCAGCACCACCGCGCCCGCGCGCACCTGGGTGTCACCTGCTCCGGCGGCATTCAGCCAATACCTGCAGTCCGTCGTACAGCTCACCAACACTCGTACGGCGCCCGCTTCGCGGCACGAACGACTGCAGGTGGTCGGCGCCCGGCGCTGACGCGCGATGGGGGTTGGCTCACTCGGCAGTCTGGCTCTGGGATTTCGGCACTACCTGCAGTGCTTCGTGCAGCTGGCCGTTGCCTTGGGCGGGGCCGGGCTTTGCGGCACGAACAACTGCAGGTGGTCAGCAGCACCCGCACCCGCACACGCCTGGGTGGGCTCACCCGGCCCATCAGCCCGGGACCCCGACCAGTACCTGCAGTCCCTCGTGCAGCTCGTACGGCGTCCGCTTCGCGGCACGAAGAACTGCAGGTGGTCGGCGCCCGGCGCTGACGCGCGATGGGGGTTGGCTCACTCGGGAGCCAGGCTCTGGGATTTCGGCACTACCTGCAGTCCTTCGTGTCGCTGGCCCGCGCCTTGGGTCGGGGCCAGCCCTCGCAGCACGAACGACTGCAGGTGGTCAGCGCCCGGCGGTCACGCGCGCTGAGGGGTTGGCTCACTCGGGAGCCTGGCTCTGGGATTTCGGCACTACCTGCAGTGCTTCGTGCCGCTGACTGGCGCCCGGGCGGGGCTGGGGTTTGCGGCACGAAGGGCTGCACGTGATTGTGCTGCTGGGGCGGCGGGCGGCTGGCTGGCCGGGCTGCGGGTACTACATGCAGTTGTTCGTGCTGCTAGTTGGTCGCGAGTTCGGCTAGTTGGAGGCGGTGGGTGTTGTTG
>NZ_SMKX01000006.1 GCF_004349055.1 Kribbella antibiotica
GTTCCCCACCCGTGCCCCCTCTGTAGCCCCAGACCCTCATCCTCTCGCAGGACGAGGGTCCGGTGCTGCCTGACGCGAATGCCAAAAGCAGCAGAGTGTTTGCTCGAAGGTCTCGGCGCGCCGCCTTCTCTTTGTGCTCGAGGTGGATCTTTGAGCACCCACCAGTCATTTTTCCGGCCGGAAAGTGGTTGGTGGGTGCACAAAGTCGGGGTTGGTGCACAAAGCCTCGGACATCTTCACTCGAACGCGAGATGCAGGAGGCCTCCGGAGAATGTCGGGCGAAGGATCGCTTCCACTCGGACGTACTGCGCACGTACTGGAGTGAAGGTGGTTGTGTTCAGGCGGTCGGTAGCGACGCCGTACGGCGTGGGGTTTGTGACTGGGCGCCAGGTGGTGCCGTCTAGCCAGAGGACTCGCCAGGAGGCTGGGACTCGGCACTGGCCGGAGCCGGTGTCGTCGAACCAGTACGCCGAGGCCTGTCGGAGCTCACGGACCTCTCGCAGGTCGTACTGGATCCACTCCGTGGAGCCGCGCCGGTCCCACCAGGTGAAGCGCGGAATGGAGGTGTCGGCGGAGGACGAGGGCAGGCGGCCGTCGTCGGCGGCCTCTAGGGAGTCGCCGTCGAACACATGTGAAGCAGTGATCCGCGTACGGCGCTTCCAGGCGGCGCCAGTCGTGGTGGCCTGGGGGAAGGCGGTGATGCGGAGCCGTGCCGCGCCCATGGGGATCAGGGTGACTGTCTCCAGCGGCTCTGTCGTCTTGGCGGGGCTTGGCTGGAGCAGGCCGACCACGTTCTCGCTGTCGGTCTCCCACTGCGGGATGCGGCGCGCCTTCGCGGTCAGGGCCACCGGCACACCCGCAGTCGTGAACGGGTCCGCCCCGGGCGCGGGAGTCCGCCGTACGACGGTGAATCCGGCATCTGGCGCCAGACCGTAGTTCCACGGGGAGTCCGCATGCACAGCGAGCTCGGGCCACTCCGTCGTACCGCCGATGCGCTCGTAGCGTTCGCTGATCGCTAGCGAGTAGGTGAGCGGACCACGGTCGACCGAAACCGAGCCCTGGTTGGCGGTCCACTGCCTAGTGGTGACCTGCATCGGCAGGACCAGCTTCACGCGGTCACCGGACTTCCAGGCCCGGTCCAGCTGGATCCAGCCACCTTCCGCGCGCACCCGGGCCCTCTCACCGTTCACAGCGACGGAATAGCCGTCTGCCCAGCCAGGGACCCTTAAATACAAGGGGAAACGCGAGTTACCCTGCACAGTGAGGTTGATGGTGTCGCCGAACGGGTACTCGGTGTCCTGCACGATGCTGACAGTCTCACCGCCGCCCACCTTCGCAGTGACCTTGCTGGCGGCGTAGAGCGAGGCGGCCAGCCCGTTGTCGGTAGTGGCCAGCCAGAGCTCCTGCGCGTAGTACGGCCAGCCCATGCCGTAGTTGTGCGGGCAGCACCGGTACTGGTGGATGCCGTACTTGTAGGCCAGCATGGCGAACCCGTTCTGGAACTGCCCATGCTTGATGGTGTCGTCGAGCTCCACACTGTTCGCACAGGTGATGTAGTGCATCACCTGCTGCTTCGGGTCGTAAGAGGCAGTCAGCGAATTGAACGCCAGCTCCTCGCACCGGTCCGCCCACACAGTCTCACCGGTGAAGCGGGACAGCATCTCGAAGCTGTGCATCAGCTCGACGATGCCGCAGGTCTCGAAGCCCTGCCGCGGGTCGCCGAACCCCGGCCGCGAGTTCTCATCCCCCGCGAACCCTCCGCCCGGGAACTGTCCGTACTGTCCCAGCACAGTGTCGTAGTTCCGGTACGTCGCCGCCCGGTGCTGCTCGTTGCCCGACAGAAGCCAGTACTGCAAGGGCTCTCGGAACCCCTGGGCGATGTTGACGTTGTGCCAGGTCGGAATGCCGTTCACATAGTCGGCCGAGCCGGAGTGCATCTTGTTGACCAGGTCGAGCAGCCATGACTCACCGGTGCGGTTGTAGAGCCAGTACGCACTGTCGATGTTGTCGCCCCAGCGGAACGCACCCCACGACCGGTTGAACACCTCAGCCGGCTGCGTGTTCTGAAACCGCAGGTACTTCGTCATGAACGGTACGACGCGCTGGTCGCCGGAGTACTCGTACCAGGACCGGATCGCGCCCAGCAGTGGCATGCCCGGCCAAAAGTCGGGTCCACCCTGCAGCGAGGTCCGGAGTCGGTCCGGACCGAACCAGCCGTCGGCTGCCTGGGTGCGCAGGATGCCGTCGATCCAGCGCTGCGCTCTGGTCAGCACACCGGCGTTTCCGGTGACATAGCCGAGGTCACCGAAGCCGCGGAGCCAGTACGGCAACTCCTCCCACGCATCCTTGGTGCGGTCGACCCACCCGTTGGTGTCGTAGACCAGGAAGTCTGAGATCTCGTCGTACCGGCCGCAGAGGCCGTCGACCTGGAGCTGCAACTGCTGCTTCAGCCAGCCGCGTGGCTCGATCGCGCCCGGCGGCAGCTTCTGGAACGGCACTGGCCGCAGTGGGGCTCGCTGCGGCACGTAGTAGCCGCCACGGCCGGCTGGTGGGCCCAGCGGTCGCGCAGCTGAGGCGGTGGACGGTTCGACGGCGCTCACGGCAGCCGCCGCGGCAAGGGTGACACCGAGAAATTCACGGCGCGGCCAAACATTTTCAAACTGGCCCTTCGGAAAGGTCATGGCACGGCCTGCTTTCGGGTGATTCGGGGGCGGACGATCACACACGAGCCGGAAAAACGGCACACGTTTTCCGGCACTGATAACGTAACACCATGAAGCGCCCGGCGGTACGGATCACGGATGTCGCGGCACTGGCCGGCGTCTCCGCCGGGACGGCCTCCAAGGCGCTCAACAACACCGGCCAGCTCAGCCAGGACACCCGCGAGCGCGTACGGCGTGCTGCGGCCCAGCTCGGCTTCACACCGGACGTGCGCGGGCGCGCGCTGTCATCGGGGCGCACGTTCACGGTCGCCCTGCTGACCACCGACAGCTCCGGCCGGTTCAGCATCCCGATCATGCGGGGCGTGGAGGACGTGCTGAGCGCCGGCGAGCTGGCGACTGTGCTGTGCGACACCCGAGACGATCCGCTCCGCGAGCAGAGCTATCTGCGGTCGCTGGTGGCACGCGGGGTCGACGGCATCGTGGTGACCGGCCGACGAACCGAGCCGCGGCCACCGATCGACGTACCGCTGCCTGTTGTGTACGCGCTGGCTGCCTCGACCGATCCGGCAGATGCGTCGGTGATCGTCGACGACGCCGCCGGTGCGGCCACTGCGATCAAGCACCTGCAGGCTCTCGGGCGCACCCGCATCGCGCATGTCACCGGCCCGGCCGATCACCGCTCCGCTGTCGAGCGCGCCCAGGCGATGACGGCTCTGGTCGGCGAACCGCTGTTCGGTGACTGGAGTGAGCAGTGGGGTCGGCAGGCGACCGACCTGCTGCTCCGCACGCACCCCGACGTCGACGCGATCAGCTGTGGCAGCGACCAGATCGCCCGCGGTGTCTGCGACCGCCTGCGCGAGCTGGGGCGCGCCGTACCGGCTGAGATTGCGGTTACCGGCTACGACAACTGGCCGGTGATGGCACTGGCCAGCCGGCCGCCGCTCACCTCGGTGGATCTGCGACTTGAGGAGCTCGGCCGACGAGCAGCGCAACTCCTGCTGGATGCGATTGCCGGCAACCCGCATCACGGCGTACTGGAGCTTCCCGCGCAGCTCGTCCCGCGGGAATCGACACTAGGTCCCTGAGTAGCCCTACTTGGTGGCTTGACCTCGCCGGGCCCACCGGAACGCGACGGCCGTCCAGAGGATGGCCGGCACGCCGAAGATCGCTGCCGCGACCTCGCGGCCGAAGACCAGGAACACCAGCCCCAGCAGGAAGAACGGCGCCGCCAGCCAGGCGGCGCCAACAAATGCCGCCCAGCGCCAGCGACCGGTCGGCCGCGGCGTTGGCTGGTACAGCGACG
This sequence comes from Kribbella antibiotica, assembly GCF_004349055.1. Classification (GTDB taxonomy): domain Bacteria; phylum Actinomycetota; class Actinomycetes; order Propionibacteriales; family Kribbellaceae; genus Kribbella; species Kribbella antibiotica. The sequence goes on from NZ_SMKX01000006.1 coordinate 3,967, forward strand.
GAGTGGGTAGGCCCACGAAGATCGGCTGCAGATCGGCATGCGTGACCGCCTCATGCAGCCGGTCGACCCGCAGATGCAGCTCCGCCTCGTCGAGCCGGCCGATCGCAAACTGCTCGGACAGCTCGTCGGTACAGACCCGCCGTTCCTCATCGGTCAGCCGGATACTGGCCATGCGTCGTCGCGCCGCGACAACGCGTGCCTCCTGACCAGCAGCCGCCGCCCGACCCATCAGGTCAGCCGGCTTCACCGGACGCCGCTCCACCATCCGCCTCACGCTCCCTTCCTACGAGTGTGCCAGACGATGGGGCAGCGCCAGGTCGGGTGTGGCGGCCCAGCGCCGTAGCGAGCAAGTGCTCGGTGCGGTGCATCGGTGCGCTGGAGGGGAGGCCTCGATGCTTTTCCATCGTGGCCTTTCCTCCAGTGCGGCGAGGTGCCGTGCCGAGTGCTGCGCAGTAGGTGATGGGTCGCCACACCCGACCAAGGTCCTCAGAGTCAGCCGAGGGCGGCCGGGAGGGTGGCGGACCAGACCTCGCGGAGCTCGGTGAGGGGGATCTCGAACTGGTCCTGTACGTCGAGGGTGTCGCCGGTGATGACGCCGATCTTGGTGTGCGGGAAGCGGCGGGCGGTGCACATGTCGGTGAAGCGGACCTCTTCAGTGCGCGGTACGGCGACCACTGCGCGGCCGGCGGACTCGGCGAACAGGAACAGGAACGGGTCCAGGTTGTCCGGCGCCCACACCCGCGCACCGACGCCACCGCGGAGGGCGGACTCGACCAGCGTCTGGGCGACGCCGCCGTCGGACACGTCGTGGGCGGCGTCGATCAGGCCGTCGCGGGAGGCGTTGATCAGGATGTCGGCGAGCTGCTGCTCGGCCGCCAGGTCGACGGCCGGCGGGCGGCCTCCGAGGTGGCTGTGGACGACATGCGCCCACTCCGAACCCGACAGCTCCTCGGCGGTCTCACCGAGCAGGTAGAGCTGGTGGCCCTCCATCTCGCCGGTGAAGCCGATCGGCGTCCGGCGGGTGACGTCGTCGATGACACCCAGTACGCCGATGACCGGCGTCGGCAGGATCGCCACGTCGCCGGTCTGGTTGTAGAACGACACGTTGCCGCCGGTGACCGGGATGCCGAGCTCCTTGCAGCCGTCGACCAGGCCGCGAATCGCCTCGGTGAACTGCCACATGACGTCCGGGTCCTCGGGGGAGCCGAAGTTCAGGCAGTCGGAGACGGCGACCGGACGGGCGCCGGTGGTGGCGACGTTGCGGAAGGACTCGGCCAGCGCGAGCTTGGCGCCGGTGTACGGGTCCAGCTTGGTGAAGCGGCCGTTGCAGTCGGTGGAGACCGCGACACCGAGGCCGCTGGTCTCGTCGACGCGGATCATGCCGCTGTCCTCGGGCTGCGCGAGCACCGAGTTGCCGAGCACGTAGCGGTCGTACTGGTCGGTGACCCAGGACTTGTCGCACAGGTTCGGCGACGCGATCAGCTGCAGCAGGGTCGCCCGCAGCTCGTCCGCAGTCGTTGCCCGCGGCAACTTCTCGGCGCCGTCTGCCTGCAGCTCGTCCTGCCAGGACGGCCGCGCGAACGGACGGTTGTAGACCGGGCCCTCGTGCGCGACGGTCTCCGGCAGTACGTCGACGACGCGCTCACCGTGCCAGTCGATCTCGAGCCGGCCGGTGTCGGTGACCTCACCGATCACGTCGGCCTGGACGTCCCACTTGGCGCAGATCTTCAGGAACTCCTCGACGTTGGCCGGCGTCACGCAGGCCATCATCCGCTCCTGGGACTCGCTCATCAGGATCTCTTCCGGCGACAGCGAGGCGTCCCGCAGCGGCACCTTGTCCAGCGAGACGCGCATGCCGCCGTCGCCGGCGCTGGCCAGCTCCGAGGTCGCACAGGACAGACCGCCACCGCCGAGGTCCTGAATACCCTCGACGACCTTCGCGGCGAAGAGCTCGAGCGTGCACTCGATCAGCAGCTTCTCCATGAACGGGTCGCCGACCTGGACCGCGGGACGCTTGGTCGGGCCGCCTTCGGCGAAGGTCTCGCTGGCAAGGATCGAGACGCCGCCGATTCCGTCACCACCGGTCTTGGCGCCGTACAGGATCATCTGGTTGCCGACGCCGGTCGCGTTGGCCAGGTGCAGGTCCTCGTGCCGCATCACGCCGACACACAGCGCGTTCACGAGCGGGTTGCCGATGTAGGTCGGGTCGAAGACGACCTCACCACCGATGTTCGGCAGGCCGAGGCTGTTGCCGTAACCGCCGATACCGGACACGATCCCCGGGAGCACGCGCTTGGTGTCCGGAGCGTCCAGCGGACCGAAGCGCAGCGGGTCCATCACCGCGACCGGGCGGGCGCCCATCGCGATGATGTCGCGGACGATGCCGCCGACACCGGTGGCCGCACCCTGGTAGGGCTCCACGTACGACGGGTGGTTGTGCGACTCGACCTTGAAGGTGACCGCGTAGCCCTCGCCGATGTCGATCACGCCGGCGTTCTCACCGATCCCGGCGAGCATCTTGCCGGCCGGCGTCTCCTGCGGGATCTCACCGAACCGCTTGAGGTGCACCTTGGACGACTTGTACGAGCAGTGCTCGCTCCACATCACCGAGTACATCGCCAGCTCGCAGCTGGTGGGGCGCCGATCCAGGATGTCGCGGATCCGCTGGTACTCGTCCGGCTTCAGTCCGAGCTCGGCCCACGGCTGCTCGACATCCGGGGTGCTGGTGGCGTTGGTGACGGTGTCGGTCGACACGTTAGGACTCCTGCACTAGGTGGGACACAGGTGGAACGGTACTGGGCTGCTCGGTGGTGATCAGGTGCGCCACGAGCAGAGGTAGGGCGAAGCCGGTCATGATCGCGGGCAGTGCGACTCCGGCGTCGTTCAGCAGCATGCCGACCAGACCACAGGTCGACAGTGCGAGCAGAGTCGGCCGGATCATCGGCAGACTGGAGTAGTAGGACCGGTACGACGCGGAGGGGACTCGCGCGGGGAGCACAGTCGCCAGCATGGCGAGCACCACCCCGACGAGCATCAGCCAGCCGACCGGACCATTGAAGAAGGCAACAGCCATCTGCAGCTTGCGGATCAGCACGTCGGCCACGTCACCGTCGAGCAACCGCGCGACGAACGCACCGAAGTGACTGCGCTGGTCCGCCGGACGCAGGTAGTCGAGGAAAGCAACAGCAGACACAGCCAGTACGCCGGCGACGCCCACACCGACCAGTGCGCGGAAGGAGATGCTGCCGCGCCAGGTGAGCCACGCCATGAGCAGCACAGCCGGGGTCAGCGCGATGATGCCGCCGAAGTCGGTCCCCCAGCCCGGTCTACCGTCCACGACGATCGCAGCGCCGCCAATCGCGAGCACTGCAAGGGCTGCCTGCACCCTGCTCTTGTCGATCAGCTTCTGCGCGACCCAGCCGGCCGTGACGAGCGCACCGACCGCGAGAGTGGCGAAAGTCGAGTTCCCGAAGCCATAGAAGCGGCCACCGATCACAGGTCCGTCGGCAAACATGCTGCCGACCTGCAACGGCGTACCGAGCACTCCGTCGACCAACAACAGCAGGTAGGCGGCCAGCGCGAGGCCGACGAAGGCGTAGCGCTTCAGGAACACCTGTGCGAGCGCGGCCGAGAGAACGCTGATGCCGATCGTCACGGCATACAGGGAGAGGCCGGGCGACGGCCAGCGCCACCACAGCGTCGCTTGGGCCAGGAAGACCGCGATGAAGAAGCCGCCCAGCGTGAGCAGCGTGAAGACGACCGTACGACGGGATGCGGGGCTCCGGCGGATCAGGAACCACACAAGCGCCAGCAGGACCGCGCCCACGATCGTCGCTGCCACCGCACCCAGCATCGGCCGTGGCTGCTCGAACCGCTGATTCGCATCCAACCGGTCCTCGATCACTGCAGCGGCATCCGTGTGCACGTCACCGGTGAACCCGATCTCGGTGCCGTCCAGTGGTGCGGCCTGCGCAGATGCGGCCGGGTCGACCGGCTTGGCCTCGCCACGGAGCACGGTGGCAGTGATGTCGGTCAGCTGGATCAGACCGGGCCGACGGGTCGAGTCACTGGTCAGCCAGCGCGGACCGTTGTCCGGCGGAAGCTGCATCGCCACGAGGGTTTCCTGGTGCGTGTCGGCCGTCTCCTGGCCAATGCCGACGAGCAGCACCCAGCCATCGGCCGCTTTGGCCTGCCCGACCAGATCCGCGACCCGGCGCAGCGCCTCCGGCCGCCCCTCGCGCAGTGGCAGCGCACCGGCGTCGACGATCGAGTCACGGCATTCAGGGCTCGCCAGTCGGGGCAGGTTGAGATCAGGCAACCAGTTCGACACCGTGCCATCCGGCCGCGCGACAGCTACAGCCGCGCCCGGGCCGAAGCCGCACAAGCGATCGCCACTGATACCGAGCCGACCCAGTGGGGCACCGGTGTGGTGCTCGGCCTGACGGTCGATGTAGGTCTGCCAGTTGGCGACCTTCCCGCCGTTGACCGCGGGCAGGTCGGCACACGGCTGACCCAGTTGGCTGCCCCAGGCACGAGTGCCGGCGCTGATCGTCAGCCAGCCGCCCACCGGACAGGTGTGCGGCCCGGCCGACTTCACCGAGATCGAGCCCACATGCGACTGGTCCACCAGCGCGGTCAACTCGGGCGATGACTTGACGTCCTGCCAGGTCAGCCCCGGTACGCCGATGACCACGACCTTCGCCAGCAGGTCGGTCGGCTGGGCGTTCGCCGTACCGGCTCCCACGCAGGCAAGGACACCCGCGGCCGCGGCAAAGAGGGTGCGGAGCAGGACGCGCCGCACCCCTGAGCGTCCCATCAGGAGGCGACGACGGCCTTCAGCACCGAGGTGAAGAAGCCCAGGCCGTCCGTGGTCGGTCCGGTGAGTGTCTCGACGGCGTGCTCCGGGTGCGGCATCAGGCCGACCACGTTGCCGCGCTCGTTGGTGATCCCGGCGATGTCGCGGTAGGAGCCGTTCGGGTTGTCGACGTAGCGCGCGACGACGCGGCCCTCACCCTCCAGGCGGTCCAGCGTCGCCTCGTCGGCGACGAACGAGCCGTCCTGGTTCTTCAGCACGATGGTGATCTCGTGGTTCGCGTCGTAGTCGCTGGTCCAGGCGGTGGTGTTGTTCTCGATCCGCAGCACCTGGTCCCGGCAGACGAACTTGCGCAGGCTGTTCTTGATCAGCGCACCGGGCAGCAGGTGCGACTCGCAGAGCACCTGGAAGCCGTTGCAGATCCCCAGCACCGGGAGGCCCTCACCGGCCTTCTTGATGATGGTCTCCATCACCGGGGCAAACCGGGAGATCGCACCGGCGCGCAGGTAGTCGCCGTACGAGAAGCCGCCGGGCAGGACGACCGCGTCCACGCCGTGCAGGTCCGCGTCAGCGTGCCAGAGCGCAACGGCCTCGGCACCGGCCACGGCCGCAGCGCGGCGGGCGTCGGCGTCGTCCAGCGAGCCGGGGAAGGTGACTACCCCAACCTTCACTGGTCGGCCTCGACGTGGAGGGTGAAGTCCTCGATCACCGAGTTGGACAGCAGCGTGTCCGCGGCCTTCCGGATCTCGGCGACCCGTTCCTCGGTCGCCTCACCGTCCAGGGTGATCTCGAACCGCTTTCCCTGCCGGACATCGGCCACGCCGTCGAAGCCGAGCCGGCCGAACGCGCCGTGCACCGCCTTGCCCTGCGGGTCGAGGATCTCGGGCTTGAGCATGACGTCGACGACAACGCGAGCCACTGATTACTCCAGGTCTCGTTCCGGGGTGACGCCGTGAATCCTACCGACCGGCTGCCCAGAATCCCGCATCGGCAAACTATTCACTCAGTACATACACGCGATGTATAGTCCAGAACATGGCAACCGCTGAACTCGTCCTGGGCCTGCTCTCCGCAGGTCCAGCGCATGGGTACGACGTGAAGCGTGGCCACGACAGCTGGTTCCCCGACGGGCGCCCACTGGCATTCGGGCAGGTCTACACGACGCTGGGGCGACTGGAGCGGGACGGACTGGTCGAAGTGGTCGAGAAGACCTCCGGCGGCGGCCCGGACCGGACGGTCTACGCACTGACCGACAAGGGTCGCAAGCACCTGGCCGACTGGCTGGTCGACCCGGTGCCGCCCGCGTGGGGCAGTGCAGACGAGGTACTGCGCAAGCTCGTTGCCGCGGTCCGCACCGGCGGTGATGCCGCGGCCTTTCTGGCCAGACAACGAGCCAGCCACCTACGTCGGATCCGTGAGCTGCAGGAGAGCCCTGCCGGCCAGGACCCGACCTCGCCGCTCGTTCGCGACTACACCGTCGCCCACCTGGATGCCGACCTGCGCTGGCTCGACAGCGCCATTGAACGTCTTTCCGAGCAGGAGACCTCATGATCGCCCTTGAGCTGACCGACATCGAGTACTCCTACCGGCGCAACACCGCCCTGCGCGGGGTCTCGCTCCAGGTCGAGGCCGGTGAGATCGTCGCGATCACGGGCGCCAGTGGCTGCGGCAAGTCCACCCTGCTGCACTGCGCGGCCGGCATCCTGACCCCGGACAAGGGCTCGGTCCGGCTGGACGGCCAGGACCTGGCGGAGCTGTCAGCCGACGCCCGGGCCGCCCTGCGCCGGACCAAGATTGGCGTGGTCCTGCAGTTCGGCCAGTTGGTTCCGGACCTCCCGCTGATCGACAACGTCGCGCTGCCGTTGCTGCTCGCCGGTCACCAGCGGTCCGAGGCTCACGAGCACGCACGCGAGTGGCTGACCCAGGTGGGCATCCAGGACGAGGCAGACGCCGTACCGTCTGAGCTGTCCGGTGGTCAGACTCAGCGGGCGGCCATTGCACGCGCCCTCGTCAGCGGTCCGTCCGTTGTATTGGCGGATGAGCCGACCGGCAGCTTGGACAGCCGGGCCGGCAAGGAACTGCTCGACGTCCTCGTCAGCACTGCTCGCTACCGCGGCGCGGCGCTGGTGATGGTCACCCATGACAACCTCGTGGCCGCTGCTGCCAACCGGGAGATCCGGCTCCGCGACGGTGTCATTCAGCACGAAGTAGCCCTGTGATGACTATCGAGACCCTGCTCCTGCTGGCCAGGACGCGGACCGATGCTGACCGCAGCCGCATCCGTCTCGCCACCGCAGCCCTCGCCTTCAGCGGCGCACTGCTGATCGACGCTGTTCACATCGGCCTGCTGGGGTCTCGCGAGCTGTCCTACGAGACCTCCAGTCGCTACGTGACCGAGCTGGGTCTTCGGCCTGGTCTCATCGCAGTACTGGTGGTTCTGTCGGCACTGGCCGCCAGCCTGGCGGTGCAGGCGCTGCGGATCGGTACTGCGGCACGCGACCGTCGCTTCGCAGCGCTGGAGCTCGCTGGCGCGACCAAGGGCCAGGTGCGGCGCTTGTCGACCGTGGATGCGGGTTTGATCGGCCTGTTCGGCGGCCTGCTGTCTGGTCCGCTCTATGCCATCCTCACCCTCCTTTTCAGCTGGTTCCCACCGCTGGTCAGGGTCTTCCCCGGCACATCCGTCACGGACGTCGGAGTCTGGGCCGCAGTCACTGTCGTGCTCACGGTGAGCGGTACGGCGATCGGTCACTTCACCTACCGCAGTCCAGCAACCCGTACGTCGTCCGTGCGTCTCCCGCGGGTGATGGGCATGGCCAGCGGCGCCGCACTCCTGGTGATCGGCCTGGTGAGCGCGGTCGCGTACGTGCTCCCCGCCATGCCGCTGACCCTCGCCGGTCTGGTCTTGCTGTGGATGACGTTGGCACCGCTGCGGATCCAGGCACTGGGCCGACGCCTCAGTGCGTCAGGTGACCCGGCTCGGCTGCTGGCCAGCGCCCGCCTGATCAATGACACCCGCTCTGTCGCGCGGCTTGGCGCCCTCCTCCTCGGATGCGCCTTCCTCGTCGGTGTTGTGACCCAGATGTCGCTCGAGATCCTCCGTGAGGCCAATAGCTACGATCTGGCGTTCTACCTGACCGGAATGGTGATGTCTGCGCTCGCGCTCGTCCTGATGGCTGCCATCGCGCTTGCTGCGCTGACAGTCGGAGTGGCCGACCAGCTCGTCGACCAGCGCCGTCAGCTCGCCTGCCTCACCGCGCTGGGAGTCGACGTGACCTTCCTGCGCCGCGTCGTCCGTGGCCAGATCGCCATGGTTGCGGCTCCGGCGCTGATGACCGGTACCTGCCTCGGCCTGCTGGCTGGCCCCAGCGGACTGGCAACCTATCTGGTCGAGCCGCTACCGCTGCTCTACCTCGCAGGCGGCCTGGCCGGTCTCCTGCTGCTGTCCTGGGGGTTCGCCGTCGGAGGTGCGTCCCTGGCCGGTTACCTGCTTCGCAATCAACTGCGGGATGCACTCGATCCCGAGAATCTGAGGGCTGCCTGATGGCCGCTGTTCCCATCCCACTGGCGGTCCGCCCGGCCCTCCTGCTCGGCGTCCCCAACCAGATCACACTGGTCCGGACGGTGATCGCCATGGTGATCGCTGCGATCGCGTTCCGCACTCACGACCTGACCTGGCTGATCCTGGGCTACGCGACGTACTGGCTGGGCGACATGGCCGACGGTGCGGTCGCCCGGCGCCGCAACGAGGAGTCCGAGGGCGGTGCGGTGTTCGACATCGTCTGCGACCGGGCCTGCTCGTTCCTGCTGGCCGCTGCGTTCATGGCGGCGTTCCCGGAGACCATCGGACCGCTGGCCGTCTTCCTTGTGCAGTTCGGCGTCCTGGACACCATGCTGTCGCTCTCGTTCCTGCTCTGGCGCGGGACGCTCAGCCCGAACTACTTCTACAAGGTCGACGACCCGATCTACCTCTGGAACTGGTCGAAGCCGGCCAAGGCGGTCAACACCGCCGCCGTGGTCATCTCACTCGTCATCGCGCATCACACCGGCGCGCAGTGGCTGCCCTACACCGTGGCGATCGGCGCTCTCGTGGTGAAGGTGGTCTCGTCGTACCGGCTGGTCGCCATCCTCCGCGGACGCACGCCCGCCGCACCGCGAGGATGAAATGTTTGTGATTGCTCAGGCCGCAACGAATAGCCTCGAGGTCATGTGGGTGTGGCAGTTGTTGCTGGCGGTCGGGTTCGGGATCGGGTCCGCCATCATTCCGGTACTGAACGCCGAGGCCTACGTGCTCGGCGTCGGCGTCTCCGGCGCACTCAACCCGGTGGTGGCCGCCGTCGGCGTCTCGATCGGGCAGACCATCGGCAAGGTCGCCATGTTCCTCGCAGTCCGCTACCGCCCGGGCTATGCCGCACGGAAGACCAAAGAACCGAAGCCGGTCAACCTGGACACCCGCAGGGGCCGCTTCGTGCAGTGGAACCGGGATGTCAGCAAGCGCCTGCTGGATGCGATGAGCGACCGCCGCCTGGGCGTCCCTGTCACGCTGCTGAGCGCGTTCGTCGGCGTCCCACCCCTGTACGGCGTCGCTCTGATCGGCGGCGCCTCGCGGATGGGTGTGGTCGGCTTCGCGCTGTCCGTACTGGTCGGCCGCGGCGGCCGCTTCGTCCTGCTGGCCCTCGGCGTCGGCCTGTTCTAAGACAGCCGGTTCTGGAGCAGCTCGGTCTAAGCGATGAAGGTGCGGCCGGTGAGCTGCTCGTAGGCGCCGATGTAGGCGGCGCGGGTGCGGTCGATGACCTCGTCGGTCAGCGGCGGCGGCGCCTCACCGGAGTGCCGGTCCCAGCCGGACTCGAACTCCAGCCAGTTCCGGATGATCTGCTTGTCGTACGACGGCTGCACCTGACCGGGCTTCCACTGGTCGGCCGGCCAGAACCGGCTGGAATCCGGGGTGAGCACCTCGTCGGCCAGCACCATGGTCCCGTCCGGGCGAGTGCCGAACTCGAACTTGGTGTCGGCCAGGATGATGCCGCGCTCCTCAGCCATCGCCCGAGCGCGCATGTAGATGTCCAGCGTCGCAGTCCGCAGCGCCGCGGCCGTCTCCGCACCGACAGTCGCCACGACCGCGTCGTACGAGACGTTCTCGTCGTGCTCGCCCAGCTCGGCCTTGGTCGCCGGGGTGAAGATCGCCTCGTCCAGTCGGGACGCCTCGACCAGTCCGGGCGGCAGCGGGATCTCACAGACCGTCCCGCTCGCCTGGTACTCCACGAGGCCGGAGCCGGTCAGGTAGCCGCGGGCGACACACTCGACCGGGAGCATCTCCAGCTTCTCGCAGATCACCGCACGGCCGGCGACCTCGGCCGGGACGTCGGTGGAGATGATGTGGTTCGGCACTCCGAGCTGCTCGAACCACCACAGGCTCATGGCGGTGAGCACCTTGCCCTTGTCCGGGATCGGCGTGCTCAGGATCCAGTCGAACGCACTCTGGCGGTCGCTGGCCACCATCAGCAGCTCACCGGACTCCAGCTCGTACAGGTCGCGGACCTTGCCGGAGTGGATGTGCTTCGCACCGGGGATCTCAGGAGCCTGCAGAGGTGTGGTCACAGGCCGATTGTTCCACTAGCCCTTTCGGCGGAGTGCTGCAGCACCTCGAGCCGCTAGCGCGCCAGCTGCCATCAGCACGTCCCGCACTCCGATTGCGAGTGGGTTGTCCAGTTGGCCGAGCTGACCGATCTGCCGGGACCGCTTGACCAGCTGCGTGGCCACGGGGCGCCGCTCAGCGTCGTACCGGGTCAGTGCGGTGACTGGGTCGGGTGCTGCCTGGAGGTGTTTGGCCAGCGCGCCGGCGTCCTCGATGGCGGTGCAGGCGCCGCGTCCCATGTTCGGAGTCATCGCATGAGCGGCGTCACCGAGCAGTGCGATCCGGCCAGCAGCGAACGGGACCAGCGGCAACGGCAGGTCGTAGATGTCGTTCTGCAGCGCAGTCTGGGTCGCTGCGAGGATCGATGGGATCGGATCGTGCCAGCTGCCGTACCTGCGGACCACTGCGGCTAGGTCACCACCCTGTCCGGCCGGCTGATTCGCAGTGGCGTACCAGTACGTGCGCCCGTCGATCAGCTGGGCGACGCCGAATCGCTGCGCCGGCCCCCAGGTCTCTCCGCCGTCAGTTGCCCGTACGTCGGCAATCCCCCGGTACGCCGTATAGCCGGAGTACCGGGGTCCGGCGTACTGCGGATAGAGCGCGCCGCGGATCACACTGTGCAGACCGTCGGCCGCAACGACCAGGTCGGCCCGGAGTTCGTTGTTGATCAGCACACCGCTGTCATCCTGCGTCACGGTGACGACCGGGTAGCCGGTCCGGACGGTCACTGCCGGACCGAACTCGGCGGTGATCAGCTCATGCAACTGCCCCCGATGGATCATCACCGGCAACTCGACGCCCAGATCCGCCGCACCGACCACCCAGCGCCCACTGGGCTTCCGCAAGCCGACCGGGCCGGATAACGCCGCCGACCGCTCGATGCCCTTGACCCCGAGCTCGGCGAGAACGGCGGCCGCTCCCGGCCACACCGAAATCCCGGCGCCAACCTCCCCCAGCGCGGCCGCGCGCTCCAGCACCGTGACTTCCCAGCCACACCGCTGCAACGCCACCGCCGCGGTGACCCCACCAATCCCCGCCCCCACCACGAGCACAGTTCTCATACAACAACTCTACGCCTGTAGAGCCCGCTTTGAATAGGAGATCTCCCGGAGTACGCCGGAAATTGGAAGCATGCGTCGCATTGCTCAGCATTCCTCGCGCTCGCAAGGCTGTTCAAGGGTTTCGGCGCGATCGGCGACCGGCACAGGGCGACTGCGAATTGCACGTTCCTGCAGCTGACTTCAGTAGTGGCGACGACCCTCCGCCGATACCTTGTGGGGGTGCACGCACGGTGAGGCTCTGTGCACATTACGAGGGGAGATTCATGCGTTCCAAGAGATTGACCTGGGGATTGGCAACGGCGCTGGTGGTGGCGAGCACCGCTCTGCTCAGCGTCGCACCCGCGCAGGCGGTCGGCGGCAATTGCAGTGCGGGGAAGGACAAGAACCCCGAATACGACCAGTACCGGGGGAAGGCCGCGTGTAAATCGCTGCAGGGCGACTCAAGGGCTCGGCCCAAGCTCATCCGCGACGGTGGCCCTGACTACACCGGGGCCTATTTCACACGGCTCGACACCTTGTATTACACGAAGTGGTACGGCTGCTACCTGGGCTGCGAAGGCGCCTACGAGATCGCCCACGTGTGATCTCGGTACCGGCCCTGGGCCGGGTGATCTTCGACCCGTCCCAGGGGTGGGTCCCCGGCGGGCCAGAGTATGCGGCAGAGTGCGGCCCATGATCGTGCTGGACGGGGTGACTGTCGAATACTCGGACTCTGTACCGCTGGAGCGGGTCACATTGGAGCTGGAGCCTGGTTGTACCGCGGTCATGGGCCCAAGCGGCAGCGGCAAGAGCACGCTGCTGCGCATCATCGCCGGTCAACAGAAGCCCACAGTGGGTGCTGTCGCGATTGACGGCGTGGCGGTGGCGGCGGCTTCCTGGCGCTCCAGTGGTGATCCGCGGGTCGCCCTCATCCATCAGGACTACCGGTTGGTGCCTTTTCTGACGGTAGAGCAGAACCTGCTCCTCGCGGCTGAGCTTAGAGAGGTCAACCGATCTGCCGTTGACGTTGACGACGCGCTGGACCGAGTCGGCCTGCCGTCAGCGATGCGCTCCCGGCTGCCGCGGACAATGTCCGGTGGCGAACAACAGCGAGTCGCCATCGCCCGTGCTTTGATGACGGGCGCACCTGTCGTCCTCGCGGACGAACCGACCGGTGCCCTCGATGAGGGAAACACCGAACGCATCACCGAGGTGCTGGTGGATCTCGGCCGGAAGGAACGGCTGGTGATCGTGGTGGCCACCCACGACCCCGGGGTGGCGCGCCGGATGGACCGCTGTCTGCGGCTGATCGACGGCAAGCTGGCACCCGCCGGATGAGCTCGAGAGTCAGCGGGCCGCGGCTGGCGTGGGCATTCGTTCGCCACCGGCAGAGCCAGACCTTCACCCTCTTTCTGCTGGGATTCGTCCTCGCCTCGATGACGCTCGGGCTCGCCGCGGTCCGGAGCAGCGCCGAACACGCGATCGTTGATTCACTGCGAGCGGATCTCGGCGGCAGGGCCTATGCCCTGCAGACCGGGAATCCCGCCGCGATCACGACGCTGCGTGGGCTGTCCGACGTATTCGGCGTCCAAGATGAGCAGGGCCAGCTCACGGCCGATGGACTGACCGGGCCGGTGGTGGTGCGTGCGATCGGCCAGCCGTCGCTCGAACTCGGCCTACTGACCGACGGAACACAGCCGCGCCAGGTCGGCGATGTCCTCCTGTCCGAGCTCACGGCAAAATCACTGAGCATCGCACTCGGAGACCCTGTCCGCATCCGGGCCGGGGACCTGGCGACCGAGGGGCGCGTCGTCGGGTTCTCAGTGGATTCCGCCGACGAATACGCCAGCACGGCGGTGGTCCTGGTCGACGGTCATTCGGCCCAATTCCGGCCGACGAGGTGGCTCAGCGACACCGACTTCTACCAGCAGCAGGGGCTGCGCCTGCCGCTTGACCGTCGGGTGGCCACGTACCAGTCCGTCGATGTCCTCCTCGAAGCCGCAGCGCAGAACCGTCCACAGTTCCTCAGCGCGCTGAGGTTCGTCCCTGCCGGCGCGGGCATCCTGCTCGGAATTCTCTTCCTCGCGGCCTGCACCGTGTTCGCGCGCGGGTGGAAGACCGACGTCGACGCACTGCTCGCCGCCGGTATGGCGCCGGCGCGCGCCTGGAGTCGCATCCTTCGAATCGTCACAGGTATCGCGCTGTGTGGACAGATCGCCGGCGCAGTCGCGGCGTGCCTCCTCGTATGGTTGTTTCGTAGCCCGGTCTCGGGCTGGCTCGACCAGCACTGGACCGGGATCGCGATCCCGTGGCGTGAGCCGGTTCTCTTGATCGCACTCACCATCGTTGTGTCCCGGCTCGCGATACCGGCCACGCGTCTCGTCCAGCGACTGACCAAACGGACCACCGCTTCATCTGCTCGGCACCGCTTGCTCCCAGCAATCATGGTCGCCGCCGGTGCCGTCGGCGTTGCGCTCTGGATCGTGGGCATCCGCCACATGCTTCAGCCCAACGGCGACAGCGACCACGCAGCGATCCTGGCGCCCATCGGTGCCCTTGCCGTAGCAGCGGCGATCCCGTACGTCGTCGCTCCCCTCCTGAGTCTGGGCACTCCCGCCGCGAGCGGAGCGCTTGTCCGCTACCTCGCCAACAGCCTTCGCCCGATCGCGTCAGTGACGGCAGTGGTCGTCGTCGCAACCAGCACCTGGGCAGCGACCACCACGTACGACGCCAATGCCGGCGAGGCAGCCTCGAGCCCGCTCCAACCGGCCGGATCGTTCGTGATCAGCGAAATCCCCGACACCGCGGTCGCCGGCTTGCGGCGGCTCTACGCAGACCACGGTGGCACCCAGGTCGTCACCTTTCAGATTCCGGACGAGACCGCAGCCAGGCTACGAGTCACCAGCCCGGCTCTGGTCACTTGCATGGCACAGAAAAAGGGTCTCTCTCCGGACCAATTGCCCGACAGCTGCTACCCCCGGGATGCCGCGGCACCGATCAACATCGTCATGCTCGGCGCCCCCGGCTCGCCGCAGCGCGCGGACCCACATCTGCTCAGCCAAGGCAAAGTGGGCTTGATGCTGTTCACGGGCGCCGACGGCACTGCCTCAAGGCTCGCTGATACCAACGCGGCCGCAGACCCGATGCTCGGCGGTAACGTGCCCGGCCTCGTGGTCGCCCCGGACAGCAACGTCGCCCGCGAGTTCAAACTCCGCCCGGGTGGCACCAGCGAAGTCGTCTTGGTGGACTTCACCGAGCTGACCCCACAAGCACAGTTCCTGGTCCGGTCCGGTGTCCTGCGACTCGCGCCCGGGGCCACGACCGCGGACGGAACCGATCCGACCGCCTACGACCGACTCAGATCGGTCGCCAACACGGTCGGTTTCCTCGGCGCCGCTGCTGCCCTGCTCTTCGTCCTTCTGGGCGGCGGTGCGCTGGTCGTCGCGCACTCGGTCACCCGGCAGTCCCTGATCGACCTCGGCAGCAGGTCCGGACCGCGCCGGCGACTAGCCAGCCGATGGATCGCTCTCCTGGTGATCAGTTCGGCCGCGGCGCTCGCTCTGGCGATCCTGACCGCCGCTGGGGCCGGCCGACGCACTGGCCCTAGCTACGGCATTCTGTGGCTGCTGCCGGGCAGTTTCGCCGTCGCGGCCGCCTTCGTCGTGGCAGTTGCGTTCCTCCGCGTACCACCGACCGCGCGGGAGTGAATCCGTCCTCGAACGGAAATGCGAGACTGCGGGCGTGACGAAGCAGGTGCCGTTGGGGGCGGATCGCCAGGATGCGATCGCCGATGCTGCGATCCGGCTGGTGGCCACGCGGGGGCTGCGGGGGCTCACGCATCGGGCGGTCGACGGTGAGGCCGGGCTGCCACCGGGGTCTACGTCGTACTACCTGCGGACCCGGAGCGCGCTGCTCACCGCGTGCGTGAACCGGATGCTGGCACGCGACGTGGACACGGTCGCACCCGCGCAGACCAAGCTCGCTCCGGCCGAGCTGGTGGTTGCGATGGTCGTCGGGCTGGCCGCCGAGCGTCCGGCCGATCTGATCGCGCGCTACGAGCTCTCCCTGGAGGCGAGCCGACAACCCGAGCTACGCGCCGCGATCGACGCGGGTGGACGACAGCTACGAGTGATGCTCGGCCAGCTGCTCGCGGCACTCGGCGTACCGGAACCGGAGCGGGCCGCCTGGCCGCTGGCGGCGATGCTGGACGGCCTCCTGTACGACCGGGTCGCCGGAGCGGGGTCGACACTCTCCGAGGCCGACTACGAGGACGGCGTACGGCGTGCTGTTGGCGCGGTGCTCGATGGGTTGGTCAGAG
The DNA here is from genome assembly GCF_004349055.1 of Kribbella antibiotica. GTDB lineage: Bacteria > Actinomycetota > Actinomycetes > Propionibacteriales > Kribbellaceae > Kribbella > Kribbella antibiotica. The sequence goes on from NZ_SMKX01000006.1 coordinate 19,770, forward strand.
GCGGTCCGTCAGCGTCACCCAGGTGAAGTAGCCCGCGCCGAGGAACACGCCCACATGGCCGAGCAGCGAGAGGCCGGCGCCGGAGCCCCAGGAATCACCGTGCGCATGCTCGGAGTGTTTGCCGCCACTCGGCAGCCAACGGGCCAGGAGCAACAAACCGACGACGGCGAGCAGCCACCACCCGGCCAGACCCAAGAGAGCGATCTCACGGCGACCGGTGACCAGAGCAACGATCCAGACCAGCAGTGTGAGGACGCCTGCGGTGGTGTGAATCCGCAGCAAGGCAGCCGAGTATCCGACCGCTCCGCTGGATCGGCCGGTGCCCTCGACCACCGCAGCTCCGAGCCGGACACGCGTCAACAGCACGACGACCGCACCGAGTGCGGTCAGGAACCACGTGACGTTCGACCATTCCATCTCCAGATGGATACCCCACTACGCACCCGTAACACCACCCCTTGTGACGAAACGCCCGGTGAGCTTGGGAGCTCACCGGGCAACCTTCCGTCTAGCCGGGCTGGCCTTGCTGACCCTGCTGGGGCTGCGTCTGCCCCGGCGGCACCTGCCCGCCTTGACCGTTCCCCGGGAACTGGCGAAGCCCGCCACCACCAGGACCACCGAACTGCGTCGGCGTGGTCGAGCTCCCGTCCCACGCATGCCCAACCGCCATCCCACCAAGGAAGGCGAGCACCGCCACGAGCGATCCAGCCCCGGCGAGCACCAGCCCACTAGGCCGACCGGTGTTGGTCTCGCGCGCGGGCGTAGCCACAGATGGGGAGCCGCCGAGGGGAGCGAAGGTGGAGGCGGCCGGGGAGCTCGTGGCGGGAGCCGCTTCGCTCTGGAAGCCACCCGCCGGCACCGCGGCCTGCGACTCGTTGGGGAACTGAGGATTCGTCATTACTAGCTCCTAGTTGCTGGTCAGGTCGTAGACGGTCGAGGTGCCGATGGTCTGGGCCTGGAAGTTCTGCGCCACCCAGGTGGAGATCTCCGAGGAGGTGCCGCCGCTCCGGCCACCGCCGAAGCCGCCGCCGGTGCTGCCGATGAAGTAGTGGACCTTGCCCTGGGCAACCAGCTCCTTGAACTGCGCGAGGCTGGGTGCGGGGTCGGTCCCGTTGAAGCCGCCGATCGACATGATCGGCACCTCGGCGGCGATCTGCAGCGGCGCGGCGGCGTTCGAGGTCACGGCCGCGGCGGCCCAGGTGTAGCCGTTCTTCCCTTGCTGCAACAGCGTCACCAGTTCACTCGACACTCCGCTGATCCCGCCGCCACCAAGGAAGCCACCACCACCGCGCATCCCGCCGGTCGGCGCACCTGTCGTCGCGCCACCAGTCGTCGCACCACCTGGCGGAGTCCCGGTCGTAGCACCCGGCGTACCCGTCCCGGTCTGCCCAGGCGGACCACCGGCGCGGTTGAACCCGCCGCCGCCCCGGCCACCGACACTCGCCGGCCCGGCGGTCGGGATCGCACCGGCGTGCGTCGTCGCGATCGTGCTCACCGAGTACGCCGTCGGTCCGGCCAATGCGGTCACCACGAGCAGCGCGCCGGTGAACAGCCCGGCCCGTCGAGCCGTCGTACGGGTCAACTTCAGTTCAGGCACCATCAACACCGCGCCCGCCGCAAGAGCTCCGGTCACCAGCACAACCCAGCGCAGCCACGGGTTCCAGGTCGGCGACGCATTCAGCAACGCGAAGCTCCACCCGGCCGTGAGCAAAATCCCGCCCGCAAGAGTTGCCCGCGGCAACCATTCGGCCCGCCGCTTCCAGAGCACCATCATGGCCGCACCGATCACGGCACCGATCGCCGGTGCCAGCGCGACCATGTAGTAGCTGTGGATGATTCCCTGCATGAAACTGAAGACCAGGCCGGTCACCACCAGCCAGCCGCCCCACAGCAACGCAAACGCCCGCGTCCGATCCGTCCGTGGCGCCTTTCCAGCAGCAACCACCAGTACGACGGTCGCCAGCAGCGCGGCCGGTAGCAACCAGGCGATCTGTGAGCCGAACTCACCGCCGAACAGCCGCTGGAGTCCCGTCGCACCACCCCAACCGGGGTTTCCGACACCACCACCAACGGACCCGGTCTCGTTACCGTTCAGCCGGCCAAGCCCGTTGTAGCCCAGCGTCAACTCAAGAATGCTGTTGGTCGACGAACCACCGACCCACGGCCGCGCCGACGCCGGCACCAGCTCCACGATCGCGATCCACCAACCAGCACTCACGATCATTGCGACTAAGGCGAGCCCACTATGCACAACCCGCTTCCCGAGCGCGGGCTTGCCGGCCACCAGGTATGCGATCCCGAACGCAGGAAGGATCAAGAACGCCTGCAGCATCTTCGCCAGGAATCCGAACCCGACGAGCGCCCCGGCGAGCATCATCCAGCGCGCCGCATGCTTCTCCGAGTCGATCGCCCGCGTGACTGCCCACGCGCCGGCACACAGCAACATGATCAGCAGCGCATCGGGGTTGTTGAAGCGGAACATCAGTACGGCGACCGGTGTCAGCGCAAGGATGCCTCCGGCAAGCAATCCGGCATTGGCCGAGAACCAGCGCCGGACTGAGACGTAGACGAAGCCAACGCTCGCGACGCCCATCAGGGCCTGGGGAACGAGCATGCTCCAGCTACTGAAGCCGAAAATCCGGCCCGACAAACCCATCACCCACAAGGCCCCTGGCGTCTTGTCCACGGTGATGAAGCTCGACGAGTCGAAGGCTCCGAAGAACCAGGCTTTCCAGCTCGTCGATCCGGCCTGGACGGCAGCGGCGTAGTACTCGTTGGCATAGCCGTTCTTGGACAGGCCCCAGAGATACGCGATCGCGGTGAGGACCAGCAGGCCGCCGTACAGGGCTTTGTCCCGGCTGATCGTGAGTGGTCTGGCGATCACTCGTGGTCTGGATTCGGTCAGTGTCGCCATGTCAGCTGCTCCTGAGTTTCGAGGGTGGCGGGACGGTGTTTCATTGCCGGGAGGGTGGGTGCGTCGTCGTCGAAGACCCAGGCTTGGAAGAGGCTGAACCGGACCACGGTCGCGGCGAGATTCGCCAGTGTCAGAACAGTTACCTCGACCGCTTGATGCGGCACCGAGACCGCGGTGTGCAGCAGCCACAGGGCACAGGCGGTCAGGCTCCAGCCGATGCCGAAGGTGACGAGGCCGCGCAGTTGATGCCGCCATCGGCCCTCGACACCGCGGACGCCGAAGGTGATCCGGCGGTTGAGTGCGGTGTTGCCGACGGCGGTGATCAGCAGCGCCAGCAGGTTTGCGACCTGCGCCGGCATGCCTTGCCGCAGGACGAGATAGAGCAGCGCATAGGCCAACGTGCTCAGTACGCCGATCGCGCAGAACCGCAGTACTCGCGCGGCGAGCGCCGTACGGGGATCGAGGACCCGCGGTCGGCCGTAGGTCTGGCGGATCGGCTCGAGGTCGACCCGGCTTCGGGTCAGTCGCGCGATACCCCGCAGGTCCTCGCCGACCGTCTTGGCGATCGCGACCCGCGAGTCGAGGTCGTCGACCCAGTCGACCGGGACCTCGTGGATCCGCAGCCCGGCTCGCTCGGCCAGGACCAGCAGTTCGGTGTCGAAGAACCAACTGGTGTCCTCGACATGCGGGAGCAGTTCGCGCGCCACGTCGGCACGGATCGCCTTGAAGCCACATTGAGCATCGGAGAAGTGCGTACTTAGTGTTGCTCTGAGCAACAAGTTGTAGGACCGGCTGATGAACTCCCGTTTCGGTCGCCGGACCACTCGTGAGCCGTTCGACAACCTGGTGCCGATGGCAACATCACTGTGCCCGGCGAAGAGCGGTGCCACCAACGGCAGCAGGGCGTTCAGGTTGGTGGACAGGTCCACGTCCATATAGGCGAGTACGTCGGCGGTCGACTCCGACCACACCTGCTTCAGGGCGCGCCCGCGGCCCGGCTGCTCGAGCCGGACCACCCGCACTCCGCGCAGCTCGGTCGCCAGTAGCGCGCCGATCTCGTACGTCGCGTCGGTACTGCCGTTGTCGGCGATGCAGACCTCGGCCGGATACGGAAATGCGGTGTCCAGGAACTCCCGCAACCGCCGGATATTCGGGCCGAGGTCGTGTTCCTCGTTCTTGACGGGTACGACGATCTCGACCCGAGGATGACCTGATGTCTGCATGGCTTCGATGCTGTCCGGCGAACCTGGGCCAGCCCCTGCGGAGAGCTGGCAGTTCACTGGGAGTCGCGACATGCACGGCCAGGCAGGATGGCGACGGGCACCCTAAAGTGGCAGTTACTTCCACTTTATAACGCCCTGGGGGGCCACCATGGTCGAGTCAGCTGCCGAACGCTTCGCCCGGATCACCGGGGTGGAGCGACCGGCGAAGCCGCAGGTCCTGATGGAACGCGCGGTCGTGCTCGGCGCGAGTATGGCCGGCCTGATGGCGGCCCGGGTGCTGTCCGATCACGCCGACGAGGTGCTGATCATCGAGCGGGACACGACCGGCGACTCGGTCGAGCCGCGCCCCGGCGTACCGCAGGGCAGTCAGGTGCACGCACTACTGCCGGCCGGACACGCCCAGCTGGATCGCTGGTTCCCTGGGTTCTCCGAGGAGGCTTTGGCCGCTGGGGCGGTGAACCCACCACCGGAGCAGAGCCGGACCTACATCAACGGTGAGCTCCGTCCGGGACCGCCGCCGGGCTCGATCGGTGCGGCACTGATCAGTACGCGGCCATTCCTCGAGGCGATGGTTCGTCGCCGTACGCTCGAAATCGGAAACATCCGGCTCGTGAACGGCCGCGCGGACGGCATCGACTTCACCGACGACCGGGTCACTGCCGCCCGCTATCAGCCCGACGGCACCGCCGGACCGGAGTCGGTGGTCACCGTGCCGGCCGACCTGGTTGTCGACGCGACCGGCCGCTCGAGCCGGCTCAGCGACTGGCTCGGCTCAGCCGGGTGGCCGCAGCCCGAGATGCGGCGGATGCCGATCAAGCTCAACTATGCCAGCGCGCTGTTCCGACGGGATCCGAAGATCTCGGACATCGGCGTCTCGATCGCGCAGAACCAGCCCGGCAGTGGGCGACCGCTACGTCAGGGCGGCATCCTCGCCGTCGAGGGCGATCGCTGGCTGGTGCTCGTCGCCGGTTACGCCGACGATCGGCCGACCCGCGATATCGACGACTTCCGGAAGCGGTGCCGCTCGGACTACCCGACCGAGTTCGCGCAGATCGCCGAACACGGTGAGCTCCTCGGTGAGGTGAACACGTATCACCAAGCCGACAGCCGGCGGCGGGACTATCACGAGCTGGAACGGATCCCGGCCGGGCTGTTCGTGGCCGGGGATGCGGTCGCGTCCTTCAACCCGATCTACGGGCAAGGGATGACGTCGGCGACGCTGCATGCGTCGTGCCTGTCGGCGTACCTGTCGTCAGATCCTGACCTGTCGCAGCCGGCCCGCTCGTACTTCAGCGATGTCAACGTGGTCGTGGATGTCGCGTGGCAGCTGTCGACGCTGGCCGACCTGGCGCTACCGCATGTCGATGGGCCGTATCCGCGCGGCTACAAGCTGACGAAGTGGTTCTCCGGCCTGATCTTCGCGGCGACCGCGAAGGACGACGACCTGAATGTGCAGTTCAACCGAGTCACCACCATGCTCGACCACCCGACCGCGCTCGCCCGACCGCAGTTCATCCTGCGGGCACTGCGGTTCGCGCTGCTACCGAGTGCGACGTAGCCAGAGCAGGCCGAGGATCGGGAGCACCAGCGGAACGAAGCCGTAGCCCTGGCCGAAGTGCGACCACACGGTCGCCTCCGGGAAGTCCTCCGGTACGGCGTAACTGAACGCACCGATCCCCAGTACGCCGATCAGCTCGATCGCGATCGCGATTGTCGCCACTCGGCGGGAGAGCGCGGTTGCCTTCGCGAGGGCGAAAGTCGCCGCGCAGTAGATGACCGCGGCGACCGCTGAGAGTAGATACGCGATCGGGGCCTCGGCGAACTGGAGCGCGATCTGGACGCCAGCGCGGGCGGTCGCGGACAGCGCGAAGACGCCGTACACGAGGATGAGGATCCGGCCGGGCCCGTGCCTGGTGGCCTCTGGGGAGGTCATGCGACCCAGATTTGGTGCAGGCGCAGTTCGACGACGGGCATCACGAAGCAGGCGACGGCCAGGGCGCCTGCACCCCAGCGGCTGCTCTCGGCAAGCGCCCACAGGGCACCTACCGGGAGCACGAGCAGCGAGCCGATCAGGTAGCCGACGAAGAACGGGCCGGAGACATCCCGGTCCGTGCCGACGAGCTGCACGATGCCGACCACGAGCTGCGCCAGCAGGCCGACCTCGACCACGCCGAGGACGCCCAGCAGCGGCCAGCTGATCCGTTTGTCGCGGGCCGCCAGCGCGATGGCATAGGCCATCGCGGCGAGCGAGAGCCCGACCAGGGCCCAGGTAAGCGGTACGAACACGAGCTAGAGAATGTCACCCGGGCTGTACGACGCTGCCTCGGGGTACCGCTTGGCGAGCTCGTCGATGCGCGCAACGACCGCGCCGACCTGCGCGACAGCCGCACCGGTGAAGGACAGCGGCTCCCCGACGATGCCGACGATCTGCTCCTCGGTCAGGCCGAGACGGCCGTCCGCGCCGAGGCGGTGGAACAGGTCGTTCGCGGCCAGGCCCTTACGCAGGTCGAGGGCGGTGGCGACCGCGTGCTCCTTGATGACCTCGTGTGCGGTCTCGCGGCCGACACCGTTCTTCACCGCGGCCATCAGGACCTTCGTCGAAGTCAGGAACGGGAGGTACCGCTCGAGCTCCCGGCTCACGACCGCCGGGTAGACCCCGAACTCGTCGAGCACGGTCAGGAACGTCTCGAACAACCCGTCCAGCGCGAAGAACGCGTCCGGCAGGGCAACCCGCCGTACGACGGAACAGAAGACGTCGCCCTCGTTCCACTGGTTGCCGGCCAGCTCGCCGGCCATCGACGCGTACCCGCGGATGATCACGGCGAGGCCGTTCACGCGCTCGCAGGAGCGGGTGTTCATCTTGTGCGGCATCGCAGAGGATCCGACCTGGCCCTCCTTGAAGCCCTCGGTGACCAGCTCGTGGCCGGCCATCAGCCGGATCGTGGTCGCCAGGCTCGACGGGCCGGCGGACAGCTGGACGAGCGCCGAGACGACGTCGTAGTCGAGCGACCGCGGGTAGACCTGGCCGACGCTGGTCAGCGTGTGGCTGAAGCCGAGGTGCTGGGCGATGTCGCTCTCCAGCTTGTCCAGCTTCGCCGGGTCCCCGCCGAACAGGTCGAGCATGTCCTGCGACGTGCCGACCGGGCCCTTGATCCCCCGCAGCGGGTAGCGCTCGATGAGCTCTTCGAGCCGCCCGATCGCCACCAGCAGCTCATCGGCCGCCGAAGCGAACCGCTTGCCAAGCGTGGTCGCCTGCGCCGCGACGTTGTGCGACCGCCCGGTCAGCACCAGCGCCGCGTGATCCGCAGCCTTCTGCCCAAGCCGTACGGCGGTCGCGACCGCGCGATCGCGGACGAGCTCCAGCCCGGCCCGGATCTGCAGCTGCTCGACGTTCTCGGTCAGATCCCGGCTCGTCATGCCCTTGTGAATGTGCTCGTGCCCGGCGAGCGCGCTGAACTCCTCGATCCGCGCCTTCACGTCGTGCCGCGTGACCCGCTCCCGCGCCGCGATCGACTCCAGGTCGACCTGGTTCACGACGCGCTCGTAGTCCTCGACGACGCCGTCCGGAACCGCGACGCCAAGGTCCTTCTGCGCCTTCAGCACCGCCAGCCACAGCTGCCGCTCCAGCACAATCTTGTGCTCCGGCGACCACAGCTGCGCCATCGACAAACTGGCGTAACGAGACGCAAGAACATTCGGGATCCGGGGCTTCACAGGGCTCGACACACTCCCATTCTCCCAGATCCGTCGGCGAGCCTCAGACGGTGATCTCGCCGCGAGCAGCTTTGAGGGCGATGTCGGTGCGGTGCTGGGAGCCCTTGATGCGGATCTGGCCGACGGCTGCGTAGGCGCGTTGGCGGGCCTCGTCGAGATCCTTGCCGGTGGCGCTGACCGCGAGTACGCGGCCGCCGGCGGTGACGAGGTCGTCGCCGTCGAGCGCCGTACCGGCATGGAAGACGCGGACGGTGTCGCCCTCGGCCTGGTCGATGCCGGCGATCGTGTCGCCGCTGCGCGGGTTGACCGGGTACTTCTTGGCAGCCAGTACGACGGCCACCGCGGAGCCGTTCCGCCAGCTCAGCTGGTCGTAGTCGGCCAGCTTGCCGGTGGCGGCCGCGAGCAGGAGGCCGCCGAGCGGGGTCTTCAGCATCGGCAGCAGGGCCTGGGTTTCCGGGTCGCCGAAGCGGCAGTTGAACTCGATCACGCGAACACCGCGGGAGGTGAGTGCGAGACCGGCGTACAGGAGGCCACTGAACGGCGTACCGCGGCGGCGCATCTCGTCGACGGTCGGCTGCAGCACCTTGTCGGTGATCTCGGCAACCATTCCTTCCGGTGCCCAAGGCAACGGTGTGTAGGCGCCCATACCGCCGGTGTTCGGGCCTTCGTCGTTGTCGCCGAGACGCTTGAAGTCCTGGGCGGGCTGCATCGGCAGGACCGTCGTACCGTCGGTGATCGCGAACAGCGACACCTCGGGACCGTCCAGGAACTCCTCGATCAGCACCTGCTCACACCCGGCTGCGTGCGCGAGCGCCTCGGCACGGTCCGACGTGACCACGACACCCTTGCCGGCGGCAAGCCCGTCGTCCTTCACCACGTACGGCGGCCCGAACGCGTCAATGGCCTCAGCCGCCTGCTCAGGCGTCGTACAGACGTAGGCCCGGCTGGTCGGCACGCTCGCGGCGGCCATCACGTCCTTGGCGAACGCCTTCGACCCCTCGAGCTGGGCAGCGTCCTTGGACGGCCCGAAAACGGGGATCCCGGCGTCGCGGAGCGGATCGGCCAGCCCGGCGACCAGCGGCGCCTCCGGACCGACGACGGCCAGATCGACCCCGATCTCGGTCGCCAGCGCGACCACCGCGGCATGGTCCGAAACATCCACCGGGCGGCAAACAATCGTCTGCCCGTCGTACGCCGGATGCAAGGCGGCAATGCCAGGGTTTCCCGGGGCCGCCACCACCTGCTCGACATCCGCATCCTGGGCCAAAGCCCACACCAGAGCGTGCTCGCGGCCACCCGAACCGATCACCAAGACCTTCACGGGCGCTCAGCCTAGCGTGCCCTGGACCTCTCGGCCCCGGGCGGTGCAAGACTGCGCTCTGACTGGAGGTAAACGCTTGACTACCCATACCGTATCCGGACGGCGCCCCACGCCCGCATCCCTGCTCTCCTGGCTGATGCTCGTTCCCTGCGTGGTCATCTTCGCGCTGTTCATCGTCTGGCCGCTCGGCAAGTCCGTTTCGCTGTCGCTGCACGGTTCCGACCTCTTCGGCCGCCCCGACGCCTTCGTCGGGCTGCAGCACTACCGCGACATGCTCGGCTCCGCAGAGTTCCGGCACATCCTCTGGGTGACGCTGGCCTTCGTTCTGCTCACCGTGATCCCCGGGGTCCTCGGCGGGCTGCTCGTCGTCCTGCTGCTCGAACAGCACATCAAGGGCATCCGGATCTTCCGGACCGCGTTCGCGCTGCCGTTCGCGTTCTCGGTGGCCAGCGCGTCGGTCATCTTCGCCACCATCTACAACCCGGCGATCGGGCTGGCCAACGGCATCCTCGGCAAGTTCGGGGTGGATCGGATCGGCTGGCTGACCGACCCGTCGTGGGCGCTGATCAGCGTCGCGATCACGACGGTCTGGATGAGCATCGGCTACAACGTGCTCGTCCTGTCGGCCGGTATCGGTGCGATCCCGGACGAGATCAACGAGGCCGCGACTCTGGACGGCGCCGGCGGCTGGCGGGCCGCCCGGTTCATCACCGTGCCGATGCTTGGTCCGCAGCTGTTCTTCCTGGTCGTCATCTCGACGATCCAGTCGCTGCAGAGCTTCGGCCAGATCAAGATCCTGACGCCCGAGGGCGGGCCGGAGCAGTCGACCAAGACCTTGGTCTACTCGATCTACCACACCGCCTTCGCGAACAACGCCAGCGATTTCGGCGCCGCGTCGGCCCAGGCGATCGTGCTGTTCGTGATCCTGCTGATCTGCACGGGGATCCAGTTCGGCGTCCTCGAGAGGCGGGTGCACTACAAGTGAGACAACTGACGGCCGGACGCGTGGTCACCTACGCCGTCCTGATCCTCGCCGCACTCGCGGTGATCTTCCCCGTGTACTACGTGATCGCGGGCTCGGTCATGTCCCCCGGCCAGATCTCGTCATACCCGCCGGATCTGTTCCCGCACGGGCTGTTCACCGGCAACTACGAAGGCGCGACACACTCGGGGACGCCGATCGGGCAGCAGTACCTGAACTCGATCCTGCAGACCTCGGTCATCACGCTGTCGCAGCTGATCACCAGCGTGCTCGCGGCGTACGCGTTCGTCTTCATGAAGATGTGGGGCCGGACGGTGCTGTTCGGGCTGTTCCTGGCCACGCTGATGGTTCCCTGGGAATCGATCGTGCTGCCGAACTACCTGACGATCACCGGCTGGTCGATCGGTGGCGAGCGCCTGACCGCGTCGCACGCCGGGACCATGCTCGCGCTGGTCCTGCCGTTCCTGGCGAACGCGTTCGGGGTGTTCCTGCTTAGGCAGTCGTTCCTGCAGTTCCCGCTGGAGTTGCGGGACGCGGCGACGATCGACGGCGCCGGGCACTGGCGGTTCCTGACCCGCATCCTGATGCCGCTGAACAAACCGGCTCTGATGGCAGTCAGCCTGTACGTCTTCCTGGCCGCCTGGAACCAGTTCTTCTGGCCGCTGCTGATCGGCGACTCGGCATCCCGCCGGACGCTGCAGATCGGGATCAGCCAGCTCAACGACGCGGAGGCCGCCGACCCGGGACTCATCCTGGCCGGCGTCACGCTGTCGATCCTGCCCACCCTGGCCATCGTGATCTTCGGCCAGCGCTTCATCGTCCGCGGCCTGACCGCGGGCGCGATCCGTTGATGTACTCGAGAGAGGTTCCTGTGATGCGTTCAATCCGACGTACGGCATCCGCGGTGTCGGTCCTGGCCGCACTGGCGCTGATTGCGGCCGGCTGTGGCGGCAGCGACACGAAGGGCGACTCCGCCGGCTCGGTGGACGCCCCCGACGCGAGCGCGCTCGACAGCGCGACCGGCGTCACGAAGGTCACCTTCTGGCACGGCATGAAGGGCGCCAACGGGACGGCGGTCGACAAGCTGGTCGCGGCGTTCAACGAGGCCAACAAGGGCAAGATCGAGGTCACCCCGGTCTACCAGGGTGACTACGACGAGACGATCACGAAGTACAAGACGTCGGTGCAGCAGGGCAACACGCCCTCGGTCGTCCAGATCTACGACATCGGCTCGCGGTTCATGATCGACTCCAAGCAGACGGTCGCGATCCAGAAGTTCGCTGACAAGGACGGCTACACGCTGGACTCGATCGAGCCGAACATCGCGAACTACTACTCGATCGACGGCAAGTTGAACTCGATGCCGTTCAACACCTCGATGCCCTTGCTGTACATCAACAAGGAAGCCTTCGTGAAGGCCGGCCTCGACCCCGCGAAGCCGCCGGCGAACCTGGACGAGATCATGGCGGCGGCGAAGAAGCTGACCGTCAAAGAGGGTGGCAAGACCGTTCAGTACGGCTTCAACGCGGCCATCTACGGCTGGTTCGTCGAGCAGCTGATCGCGCAGTCCGGGACGACCTACTGCGACAACGAGAACGGCCGCAAGGACCTCGCCTCGCAGGTGGACTTCGCCGGTGAGCAAGGCGTGAAGATCGCCACCTGGTACCAGGAGATGGTCAAGCAGGGTCTGATGCCGAACACCGGCAAGAAGACCGACGACGCCCAGGCCGTCTTCAAGTCCGGTACGTCGGCCATGCACCTGGAGTCGACCGGCTCCCTGCGCGGCTACATCGACGCGGCGAAGGGCAAGTTCACCGTGATGACCGCGCCGTTCCCGCACCTGAGCGCGACCGACACCGGTGGCCCGATCATCGGTGGCGCCTCACTGTGGGTCGACGGCCCCGGCCACTCCGACGCCGAGAAGCGCGCCTCCTGGGAGTTCGTGAAGTTCGCCTCCACCCCCGAGCAGCAGGCGCTGTGGCACACCGGGACCGGCTACTTCCCGATCAACTCCAAGGCCCTCGACCTCCCGGCCGACAAGGCCTGGGTCGCGCAGTACCCGCAGTTCACCACCGCCATCACCCAGCTCCACAACACCAAGCCGACCAACGCCTCCTCCGGCTGCATCCTCGGCGTCATGCCGCAGGCCCGCAAGGCGGCTGAGGACGGTCTTGAGAAGGCAGTCCTGGGAACCGACCCGGCCACGGCCATGAAGGCCGCCGCCGAATCCATCAAGCCCCAGATCGACACCTACAACAAGGCAGTCAAGAAGTAACTCGTACTGCGCCGACGCCCGTTGCTACTAGTAGTGCCAGTAGTAGCGGGCGTCGGCGTTCCAGTTCACGGGGACCGTGGTGCGGTTGGTGAAGGCCATGCCTTGGCCTTTGGCAAGCTCCAGGGTGCGGGAGAGCTGGAGGGCATAGGCGTGGTTGTTGTCGTCCCACCACTCCTCGAACTGAGTGATGCAGGTCTGACCGGTGAAGTACGGGTTGGAGCAGTCGTGCGGGGGCGACCACTTCTGCAGGTGGCGGAAGTTGACCGTCGTGGAGCCGTTCGGGGGCTTGATGGTGCCAGTGGCGTCGAGGCAGTAGCCCGTCGCGGGGATGTTCCACTTCACGTAGTGCTGGCGGCCGTTCGACGACGGGATCGGTGTGAGGTTGTTGCAGTTGGCATCGCCGATCTTCTCGGACGTGACGCGCTGGATCTGCGTGAGCGGGCGGCCGGCGCCGTCGTTGTAGCCGTCGAGCAGGACCCAGTCGCCGTCGTGGATGAAGCGCTCGGCCGATTTCGGCGGCCAGGTCTTCGGGTCGCCCCACGAGATGTCGGACTCGGTTGCGCTCAGCGGGGTCCAGGCCCACTGGCCGGCCGCGGAACCACCGGCCCAGTACTGGCCGGCTGACTTCTCGAACATCAGCGAGTACTCGCCGTAATTCGGCCCGGCGGCGTGCGCCGTACCGGTACCGGCCATGGTCAGTGCAACTGCCGCGAACGTCGCCAGAAGTTTTCTCCGCATGGCCATCGAGACTAGTGCGGTCCGGGTGCAGGCGCGGACCCCTTCGATTCTCCTCGAAAGAACGCCCTCGACGCGCGCGGCGCCCACAGCAGGACGACCAGCGCGACCTCGACCAGCCCGACCACCGGGATCACGGCGTGGAACATCGGGGACGACGACCACGACACGAAGCCGAACACCACCGACAGCACCTGCGAGACGGTCGCCAACCGGCGGACCCACGGCAGACCGGTCGGCAGCTTCACGATCAGCCACAGCGCCAGAGCCAACAGCAGAACGTGGAACACGACCGCCGAGCCGACGGCCACGTCGACCGCCTTGCCCAGCTCGACCGGGCCGAGCTCGGGCGACCCCTCCGCGATCGTCGTCCGCAGGTCAGCGCGGGCGGCCCACATCACGATCGGCACGATCAGATGGCTGAGCGCAACCAGTCCGAGCAGCCCGCGCGCCCACTGCACCGGCCGGGGCGTCATGACTGCCCCTGCATAGTACGGCGCCAGCGTGGCCCTGCACCCGGTCTTGTCAGCGGGATATCGGTACGGCGGCGCTCGGCCCAGGTCGTGTTCAGTCGCTCGATCAGCTCGCGGGCGGCGACCACGTCCTCGTCAGGCCAGTCCGCGATCACGGTGGCGAAGGCCGCCGTACCGGCCTCGACCGTGGCGACGGAATCGGCGCGGCCGCTCGCGGTGATCCGCGCCAGGAAGGTGCGGTTGTCGTCGGGGTCGGCCTCGAACTCGATCTGGCCGGCCTGCTCCAGCGCCGCCAGGTGCCGACTGGTCGACGACGCGGTCAGCCCGAGGTCAGCCGCGATCACGCTCGGCCGGATCGGGCCGCGCACGCCGACAAGCGCCAGGATCCGCACGCGGGTCAGGTCGAGCCGCCGGGAAATCTGCCGGTGCCCCTCGTCGATCAGGTCCATCACCGCGAGAGCCAACGCCGTACGATCATTTCGTTGCGCCACGAAATGACTTTAGCGCCGACTCGCGACATCTCCAAGGAACGGCTCTAGGCTCAGACACACCAGCCATCGGAGGAGCACGCATGCCGGAGATCACCCTTCCCGGAGTCACCCTGACGTACGACGTTCGCGGGAGTCTGACCGATCGCGACCAGCTCGTGCTGCTGCTGATCGGGTGCCCGATGGGCGCGGGTGGATTCGCGACTCTGGCCTCGCACTTCACCGACCGCACGGTCGTCACCTATGACCCGCGCGGCGTCGAGCGCAGCGTGCGGAGCGACACCGGGGAGCTGAACCCGGAGATCCACACGGCCGACCTGATCGCGCTGATCGAGACGCTCGCCGTCGGTCCGGTCGACGTCTTCGCCAGCAGCGGCGGCGCCGTGAACGCGCTGGCCCTGATCACCGCCCGGCCCGACCTCGTCAACAAGCTGGTCGCCCACGAGCCCCCGCTGGTCACGCTCGTGCCGGACGCCGAGGCAGCGCAGGCTGCGACCGACGACATCTACGCGACCTACCAGCGCGATGGACTCGGCGCCGGGATGGCGAAGTTCATCGCGTTCGTCAGCTTCGAAGGCGAGGTCCCCGCCGACTACACCTCCGGCCCGGCGCCCGACCCCGCCATGTTCGGCCTGCCCGCCGAGGACGACGGCAGCCGGGACGACATCCTGATCGGCCAGAACCTTCGTGGCACGACGTCGTACCAGCCGGACTTCGAGGCGCTCGCCGCCGTTGCGGACAAGCTCGTGATCGGCGTCGGCGAAGAGTCCGCTCAGCAGCTCGCGGCCCGCGGCGGCCAGGCGGTCGCGGAGCGGCTCGGTCTCACGCCGGCCGTCTTCCCCAGCAACCACGGCGGCTTCCTCGGCGACGAGTACGGCATGCCTGGCAAGCCCGCCGAGTTCGCGGTGAAACTGCGCGAGGTCCTCGGCTGACATGCCCACGCTGACCACGCCGGCGA
Organism: Kribbella antibiotica; assembly: GCF_004349055.1. Lineage (GTDB taxonomy): Bacteria > Actinomycetota > Actinomycetes > Propionibacteriales > Kribbellaceae > Kribbella > Kribbella antibiotica. The sequence goes on from NZ_SMKX01000006.1 coordinate 34,853, forward strand.
TCGCCAGTACGACGTTCGCCGGCGCGCAACCTCTGCTCGACAACCTCCGTCCGTGGCGCCAGACCGACGTACCGGCGGTGCTCGAGGCCTTCGGTAACGCCGAGATCCAGCAATGGCACGTCCTGCGCCTCGACGACGAGGCCGAGGCCCGTGGCTGGGTCGACCAGTGGGCCCCGCGCTGGTCCGCCGCCGAGGCCGCCTCCTGGGCGATCACGGCAGCGGGCGAGGTCGCCGGGCAAATAGGCCTGCGCCACATCTCCCTCTCGAACGCCACCGTCGAACTCTCCTACTGGGTGCTCCCCGCCGCCCGCGGCCAGGGCCTGGCGCCCCAAGCCATCGCCACGCTCGAGCGCTGGTGCTTCGCCCTCGGATTCGAGCGGATCGTCCTCCAGCACTCAACCCGCAACCAGCAGTCCTGCCGAGTCGCCGAGAAGGCCGGCTACGCGCTGGAAGGCACCCTGCGCAGCGCCTGGCGACTCGCCGACGGCCGCCACGACGCCCACCTGCACGCACGCACCACGCCCTGACCCGCTGAACCGGGTGGACCAGGGGTCTGGTTAGCCTGGTGGCATGACTGACAAGCCAGAGATCGACTTTCCCGACGGACCGCCGCCGGCGGATCTCGAGATCACCGACATCACCGAGGGCGACGGCGCCGAGGCAGTAGCCGGCTCGCGGGTGAACGTGCACTACGTGGGCGTTGCGCACTCCACCGGCGAGGAGTTCGACGCGTCGTACAACCGGGGCGCGCCGCTGGGCTTCCAGCTCGGCATCGGCCAGGTCATCCAGGGCTGGGACACCGGCGTCCAGGGCATGAAGGTCGGTGGCCGCCGCAAGCTGGTCATCCCGCCGCACCTGGGCTACGGCGACCGTGGCGCCGGCAGCGCGATCAAGCCGGGCGAGACCCTGATCTTCGTCGTCGACCTGCTGAGCGTCGGCTGATCTCACTCCTTTGAGCCCCCGCGATCGGTCACACTGACCAGGATCGCGGGGGTTCTTCGCGTAGATGTACTCATCCGCGTCGCCCAGCGGTCGGTTTGACTGAGAGCATGACGACGATGGTTGCTCCGCCGACAGCACCGGACACCCGCACCAGCCGGGTCCGGTACGCCGCTCTGATCGCGAAGGTACTGCTCTTCGCCTTGTTGCTGACGGCCCTCATCTGGCCCGACCTGAGCGGGATCAAGGGCAAGGCCTCCGGGGCGCGCCTGGTCGTCTACCCGCTCGGCGCCATGGTGCTGCCGCTCTGGTGGTGGGCCTACGGCCGCACCCGCAGCAAGCTGCACCACGCCTTCCCCTGGCCCGCCGACCTGCTGCTGACGCTGCCGTGGCTGATCGACCTGCTCGGCAACCGCCTGAACCTGTTCGACACCGTCACCTGGTGGGACGACGCCATGCACTTCGTCCTCTGGGGCTTCCTCACCGCCGGCGCCCTGCTCGCCTTCGCTCCGCGCAACCTCTCCCTCGCCGTCACCGCCTTCGTAGCCCTCGGCTTCGGCACCACCGCCGCCGTCATCTGGGAACTCGGCGAATACGTCGCCTTCGTCCGCCACTCCCCCGAACTCCAGTCGGCCTACACCGACACCCTCGGCGACCTGGCCCTAGGCACCCTCGGCGCCCTGCTAGCAGGCCTCCTCCTCCACCGCCTAGCCTTCCGCCCCAAAGCCAACTAACCGCGCTAACGTCCGAAAGACCGGAGGGCCCGCGTCCGGTCCTTCGGACGTTGTGACGGTGGCGGGCGGACGTTCGACGGCAAGCGCTCGACGCTCCGGCTCGGTGACAAGCTCACGGGTCCCCCACCAATCCATGGGTCTACCCACCAGGTGGTGCGGCAGGTGCGCCCCGACCCCATTTGATGGGCTGACCCATGCGCTTGTGGGTGGGCTCATCGCATGCGGTGGGCCCACCCACAACCCGGTGGGCTGACCCATCAAATGGGACCCGCGGACGAGGGCGGTGACCGAGGGGGTTAGGCGTCGGTGGGGCGGTGGAGGGTTTCCAGGAGGTGGGTTAGCACTTTGTCTGGGGATTGGATCCAGTCGGCGGTGAGGACGTGGTGGACTCGCCAGCCGGTGGTTTTGAGGGCGGCTGGGTGGGTGGTGAGGCGTTCTAGGAGGGTGTCGGCGGAGACTCGGGCTGGGGTGTCTACGAGGACTGCCATGCGGTAGCCGGGGTCGCCGGGGAGGCGGAGGGCCAGGTCGCAGCGGAAGACGGAGTTGCCGACGGTGGTTTCGACCTCGACGCCATGGGCTTCCAGCGCCTCGCGGAGTTGGGTGACAACGGCAGCCTGTACGGCGGTAGCAGTCGCCGGTGCGGACGCGCGACGGGCTGGGGCGGTGAACGAGGCGAGCGCGGCGCGGGCTGCGGGGACGTCGCCTCGGGAGACTGCGGAGGCGTAGCCGAGGAATCGGCGGAGGGTGTTGGCGCCGTCGTTGTAGGTGTTGGTGATCGCCTCGGGCTCGATGCTGCTGACGACGACCATGTGGTGGCGGGCTCGGCTGAAGATGACGTTCAGGCGCTTCTCACCGCCGGAGGTGTTGATCGGGCCGAAGTTCATCAGCATGCGGCCGTCGGCACCGGCGGCGTAGCAGACGCTCATCAGGATGATGTCGCGCTCGTCGCCCTGGACGTTCTCCAGGTTCTTCACGAACAGGCCGACGTCTTGCTCGCCCTGCGTCCGCACCTGTTCCGCGTCGTAGAGCGCGCCGAACTCAGGATCGCCCTCCGCCAGTTCGTCCAGCGCACGCTCGATTTCGGTCTGCTGGGCCTCGGAGAACGCGACAATCCCGATGCTCTTCCCGGTCTCCCGCGACAACAGCTCTCGCACGAGTTCCGCGATCCAGCGGGCCTCGGCCGGGTTGGTCCGCCGTACGTAGACGCCGTCGGCCAGCCGGATCGAGGTGATGCTGCCGTTCAGCAGGCTGTCGCAGACCTCGCTCACCATCGGCGCGTCCGAGCGCAGGAGCCACGGCGGCGCGACGTTGGCCGGGAGCCGATCCGGGACTGTGGCCAGCCGGCTTTGGTAGAACGCCGAGTTGCTGAACGAAATCAGCGCCTCCGAACGACTGCGGTAGTGCCAGGTGAGCATCGTGGAGGCGAGTCGCAGCGCACTGATCGAGAGGAAGCTGTCCTCTGTCAACGCGACCCCGACCTGCTCCGAGGACTCCTCCTCAAGATCCCCATCCGAGCGGACCCGGAAGTACTGCGTCGGCGGCAGCTGCATCTGGTCGCCGACGACGACCACCTGCGGCGCCCGATGGAGGGCCGGAATCGCTTCCTCCACTGGGATCTGGCTCGCCTCGTCGTACACGACGACATCGAAGTCCGCGGTCAGTGGCAACGTGTCCGACACCGACGACGGACTCATCAACCAGACCGGCCGGAGCGCAGACACCACGGCACCCGGAGCACCCGAAGCCAGGTCGCGGATCGACCGGTACCGCATCACCTTGCCGAACTCGTGCTCCACCTCCCGCCGTCCGGTCGCGAACTGCTTCTTCCGAGCGCGGTCGTCCGGCGACATCCCGGTGACGCTCTGCTCGGAATGCTGAACCTCAGCGAGGAACCGCCGCCGAACCCCCGCGACGATCACCTCCGCCTCGAGCTCGGTCAGCTCGTCGTACACGACTCCCAGCTCGCCGACGATCGAATCCACCCGCGCTGACGGCAACCGCAGCGCCGCGGCCGATCGGGCCCGCTCCCATTCCGCCGCACACACGGAGTACTCAAGCTCATCAGGTGACGCGTCCAATCGCCGTACCGCGGTCTGCACGGTCGTCGATGCGGTCTGCAATTCGCGCAGCACCGGACCGACCGCCCGCACGACAGAGTCCGCGGCGATGAGTCGATCCACCATCTCGCGGAGCGCGTCGACAGTCAGCGCCGCGTACTCCGCATCCAGCAGCTCCTGCGTCGGCCCCGAGGCAGCATCAAGCGCGCCCGCCAGCAACACCAACCGCTCCGGTACGCCGTCCGCCAGCGCGAACCGCCAATCCGGCAACCGGGAATCAGCGCGGACCGCGGCCAGCCGCTCGACCAGCTCGCGCGGATCGTCCACGCCCCACTCGGCCCGCTGCTGCTCGGCATGCGCAACCACTGCTGCAGTCGCCGAATGTGCAGCCACCAAGTCCGTCAGTATCTCCACCACGGCCGGCCGCACGGCCCGGCCCGAGCTGTCGAACCGGCTGTTCACCAGGCTCTTGACGCGTCGCCAATCCCCAGCCAGGAAGGAAAAAGGACCACCTTCCTTGCTCTGGGCAATGATCAGGGCCGACTTGGCATCGGCCGGAGCCAACGGCTCACTCCACCCCGCTGCACCCTCCCAAGCACTCCGCTCGGCGCCGGCCAATCGCTCTCGCTCCGCGGCACTCGAGGCGAGACGCATGGCAGCATCCGAGCGTGGATCCAGCGCCTGCGCCCGATCCCGCCCGGCTAGGGGCGCCAACACCCGCCCCAACCTGGCGAGCGCCGCCACCTGACCCACAGTCCAATCACTCTCAGCCTCGGCTGTGATTGCTGCGGTTAGGGCGTCGGCAACGGTCGTCCATGCAGTGCGGACTGTGCGGGCGCGGTCGGACAGCTCGTCATCCGCCCAGCGAGCGGCAGCTACGTAGGCCAATGGGCTCCGAGCCAGCACTCCTCCGGTCTGCGGATCGGCGCTCGCCAGCTCTCGAGCTATCGCACGGACGGCATCGCGCGCAGGCCACCACTCGGCGGCCCGCGGAATCAGGTCGCCCTCAGCCTCGAAGCGATGGTCACGGAGCTCGGCGAGGCGGTCGACAACCTCCCGGAGCCGGGGTGAGCCCGCAGCCAGGATGCCCTCGAAATCGCCGACGGCGACCAGCAACCGGTCAACCCGGGCGACCAACTCGGAGCGCCGTTCGGTCAACTCGTCGAGGTTGTCCTCGCTGGCCAGCCAGGCTTCGTAGGTCTCGCGCAGCCCGTGCACGAACGCCTTCTTGTCCGCCTGCGAGTCGTGGATCAGCGTGCACAACCCGTCCAGCCGCCGGCTCGCCAGCCGCGCGTGCACAACATCCAGCGCCGCCCGCTTCTGGCACACGAACAGCACTCGCTGCCCGCGCGCCACGAAGTCCGCGATCATGTTGGTGATCGTCTGCGACTTCCCCGTCCCCGGCGGCCCTTGGATCACAAAGCTCTCGCCACGCTGCGCCCGCGCGATCGCACCGACCTGCGAACCGTCCGCCGGCACGACGAGGTGTCGCTCCCCCACCGGCAGCTCCGGCGGCACCGGGCTGATCGGTCGCGGCCGATCCGAGAACAACTGATCGAACGACGCCGCGCTCTCACCCGAAGAAAGCAGCTCGTCGTAGTCGCGGACCAGCCCCAACGTCCGGTAGTTGAAGTTCGCCAGCGACACCGCACACAAGTCGACGTCCCACGAATACGGTCCGCCGCCCGTGTCGAGCGAATAGGTGTCAGTCTCGATCGCCGCCGGATGCCGCGGCTCCGCGCCCAGCGCGACCCCCAGCGGCAGCACCTGCTGGACGATCTGCGACCGGAAGATCTGCACCCCGAGCGGCTGATAGTCCGACCGCCGGTACGAATACGCATACTGCTTGCCCGTGAAACCGACAGCTCCGCGCCGCTTGCCCCGCTGGTAGCTGCGCAGTTTCACGATCGCCCGCTGCCGCACGAGGTCGATCCGCGGCTTCTCCTGCAGGTGCAGCTGCAACCCTGGCTCGGTCGCCTGAATCTCCTTCGCCAGCCGCTCGTGGAGCATCATCAGCGCACCACGCTCGGACAGATCCACCGTCTCCGGCAACGTGATCCCGTACAGCTGATGCAAGTGATGACGCAGTGTCGGATTGACCTCGGCGATCGGATCAGTCACCCGGATCGTGTACGAGTCACGCACTCCGCGCTTCTTCGCCAGCTCAACCTTCACCAGGACCAAGGGCGAGGCCAGTCGCGTCCCCGGATCGTTCTTCAGGTCATGCCAGCGCAGGAACGCCGGCACCAACCGCAACTGATCCTGCCCGTACTCCGTCCGGTCCCGACGCGCCGTCGCGATCAGCTTGTCCAGCGTGCTCGCCGCGTACGGCGCCTCGTCGTACCGGATCCACTTACCGAGCGCCTGGGTCTTCCCCAGCAGTTGCGCTGCCAGGTCGTCGCGCCACGTGAACAACTGCTCCGCGCGGATCGTGCGGACGTCGAGCATCAGCGGCACCGACACCTCGGTCAGGTTCAGCGTCTGGCCGGTCGGGCGGAAGTTGATCAACCGGTTCCGCCGCGACAGATCAAAGAGCCGGTTCCGGAGCGCGCCGAGCACCGCCGTACGGCGGTCAGCTCCCGCAGCCGTGATCGCGGTGACGTCGAAGTCGAGCGGCTGGTCGCGGTAGTTCTCCAGCTGCTCGATCAGCGAGTGCAGATCCTGCGCCCGGCGGTGCCGATCCGGCTCGGCCATCTGCGCGGCGATCGAGACGATCACCGGATGCAGTTGCGGCGCCAGCCGATAAAGGTTGCCGCGGGCATCGATCAGCTCGGCCACGTCCTCCGGACGGGACAGATCCAGGCCGATCCCCAGCGCCAGCAGTAGCTGGCCGAGGCTGTAGACATCGGTCAGCGGGTCGTGATGGCCGACCACGTGCTCCCAGCTCTGCCACCCCGGCACATGCGTCGGCGCAGTGATCGCATCCGGAACGGGCTCAACCACCGACGTCTTGGCCCGACCACCGTCCGAACCGAGATCCAGCTCCGCCTGGCGATGCGCCACCACCTCGACGGCCGAGCTTCGTGGCCCCTGGCGACGGTCGATCTCCATCACGGCCAGGGTCGGTCGCCCGGCATCCTCGGGCCCGAACCCAAGCTGATGCTGATCATCAACAGTCAGCCGATCCAGCCCACGCAGCGGCGCCACCAGCCCTCGCTCGTGCACCTCGGCAGTCGCCCGGAACAGCGGCAGCACTGCGGCGAGCAGCGCATCGCTCCCGAGGCCATCCTCGGTCACGGCCAGCACGACCAACTCTTCGGCGCTCACTCGGCCGCCTCCCCGACCAGCCGAGCGCGTTCCTTGTCGCTCCACCCGAGCTCGCTGTCCGCAACATCGACGTACCCACCAAGCCCAGTACGACGGGCAATCCCGAGCGACGCGATCAGCCCATCAGCACCGGTATCGGGATCAGCGGTGGCCAGGTCCAGCAGCAGGTACGCCAGATAGCGCCTGGTGGAGTCGGCCAACGGCCGGGGTCGAGGCAATGGCGCGCCATCAACCGGCCGCACCGTCAGCGGCTCGTCGAACCGCAACACCGACCCAGGCACCCCCAACGGCCCCGGCGGATCCGCGAACCCGGCCGCCGCCACCGCGACCGCTTCCGTCGCCAACCCGTCCGTCCCAGCGATCAACGCCGCGAAGTCCCGACTGACCTCAGCCAGCAACTCGGCATCGAGCAGATCGGGCGCATCCACGTCGAGCGCGCCGGTGACCACGGACTCCACGTTCTCCTCCGCCAGCCAGCCCTTCAACGCCCAGGCCCGCATCACCGCCTCGGGATGCGACGTCCCCCGGCTCCCCGAACTCAGATCGACCGTCTCCGCCTGCCGCAGGTACGCCGCCGGGTCCGCCGAACTCAGCCCGGTCTCCAGCTTCAGCAACGCGCGAATCGTCGTACCGAGGTCGCCGCACGCGGTCAGTGCACCGCGGTCGGCAAACAGCTCGGTCGCCAGCGACCAGCGTCGATGCGTCTCCAGATATTGCGCCGACGTCCGCGCGTCACCCGCCGCCGCATCAAGCAAACGATCGACAGCGAGATACGCGCCGTCCTCGCTCTGCCACAACAGCCGATGGGCCAGCTCGTGCCCAATGACGGCCGTCAGCTCGTCTTCGTCCAGCCGATCGATCAGGGCGCCCTGGAACAGCACGACCGCCCGCCCAGCCTGATGCAGGTACGACGCGTTGGGCGCGCCGTTCACCTGGTAATACTCGACCGCGCTGTCCATCTCGAGGGCCTCAGCAGCACGCTGACCGGCCCGATGCACGCCCGGGTGTGCGTCAGCGGTCAGGAGATAGGCATTCCGGCGCAAGGCATCGTCGAGCTCGCCGTCGGGCGCACCCCGCAACGCAGCCCACGCAGCCTCGTCCTGACGGCGGACAACCGTCAGGACGGCTCGGTGATAACCCAGGACGGACAACATGGCGGCAACCTAGTGTCGGGAGTCGGGAGGTCGGCGAGTGCCGGAGGGGTCCAGGTGCGTGCATCGCAAGGCGGAGGAGCGTCCTCGATGCGGTGTTCATCGTGGATGCTTCTCCAACGCAGCGAGGTGCGTGCCTGGGCGCCTCCGGTGCCGTCGAACTTCTGACTCCCGACACTAATCGGGCCCGCCGACAAATTGGATCGGTCAGCGTTCCGAGGGCTTGCAGACCCCGTTCGCGGCCGCCGAAGCAGCTAGTGCGGCCACGGCGGAGTTGCTCGCAACCATGTCCTGAACGCGGTCGGTCCGGGTGGTGTGCCGACCCAGCGGCACGACCATCGGCGTACCGGCGACCGGGTCCGGGATGATCTTCACGTGCAGCCCGAAGACGTCGTGCACGACCTCTTCGGTGATCACGTCCGCCGGGTTGCCCTTGGCAACGATCGCGCCGTTCTTCATCGCGATCAGGTGGTCGCCGAACCGGCAGGCCTGGTTCAGGTCGTGCAGCACCAGGACGATGGTGCGGTTGTCGCGCTTGTTCAGGTCGACGAGCAGATCGAGGACCTCGAACTGATGCGTCAGGTCGAGGAAGGTGGTCGGCTCGTCGAGCAGCAGGATGTCGGTCTCCTGGGCGAGCGCCATCGCGATCCAGACCCGCTGGCGCTGACCACCGGACAGCTCGTCGATCGGCCGGTCGGCGAGCTCCAGGACGCTGGTCGAGGTCATCGCGTCCGCGACCGCCTCGTCGTCGGCCTTGGTCCACTGCCGGATCCAGCGCGTCCGCGGGTAGCGGCCGCGACCGACCAGGTCGGCGACCGTGATGCCTTCCGGCGCGGTCGGTGACTGCGGCAGCAGACCCAGCTGGGTGGCGACCTCACGGGTCGGGATCGACTGAATGCTCTTGCCGTCCAGCAGCACCCTGCCCTTGGACGGCTTGAGCAGCCGGGCCAGTGTCTTCAGCAGCGTGGACTTACCGCACGCGTTCGCGCCGACGATGACGGTGATCTTGCCGGTGGGGATCTCGACCGACAGGTCGGCGATGATCTGCCGCTGGTCGTAGCCGACGGCCAGCCCCTCGGCCGCAAGGCTGTGCTTGGTCTCGGGCTTCTCCACGGAGTTCTCCATCTCAGCCACCACTTCCCACCCGGTTCGTCCGAGCCAGCAGATACATCAGGTACGGAGCGCCCACGACGCCGGTCACTACCCCGACCGGCAACTGCGTTTCGCCGAACGCATGCTGGGCAATCAGGTCGGACACGGCCACCACCAGCGCACCGATCAGCGCGGAGGTGATCATCGCCGGTCCCGGCGACCGGGTGAGCCGGCGCGCGATCGGCGGGCCGACGAACGCGACGAACCCGATCGGGCCGGCCGCAGCCGTCGCAACTGCCGCCAGGAACACACCCACCACGATCAGCCCGAGCCGCGAGCTCTCCACCCGCAGACCCAGCCCGTACGCCGTCTCGTCGCCGAGCTGCAGAATGCGCAGCCGGTGCACAAGCCAGACCGACAGCGGCGCGCTGATCGCCAGCGTGACCGTCATCGCCTGGACGTTCGACCAGTCCCGCCCGTTCAGCGAGCCGGTGAGCCAGATCAGCGCCTGCTGGGCGATCTCGACCCGCGCTTTGGTCAGCAGGAAGGACGTGATGCTGGTGGCGATCGCACCGATCCCGATCCCGATCAGGATCAACCGGTAGCTCGACACCCCGTGCCGCCAGGCCAGGACGTACATGATGAACGCGGTCAGGATCGCGCCGGCGATGGCGAACCCGGACACCGCCAGCCCGGTCATCCCGAGCGTGACGATCGCGAACACGGCGAACGCACTGGCGCCGTACGTGACACCGATGATGTCGGGGCTGGCCAGCGGATTGCGGGCGATGCTCTGGAAGATCGCACCGGACATGCCGAGCGCCGCGCCCACCATCAGGCCGGTCAGGGCCCGCGGCAACCGGAGCCGGTTCACGATGAACTCGGTGGCCTTGTCACCGCCACCGAACAGCGTCTTCACAACGTCGATGACCGGGATCTTGAAGTCACCCAGCGACAGCGAGACGCAGAACGTGACGAAGACGAGCATCGCCAGTACGCCGATCACGGCGACCGTGCGCGCCTGCCGGACCGCTCGCGCATGGCTGATGATGTGGACTGCTTCTTCGGCGGTGGTCACAGGTCTGCCAGCTTCCGCCGGCGAACCAGCATGATGAAGAACGGAGCGCCGATGACCGCGGTCACGATGCCGACCTGCAGCTCACCCGGCAGCGCGACGACCCGGCCGATCACATCGGAGCCGAGCAGCAGGATCGGCGACAGCACCGCGGAGTACGGCAGGATCCAGCGGTAGTCGGGGCCGGTGATGAGGCGCGCGACATGCGGGATGGTCAGTCCGACGAACCCGATCGGCCCGGCCGCGGCGGTGGCGGCGCCACAGAGCAGCACGACGACGACCGCGACGAACAACCGTGCCAGGCCCACGCGCTGGCCCAGCGACTTCGCGACCTCGTCACCCAGCGACATCGCGTTCAGAACGCGGCCACAGAACATCGACAGCACGATCCCGATCAGGATGAACGGCGCCACCTGGCTCGCGATGTCCGAACCGCGACCGGCCAGCGACCCGACCGACCAGAAGCGGAACTGGTCGAAGGTGTCGACATCGCTGATCAGCAAGGCGGTCGTCAGCGACCCGAGCATCGCGGTCAGCGCCGCACCGGCCAGCGCGAGCTTGACCGGCGTCGCGCCTTCGCGGCCGAGCGAACCGAGGAAGTAGACCGCCACCGAAGCCGCTGCCGCACCGGCGAAGGCGAGCCAGACGTACGCCGTCAGGCTGGCCAGCCCGAACCAATAGATGCCGCCGACAACGAAGAGTGCGGCACCGCCGTTGACGCCGAGAATTCCGGGGTCGGCGAGCGGGTTGCGGGTGACGCCCTGCATCAAGGCACCGGACAGCCCGAGTGCGGCACCGACCAGAAGGCCGATGATCGTCCTGGGCACACGCAGTGAGTGAATGATGACGTGATCGGTGTTCGACTCGTCGTAATGACGCAAGGCATCGATCACCGTCGACAACGGAATCTGCTTCGACCCGACGGCGATACTGAGCAGAACCACCAGCGCGAGCAGGGCGATCGCGCCGACCAGCCCCAGCACCAAGATGGCGCGCCGGGTCCGGCGCGGGCGTGCCGAAACGGCAGCGGTCGCAGCGCGACCTGCGGAATCGACCGTGGAGCTAGGCGGCATCAGGCTTTTGGTTTCCTCTTAGGTAAGGCTAACCTCTAGGTGCCTCAGAATAACCCGAGCCTTCCCGCCTGCGCACCCGAGGCTGATGTGGAGTGACCTGATGACCGCTGTCGCCACCCCGCCCATCATGTTCGACTCGCTGTTCGTGACCGTCCAGGCAGTCGAGGATCTGAGCCCGCACCTACGTCGCGTGACGTTCGTCGCACCGCGGCTCACCGACGCCGTCGTCGCCGGTCCCGACCAGCGGATCAAGATCCTGCTGCCGCCCCCGAACGGCAGCAACCTCAAGCTTCTGTCCGGCGAGGACTGGTATGCCGACTGGTGCGCCCAACCCGAGGACGAGCGCTTCATCATGCGGACGTACACGATCCGCGAACTGCGCGCCGAGCAGGGCGAGCTGGATATCGAGTTCGTCCTGCACGGTGTGAACGGACCCGCGTCGGCGTGGGCGACGGACGTCGTACCGGGTGCTGAGATTGCGCTGCTCATCCCGTTCGCGGTCGACACGACCAGCGCCAAGGGGATGCTGAACTCGGGCGTCGACTACGTGCCGCCGAGCACGAGCAAGCACCGCGTCCTGATCGCCGACGAGACCGCGCTCCCGGCGCTGACCGGCATCCTCGAGCAACTACCAGCCGATACGCACGCCACCGTTTTCGCCCAGGTCCCGGACAAGCGCGACATCCGCCCGCTGCCGACCCCCGGCACCGCCGACATCACCTGGATCACTACGGCACCCGACTCGGACACCGACCTTCCGTTGCTCGAGGCCCTCAAATCCGCTGAACTGCCGGGGTCCGTCGACTTCGCCTGGGTCGCCGGCGAGTCCTCGATGATCAAGTCGGTACGACGCCACCTGGTCAATGTGGTCGGTCTGCCGAAACCGTCGATCTCGTTCCAGGGTTACTGGAAACGCGGCGAGGCGATCGGTTGATCCAGTTGGTTGCGCAAGGCAAATTTCTGGATCTTCCCCGAGGCGGTGGTCGGGAACTCCTCGACCACCCGCCACACTTTCGGGACCTTGTGCCGCGCCAACCGCCCGTGCAGGAACTCTTCGAGCTCGGCGATCGAAACCGGGCCTACCGGCCGCACGAAAGCCGCGACCTGTTCACCCCAATGATCGTCCGGTACGCCGACCACCGCGACGTCGGCGACCGATGGATGCGTCGCGATCAGCTGCTCGATCTCGCGCGGGTAGATGTTCTCGCCGCCGCGGATGATGACCTCCTTCAGCCGCCCCTCGATCCGGCAGTAGCCACGCGTATCCATGCTCGCGAGGTCGCCGGTCCGAAGCCAGCCGTCTTCGCCGAGGGCCGCCGCGGTCTGGACGGGATCCTCGAAGTAGCCGGCCATCACGTGGTAGCCGCGCGTCCACAGCTCGCCGACCTCATCCGCCGCCGCAAGCTCACCGTCGGAGGGCCGGACGATCTTCACCTCGGCGCCAGGCAACGGTCGGCCGATCGTGTCGGATCGGTCCTCCGGTGTGTCATCCAGTTCGGTCATGGTGATGACCGGCGAGGCCTCGGTCTGCGCGTAGACGATGGCCAGCGGTACGCCGAGCTCCGCCTCAACCCGCCGTACCAGCTCTGGCGCGACGGTGGCACCGCCTGACACTGCGTAGCGCACGGAGGAGAGATCGGTGGTCTTGAAGGCCGGGTGGCCGAGGATGGCGAGCAGCATCGTCGGTACGGCGCCCAGCTGCGCCCCGCGCTCGGATTCGATCAGGTGCAGGTGCAGCGCCGGATCGAACCCTGGCAGCAGCACCTGTGTCCCAAGGCTGATCAGCGGAGCGAGTGTCCCCTGCACACAGCCGGCGGTGTGGAACAGCGGCATCGTGTTGATGAACACCTCCCCCGGCTGCATGTCGAATGCCCGCACATACGACAGCCTGGCGTTGTTGGTGATCCCCCGGTGCCGCAGTACGGCGCCCTTCGGAGCCCCCGTCGTACCGGAGGTGTACTGGATCTGCGCTGGGTCGTCAGGGTGGACTGTCGGGAGCACCTGGGTCGGTGACGCGGTCTCACGGAAGCTCTTCCAGTCCTCGAAGAGCAGGACCTCGCGCAGGTCGGGTAGCTCGTTTCTGATCGCGAGCAGTGTCTCCAGCATCGGGTTGTCGCGGTACTGCCGGATCAGGAAGATGCCGGCCGAGCGGGACTGCCGCAGTACGTGCACGACCTCTCGCTCGCGCAGCGCCGGGTTGACGGTCACGAGGGTGAGACCGGCCAGACCGGCCGCCATCTCCAGCAGGGTCCACTCGGGGAGGTTGTTGGCCCAGACGGCGATCCGCTCACCATGTGCGAATCGTCCAAGCAGGGCCTGCGCTACCTGCTCAGACTCGGCCAGCAGCTCGGAGTAGCGCCAGCGCCGCCGGTCGGTGGGAGTCCCCTCCACCAGTGCAACTGTGGACGGCGCCTGCTCGGCGGCATGGCGCAGCAAAGACCCGACCGTGTCCTCGGTGATCATGCGTTCCTCCCATCGATCCAGAACGGCTCCGCCGGCGCCGTACCGGTCAGCCAGTAGGAGTCGAGCTCCTCCGCCGTCCAGCCGCGCTCGGTCAGGATCTCCTCGTCGGTGAGCATCCTCCCGGTGCAGGTCCGCGGCTCGCTGGTCAGGATCTCCATGGCGGCGTCCACATAGATGTCGACCCGCCGCCACTGTGCCGGATCACCCATCCGCTCGCTACCCCAGTTGCGCGTCGCCGCAGTGTCCACCGGCGCAGCCGGCCACAGTGCGTTCGCAGCAACGTTGTCAGCCAAGTGTTCGGCCGCAATGCCGAGCTGCAGCCGGCTCATGCCCATCTTGGTCGTCATGTACGCCGCCTTGCCCGGCGTGGCCATGGTCGTCACCTCCGGACTGTTGGTGAGCAGATGCCCCCACCCCTGCTCGACCATGTGCGGCAGCGCGTAGTACGCCGCCAGATAGGCCGCCCGCACATTGACCTGCCACATCAGGTCGTACCGCTTCGGCGGAGTGTCCATCACCCGCTCCCACCACAGCGCACCAGCATTGCTCACCACAATGTCCACCCGGCCGAACTCTTCAACAGTCCGCCCGATCAGCCGCTCCACCTCAGCCTCATCCCGCACATCAGTCCGTACGGCGAGCGCCCGGCCACCCAGCGCCCGCACCTCCTCCGCCACCGAGTGGATCGTGCCTGGCACGCGGGGGTCCTCGGTCTCGCTCTTGCCACTCACCACCACATCCGCCCCAGCGCGCGAAAGCGCCAGCACCAATGCACGCCCAATCCCCCGGCTGCTCCCGGTCACCACTGCGACTCGTCCGCTCAGCTCACCCTTGTGATCCCGGTTCTCCATCGTCGCAGCGTCGGTCCGCGCGGGCGGGCGGACAATGTCTGCGCTGAGCGACATCGCAGCGCCAGATTGTTCGGTCTGACAACTCCTGTGGGCTGACCTGCGGAGTTACGCTGCTGCAATGAGTGAGCTGCCGGCGCTTAGCTCCCTGGTTCTCGAGCGGCTCGACGCAGTGGTCGAGTCGATGAGCCGGCGCGTTTACTCCGAGCTGCCGTTCTACTCCGAGGGCGATGTGTCGACCATCGATCTACGCCGGTCGATCTACGGCAACCTGGTGCCGGTACTGCGCAGTCTGAGCGCGGCTGAGCCGCTGGATCTCGGACCGGCGCGGGCGACCGGTCGGGAGCGGGCCGAGCAGAACGCACCGCTGCCGGAGGTGCTGCGGGCGTTTCGGATCGGGTTCGAAGAGCTCTGGCATGACCTGGTGACGACCGCCCGGACCACTGGGATCGCCAGTGACACCAGTCTGGTCGATGCGGCGACCACGGTCTGGCGACTGGCGGGTGAGTGCACCGATGCGCTCGCCATCGCCTACCGCGCGTCCTCGACCGAGCTAGCTGTCCAGCTGGAGCACCGGCGGCTCGCACTGCTCGATGCGCTGTTCCTTGGGACCGCATCTGACACCACGACCCTGTGGGAGATCGGTGAAGCACTCGGTACGCCGCTCAGTGGGCGGTTCCTGGTCGCGATCACCAGGAGCGGGGAGGGCCAGGAGCTGACGACGCAGTTGCGGCGGCACGGCGTTCACTCGACCTGGCGGTGGCAACCGGATGCGCTCACTGGGCTGCTGTCGCTCGGCCGCAGTACGACGGAGGCCGCCGTACTGGCTGATCTTGAGAGCAGTGCTGAGGGTGACATGGGAGTCAGCGCAGTGTTTGAGCATCTGCGGGACACTCCGCGGGCGCTGCATGATGCGCGGATCGCCTTGACCACGCTGACGCATCGCGGCGGCAAGGTGGTGCAGTACGACCCGAGTCCGCTGGCCATGCTCGTCAGTGCGGCGCCGGTTGAGGCAGAGCGGATCAGTGCCGCCGTACTGGGTGAGTTACTGGCGCTTGGGGTGCATGAGAGGTCCGTACTGATTCAGACGCTGCGCACCTGGTGCGCCAACGAGGGTTCACCGAACCGGACTGCCGAGCAGATGCACTGTCACGCCAACACCGTTCGCTACCGGCTGCGGCGCATCGAGACGCTGACTGGACGGTCGCTGCGTGATCCACAGCAGCTGGCTGAGCTGGTCACCGCGCTCAGTGCGCTGCGAGTGACGTCGCACTGATGGCCCGAGAGCACCACTGAGGTACTCCCGGGCCACAGCCTGAGTCTGCTACCTCAGGCGGGGTTCTCCGCGTGGGTCAAGGTCTCCCAAGCCACGAAGAGTGCGTTCGTACCGGCGGGCCGGTTGGCCTCCGTGAGCGCCTGGGTGTTCGCCATGGCGATCCCCAGCCGGGTGTGCAGTGCGTTGTAACCGACCTCGGTGATCGGGCCGAGACCGCGGTTCACGCTGCCGCCGCACAGCCAGGACGGAACCGCCTCGGCCTGCCGCTCGTACTTGGCCTGGAACCCGAGTGCCTGCCGCAGCCGCTCGCCGTACTGCGGGTAGAGGTCGATGCCCTGGATGCGCGAGGTCTCCAGGACGTGCGAGATCGAGGAGATGCCGTAGCCGGTGTGGACGAAGTCGCGACAGGTCTCCTGAGTCAGACCGCTCACGAACGTGCCCTGCCCTTGCCAGTAGCTGACGATCTTGTCGCGGGTGTTGAGGTTCTGGCTCGGCACCGTCTTCGGCAGCGCGCCGTCGGACTCCAGGTACACGTACGCCGGAGCGCGGTTGGCGAACAGCGAGAGTGCCTTGTCGTAGATCGTCCGGTCCTCGAGGAAGACGCCGATCCCCTGCAGGGCCTCGATGATCGTCAATTCCCAGTTACCGTTGGAGTTCGAGCCGTTGATGATCTCCGGCACGTAGACGTTGCGCAGCATGGTGCCGAAGCGCGCCGAGTTCGGCCAGTTGCCGTAGGCATGCTTGATGATCTCGGCAGCCTTCGGCCAGGATGACGCGGCCCAGCCGGTCTGCAGGGCTGCGTTGCTGTTGGTGTGATCGCGGATCGTTGCCGACCAGGCGTCCATCAGTGCAATGGACTTCTGGGCGTAGCGCACGTCACCGCTGATGTACCAGATCAAAGCATCCGTGTACGCCGCGATCGCGTCCTGACGCTCGTTGGTACAACCGTTGTTCGGCTGGGAGTAGGGACCGCATTCGACCACCGCGCGCGGCGTCGGCGTCCGGGACAGCGAACCGTAGGCACTGTTCTTGGCCTGGTTGTACGCGTTGGTCCACGGCTGCGCACCGGCCAGGACCTTCGCCTTCACGAAGTCGAGCTGGGCCCGGCTGACACCGACACCGGGATGCGCGAACACAGCCGGCGCCTCGGCGGGCGCGGGAGTGGGCGGCTGCGCGGCAACTGCTGGGCTGCTCAACGCGCCGGCCACCAGACCGGCACTCGCCACAGCCACCAGAAGAGGCTTGATTCTCATGGGCGGATTCCTGTTCCTCGGGGCGGAGGCTCTGCGGCTCCCTCCCAGAGCGCTCAGAGCGCCCGATCCGCAGAGTCTTTTCGGAAGTTTGACGACGGACCGTAAGCGCGTCAACATCTCAGCAGGCATTACTTCACGCTGGAACTAATCGCCCCGTTTTCCCAGCTCAGTGGAACAAAGTGAGGATTCGTCCCATGAAGAGACGTCAGTTCCTGACCGTCGGAACCGCAGCCCTGGCCGCCCCGGCGCTACCCTCTGTCATCACCACCGCCAGCGCGGCTCCGCCCGCGAACAGCCTGCCGCGGCGGGCCGACATCATCGCCGTGGTGCGCCGCGTCGCCGACCAGTGGATCGCCACGCACAGCAACTCCGGCGACAACGGCTGGGCCCGCGCCACCTTCTTCAGCGGCCTGATGGCTGCCCACAAACTGACCGGCGAGGTGCGCTACCTGAACTACGCGCGGGCCTGGGCCGAGCGGCACAACTACGGCATCCCCGGCGGCGTCACCACCCGGCATGCCGACAACCACAACTGCATCCAGACCTACCTCGATCTCTACGATCTCGAAGGCGGCGCCAACAAGCTCACCGCGTCGGTCGACACGTTGAGCCGGATGGTGAACAGCACCAAGATCGACGACTGGTGGTGGTGCGACGCCCTGCACATGGCGATGCCGCCGTTCGCGCGAATCGGCCGGTTGCGCGCAGATCCGGCGTACTGGACGAAGGTCTACCAGCTCTACAACCACACCAAGCGAACCCGGAAACTGTGGATCAGTTCGAACGGGTTGTGGTACCGCGACGACCGCTTCCTACCGACCGGAATCCTTTCTCCCAACGGGAAGCCGGTCGTCTGGTCCCGCGGTGACGGCTGGGTCGCGGCCGCTCACGTGAAGACCTTGAAGGCACTTCCGGGCGAGCAGGCGAATGTCGCGGAATACAAGACCGGCCTGACGCAGCTGGTGGGTTCGTTGCGGTCGATCCAGCGCACCGACGGCTTCTGGAACGTCAACCTGGCCGACCCGCAGCACCTGCCCGGCCCCGAAACCAGCGGTACGGCGTTCTTCGCGTACTCGGCCGCCTACGCCGTCCGGGCCGGGTTGTTGCCTTCGG
Organism: Kribbella antibiotica; assembly: GCF_004349055.1. Lineage (GTDB taxonomy): Bacteria > Actinomycetota > Actinomycetes > Propionibacteriales > Kribbellaceae > Kribbella > Kribbella antibiotica. Next base: position 53,194 of record NZ_SMKX01000006.1, read on the forward strand.
TCACCTATCTGCCGATGGCGGCCCGGGCGTGGAACGGAATGGTGCAGACCGCCGTGCACCCGGACGGCTTCCTCGGCTTCGTGCAGAAGGTAGGCGACCGGCCGGAATCGAGCCAGCCGGTGAACTACGAATCGACCGCCGACTTCGGCGTCGGCGCGTTCCTGCTGGCCGGCGCTGAGCTTGCCCAGCTGACGAACTGATCACGACACCCCTGGCGACCGTCGGGTCGTCAGGGGTGGCCCAGCTGGCTGGTGATGCGCTCGACAGTGACACCAGCCGCGAAACGCGGCGTACCGGGCGGCTCGACGTCCGACCAGTCACCGACGTACTTGTGGGCAATGGCCTTCTCGAGCTGGAGCTCCGGATCGGGCATCAACTCGTCGACCCGGCCGCGCAGCTCGAGATAGTACGTCGGTCGCGCGGGGTCGACGATCAGCACCGAGATCGCCGGATTCCGCCGGAGGTTGCGCAGCTTCTGGCGGCCCTCGACCAGACTGATCCGGACCTGCTCGCCGTCCCAGAGGAACCACTGCGGGGTGATCTGCGGCTCGCCCTGCTTGCCGATCGTGCCCACGATCGCGACAGCGGTCGAGGACAGCAGATCCTTGAACTCGGCGGGAATCTCCATCCTCGGACGGTACCCCGGGGTCAGTTCAGGTGACCGGCCAGTTCCGGAACGTGGATACCGGCCGCGTCCAGCAGGGCGCCGGCGGTCAGCACGCCGATGCCGCCGAGCTCCCGGGCGCGAACCACGGCCCGCGCGGCGCCGCCGTCGTAGATCAGCGTCAGCTGGATCGCGAGCGTGCCGGGATCCTCGGCGCCGGCCTTCGCCAGCTCCCGGTGGAAAAAGTCGGTGAGCTGCTGCTTGAAGTGCCGGGCCACCACCGACCCCGGGTGCTCCGGATCCTTCAGCTCCACGGCCGTGGCGACGTACGGGCAGCCGAGGAAGTTGCCTTCAGCAACAAGATTGTCCTGGCGCTCGAAGACATCCACGATCCGCTCCCGCGGCGACCGGTCGTCCGGACCCGGATACAACATCGCCTGCAGTGCCGGACCACGGCTCGCGAGGCTCTCCGCGATCAGCTCGTCCTTGGAGCGGAACAGCTGGTACATCGACTTCTTCGACACCCCGGCAGCCTTGCAGAGTGCATCCACTCCGATATTCACGCCGTCGCTGTAGAAGAGTTCACCCGCGGCCTCGAGGAGGCGTTCGCGGGGTGTCGCCGAGCTGCTCATACGACGAGGGTACCGGCTGGATTTGGGAATAGAAACAGATCGGTTTACGCTCTGGGAAACAGATCGGTTTCCATTTCACTCAGGAGCAGCTCATGACCGCATTGCAAGGCGCCGTCGTTCTCGTCACCGGCGGACAGCGTGGTATCGGCAAGGCTCTGGTCGACGACCTGCTGGCCCGCGGGGTCGCCAAGGTCTACGCGACAGCCCGTACGCCGAAGCCGAGCGCCGACCCACGCGTCGTACCGCTCCCGCTGGAGGTCACCGACGCAGCGTCGGTCGCCGCCCTGGCAGCGGCGGCGCCTGATGTGACAGTGCTCATCAACAACGCTGGTGCGAGCGCGCCAGACAGCTACCTGGACGCACCGACCGACGACCTGCGTGCCGTCTTCGAGGCGAACTTCTTCGGCCCGTTGGAGGTCACCAAGGCCTTCGTCCCGATCATCGAGCGCAACGGCGGCGGCCACATCCTGAACGCGCACTCCGCGCTGTCCTGGGTCGCGCGGCACGGCGTCTACTCGGCCACCAAGGCGGCCTTCTGGCTCCAGTCGAACTCGCTGCGCGTCGAACTGCTGAATCGTGGCGTCGGTGTCACCGGACTGCACATGGGGTACGTCGACACCGACATGACCGAAGGCATCTCCGGTCCGAAGACTTCGCCGAAGGACGTCGCCAAGCAGGCGCTCGACGGGATCGAGTCCGGCGCCTACGAGGTGCTCGCCGACGACACTGCGCGGTGGGCGAAGCAGTCGGTCTCCGGTGACCTCGCGGCGGCGTATCCCGAGCTGCAGAAGAGCTGACAACGCGGTGTCATGAGTCAGGCCATTGGGCGCAGGGTTTGGACCGCTGACCGCAGGAGTGTGGTCCGGCCCGAGCTTGGGGCCAGGTTGTCGCCTACCAAAGGGTCTGACAACCGCCCCGCCCCCGGAGGTCCGCCCATGCCTCGACGTCTTTTTGCTGTGTCTGTCATAGCCACCCTGCTGGCTTCGACGGTCACAGTGCAGGCCCATGCTGTCCTGCCTGCACTCCGAGATCCCGGAACCGGATGTGCAGCCGCAGCAGTCGGCTACACACCCATCCTGCAGCTGACACTGCCCGAGCGCGCCGGCTGGCTCGACCGGGAGCTGCCGTACACGCTGGACCGCCGTACCGAGGTGGGGTCGAACTTCGACCGCGTCGGCTACTGCCTCGAGCTGAACGGGCCCGACGGGCCGCAGCGGGTCTGGACCGCGATGGAGCCGTTCTCAGCGGACGCCCGCACCATCGGACTGCCCACTAAGGCCGGACAGGTCACCAGGCAGCGCGTCGACGACCTTGAGGTCGCGTCGAACGTGCCGAACGTGACCACTGGGCTTGGACAGACCGGCTACCTGGAGATGTGGCCGAACACCTACGCCGAACAGACCAGTACTCAGGTAGCGAACACCTCTCCGATCACGTTCGACGTGGACGACAGCCCGACCACAGGTGCTTACGGGTCGTTCCAGATCTCGCAGGTCGGCGGGACGCGACCATCTGGCGCGGCTGCGAAGACAGTGCTGGCGATCAACTCCTTCACGCAGCCGGCCGACGTACCGCTATCGATCGGCATCGGAACGGCTGCTTCTGGGCAACCGGACTGGACGTTCGCCAACAACTCGGCGCGGTACACCCAGCGGAAGCTGACTGCGTTCGTCCGGACATCCCTGGTGAGTCTGTCCGAGGCGCCGCAGGACCGGCAGCTCATCCCACGCGACGCTGCGAACGGCGCCAACGTCGCGGTGGCCGGGCGGATCACTGACCCTGCTGTCAGCCAGGTGCAGCTGCGGGTGACCAGCCTTGGGCACACCGACACGTACACCTCGCAGTCCCGCGACTTCCGGTTCACTCCGCGGATCAACGCGGCGCTGCAGGAGTACACCTTCGAACTGCGTGCGATTGGCAGCGGAATCGATCGCGTGGTCGCTCGCCGTACTGGTGTGGTTTCTGGAGACGTGTATGTGATCCAGGGGCAGTCCAACGCGGAGGCGGCCAAGTTCAACGGCGCTGCGAATGGCGAGGAGTCGCCATGGCTGCGCAGCTACGGCACTCCAACCTCGGACGGACAGATCTCCGGAGCAGACCGGGTCTGGCACTACGCGACTGGTGACGTGACAGTGCAGTCCGGCTCGGTCGGCCAGTGGGCAATCCGGATGGGTCGCCGGATCGTCGACACGTACAAGGTGCCGGTGGCGATCGTCCAGGGAGCGCATGGTGGTCAGCCGATCAGCTTCTTCCAGCGGAACGACGCCACCCCGGATGACCTCACCACCAACTACGGACGACTGCGCACGCGGCTCAAGGCAGCTGGTGTGATCGGTTCGATCCGCGGAGTGCTCTGGTATCAAGGCGAGAGCGACAACGACAACGCAGCCGTGCACGTGACTGGATTCCGCGCTCTGCTGGCGGACTGGCGAGCCGACTTCGGTACGGCGACCCGGTACTACGTGAACCAGGTCCGCACGTCGCCGTGCAACAACACCACCAGCATCAACCTGCGTGAGGCGCAGCGGGCCCTCGGCGACACCGATGGCGTCGTACTGCTCTCTACTAACGGGCTGTCTGGACACGACGGCTGCCACTACGCGTACCTCGGCGGCTACCGCGACCTGGGCGACCACAACTTCGCAGTGATCGCCCGCGACCTGTACGGCGGCTCCTCGGCCGGCGTCTCGGCGCCGAACCCGGCCAGTGTCACTGCGAGTGGCACACAGCTCGTGGTGAAGCTGCGGACGACTGACCCGCTCACGGTGGCTGCTGGCTCGGCTGCTGACTTCCGGGTCGAGGGCGCTGCGGTGACGGTGTCCTCGGTGGCCTACCGGACCGACGGGAGTCTGGTGCTCACACTGTCTGGGCCGGCAACCGGAGTGACCGCTTTGGTCTACCAGAGCCACATCGGCTCCGGACCGTGGATCGCGAACGCTTCCGGGACCGGACTGCTCGCGTTCCGACTGCGGGTTAGCTGAGCGCTCGGCGATCGGCGTACTGGGGTCAGGCCAGTACGTCGGTCGCCTTGTGGCTGCGGTCGACGCCCTCCAGCACCATCGTGATGCCGTCCGAGTTCTTCGTGCGCAGCGGGAGAATCGCCTGGTAGGCGGGTGATTCGTACCAGCCGAGAACACTCGCCCGGTCGGGGAACTCGATCACGATCAGCGTCCCCGCCCACTCGCCTTCCAGGTACTCCGGCTGCTTGCCGTGGATGATGAAGTGGCCGTCGTACGGCGCGAGGGTGGCGTCGATGCGGGCCAGGTAGTCGGCGATGTCGGCGCCGAGCTGGACGTTCTGCAGGTTGGCGATCGCGTAGTGGGTCATGGCCTCAGCCTCCGCTGCGGAGCGCGTTCCGGCGATTACCTCCGAGGTCATCATGGCTGGTTGATCTGCTCTCGACGTACAGTCGATGGCATGTCAGTCACAGGGGGAACGCCTTCCATACCGGCTGGGGAGGTGCCTGCCGGGGAGGTACAGGAGCACATCGGGCCGTACCGGTTGATCCGGCGCCTCGGCCAAGGCGGCATGGGTGTCGTATACCTGGCCGAAGGACCGCAGCAGCAGGAGGTCGCGGTCAAGGTGCTGCGGCCGCACGTCGCCCACGACGAGACCGCCCGCGCGCGGTTGCAGCGTGAAGCGACCACATTGCAGAAGGTGAGCCACCCCGGTGTGGCCGGCATCCTCGACCACGACCTGGAAGCAGACCGCCCGTACCTGGTGACGCGCTTCGTCCCTGGCCGTCCGCTGGACGAGCAGGTAGACGACCGCGGCCCGCTGACCCCGCGCAGGTGGCTCCCGCTGGCCGGCTGCCTGGCCGAGTCGCTGCAGGCGATCCACCTCGCCGGAGTCATCCACCGCGACCTCAAGCCCGGCAACGTGATGATGCTCAACGGCAAGCCGGTCATGATCGACTTCGGCATCGCCCAGGCCGCCGACGACCTCCGCCTCACCCAGACCGGTCTGGTGATCGGTACGCCGGGCTACCTGGCGCCTGAGCTCATCGAGGGCGAGATGGTGTCCGAGTCCGCCGACTGGTGGGGCTGGGCAGCCACAGTGACGTTCGCGGCCACCGGCCGTCGCCCGTTTGGCAAGGGCCCCTTTGAGGCCGTGCTGCACCGGGTCCACACCGGCCAGGCCGACCTGGAAGGCCTCGACCCCCGCCTCAAGACTCTGCTCTCCGCTGCGCTGGCCCCCAAGAAGGCCGACCGCCCCACCCGGGCCGAGATCATGACCGGCCTCACCCGCTACGCCGAAGGCCGCGACGCTCTCCCGCCCCGTACGGCGCCCGTCGCCGACCCCACGGTCCACATGCACCCGCCCACTCGCCAGATGACGCGCGTGATGCCCACGGAAGAGCCCACGACCGCAGCGCCTGTGGAGACCGGCCCGACTCCCACCGAGGTAGCCGGCCTCGTCCCCCCGGTCATCCCGCCGCTCTCCGCCTTCTCCCCGCTGGCCGACAAGGTCCGCGACGCCGCAGCCACTCGCAAGGCCACACGCGCCGCCGCAGCAGCCGCTGCGGGTACCACCAGCGCTGGTGGGCCGGTGGCTGGACCTTTCGGCACACCGCCTATGACTCATCCGGCGACCTACAGTCCGGCACCTGTTGCGGCAGCGCCTGGCGCGATGCCGTACCAGCAGCCGGTTGCGCCTTATCAGCCTCCGTCGCGCGAGGTGGCGCCGTACAAGGCGTCGTCGAGGGAGGTGGCACCGCGGCCGCAGCCGGGGCAGTCGGTGGAACCACACCGCGCCCCAGCAACAGGACGCCGTACGGCGGTAGTGGTCGGAGCGATGGTCGGGCTGACCGGACTCATCGCGCTCTACCCCGAGCTAGGCGCAGTTGCTGCCGCAGTGTGCTTCGTCATCGCACGCACCGTCGACCGCGGCAGTACGGCGTTGATGCGCCGTCGCCAGGTCCGTGGCCGGTCCGGCAAATCCGACGGAGTAGTCGCCGTCGCCTCGTCACCCGTGCAGTTAGTGACCGCCGGGCTGATCACTCTGGTCTGTCTGATCCTGCCGCTGGTGATGGGCGCAGTAGTCGGAGGCATCGTCACCGGCATCACCGCAACAGCCAAGAGCCTCACCTGGCAGCCCTTGTCAGCAGTAGGTTTCGCCGCAGCCGGCGCCACCGCACTGTTCACTGCCTGGTGGGGCCCAGGCGGCGCAGCACTCCGCCGTGGCTCCCACATCACCGCCCGCAACATCTTCCGCCCCCGCTGGCTGGCCACCACCATGGCCGTCATCTTCCTGGCCATCGGCGGCTACACCTTCTACGAAGCCACCCAAGGCGCCGGCTCCAACTGGGCCCGCAACCCCGCCGAGAACGTCACCTACGAGCGCCCCACCCTCGGCGACCTTCGCCACGCACCACTCATCCGCGACATCCCCATCATCGGCCTGAACTGACGGGGATGTCGCCGGACCGATCCGTTAGAGCTGGACCATTTGGGAGCGTTCCGGGCCTACGCCGACCGCGGAGATGCGGGCGCCGCTGAGGGACTCGACGGCTCGGACGTAGGTCTGGGCTGCCTTGGGGAGGTCTTCGAAGCTGCGGCAGCCGGTGATGTCTTCGGACCAGCCGTCGAACTCTTCGTAGATCGGGGTGGCGTGGTGGAAGTCGGTCTGGGTCATCGGCATCTCTTCGTGCCGGACGCCGTTCACGTCGTACGCGACGCAGACCGGGATCTTGTCGCGGCCGGTGAGGGTGTCGAGCTTGGTGAGGACGAAGTCGGAGACACCGTTGACGCGGGCGGCGTAGCGCGCGATGACCGTGTCGTACCAGCCACAGCGGCGCGGACGACCGGTCGTCGTACCGAACTCGAAGCCCTGCTGGCGCAGCCACTCGCCGTCGGCATCCAGGAGCTCGGTCGGGAACGGGCCCTCACCCACACGGGTCGTGTAGGCCTTCACAACCGCCATCACGCGGTCGATGCGGGTCGGCGGGATACCTGTGCCAGTGCAGGCGCCGGCGGAGATCGCGTTCGAGGAGGTGACGAACGGGTACGTCCCGTGGTCCACATCCAGCAGTGTGGCCTGGCCGGCCTCCATGAGGACGGTCTTGCCGTCGTCCAGCGCCTTGTTCAGCAGGAGGCTGGTGTCGGCGACCATGGGACGGAGGCGGTCGGCATACCCGAGCAGCTCGTCCAGGACCTCGCGGATCTCGACAGCACGCCGGTTGTAGACCTTCACCAGCAGGTGGTTCTTCTGCTCCAGCGCCGCGGAGACCTTCTGCTCCAGGATCTTCTCGTCGTACAGGTCCTGGACGCGGATACCGATCCGGTTCATCTTGTCGGCGTACGTCGGCCCGATCCCGCGGCCCGTCGTACCGATCTTGCGGCTGCCGAGGAAGCGCTCGGCGACCTTGTCGAGGGTCCGGTTGTACGGCGGGATCAGGTGCGCGCTCGCGCTGACCACCAGCCGGGACGTGTCGACGCCGCGCGCCTCGAGCGCCTCCAGCTCCTCGAACAGCACCCCGAGGTCGACAACGACCCCGTTGCCGATCACCGGCGTCACACCGGGGGTCAGGATCCCGCTCGGCAGCAGGTGCAGCGCGTACTTCTCGGTTCCGATCACGACCGTGTGGCCGGCGTTGTTCCCGCCGTTGAACTTGACCACGTAGTCGATGACCGCCCCGGTGTTGCCGAGCAGATCGGTCGCCTTACCCTTGCCCTCATCGCCCCACTGGGCGCCGACGAGCACGATTGCGGGCATCTCAGCCCTCCTCTTCACGCGTCGGCCCGCGGCCCTCACGACGTGCGGCAGCCGGACGCTGGAAACGGTGAAGCCCGGAGACGTTCACCGGCGGTTCATCGGCAACGTACCCAGGCTCTTACGACCGAAGCCTACCGGACGCCGGTCCACCTGCTGAGTTCATCGCGCTGAGCGCGGAGGCGACCACTTGAAGTAAGTGTTTCATCGTCTGACGGGTTGCCAATTTCCGTGATCACGTGCACACTCTTAGTCAGCGGCCCGCCGAAACTGCCGCAGGGGACGGTTCCGGCGGGCCGCTTCCTTATGCCGTCTTTAGGCGAGTTCTGAAGGGTTGGCATCGAGCCATTCCTGGACCCGCCGCTCGGCCTCTTCACGGCTCACATCCTCGACCTTCGTCAGGATCGCCCAGCGATGCCCGAACGGATCGATCACCGTCCCGAACCGGTCCCCGGTCATGAAGGTCTGCACCGCCTCCACCGCCTTCGCGCCGGCCGCGATCGCCTTCGCGTACGTCGCATCCACGTCCGGCACGTAGTGGACGAGCGAGGAGTGCACCCACTCGCCGTTCGGCGCCCGCAGGCCGATCTGCGGCATCTGGTCGCTGAGCTGCAGCATCGAGTTCCCGATCAGCAGTTCGGCCTGTCCGACCCGCCCGTCCGGCATGTCCTGCCGGCTGCGCACCTGCGCCCCGAACGCTTCCTCGTAGAACGCGATCGCTTTCGGGCCGTCCGGAACCGCCAGGTACGGCGTGAGTGAGTGGTAACCGTCGGGGATGGGCTTGACTACGCTGTTTTTGTCGGTGTCCGTCGTCATGCTGGTAGTCAACCCGCCGACCGCCGGACCGGTCTTGTAAGAAAGCGACAGCCACTGTGAGCACTCCTTCGGACAGCGAGAAGGGCATCCTGCACCCGCGGGAGCAGGCCCGGCACCGCACGCTGAGCCGGCTCGCCCCCGGCCCTGGCGCTGAGCGCTTCGTGGAGTGGTACTGGATCGTCGAGTGGGATCTGGACGAGCCCTACACCGCCGAGGTGCTGCCGTTTCCCAGCGTGAACGTCACCTTCGAGCAGCCGGGCGGTGCGTTCGTGAACGGCGTCTACACGCGCAAGTTCGAGCGGCAACTGACCGGCCGCGGCCGGGTGTTCGGGGTGAAGTTCTGGGCCGGCGGATTCGGAGCCGTGACCGGGCTGGATGTCGGCTCCCTCAGCGACCAGGTGCTCCCGCTGACCGCAGTCTTCCCTGACGGCGATCGGCTGGCTGACCTCATCTTCGCCGAGGAGTCCGACGTACGGCGTCGTGCTGTGTTCGAGGCGTTCTTGCGCGACCACCTGGCTCCGCCAGACGCGTCGTACGAGCTGGTCCGCGACATCGTCACCGCCATGGCCACAGACCGCTCGCTGGCGCGAGTGGACGAGGTCACGGAGCGTTTCGGCATACCGATCCGCACCCTGCAACGCCTCTTCCGCCGGTACGTCGGCGTCGGGCCCAAGTGGGTGCTGCGCCGCTACCGCCTGCATGACGGCGCCGAGCTGCTGGCGCGCGGCGACGTCACCGAGCTCGCCGCGCTCTCGACCGCACTCGGCTACTTCGACCAGGCGCATTTCTCGAAGGAGTTCAAACAGCAGATCGGCCTGGCCCCGGCCGAGTACGCGCTCCGGGCCCAGGCCGAACGTGCCGTCACCGCCTATCGCTGAGGACTGCGAACCACGATGCTCGGCGGCTTCGGCTGCACCATGTCCTGGCCGATGAAGAAGCTCGGGTGTGGCGGCTGGTTGTACGCCGTGTTCTGCCACGCCACACCCAGCCGGTAGACCGGGTCGTGCATCAACGTGTGCAGCCGCCGATCGGTCGGATGCGGGGTGCTGTAGATCCGGAGCTCCGAGCTGTCCGCACTGCGCCAGGCAATCTCCTCACGCCAGTCGCCGAACAGGTCGGCCTGGATCACCGGCGTACCTTTCGTCCCGTTGTTGGAGCGGGCTCCAGGGTCGGCGAGCAGGACGTTGGTGGAGCTCGTTTCCCAGTCCCACTTGGCGATCGTCGGCGTCCCGGTCAGTGTGGTGGTGTTCCAGTCGTGGTCCACGATCTCGCGCAGCGGATCGCCGTCCCACCAGGCCAGGAAGTTGGCTGCCGGGATCGTCGTCGACACCAGCTCGCCGGTGGCGGACTTGAGCTGGCCGACCCGGGAGTTCCAGGCCGCATCACCGCCGACCGCCCATCCCTCGGCGCCCGGGTGGCGCGGATCGATGTCGCCGGCCGCGGCCCGGCCGGTGTCCTTGGTGGCAGGGATGTCCCAGATGATTGCGCCGGTCCGGGCGTCGCGCATCGTGGCACCACGGTTGCCACTTTGCCCCATGGACTCGTGCGCCGCGAAGACCTCCAGCCCCGGGCGGGCCGGAATCAGGTCACTGACGTGCAGCGCGTCGCCATGCCCGAGACCCGTGCTGTACAACAGTTTCCCGTTGTCGTCGACGGTCATCGAGCCGAACACGATCTCGTCCTTGCCATCGGCATCGGCATCGGCCACCGACAGGTTGTGGTTGCCCATCCCGTAGCCGCCCTCGCTGCCCTTGTCGTTGGTGTCGAACACCCAGCGCTGTTGCAGCTTCCCGCCGACGAAGTCGTACGCCGCCAGTACGGTCCGGGTGTAGTAGCCGCGGCTGAACACGACGCTCGGGTGTTCGCCGTCCAGATATGCGACACCGGCCAGGAATCGGTCGACCCGGTTGCCGTAGGCATCTCCCCAGGACCCGACATCACCCCGCGCCGGCGTGTAGTCCACGGTGTCCAGGACCTTGCCGGTCGAGCCTTCGAAGACGCTCAGGAACTCGGGTCCGGTCAGGACGTACCCGCTGCTGTTGCGGTAGTCCGCGTTCGGATCGCCGATGACAGTCCCGCGGCTGTCCGTCGTACCGTCCGCTGTCCGTAGGGTGACCTCGGCCCGGCCGTCACCGTCGAGGTCGAAGACCTGGAACTGCGTGTAGTGAGCACCGGCTCTGACGTTCGGTCCCAGGTTGATCCGCCAGAGCCGGGTGCCGTCCAGCTTGTACGCGTCGAGGTAGACAAGGCCCGTGTAGCCGGCCTGAGAGTTGTCCTTGCTGATGGACGGCGCCCACATCTGGATGATCTCGTAACTGCCGTCGCCGTCGACATCACCGACGCTGGCATCGCCGGCACTGTAGGTATACGGCTGGCCGTCCTTCGTGTAGTCGTCCGCCGGCTTGTCGAGGCGCAGCGAGAAGTAGCTCTTGGCCCAGGTGCCGAACTCGGCAGTGACCGGCGACTCCTTCTTGTTGAACACGGCAGTCACGCGGTAGCGCGACTTCGCCGTACCGGCTGGATCCAGCAGGCTTGTGGTGTGCGCCAGCGGCTTCGGGGTGATCCGGACGCCGTCGCGGTACACGTGGAACGCCATCGGCGCCGGGTCCGTCCCGAGTAGTCGCCAGCCCACCAGTACCTTGCCGTCAGCAGTCGGTACGGCGGACGGCGCGCGATCCAGGTACTCAGCCTGCCGCTTGAGCACCGTGACAGCAGGGGTTTCCAGCGTTGCGGAAGCAGCCGAGATACCGCCGGCATTCACTGCCGAGACCTGGTAGTAGTACTTGATCGTGGTGAGAACCGCACGGTCCTTGTACGACGTTGCCGTCGTCCGGCCGACCACCTTGTAGGGCCCGCCCGGGGTTTCCGCCCGCGCGACCAGGTAACTCCGCGCCGTCTTGCTCTGCTTCCAATCCACAGTGAGGTCGTGCTTGTGGATCGCCTGCACCTTGAGCTTCGTCGGCGCGACCGGGACAGCAACAGCCGGGTCGACAACCGCAGCACGGACCACCCCGGAGGGCACCGACTCCACGCCGATGTTGTCGAGCGCGGTCACGTGATACGCGTAGTCCAGCCCTGCGGTCACGGTGTTGTCAACGAAGCGCGGCGCGGCCTGATCCGCCACCTTGACCGGCTCGTCGTCGCCCGGTCCTTGCCGGTAGAGCCGGTAGCCGACAGCATCGGCTTCCGCATCCCAGCTGAGCGTCGCGCTCGGGGCCTGCGGGGCGACCGAATCGACCTTCAGGTTCGCCGGCGCGACCAGTAGTGGCGTGACGTCGATCCCGTTCAGCCGTGCACCGGTACCGCTGATCACGATGTTCAGCTGTCCGTCCGCGACCGAGACCGGACCGTTCAGCTTCTCGGTCACGCTCTCCTTGCCAGCGTTCCCGCTGCCGGCCGGGCGGCCTTCGATGGCGAAATCGGTCCGGCTACTGCCGATCCAGTCGCCGCTGTAGGTCTTGACCATGTACGTCCCGTTCGGAACGTCCAGCTTGAACTCGAACGGGTTCCCCGACAGCACGAAATCCCGCTGCAGGTCGTTGGGCACTCCGGCCGTACTACCGCGATCCCGGTCCGCCATGGCGTCCGGTGCCTGGGTGAAGCCGAAGCCCCGCTCCACGGAGTACGTCGTGGTCCTGTTGACCTCGGTGTACCCGGCAGCCACCGGTGCTCCGACCGGCTGGAGGTCGAACTTGTACTTCGCTCGCTTGGTGGTGAACGTGGTCGCCACCGAGGGCTGCGACTCGCCACGACCGTTGACTGCGCCGAGCCGGTACGAGTAGCTCTCCCCCTCGGCCAATCCCTGCACCACAGCACTAGTGGTCGTCGTAGTGCCGACGAGCCCGTACGCCATGTCTGGGGCTGCGGCGGCCTTGCGGTAGATGCGGTAGATGTCGGCACCAGCAGGCGCGGTCCAGCGCAGTACGGCGCCGGCGTTGGAAACGCTGCTTGCCACCAGGCCGGTAGGGGCCGTCGGAACGTTCGCAGGCGGCGCTACCTCGATCACTTCGTCCGCTAGCGGGACATCCAGCTTGGCGACGTCCGTGGCGACCAGACGGGCTAGCTGGATCGCGCCGTACTCCTGGAAATGCGTGTCATCGATGGTTCCGTTCGGGCGGCCGGGATAGACGCCTGGATCGACATGCAGGAAGACCGCTTTCGCTGCGTCCGGTCCGATCTGGTCGAGGTAGGCCCGGCTGGAGGCGGACAGGTCGACCAGGTCGACGTCTTCCTCGGCCGCCAGTTCGATCATCTTGGCGACGTACTCCGGGAAGCTCACGTTGAACTTGCCTGTCGTCGCGTCGAAGCTGCGCCGGGAGACCGGGGTGACCAGGACCGGCACTGCCCCGCGCTGGCGGGTGCCGTGCACGTAGGTCCGCAGGTACTCCTTGTAGTCGGCCGGTGAGGCGTAGCGGTCGTCGACGCCTTGGGTGGCGTCGTTGTGGCCGAACTGGATGAACAGGTAGTCGGCCGGCCGGATCACCCGCAGGATCTCGTCCAGGCGGCCCTGGCTGATGAAGTTCTTCGAGCTCCGGCCCCCGATCGCTTTGTTGGCGACGAGCACGTCGTCGCTGAGGAACCGGCCCAGCATCTGCCCCCAGCCTGCCTGCGGCGCGTACCCGGGGTCGTACGTCTGCACAGTCGAGTCGCCGGCCAGGAAGGCAGTCGGCTTCGGCCCGGCCGTCCTGGCCTGCAGCCGGGTAATCACCAGGGAGTTGATCTTCGCGGCAGTGCCGCTGAAGTCCAGGTTCAGCTGGCCGTCGACCAGCGAGATCGGAAAGGTCATCGCCAGGTACTCGGCGGCGGGCTTCGGGGTCAGCTGGACCTTGGCCATCTTCTCGCCGGTGATCGCGATCTCGCTCGCCTCGGTGGCGTCGCCGGCCACCAGCGCCACGGTGTAGTCGCCATTCGGCAGATCGACGACGAACGACGTACCGGCGACCGCGACGAAGTCGGTCCGCAGAGCGTCATCAGTGCCCCGGTCGACCGCTGTCACCTTGGCCGGATCGGCGAAGCCGTAACCTCGGCCGGCCTCGTAGGCGACCGGGCCGACTGCCGTGTAGCCATCCGCGACCGCGCTCTCCGAGGGGCCGAAGTCGAAGCGGTAGGCAACCTCGGCCGTGGCTGCGGCCGTCGCTGCGGTGGGCTGGATCAGCGGAACTGTCAGGGCCAGCGGAAGCAGTGCGGCGAGCGCCCTACGGAAAGTCATCATCGAACTCCTGGGGACGGCGACGGAGAGTCAATGGAAAGCGTTCTCCCGTTGAGATTGGATGAGTATCACGCCCGCTGACCGGCGAACAACGGTTCATCGATCGTCCCGGTCGGTCGCTGATGGCCACTATCGGACACGACTGAATCCTTTCAACACAGGTCGCGGAGCTCTTGACACCCGCTCTACGCCGTCCGTAGCGTGCGCGGCGTGAGAAGTTAACGCTTCTTTCCGGTGAATTCACGTCAATCGACGATATTTCCCGAGCTCAGGAGGAACCGTGGCATCCGTATTCGAGCGTCCCGTCGGCCGTCGGCATCTCTTGCAGCTGGCGGGTGGGGTGGCAGCGGCCAGCACCCTGGCGGCGTGTGGTGGCAGCTCCTCCGGCGGCGGCGACGGCCGGTTGAAGGTGATCGGCGCGGGCAGTCAGGAGGCCGGTCTCCGCAAGGCGCTGACGGAGTACAAAGCGAAGAACGCCGACTTCGACTTCAACCTGTCCTTCTCACCCGCGGACCAGCTGCAGACAGCACTGCGGGCGCAACTGGCGGCGGGAAACGCCCCGGACCTGCACGCGGTCTACCCGGGTAACGGCAGCGCGATGTCGATGGTCCAGCTGAGCAAGGCGAAGCTGCTGGCGGACCTCAGCGACCAGGCCTGGACCCAGAAGATTCCCACCGGCTTCAAGGGCGCCTACCAGCAGGACGGCAAGACCTTCATCTTCTCGCCGGGCACCAGCGTGCTCGGCGCGATCTACAACAAGAAGGCTTTCGCCACCGCCGGCGTGCAGCCGCCGACGACCTGGAGCGAGCTGCTGACGGTCTGCGAAGCGCTGAAGAAGAAGGGCATCGTGCCGCTGGCCCTGGGCGCGCAGACTCCGTGGGTGACGCAGCTGATCAACTACGCCCTGGTTCCGGGCACGGTCTACGCCAAGCAGCCCGACTTCGACGACAAGATGGCGGCGGGCTCGGCGACGTTCGCGAGTTCCGGCTGGGCCGACGCGATGAACAAGTACCTGGAGCTGCAGAAGCGCGGGTTCTTCAACGACAACCCGAACGGTACGACGTACGAGCAGGCCACCTCGATGGTCGGCACCGGCAAGGCGGCGATGGCCGTCCAGGTCTCAGCCGTCCTGCAGGCCTACCGCGCGGCAGCGCCGTCGCCGGACGACCTCGGGATGTTCCCCTTCCCGGCGACCGACACGGTCGCGGACAACTGGATTCCCGGTGGCATCGTGGTCGGCCTCGCCGTCAGCGCGAAGAGCAAGAAGGCCGACCAGGCCCGCAAGTTCATCGAGTTCTGCGCCCAGCCGGACGTCGTCGGCGCCTGGGCCGAGGCCGTCGCCTGCGTTCCCCTGTACGCCGAGGGCCAGGCCAAGGTCGACCCGGTCCTGAAGCCGTTCCTGCCTTACCTCGCGGACAACAGGGCGGTGCCGTTCATGGACCAGCGCTGGCCGAACGCCGAGGTCCAGCCCACCCACTTCGCCGTCGTCCAGGAATTGCTCGGCGGGAAGACCACGGTCGACGGAGCCTTGAAGGAGATGGACGAGGCCTACCGGAAGTCCACTTGACGTCCTCCCCGTCCGTGAAGGATGGGGATTCCAACTACTACGCGGAGGTAGCGTGTTGAGGTTCACGCTTCAGCGAGATCTGTACCGGCGTCTCTCGGCGTGCACTGACGGCCCGTCCGGCCGCGATGTTGGTTGCCGCATTCACATCCGCATTCGACCGATGGCCGCAGGCTGCGCACCGGAAGACCGCTTGGCTCTCGCGGTTTTCCGGTGCACAGTGCCCGCAGACACTGCAAGTCTGGGACGTGTACGCAGCCTTCACTTTCTCGACCCGACCCGGCGCCTTGTGCTCCAATCGGGCCACCAACTGACCCCAGCAGTTGGCGAGGATGCCACGGTTGAGTCCTGCTTTTGCGCGGCTACGGTTCGGAAGATACTCGCCTGGTCGTTCGGGGTCGGGTTTAGGCCTGGGCCGTTTGGTCATCTGGGCGATGCGCAGGTCTTCCACTCGAATGATGTCGAATCGCCGCGCCAGGTCGGTGCTGGTCTTCTCTACCCAATCTTTGCGACGGTCACCGGCACGCCCGTACAGCTTGGCGATCGCTGTCTTCACTCGCTGACGCCGACCGGAGCCACGACGGCATCGGGGCAGGCGACGTTGCAGGTGTTTGAGGCGTTTCAGTTCGGTCTTCGACAGCCCTGGACACGACAGGAGTTCGCCGGTGGACAGCGCTGCCGAGACAGTGATGCCACGGTCAACGCCGACGACCCCACCCGTTCCGGATCCGGCGATCGGTGGCGGGATCGCAGCGAATGCGAGGTGCCAGCGGCCCATTCGGTCGCGAGCGACCCGGTACGACTTCGCGTCCGGAACGGCCCGGGACAGTCGGAATCGCACCCAGCCAACTTTCGGCACCTTGACCGAGGCCCATTTTCGGCTCAGCCTGACCACCCGCGATGCCTGCGGACCGACGATGCGGAACCCCTCGTTCAGCCCGGCTCTGCGCCAGGTCGGCCGCCCGTGGATCCTGGCATAGAAGTTACCGCGAGCTTGGTCGAAGTCGCGCAACGCCTGCTGCTGAACGGTTTGCGATCCGGCCCGCAGCCAGCCGAACGCAGCCCGAGCCTCAGTCAGCTGCCGGGCCTGCTCGACATAGCCAGGGGTCCGACCTTTGTCGCGGGTCCACATCGACCACTGCTCAAGAGCGAGGTTCCACACGTATCGGGCGTGCCCGCATTGTTCCAGCAGGGCAGATTCCTGCGCTGGAGTCGGGTACATCCGGAATCGGGCCATGCCACCTATCCAATCAGCCGGGACCGACAGTCCCCGGTTTATGCAAGGAAGCAGTCGCGGCTCCTCCCCACCACGCAAGGCGGGACCTTCCCACGACCCATCCGATGACAGCGACCGTTGCTCCACCGCCTGAGTCGGTACGACGAAACGCCGTACGAGGGAAGAAGGGGCGCGGCGGGATTGCGCCGCCCTGGTTCTTCGCCGTACCGGCGCTGCTGGTTTACGCACTGGTGATGCTCTACCCGAGCATCGTCGGCGCCGGGTCGGCGTTCACGGACTGGTCCGGCGTCGGGGAGCAACGGTCGTTCGTCGGTCTGGCGAACTTCAAGCAGCTGATCCACGACGACCAGGCCCTCGGCGCGCTCCGGAACACTCTGTTCCTGACGGTGGCGATCGTCGTTGTGCAGAACGGTCTCGGGCTGCTTCTGGCGCTCGGCGTGCACACCACCATCAAGAGCCGGATGCTGCTGCGGGTGATCTTCTTCGCGCCGGTAGTGGTCAGTCCGGTGATGGTGTCGTTCCTGTGGAAGTACGTCTACAACCCGGCGCCCGATGCGGGCCTCAACGCTGCGCTCGGGGCGGTCGGTCTCGGCTCGCTGCGGCAGGACTGGTTGGGGAACCCGTCGCTGGCCATCTGGTCGGTCGCCTTCACGGTGATCTGGCAATGTGCCGGCTATTCGATGGTGATCTTCCTGGCCGGGCTGGAAGGCGTGCCGCCGGAGCTGCACGAGTCGGCGATGGTGGACGGCGCCGGGACGGTGGCGCGGTTCCGGCACATCACCTGGCCGCTGCTGGCACCGGCCGTCACGATCAACGTGATGCTGTCCACTGTCGGCGGGCTGACGTTGTTCACCCAGATCATCGCGATGACGAACGGCGGTCCCGGCTACGCCACCGACACCTTGTCGACGGTGCTCTACAAACAGGCGTTCGTGTTCGGCAAGTTCGGCTACAGCACCGCGGTCGCACTGGTGCTGGCGGTCTTCGTCGCGGCGGTGTCGTTCATCCAGATCGGCTACCTGCGTTCGAGGGAGACGGCCGCATGAGGATGGCCTACCGGCCGCGCACCTTCGTCCTGGAGCTCGTGATGGTGGCCGTCGCGGTCGCCTTCCTGTTCCCTGTCTATGCCCTTGTGACGTTGGCGTTCAAGGATCCCGGGCAGATCGCGAATGCGCCGCTGTCGCCACCTAATCCGCCGTCGGTGGACAGCTTTGGGACGGCCTGGCAGTCGGCGTCTCTTGGCTCGGCACTGCTCAACAGCACCCTGATCACCGTGTCCAGTGTGCTGGCGCTGATCGTGCTCGGGTCGCTGGCGGCCTACTTCCTCGCGCGACGGGCCTCGCGGTTGAGCTACAGCCTCTACATCCTGTTCCTGGTCGGGATCATCCTGCCGTTCCAGCTCGGCATGATTCCGCTGTACCAACTCGTCAACGACCTCGGCCTGCTCGGTACCTACCAGGGCATGATCTTGTTCTACACCGGGATTCAGCTGCCCTTCACGGTGTTCCTCTACACCGGCTTCATCCGGTCGCTGCCTGCCGACTACACCCACGCGGCACTGATCGACGGAGCCTCGCATCTGCAGGCATTCCGCCATGTGATCTTCCCGCTGCTGCGACCGATCACCGGCACCGTGCTGATCCTCAACGCCGTCCACATCTGGAACGACTTCTTCACGCCCCTGCTCTACCTGGGCGGCTCCGGCCGGGAGACCGTGCCGGTCCGGATCTTTGCCTTCGTCAACGAATACACGTCCGACTACGGGCTGGTCGCGGCCGGTCTGGTGCTCGCCGCGCTGCCGATCCTGGTCGTCTTCCTGGTCCTGCAGCGCTACGTCATCCGCGGCTTCTCCAGTGGCCTGAAGGGATAACCGGTGAGCGAAAATCTGAGACCCGCAATGAGGCTGGCCCGCCGCCGGTTCCTGACTCTGACCGGCGCCGCCACCGCAGTGGCGTTCGGGACCAACCTGCCGGGCACGGCAGTCCGGACCGGGACCACTCCGTCCGGCGGACTGACCGGAAACCCCTTCACACTCGGCGTCGCGTCCGGTGATCCGCTGGCCGGCGCGGTGGTGATCTGGACCCGTCTGGCGCCTAAGCCATTCGAGCCGCTGGGCGGAGCGCCGTACAAGCCCGTTGGGGTCGACTGGCAGGTGGCGAAGGACGAGCACTTCCGGCAGGTCGTGCGGGCAGGCAGAGCCACGGCTCGGCCGGAGTTCGCGCACAGCGTGCATGTCGACGTACAGGGACTGCAGCCCGGCCGGCACTACTGGTACCGCTTCCGCGTCGATGGCTACCTCAGCCAGACCGGACGCACCCGTACGGCGCCCGCGCCCGGCCAGCGCGGTGGGCAGTTGACGCTCGGTGTGAGCTCCTGTCAGTCCTGGCCGGACGGCTACTACACAGCACAAGGGCATCTGGCGGACGAGGACGTCGACGCGGTGGTCTTCCTCGGCGACTACATCTACGAGTACGGCATCGCTGCGGCCGGCGGGCTGCGTAATCTGACCGATCCGGTCCCGGACCAGTTCCGCACCGAGGCTGACACGCTCGACCGCTACCGCCTGCAGTATGCGCTCTACAAGTCGGACCCGAACCTGCAGGCGGCACATCTGAACGCGCCCTGGATCACCACCTGGGACGACCACGAAGTACAGGACAACTACGCCGGGCTGACGTCCAAGAGCAACGCTCCGGTCGAGGACTTCCTGGTCCGCCGCGCCAACGCGTACCGCGCGTACTGGGAACACCTTCCGCTGCGCGGACCGGCTCCTCAGGGACCGGACTACATGCTGTACCGCCGCTTCACCTTCGGACGGCTCGCCGAGCTGAGTGTGCTGGACACTCGGCAGTACCGATCCGACCAGGCCAGCGGCGACGGCTGGAAGGCGGACTCCGATGCCCGCCGCGATCCGGCGCGGGTGCTGGCCGGTCAGCAGCAGACTCAGTGGTACCTGGCTGGTCTTCAGCATTCCCGGGCCACCTGGAACGTACTGGCCAACCAGGTGATCATGAGCCGGATGGATCTCGACCCGACCCCGGCGGACCTCTACAACATGGATGCCTGGGACGGCTACGGCGCCGAGCAGAAGGTGATGCTCGACGGTCTGGCCGCGAATCGACACCGCAACCCGGTCGTCGTGACCGGCGATGTGCACGCGGGCTACGCGATGGACATGAAGCGCGACTTCGCCGACCCTTCCTCCCAGACCTACGGCGTGGAGCTCGTGCCGACCTCCTTCAGCAGCGGCGGCAACGGCGTCGAGGTCTCGGCCAACGGCACGAAGTTCCTGGCCGCGAACCCGCACTTGAAGCTGGTCAACGAGAAACGGGGGTATTGCGTCCTTCGGTTCGACGAGCGAGAGCTCCACGTCGACTTCCGTGCGGTGCCGTACATCGACCGGCCTGGCGCTCCGGTCTCCACCGTTCATTCATTCGTGGTCGAGGCCGGTAACCCCGGTCTGAACACCGTGGCTGGGGAGGCGGTTCGATGAAGTCGCAGGGTGGATGGCGGACGTTCGTCGTACTGGGTGCCGTAGTGCTGGGGGCCGTAGCTCCCGTGGGCCCGGCCACGGCGGATCGATCCGTCCAACGCGGGTTGACCCTCGCGACTGACACCGCCCAGGTCGCCGTGACTCCGGCGCCCTGTTCGAAGGCAGGTTTCGAGCTGCGTTTCGGCAACAGCGGGAAGACCGCTGTGTACGCCGATGCCTTCCTCACTGCGGGTACGCCGTTGACCCTGTCGCGCAAGCTGGTGTCCAGCTATCTCCCGCCGGGCTACACGCTGAAGGTTCCGATCAGCGTCAACGCGCCACGGGGTACCGCGCCGGGCAGCTACTCGATCGAGATCACGGCAGGCGATCAGAAGCTCACACTGCCGGTACAGGTCGGTGAATCGCCGACCGGCACGACCGGCAACCTCGCCCGCTACGTGCCGGTCAGCGCGTCCAGCGAACATCTGCCGGTCTACCCGGCCTGCGGCGCAGTCGACGGTGATCGCGACTCCGAGCACTGGGCGAAGACCACCGGCTGGAACGACGCGACCAGAGGTAACTTCCCAGACTGGCTCCAGGTGACTTTCGACCAGCCGCAGAGCGTTGGCCGAGTCGATCTCTACACGCTCGACTCGAAGCAGTACCCGGCTGCTGCCTATGGCCTGAAGGACTGGGACGTACAGGCCAAGGTCGGTGGCTCCTGGCAGACCGTCGCCGAGGTGCGAGGCAACGCGGCGGGGCTCAAGAGCTCCACCTTCACCCCGGTGACGGCCACCGCAGTACGGATCCTCACGCTCGCGAGCAACGAAGGCCTGACCTACTCAAGAATCGTGGAGCTGGAGGCCTACGGGACCTAACGACCTGCGGACTGTGAGTGCCATGAGCGCGGCAAGAAAGCTGGCGACTAGCGCAACAGCGAAACCGGCATGCGGGCTGTTCGCGTCGACTACTCGACCGGCGAAGGCTGCGCCGAGGGCGATGCCTGCGGCGCTTCCTGAGTTCAGCCACGTGAAGGCTTGGGTCAGCACTGTTGGCTCTACCGACGACTCGGTCATCACTGCCGAGAGAGTCTGGTACGGCGCGACCGCCAGCCCTGGTAGCGCCAGGGCGATCCCAACCGCCCAGGGCGCGTTGACGACGAGCAGCGGAAGTGTCGTGACTGTCAGAACCGTTAGCAGCAAGACGAACTGGTTCTCTGCCGCCATGCGCCATCGCTTGGCGCCATAGACGACTCCGGCGAACAGACTGACCAGGCTGGTGATGCTGTAGAGCGGTCCGGCCAACGCCGGCGTTCCGCGCTCAACTGCGTAGGCGGTGACCGACACTTGCATGCTGCCGAAGAACAGTCCGACTCCGATGCTCGCGGCAACCAGGACTAGGAACCGCTTGTGCAGCAAGAGACTTGAGCTCACCTGCTGTCCACGCTGGACGGGAGGAGGCGCCGTACGACGCTGTGCGGCCAGTGCGAATCCGCCGGCCAGCACGAGTCCCGTGGCGATCAGTGAGCCGGCCACCGGACTCCACAGCGAACTGATCAGGCCGATCAGCGCCGGACCGACCAGGAAGGCAACTCCGATGCTCAGTGCCTCGAGTGCGAAGGCAGATGAGAGTAGCGGTGAGCCACGTAAGGCGTAGGACCAGCGGGCTGAGGTCTGCGCACCCAACTGCGGTAGTGACGCGCCTGCGAGGACACCTGCTGCGACCAGCGCCCAGAGTGGTGACTGCGACACCGTCAGGCTGACCAGCAGCCCGATCGTCAGCGCGTGGGTCAGCAGGATGATCGGCAGCGTTCGGGGCTGGCCGAAGCGGTCGATCAGCCGGGCGACCTGTGGGCCACCCACCGCCTCGGCGACGGCGAAACCACCCGTCACGGCCCCGGCGACGGCGTACGAGTTGGTGGATCCGTGGACCAGCCAGACGATGCCGAGGCCCGTCATGGCGATCCCGATGCGAGCCGGTGCGGCCGCTAGATAGAACTTCCATGCCCCAGGCGTTTGCAGTGCTTGGGCATAGCTGAGCCGTCCGGTGAGTGCCGGCACGGTAAGGCCTTCCGCTGCCCGTCGGGGCGGGGACAGACCGTGGGCGTCCTGCTTCACCGGTCCGTCGAATCCGCCTACAACCGTCCAGTGTTGGCAGGAAGTGGGGACGCACACCGCCTGCCGGCTCTGTCAACGGGCAGAAATCATCGTTTCAGATTGACGTGGTCAGCTTACCGTCTTTCAGCACCGGCACCGAGTGACTCTCGTCTATCTCCGCCGCGATCCGGACATCGTCGGGATATCCGTACTGCGTGAGCTCCCGCCCGCCGGCGCAGTCGTGCAGCAGCTTAGGCAGCTCGTCAGCCACGGCTTCGTACGCCGCTACGGCTGCTCGGGCCTCCGGTGACAGCCCATCTGACTGCAGAGCGCTCAGGAACCCGCCTGCACCCCACAGGTCCTCGACAGCCGGTCTGAGCGAGCCATCCGGCCACCGCTCTCCGGCGGCGATCGCCACGACCCTCAGACTCGGGTCGGCGGCCAGGCGCTCATTCGCCCACGCCGCCGCAGCCAACCGGTTACGGAGCGAGACTGCGATGACAGCGGCACCGCTATCGCTGAGCCGCTGCACGATGGTCGAGCCATTGGGTGACGGCAGCACGAGCCGGGTGACTCCGGTCGCCTGCCGGATGGTGGCCGGCGAGAGGCTCACGTCACCGGGGCCGGCTTCGGAACGGCCGACGGCGAGGTGAGCGTCGTACTGGCTGGCATAGGCGACGGCGGTCTCGTCACGCCAGCGATAGGGGTAGACGTCGATGCCGAGGTCGGCGGCGACGGTCACTGCTGTGGTGAAGGAGAGCACGTCGACGACGGCTACGAGGCCGCCGGCGACCGCGTCGGCTCCGACTGGACCCCAGTCGAAGCCGACGCGAAAACCGTGCTGGGAGTAAGGGCTGGCCATCCGGCGCATCCTGCCGCCCGGTGACCAGCCCGGCAACCCGGTTTAGGCGAGCGCGTCCGCGGCGGTGGCCGACGAGTCACGCAGGAAGGTCGTGCAGCGCTCGGCCTCCTCCGTCTCGCCGATGATGCCGGCTGCCTTGCCCAGGACGGCGAGGCAGCGGAGGAAGCCGCGGTTCGGCTCGTGCTCCCACGGGACCGGCCCGTGGCCCTTCCAGCCGTTGCGCCGGAGCGCGTCCAGGCCGCGGTGGTAGCCGGTGCGTGCGTAGGCGTAGGCCTCGATGGTGTTGCCGTTGGCGAGGGCCGCCTCGGCGAGGGTTCCCCAGGCCAGCGAGGAGGCGGGATAGGTGGCCGCGACCTCCACTGCGGGGGTCCCGGCGGCGAGTTCCGCCGCGGCCGGGTCCACTGGGAGTAGTGTCTCGGGTGGGCCTGAGAGCAGATTGTTCAATTCCATAAGCACATCTTCGCCGATCACGCCGCCGACTCGGCACGTGACCGTCTGACGAAATCCGTTGACCGTTCACCGAGTGGCCACGGATGCTTGAGATCTTGCGTCAAGACCGCCGTGGTTTCCAGCTACGGCCGGAAGGAGGCACCGGATGAGCGTCATCGTCCTGAACGCGTCGTATGAGCCCCTGCACACCGTGTCGATCCAGCACGCCATCCGGATGCTGGTCCGCGAGGTCGCAGTGGTCGAAGAGGCGCACGGAGAGCACTACATCGGCCCTTTTCCGGTCCCCAGAGTGCTACGCCTGGTCCGCTACGTCGTCACCCACTGGCGCTACGCCGCCGGCCGGATGAAGTACTCCAAACACGGCGTCCTCCGCCGCGACAAGTTCCGCTGCGCCTACTGCGGCCTCGAGAACGCCAACACCATGGACCACGTCCAACCCAGGTCCCGAGGCGGCCGCACCGAGTGGCTCAACGCGGTCGCCGCCCATGCCTCCTGCAACGAGCGCAAAGGCAACCGCACCCCCGGCGAGGCCAATATGCCCCTCCTTTGGCAACCCTGGGTACCAACCCGCGCCGAGCTCGTCATAGTCACATGACGGGCATTTTTTATGCCCTTTTCCAGGTCCTGGCGCCACCACCAGGTCGAGATCACCACTGTCGCTGATCGCCCACACTTGGCCGGCGCCGCCCTGGACGCCGGCCCCTGGCCGGAGTTCATGCGCCACAACCGCGTCTCCGAGGCCTACTTCCAGCGCACCCTCACTGCCTTCCCCTCCACCTGCCTGATCGCCACCACCCCCGATGGGCAGGTCGTCGGGGATGCTCACGCTGTCCAGCTCGCCCGCCGTACCGAGTTGCCGAGCGGCGGCTGGGAGCAGACCGTCGTCTGGGCCTTCGCGGACCTCCAACGCGGTGTACGTCCCGACACGACCTGCGCCCTCAACATCAGCGTCGCTCACCACTTCCAAGGCCAAGGCCTGGCCGCTGCGCTGCTGTCCGCACTCCGCGATGCGGCCGCCGATCTGGGACACCAAGCTCTGCTTGCCCCCGTCCGTCCGAGCCAGAAGGCGGCCGAGCCGTGGACCCCACTGGCCGAGTACGCCGCTCGGACGCGACCAGACGGCTTGCCCTTTGACGCCTGGCTCCGGACGCATGTCCGTGCGGGTGGAGAGGTGGTCAGAGTCGCACCGGCGTCCTGGGTGGTGACGGGATCACTCAACGAGTGGCGTCGCTGGACAGGGCTGCCGTTCGGCGAAAGCGGTGAGATCGAGGTACAGGGTGGACTGGTGCCGGTTCGGTGTGAGGTTGCCGAGGATCGGGCGGTGTACGTCGAGCCGAATGTCTGGGTTCTCCACAGGTTGTAAATCGTCGCGAGATCGGGTGGCTGACTGCTGCACCTTCTTGGTATGAATCCTCAACTTGCAGTGATGGCCAGCCTTCGGGGTGGGGTGTTTCGCCGGGCCGATGCCCGGGCTTGTGGGTATGACGACGCGGATATCGACTATTTGCTGGCGACCGGCGGGTGGCGGCGGATCCGGCGCGGGACGTATGCGGAGCAGCGGGCGCTGGCGGTGGTGACGCCGGAGGTGTTGTATCTGCGGCGGGTGCATCGGGTGCTGCAGGCGACTGGTGGTGAGGTGTTTGCCAGCCATCAGTCGGCGGCTGCGCTGCATGCGTTGCCGGTGTGGGGGTTGGATCTGTCGACCGTGCATGTGACGGCTCCGGGCGGGCGTCAGGGGCAGGTCGGCAGTGTGCACCGGCACATCCGCGATCCGGTCGGGCCTGGCGTGCTGGTGTGGAACAAGTTGCCAATGGTGTCCGCGGCCCGGTCGGTGGCCGAGGTGGCGGCGACGGCCTCGACCATGCCGGCCATCGCCCTGGCGGACGCCGCTCTGTACGCCGGGCTTGCCACCAAACGCACCTTGCGTCGAGCCGCCGGTTTCCTCCCGTACGGCGCCGATCGTGCGCTCGCGGTGTTCACACACTGCCGCGGTTCGGCGTCGGTGGCGGAGTCGCGGCTGCGGTTCATCCTCGGCACGGCCGGGCTGCCGGAGCCGACAACTGTCCTGCCACCGGATATCGACGTACCGGAGTCGGAGGCGGCGTTGTGGTTCCCGGAGCAGCGCACGTTGGTGGAGTTCGAGCCGCACCGTCCGTACTGGTTCGTGGAGTCCGAGGAGGAGGTCGAGCCGGCCGAGCCCGTGCCCACGGCCGACGGCCCACCGCCGGTTGAGCGGTGCTGGATCACGTGGGCCGACCTCGACCACCCGCAATCCGTGCTCGACCGCATCACGAGCACGTTCACCCGGGCGGCGCGGCGGACCGACATCCGGCATGTGGACTTCGCCCGGATGTGACCGAGGGGCCCATCGCCGCAGCGATGAGCCCCTCAGAAAGACCAGACCTAGTGAAGAAAACCCAGTCCTGGAAGGAGAAACGTGATGTCAGGCGTTCAGCGAGGTGCCGGTGGAGCGGAGGCTCTCGCAGGCTTCCTTGATCCGGTCGGCCATGCCGGCCTCGGCGGCCTTGCCCCAGGCGCGCGGGTCGTAGGCCTTCTTGTTGCCGACCTCACCGTCGACCTTCAGGACACCGTCGTAGTTGCTGAAGATGTGCGCGGCGACCGGACGGGTGAAGGCGTACTGCGTGTCGGTGTCGACATTCATCTTGATGACACCGTGGTCGACCGCGGCCCGGATCTCTTCCAGGGTCGAGCCGGAGCCGCCGTGGAAGACCAGGTCGAACGGGCGGTCCTTGCCGATCTTGGCGCCGACCGCGTCCTGGATCTCCTTCAGGATCTCCGGGCGCAGCTTGACCGAGCCGGGCTTGTAGACGCCGTGCACGTTGCCGAAGGTCAGCGCGGTCAGGTAGCGACCGTGCTCACCGGCGCCCAGGGCCTCGACCGTCGCCAGGCCGTCCTCGACCGTGGTGTAGAGCTTGTCGTTGATCTCGTTGGCGACACCGTCTTCCTCGCCACCGACAACCCCGACCTCGATCTCCAGCACGATCTTCGCCGCGGCGGCCTTGGCCAGCAGGTCCTTGGCGATCTCGAGGTTCTCGTCCAGCGGCACGGCCGAGCCGTCCCACATGTGGGACTGGAACAGCGGGTTCTCGCCACGGGCGACGCGCTCGGCGGAGATCTCCAGCAGCGGCCGGACGAAGCCGTCCAGCTTGTCCTTGGGGCAGTGGTCGGTGTGCAGCGCGATGTTCACCGGGAAGTTCTTGGCGACCTCGTGCGCGTAGGCCGCCAGCGCGACCGAACCGGTGACCATGTTCTTCACCGTGGAGCCGGACAGGTACTCCGCGCCGCCGGTGGAGACCTGGACGATGCCGTCCGAGCCCGCCTCGGCGAAACCGCGCAGGGCGGCGATCAGCGTCTGCGAGGAGCTGACGTTGATGGCCGGGTAGGCGAAGCGGTTCTGCTTGGCCTTGTCCAGCATCTCTGCGTAGACCTCAGGGGTGGCAATAGGCATGTCTCGCGGTACTCCTCACAACAAAGTTCCTGTGTGTTGAGCTCCAGTATTGCCGCCGAGCACTTCGTCGTGCCCGGTGGCCCTGCTGCCGACCGGCCAGGTGACCGGGGAGCAAACGGCAGCAGAACAGACCAGTTGGTGACAGGACCGGTCCAGTATGTGTCAGGCCGATCCGGTTCGGGGGCCGCGCGGCGTGAGCGCCATGTGCAGCCGGTAGCGGTCGGCCCGGTAGGCCGACCAGGACAGCTCGACGACCTTGCGGCCGGCGAAAGTGGTGCGCTCGAGGACCAGCAGGGGTGCCCGCCTGGCCACGCCGAGGACCCGGGCGACATGACCGTCGGCGTTGTCCGCCCGGACGGTCTGCTCGCCGGAGGTGACGACAACGTCGTACTCACTGGCAAAAACGTCGTACAGCGTGCCGAGCTCACGGCCGAGCAGGCCGGGGAAGAGCGCGGACGGATAGAAGCCGACCTCGTAGGCCATCGGCGACGCGTCGGCCGTGCGCAGCCGCTCGACCCGGATCACCTTGGTGCCCTTGGGGACCCGTAAACCCTTCGCAGTCTCGTCGGAGGCCTCGATCTCGGTGGCCGAGAGCACCACCGTGCCGGGCTCCAGACCCCGCGCCCGCATCTCCCGGGAGAACGAGGTGAGGTGCAGCTGGGAGTCGACCTGCGGGCCGGTGACGAAGGTGCCCTTACCGTGCACCCGCTCCAGCGCGCCGGATTCGACCAGGTCGCTGATCGCCTGCCGCACGGTCACCCGGGAGACGTTCAGCTTGTCCACCAGGGCCCGCTCCGAGGGGATCGGGTCCCCGGGATGCAGCTCGACATCGATCAGTCGTTCCAGCACCGATCGGACCTGAGCCCGCTTCGTCGCCACCATCGAATCTCGATCCTCCAGACCTGGGCGGGACTCGGGGGTGCCCCGGGACGCCGCTCACTGCTATCGTGCGCAGCATACCTGTTAAGACCAGATAGGACCAGTGATCGTAGTGGTGTCTGTTCCCGCCCCGGAAACCCAGATGGCGCGCGAGATCGCCGAGCAACCGGCCGCGTTGGCCGCGACGTTCGAGCATGTTCTCCCGCTGCGGCACGACATCACGCGGCTTGCCGCGGGTCGCCGCAACGTCATCTTCGTGGCCCGGGGATCGTCCGACAACGCCAGTGTGTACGGCCGCTATCTGACCGAGATCCACGCGGGCCGCCAGGCCGCGCTGGCCGCTCCGTCGGTCGCGACGCTGTACGGCGCCAACCTCGACCTCTCGAACTCGCTGGTCGTGGCGGTGAGCCAGTCCGGTGCGACCCAGGAGATCGTCGAAGCCGCGGAGTGGGCCAAGCGCAACGGCGCAGCCGTCGTGGGCATCACCAACGACGGCGACAGTGCGCTCGCCTCGACCGTTGATATCGCGCTGATCACCCAGGCCGGTAAGGAACTCGCCGTCCCGGCGACCAAGTCCTACACCACGCAACTGGCCGCGATCACGGTCGCTGTCGACGCCCTCGCGCAGAAGCCGGGCACGCTGGACGCCGACATCGCCCGCGTCGCAGACGCAGCCGCGAAGATGCTCGAGGGTTCGGTCGAGGAGGCCGCCGCGCTGCTCGCCGGTGCGCACGACGTCCTCGCCAGCGGCCGCGGCCTGACCTTCGGCACCACGCTCGAGGTCGCGCTCAAGCTGGAGGAGACCTGCCTCCAGCCGGTCCGCGGTCTCTCGTACGCCGACCTCAAGCACGGGCCGATCGCGGTCGTCGACGCCGACCTGGTCACGATCCTGGTCGCGGCCGGCGAAGGCCCGGCCCTGCCCGGGATGACCGAGCTGGCCGGACTCGTCCGCGAGAAGGGCAGCAAGATCCTCGGTATCGGCGGCGACCCCGCCTTCGCCTCCCGGTGCGACGTGAACCTGCCCGGCCCGGATCTCCCCGAGACCCTGGCCCCGCTGGCGCTCATCATCCCGGCCCAGCGCGCGATCGAGGCCCTGGCCCGCAAGCTCGGCCTGGACCCCGACGCCCCCCGTGGGCTGCGAAAGGTCACCCAGACCGATTAATTCGGGACAGATTTCAGTAGCGGACAGCTCTTGTCCTCTTCTGCTGTGAAAGTAGAGACATCAGAACAGCACGAGAAGGATGTGGGCAGATGTTGCGAGGCATGGCGACGGTGAGTTTCTACGCGGACGACGTGAAGGCGGCGCGGGACTGGTACGCGGAGCTTCTCGGGGTCGAGGCGTACTTCGCGGTTCCGACCGCCGAGGACCCGCAGTACGTCGAGTTCCGGATCGGCGACTTCCAGGCCGAGCTCGGCATCATCAACGCGAAGTTCGCCCCGCACACCGTGGGCGGCGGACCGGCCGGTTCGATCCTCTACTGGCACGTGGACAACCTCGAGGAGTCGCTCGCCCGGCTGATCGAACTCGGCGCGACGCTCGTCGAGGAGATCACCGAGCGCGGCCAGGACACCGGCTTCATCACGGCCTCCGTCACGGACCCGTTCGGCAACGTGATCGGCATCATGAACAACCCGCACTACCTGGAGATCTTCGAGTCGACTCGCTCCTGAACTGACCCCCCGAGGCCCATGCCCGCTGACGAAAGTCAGCCGGTGTGGGCCTCGTCGTATGTCTGCTGCGCCGTGAGGATCGTCGGCATGCTCGTCGTCAGGTAGGCGATCAGATCCAGCAACTTCCCCGCCAGTACGGCGCCAGTCGGCGTCAGGCTGTACTCGACCTTCAGCGGGAACGTCGACTGCACATCCCGCAGCACCAGCCCGTCCCGCTCCAGCGCCTGCAGGGACTGAGCCAGCATCTTCTGGCTGACCCCGTCGACATGCCGGCGGAGCTCATTGAAGCGCATTGGACCATCGGCCAGCGCTCCGAGCGCCAGCGCTCCCCAGCGGCCGGTCACATCCTCGAGCACCGGGCGCGACGGGCATGCGGAGGAGAACACGTCGCACTCGATGTCCTCGCTCACCTGTCCAGTGTAGGTCGGGAACAGGTACCAGTTACTTGAGCGTTGTAGTATCTCGTGGTAAGCAGTATCCATCAGAAACTACAGGAGCTCGTGAGAGCTCCAGAGGAGACAGAGCATGGCGATCGATCGGCGTTCCCTGATCAAGAACAGCGGTGCGGTGGGCTTCGGGGCCTTGGCCCTGGCTGCGGTGAACAACGGCACCGCACTCGCGCACTCCGACTACCCGGCGAACCTGTCCGCCACCGAGCGCCGGCACCTGCGGATCTTCGACGAGCTCGACTTCGAGGTCTTCACCGGCCAGAAGTGGAACCGGCTGGACGAGAGTCACGCCCGCAACATCCGCGTGCACTGGCCGGACGGGCACACCACCGACGGCATCGACAAGCACATCGCAGACCTGAAGGCGATGTTCGTCTGGGCGCCGGACACCCGGATCCTGCAGCACCCGCTCCGGCTCGCAACCAACGAACTGACCGCGGTCACCGGAATCATGGAGGGCACCTTCACCCGGCCCATGCCCGACGGCAAGGGCGGCTTCATCAAGCCCACCAACAAGCCCTACAAGATCTCCATGGCCACCGTCGGCATCTGGAACCGCCGCAACACCATGGACGAGGAGTACCTCTTCTGGGACAACCAGTCTTTCTACGCCCAGATCGGCCTCGGCTGACCCACCGCGCGGGCGGCGTCCGGCACGGCTCAGGAGCCGGACGCCACCACGGTCTCGGCATACGAGCTGCATCGCTCACATCGGGTGAGCAGATCGTGCCGGCAGTCGACCACGTGCCCGAGGAATTTCTCTGCCTGCTCGAACTGCTTGCGTTGCGCCCGGATTCGATGGAGCCGACGCTCGATCACTCCGATTCGGTCGGGCTCGGTTCGGTTCAGGACCTGCCGGATCTCCGGGAGACTCATCCCGACGCCCTGGCAGGCCTGCAGAACGCGCAAGCGGTAGACGTGATCCTCGGAGTACTCGCGGTGCCCTGTCGGCGAGCGGTCGGGAACGACGACACCTGAGTCGTCCCAATGCCTGAGCACATGGGTTGCGACCCCGAGCCTGCGAGCGACCTCGCCGATTCTCACGGGGTCATCATCGCAGCTTGCCTTCAGGCCGACCTGAAGTTCTAGCGTCGCCACATGGACCAGACCCAGCTGCCAGAGCCTGTCCACGTCACGATCGGCGGGACGGCCGTCGCGACGTACATGCTGTTGCCGGCGGCACCGTCGAAGGGCGACGTCGTGCTGTGCCACGGCACCCCGTGGTCTGCTCAGGTGTGGGCAGAAGTGGCCCGGCAGCTGAGCTCCAGTCATCGGGTATTCCTCTGGGACATGCCCGGCTACGGCCGCTCAGCGAAGGACGTACCAGTCGATCTTCCCGCTCAGATGACTCGGTTCGCGGCGTTGCTCTCGCGCTGGGGCTTGGATCGGCCACATGTCGTTGCCCACGACATCGGCGGTGCCGTAGCTCTCGGGGCTCACCTGATCCACGGCGCCCAGTACGCCGACCTGTTCCTCTGGGACGTCGTGACCCTCGCCCCCTGGGGATCGCCCTTCTTTCGCTTGGTCGCGGACCACTCCGACGTGTTCGCCGAACTCCCGGCTGCGCTCCATACGGTGTTGGTGAAGGAGTACATCGCAGGGGCGGCACGTCACCGGCTACCCACCGCACAGGTGGACGCATTGGCCCAGCCCTGGCTGGGAGCGACGGGCCAACCGGCCTTCTACCGACAGATCGCCGCGCTGCGCCCCGATCACACTCGGCCAGTCGAAGAACAACTCTCAGAGGTGCGCTGCCCGGTGCGCATCGGCTGGGGCGCCGATGATCCCTGGCTCCCGGTGGATCAAGCGCTCAAACTGCAGGCCCTCCTCCCCGGAGCTCCCTCCGTGGTCACACTGAACGACGTGGGGCACTTGCCGCCCATCGAAGACCCCTCGGCGGTCTCACTCGCTCTCAGCGAGTGGCTCGCCCAAACTCACTGAAGCAGCGCAGGACGGCCCATCAGAGGTGGCCGCGGTGCTTGAGGGCGGTGGTGATGTGGTCGGCGGCGCACAACACATGCGGGAGGACCTCTTCACAGAGGGACTCTGGGGTTGAGCGGGAGGCGTGGGCGGAGACATTGAGGGCGGCTACGACTCGGCCGCGGGAGTTGTAGATGGGGGCGGCGAGGGAGCGGAGGCCTAGCTCGAGCTCTTGGTCGACCAGCGCGTAGCCGTCGGCGCGCGCCTGGTCGACGGCTGCCCGCAGCAGCGAGGCAGAGGTGACCGTGCGGGGAGTGAGTTGCTCGGTCTGCATGTTGGCGAGGTAAACGTCGAGCTCTGATGAGGAGAGGCCGGCCAGGAGGACGCGGCCCATCGATGTCGGGTAGGCGGGGAGTCGCGCGCCTACGCCGAGCGCCACGGTCATGATGCGGCTGGTCGGGACACGGGCGACGTACACGATGTCGGGGAGGTCGAGCGTCGCGATCGAGCAGGACTCGCGGGTCGCTGCGCTCAGCTCCTCCATGTAGGGACCGGCCAGCTCGCCAAGATCCAGCGAGGACAGGTAGGCCCAGCCGAGGGCGAGCACGCGTGGCGTCAGTGAGAACTGGCGGCCGTCGGTGCGCACATAGCCGAGCTGCTCCAGCGTGAGCAGGATCCGCCGCGCGGTCGCCGGCGTGAGGCCGACATCGCGCGCTACCTCGCTCAGCGTCAGCGAGGGAGCCTGCGCGGAGAACGCGCGGATCACCGCAAGCCCACGCTCGAGCCCTTGCAGGAAGGTCCCACTGGACGCTTCACCGGCCATCGGCTAGCCTACTTTTCGTTGAAAGAAGAATTTTTCGCTCAGCGAAATCATAGTGGAGCCGCGCATGCCCCGTCCAGTCCCCCTCGACGAAGCGATAGCGACGCACGTCCACGACGGTGACACCGTCGCGCTCGAGGGCTTCACCCACCTGATCCCGTTCGCCGCCGCGCACGAGATCGCCCGCCAGGGCCGTCGGCACCTGAAGCTCGTCCGGATGACGCCCGACGTCGTCTACGACCAGCTGATCGGGCTCGGCGTCGCGGACGAACTGATTTTCTCGTACGGCGGCAATCCCGGCGTCGGCTCGTTGCACCGGCTGCGCGATGCCGTGGAGAAGCACTGGCCGCACAAGGTGGTCGTCCACGAACACAGCCACGCGGGTCTTGCGAACGCGTATGTCGCCGGTGCCGGCCGACTGCCTTTCGCCGTACTGCGGGGCTACCGCGGCACGGATCTTGAGCAGCAGAGCGACATCATCAGCCGGGTCACCTGCCCATTCACCGGCGAGGAGCTGGCCGCCGTACGGGCTGTGAATCCGGACGTGACCGTCATCCACGCTCAGCTCGCAGACCGCGCAGGCAACGTGATGCTTTGGGGTCTGACCGGGGTTCAGCGGGAGGCGGTCCTTGCGGCCGACCGGGCGATCGTCACGGTCGAGGAGATCGTTGACGAGTTCCCGGAACGCACCGGTGCCGTGATTCTTCCGGAGTGGGTGCTGAAGGCGGTGAGCGTCGTACCGAATGGCGCCTGGCCGTCGTATGCACTCGGTTATTCGACGAGGGACAACGACTTCTACCAGCAATGGGATGCAGTGTCGCGGGATCGCGGCGCCTTCCTCGCCTGGGCCAAGGAGAACGGACTGGAGGCGGCTGCAGATGCCTGAGAACTGGAACAGCGCGGACATGATGAACGTCGCCGCCGCCCGCGAACTGCATGACGGCAACGTCTGCCTGGTCGGGGTCGGCCCGCCCAACCTCGCTGCGAATCTGGCCCGCCACACGCACGCACCGGACTGCCGTCTCGTCTACGAATCGGGTGCGATCGATGCGAAGCCACGCCGGTTGCCGCTGTCGATCGGGGACGACGACCTGGCCGCGACCGCGACCTCGGTCGTTTCCGTGCCGGAGATGTTCAACTACTGGGTCGGCGCCGGCCGGATCGATGTCGGCTTCCTCGGTGCCGCGCAGATCGACAAATTCGGGAACATCAACACGACCGTGATCGGCGACCATGACAACCCGAAGACGCGGTTGCCGGGTGCCGGTGGCGCGCCGGAGATCGCGGCCAACGCCGGTCGGGTGATCGTGATCGTCAAGCAGTCAACGCGAACGTTCGTGGAGAAGGTCGACTTCGTCACCTCGGTCGGTTATGGACCTACGGGTCGTGAGCGGCAGGCTCCCGGCGCCGGTCCGACGCTCGTCATCACCGACCACGGCGTCCTCGAGCCGGACCCGGAGACGAACGAATTGACGATGACGCGGCTGCATCCTGGCGTCACGGTCGAGCAGGCCCGCGCCGCCACGGGGTGGGATCTGAAGTTCGCCGCCGACATCCAAAGTGTTCCGGAACCCACCGAGACCGAGCTGGACATGCTGCGCCGACTGCGCGCCCGCGAGGTTATCGATGCCTAAGGCAACAGAATACCGCGAGTGGGGTGGCTGGGAATGATCGAAGCGTTCGCCCATACGTCGTACGCCGGACGAGTGGTCTTCGGACCGGGCAGCCTGCACCAGGTCGCCGCCGAGGTCGAGCTGCTCGGCATCCGGCGAGCGCTCGTCATCGCCACCGGTTCCGCAGGGCAGGCAGCCGGCGAAGTCCAAGCAGGGTTGAAAGAACGCTTCGCCGGACGCATCGACGGCGTCCGGCAGCACGTCCCGACCGAAGTCGCTCAAGCGGCCCGCACCAAAGCCCAAGAAGTCCAGGCAGACGGCATCATCGCGATCGGCGGTGGATCGGCCATCGGGTTGGCCAAGGCAATCGCCCTCACGGCAGACGTGCAGATCGTGGCGGTACCGACGACCTACGCCGGGTCCGAAATGACACCGGTCTGGGGTGAGACCAGCGGCGGCAGCAAGACCACCGGCACCGATGTGACAGTGCTGCCGAAGACGGTCGTGTACGACGCCCAGCTCACTCTCGGCCTCCCCCTCAACGTGACTGCGGCGAGCGTCGCCAACGCACTCGCGCATTGTGTGGAAGCCGTGTGGACGGAGAAGGCGAATCCGATCACCGAAACCACCGCCGTCGAGGCCGCCCGCGCTCTCAGCATCGGCCTTAAGCAGGTGATCCAGAGCCCCGCCGACGTAGCCGCCCGAGGCAACCTCCTGTACGGCGCCTGCCTAGCCGGATCCGCACTGGCTTCCGCAGGGACCGGCGTACATCACAAGCTCTGTCACCTCCTAGGTGGCACCTACAACCTGCCGCACGCAGAGACCCACGCGGCGGTCCTCCCCCAGGTCACGCGAGTCAAAGCCGTCGAAGTCCCCCGGGCCAAAGCCCGCCTGGAGGAAGCCCTCCAGACCGACGACCTGGCGACCGGTCTGTTCGACCTGTTCGAGGCAGCGAAAGTTCCAACCAGCCTGCAAGCGCTCGGGCTGACGCGGGAGCAGGCCGTCGAGGCCGCGCACCGCTTCCCCGGCGATGTGGAAGAGATTCTGACGAAAGCGTGGGCCGGTACCAGGCCCTGAAGGAGCAGCAGCATGAGATCGGCCTATTTGCTGGACGCCGTCCGCACCCCGGTCGGCAAACTCGGCGGTGCCCTGGCCGGCGCCCGCCCCGATGACCTCGCCGCCGCCACTCTCCAAGAGCTGGCCAAGCGCACAGACTTCGACCCCGCGGAGCTAGACGACGTCTTCCTCGGCAACGCGAACGGCGCCGGCGAAGAGAACCGCGACGTCGCCCGCATGGCCGCCCTACTGGCCGGGTTCCCCACCAACGTCCCCGGTACGACGGTCAATCGCCTGTGCGGGTCTGGTCTGGAAGCCGCGATCCAGGCCGCTCGCGCGATCGAAACCGGCGATGCCAGCCTGGTGATTGCCGGCGGCGTGGAGTCGATGAGTCGTGCCCCTTGGGTGCTTCCGAAGCCCGACCGGGCCTACCCGCATGGCGGCCTCACTGCCGAGTCGACCTCGCTGGGCTGGCGTTTCATCAACCCGCGGATGCCGAAGGAGTGGACAGTCTCACTCGGTGAGGCCACTGAGCAGCTCGCCGAGAAGTACGGCATCACGCGGGAAGCGCAAGACCTCTTCGCCCTGGAGAGCCACGAGAAGGCGGCCAAGGCCTGGGCAGCCGGTGCTTTCGACGACGAGGTGCTGCCCTGGGAGCGCCTCGCTGAGATCCTCCCCAAGAAACACACCGTGCTGACGCGCGACGAGTCGATCCGCGACGGCAGCACCCCGGAACTGATGGCGAAACTCAAGCCCGCCTTCCGCGACAACGGCACTGTCACCGCCGGCAACGCATCCACGTTGAACGACGGGGCGTCCGCCGTACTGATTGCTGATGAAGCGACGGCAGACCGCCTAGGAAAACCAAAACTGGCGAGAATCGTCAGCCGGGCGGTGCACGGCGTGGAGCCGCAGTACTTCGGCATCGGCCCGGTCGAAGCCGCCAACAAGGCGCTGGCCAAGGCCGGGATCGGCTGGAACGACCTCACCCTGGTCGAGCTCAACGAGGCGTACGCCGCCCAGAGCCTGGCCTGCCTCAGCCAATGGCCCGACCTCGACCCCACAAAGGTCAACGTGAACGGCGGAGCGATCGCCCTCGGACACCCCCTCGGCAGCTCCGGCACGCGCATTCTCACCACCCTCGCGCACGAGTTGAAGCGGCGCGGCGGCGGCTACGGACTGGCCACCCTCTGCATCGGCGTCGGGCAGGGGCTGGCCATGGTGATCGAGGCATGAAAGGTAGCGCAATGGACCTGCAGGGAGATGCTCTGACGGACGCGGTGGTGGCCAGCTTCGACGGAAGCATGGAGCCGCGCACCGCAGAGGTGATGAAGGCACTCGTGCGGCATCTGCACGCGTTCGCGCACGAGGTCGACCTCACCGAGGACGAGTACTTCACCGCGATCGACTTCCTGACCCGGACCGGCCAGATCTCGAACGACAAGCGGCAGGAGTTCGTTCTGCTCGCCGATGTCCTCGGGCTGTCGATGCTGACTGTGGGGCTGGGAAATCCAGCCCAGGACGGGGCAACGGAGTCGACGGTCTTCGGGCCGTTCTTCGTCGAGGGATCACCCGAGGTGAAGAACGGCGACGACCTCGCGAACGGCGCTCCTGGCCTGCCGTGCCTGGTGAGCGGCCGGGTCCTGGACACCAAGGGTGAGCCGATCGAGGGCGCGACCGTGGAGACCTGGCAGGCCGACGAGGACGGTTTCTACGACGTCCAGAAAGACGGCCTGACCGGACCGCAGAATCGCGGCCACCTGACAACCGATGCCGACGGCAACTATTCGTTCTGGGCAGTCAAGCCGGTCGCCTACCCGATCCCGGTCGACGGACCTGTCGGCGAGCTGCTCCGTGCCGGCGGCCGTGGCTGGATGCGGCCCGCGCACATTCACTTCATGGTCACCGCACCCGGATACCACCGGCTCATCACCCATGTGTTCGAAAAAGATGACCCCTACCTGGATCAAGACGCGGTCTTCGGCGTCAAGGACTCCCTGGTCACCGAGTTCACCGAACATCCCGATGGCCACTACTCCGTGAACTACGACCTGGTACTCGCCGAGGAGTCGCGATGATCACCACCGACGTACTGATCGTCGGCAGCGGCCCGGCTGGTGGCGCCGCCTCGCTGTTCCTGTCGACGTACGGCATCGACAACATCGTGCTCACCCGCTACGGCTGGACCGCCAACACTCCGCGCGCCCACATCACCAACCAGCGCACGGTTGAGCTGATGCGCGACATGGGCATCGAGGACCAGATCACCGGCAAGGGCACCGCGCATCATCTGATGGGCCAGACCGCGTTCTGCACCAGCCTGGCCGGCGAAGAGATCGGCCGAATCCGTACGTGGGGAACGCATCCGCGCCGGCTCGCCGACTACACCGAAGCGAGCCCAACGCTGCCGATCGACCTCCCACAGACGCTCTTCGAGCCGATCCTCGTCAGTACGGCGGCCTCCCGCGGGGCGAAGGTTCGTTTCAACACCGAGTACCTGTCGCTCGAGCAGGACGACGACGGTGTGACCGCGACTGTCCGCGACCGGCTCAGCGGCGAGACCTACCAGATCCGCGCGAAGTACTTGATCGGCGCGGATGGCGGTCGCAGCAAGGTCGCGCAGGACATCGGGCTCCCGATGGCCGGGTCGATGGACATCGAAGGCTCGATGAACATCGTCTTCGAGGCCGATCTCTCGAAGTACGTCGCGCATCGGCCGAGCGTCCTCTACTGGGTGCTCCAACCAGGCGCGCAGATCGGCGGCATCGGAGCCGGCCTGATCCGGATGGTCCGCCCGTGGAACGAATGGCTGATCGTCTGGGGCTACGACATCACGCAGCCCGCGCCTGTGGTGGACGAGGCGATGGCGACCGAGATCGTGCACAACCTGGTGGGTGACAACACGATCGACGTGAAGCTGAAGGGCACCTCGGTCTGGAGCGTCAACCACATGTACGCCGAGAAAGCGTCGAGTGGCCGGGTGTTCTGCATGGGCGATGCGATTCACCGGCATCCGCCGAGCAACGGTCTCGGCTCGAACACCTCGATCCAGGACGCGTACAACCTGGCCTGGAAACTCGCACATGTCCTCAAGGGCCAGGCGTCGCCCGACCTACTGAAGACCTACGACGACGAGCGGACTCCGATCGCGCAGCAGATCGTGGATCGGGCCAACAAGAGCCGCACCCAGTTCGGCCAGATCTTCAAGGCGCTGGGCATGACTCCGGATGCGCCGGAAGGCCGCACGATCGACTCCCGGAAGGACGACACCCCGGAAGGCATTGCCCAGCGCGAAGAACTGCGCGCTGCGATCGAGCTCAAGGACTACGAGTTCAATGCGCACGGCGTCGAACTCGGTCAGCGCTACCGATCGAGCGCGGTCGTCACCGACGGTACGCCGGAGCCGCCATACGAGCGGGATGCGGAGCTCTACTACCACCCGACTACCTGGCCGGGCGCGCGGATTCCACATGCGTGGTTGAGCGGCCACGAAGGGACCGTGAGCACGCTCGACGTCGTCGGCAAGGGCCGGTTCACCCTGCTCACCGGGATCGGTGGCGAGGCCTGGGTCAAGGCAGCACAATCCGTCGCGGAGCAACTCGGCGTACCGATCGAGCCGTTCGTGATCGGCCCCGGCCGTGAACTCGAGGACCTGTACGGCGATTGGTCGCGGGCGCGCGAGATCCCGGACCGCGGCTGCCTGCTGGTCCGCCCGGACGCGCACATCGCCTTCCGCGCGTCCGAGCTACCTGCCGACCCCACCGAAACCCTGCAACAGGCCGTCAGCCAACTGCTAGGCCGCTAACGAATCAGGCCGCTGACTGTTGCGCCTCCGCTCGCTCCCGGGCCTCGCGGAGGATCTGCTCGAGGATGGCCGAGATCTCCGCGGTCTCGGCATCCAGCAACGTGATCAGCGCCACCCGAGACGACTCGGAGCGCGCCTCCAGTGCCGCCGCGCTCAGCGCGCGGACGGTCCCCAATTCATGGATCAGTTCGTCCCACAGTGAACTCATCTACATCCCCTGTTTTCCCGTCACAAACCCAGTACGGCGCGCGTGAGGGCGCGCCGCCCCACCCGAGGGGCTGACTTTGGTCGAGAAGCCTCACTTCTGTCAGAGGGACAACGGGGCATCGGGCCCGGGGGTTACGCGTCCAGTCAACAATCTCCAGCTCTGCGCCGGAACGGACTCTCCCGCGAAGCGGAACTCCTCGTCGCTGATGTTCAGCAGGAGCAGCACCGAGTCGTCGCCGCTCACCGACCGCAGCGCCATGGTCCGGTTGGCCAGATGCTCGACGGTCGTCCGGCTCCGCGTCAGCCACGGATTGCGCCGCCGTCCGCCGATCAGTTCCTGATGCAGCCGGTACGTCGCCTCCCCGTCCGGCGCGAGCTCGTCGGGGCACGAGGGGAACGCCGGCCGGATCGCGTCGTCCCCACCCACGCGATCCTCCTTCAGCCCGCGGAACGCCTGCTCGTCACCGGAGTAGACGCTCGGCACCCCCGCGACCGTGAACAGGATCGCGAGCGCATGACCGACATGCCGCTCGTCCTCGAGCCGCGTCGCGATCCGGGTCACGTCGTGGTTGCCGACGAAGGTCTGCGGCACGAACGTGTCCAGCAACGCGTCGTGCCGGCCCAGCGCGTACGACAGCTCGAAGAAGTTGCCGTCGTTCAACGAGCTCCAGATCGCCTTCCACAGCTCGTACTGCGTGACCGAGTCGAGTCCGCTCTTCGCGACGTACTCGGCGTAGTCACCGTGAATCACCTCACCGAAGAACCAGGCGTCCGGGAACCGCTCCCGCGGCAGCACGGCCTGCCAGAACTCGGCAGGCACCGCGTACGCCGCGTCCAGCCGCCAGCCGTCGACCCCGCGCTCGAGCCAGTGAGACAGCACGCGCTTGACGTACGCCGCGACCTCCGGCCGGCTGTGGTCGAGCGCCACCAGGTGGTCGTGCCCCTCGAAGGTTCGGTCCGCCATCCATTCGGGGTGAACGAAGGAGCGAGCGACGTGGTTGAACACGCCGTCCAGCGCGACCTTCAGCCCACGCTGGTGCGCCGCCGCGATCAGCCGATCGAAGTCCGCGTCGTCGCCTAGCCGAGGGTCGATCCGGAGGTGGTCGATCGTGTCGTAGCCGTGCGTTTCCGAGGCGAAGATCGGCCCGAGCAGCAGCCCGTTGCACCCGAGCTCGATCGCGTAGTCGAGCCAATTCTCGAGCTGCGGCAACCGATGAGCGGCGGTCGAGTCCGCGCCGGTGAAACCCAGCGGATACACCTGCCACCAGATTGCGTGCTCAGCCCACCCGCTCATGCCTGCTGACCGAAAGTGTGGCGGCGGATCCACCCGTGCATGGCGATGGCCGCTGCCGCGCTGGCGTTGATCGAGCGGGTGGAACCGAACTGCGCGATCGACAGGACCGCCGTACAGATCTTGTGGGCCTCGTCGGTCAGGCCCGGTCCTTCTTGCCCGAACAGCAGCACGCAGGCGGCCGGGAGGTCGTAGGTTTCCAGCGGGACCGAGCCCGGCAGGTTGTCGATCCCGATCACCGGCAGCTCACGCTCAGCCGCGTACGACGCCAGGTCCGCGAGCTGCGGGTGGTGGCGGACGTGCTGGTAGCGGTCGGTGACCATGGCGCCACGGCGATTCCACTTCCGGTTGCCGACGATGTGGACCTCGGTGGCCAGGAAGGCGTTCGCAGTCCGGACGACCGAACCGATGTTCAGGTCGTGCTGCCAGTTCTCGATCGCGACGTGGAACGGGTTCCGCTGCTGGTCGAGGTCCTCGACGATCGCCTCGAGCCGCCAGTACCGGTACTTGTCGACGACGTTGCGCCGATCACCGGCCTCCAGCAGCTCCGGGTCCAGCCGCGGGTCGTCCGGCCATTCACCGGCCCACGGGCCGACGCCGACCTCATGGGGGCCGACCACGTCGGTCCCGCGGAGGTCCTTCTCATCACGATTGAGCTCCTGCACAGGTTGGGACGCTACCCTGTGCGCGTGCTTGTACAACTCGCGATGCTGATGCCCGACTGGATGGACCCGGAGTTCCTGCTGAACTGGCTGGGCGACTGGGCGCTGTGGGGCACGCTGCTGGTCATCTTCATCGAGTGCGGGGTGCTGTTCCCGATCCTGCCCGGTGACTCGCTGCTGTTCGCGGTCGGCCTGTTCATCGCCAAGGGCACGATCGACGTCCCGCTCTGGCTCGCCTGCGTGCTGCTGACGGTCGCGGCGTTCCTCGGCAACGTGTCTGGGTACTACATCGGCCGCGTCCTCGGGACGTCGTTGTTCACCAACCCGAACGCGAAGTTCCTGAAGCCGAAGTACATCGTGCAGACGCACGAGTTCTTCGAGCGCTACGGACCGCGGGCGCTGGTGCTGGCCCGGTTCGTGCCGATCGTCCGGACGTTCATCACGATCGTCGCGGGCGCGGGCAAGATGGACCCGAAGAAGTTCTTCCTCTGGACCGGCATCGGCGCTGTCCTCTGGGCCCCCGGCATCACACTGCTCGGGCACGCGCTGGGCAACGTGGAGTTCATCCACCAGCACCTCGAGTCCGCGCTGATCCTGCTGGTGCTGGTCTCGCTGATCCCGATGGGTGTGGAGATCGTCCTGGCCCGCCGCCGGAAGAAAAAGGCCGCCGGCGACGGTGCTAGTGATGGCGCTGCGAAGCACGCAGCGCCGAAGCACGCAGCCACCAAGGACTGACCAGCCGAAGACTGGCTCTTACTGGCCGAACGGAAAGACCGGGTCGGACCAGATCCAGTCCGTGCTCACCTCACTGAGCACGGCAATGGCCACCGGTCCGTCGAGCAATGGGCCGACCACCTGACCGGAACCGAGCGCACAAGCCACTCGGATCCGGTCCGCCGCCTGGTACCAGACCAGTGCCCCCCGTGGAGCCGTCCCTTCATGGAGAAGGGCGTGGTGATCAAGCCATTGCACTGCGTCGGCCGCATCGTGCCAGCCGCTGTCCTGCGCATAGCCGAAAGCCATTCGCTGAAACTTCAACGGCCAGTCCTGCCAGGCCGTCGACCCCAGTCGTTCCAGCTGCCAGTTCACCGCCGCCTCGGTCTCCCGCGGGTTCGTCACCCGGCCGGGAATCCGGCGTTCCACAACAACATCCCCCCAGGCCATTAGGCATCCCCCGATCCCCGTATCCGCCGGCCCTCTGTTGCCGTGGCAGGACAAAGACTGGCTGAGCCCGATACAGCCGCCGTACATTGCCCTGCGGAGCGGCCTTACTGCACCGCTGTACGGCGGTCAGCTCGCGGCAGCGTCGCCTTCGAATGCGGCCAGGTCGCGTCGGCGTCGTTCTCGAACGCGGCCAGTTCGCTGCGGCAGGCGGTGGCGCGGACCTCGTTGCCTGCCTGCTGCCAGACCCGCGCGGCGCGGTCGAAGGTGCGGCGGGCCCATTCCAGGTTGCCGGTCCGGACGTAGAGCCGGCCGAGGTGCTGCGCCGCCTGGCCCTCGACGCTGCGGTCGCCCAGCCGGCGGCCGATCTCCATCGAGTCGAGCAGCATCTTGCGCGCCGCGGCCACCTCGCCACACTCCATCAGCGCATGGCCGAGGTCAGCTCGCGCGTACGCCGCGCAGTGGTCGTCGCCGAGACTGGTGAAGGTGTTCAGCGAATGCCGCAGCTGGCGAACCGCCTGGAAGTGGCGGCCCTGGTGGATCCGCAGCTCCGCGATCCGGCGCCGTACCTTCGCGACCCGGTGCGCATCGGCCAGCCGCACGCCGAGCAGGAACGACTCGGCCAGGTAGCGACCGGCCGTGACGGTGTCGTCGCGAGCCAGCCAGATCGACGAGGCCGCCGTCCGCGCAACCGCCTCACCGTTCGCGTTGCCGACCTCCACGAAGGCCTCGATCGCCTTCTCGTACTGCGCCAGACCCTCGTCCGGCCGGCCGCGTTCGCGCAGCCAGGTCCCGAGGCCGACGGCACTGATCCCGTCGCCGAACCGGTCGCCGACCTCGGCGAAGATCGTCGCCGCCTGGTCGAGGTGGTGCGAGGCGGCGTCCCAGTCGTCCTGGTAGATCCCGAGCTGACCGAGGTTGCGATGCATGATCGCCTCACCCCACCGGTCGCCGGACTCGATCGCGCTCTGCAGGCCCTGGCGGTGTGACTCGCTCCAGTCGTCGAACCCGGCCCGCATGTCGAGGTACGGGCCCCACGCGGACGCGATGCGCCACGCATACTCATGCAGGCCGTTCTGTGCGGCCGCCCGGATCGCAGGGACGAAAGTACTGCGCTCACTGTCGAACCAGGCGATTGCATCGGTCTCGTTGAACGGCGCCGGGTCCGGTGACGTCAGTGGCCCGGTGTGCTCCAGTACGCCGAAGTACTCGACCGCGAGGGCTTTGTTGGCCCGGCGAATCTTGTTCAGGATCGCGTCGACGACAGTCGCGACGTCCTTGACCGCCTCGGCCTGCTGGCTCTCGTTGCCGACGCCGATCGCGTGCAGGCGCAGGAGATCGTGCATCCGGTAGCGCGCCGTACCGCGGTGGTCGACGGTGCTGATCCGGACCAGGTTGACCTCGATCAGCCGGTCCAGGCTGCGACGTACTGAGGACGGCGATGCGATCGCTTCCAGCGCGCGGGCGGAGAAGACGCCCACTGCGAAGTGCCCGATCAGTCTGTAGAGCCGTGCTTCTTCGGGGTTGAGCGAGTCATAGCTGAGGTCCGCACTGGTCCGTACGGCGAGCTCACCGATGCTCAGCTCGTCCAGTCGGGAGCTCTCGTCCCGCAACCGCCGGGCGAGCTCACCCGGGCTCAGATCTGGCCGCTGGGCCAGCCGGCTGCCGACGATCCGGATCGCGAGTGGGAGATTCCCGCAGGCCGCGAGGATCTCTTCGGCTGCGGATGTCGTCCGGTCGACGCGTCCGGCGCCAGCAACAGACTCCAGCAGAGTCGCGGCCTCACCGTCGTCGAACGTGTCCAGGGCCAGGCTGTCCGCACCTGCCAGGTCAGCCAGCCGGTTGCGG
This sequence comes from Kribbella antibiotica, assembly GCF_004349055.1. Taxonomy (GTDB): domain Bacteria; phylum Actinomycetota; class Actinomycetes; order Propionibacteriales; family Kribbellaceae; genus Kribbella; species Kribbella antibiotica. The sequence continues at coordinate 97,698 of NZ_SMKX01000006.1, forward strand.
CTCGTCACGACGACAGCGGACGCCCCAGTGCCTGGCATCAGCGGCGTGACCTGACCTGCGGTGGCGACGTCGTCGAGGATGATCAGCACCCGCCGGCTGGCCAGCTCCGACCGCAGCATCGCTGAGCGCCGCTCGGGATCGGTGGGGATCGCATAGTCGGGCAGGTTGAGGCTGAGCAGCACATCGGTCAGTGCCGCGGCCGGGTCGCGTGGCTGTGTTGCGCCGTGCATGTCGAGGTAGATCTGCCCGTCCGGGAACGAATCCCTGACCATATGGCCCAGCCGAACGGCCAGAGAGGTCTTGCCGGTCCCCGGTGCGCCCGAGACAACCGCAATGGGCGGGCGGACCGGGTCGCGGCCGCACACCAGGTCGCGCAACTGCTCCAGGTGCTCCTCACGGCCGCTGAAGTCCGCCAGGTCGAGCGGGAGCTGACTCGGCGTGCGCAGGGGGTCCGTGAGCTCCGGAGCCGCCATCGGGCCTGGAGCGGCCTCCGCTGCGCGTTCCGCCGTACGGGCTGCTGCTGGGATGCCGGGGTTGGGCCAGTTGGCGGAGCGGCCGTTCTCCGCGCGCGCACCGGCAGCCTCGAGCTCCGCACCGGGCTTGATGTCCAGCTCATCCGCCAGCGTCTGAACAGCCTTCCCGTACGCCGCACGCGCCTCGCCGACTCGACCAGCGGCCAGGAGCGCGTCCACGAGCCGCCGCCACAGCTGTTCGTCGTACGGGTCTTCAGTGAGCCGGGCACTGATCAGTACGGCGGCGCCACCCGCATCCCCGTATTCCAGGCGCAGGTCCAGCAGGCTGTCGACCAGCCCGCGGTGTTGCGCCTCAAGGCGGTTGAGCGAGCCCTCCCAGGCGGCCGGGATGATCAGGTCCTCCAGCGGGCGCCCACGCCAGAGCGCGTAGGCCCGGGAGAGCGCCTGCATGGCCTGTCGGCCGTCACCGGCGTCTCTGAGATGACCGCCCTCGGCGAGCAGCGATTCGAAGAGGCTCGCGTCCAGCTCATCGACGCCGACCTCGATGCTGTAGCCGGCGGCGGAGGTATCGATCGGGGCCGGCAGTCCGGCGTCCTGCAGCACGCCACGCAGCGCGCGGACGTAGGTGCGGATGTTCGCCGTCGCGGAGCGTGGTGGAGTGCTCTCCCAGAGTGCATCCGCGATCAGGTCGGTGGAGACGAAACGGTTCGGGTGCAGGAGCAGAGTGGCCAGCAATTGCCGCGGTTTGGCGGCCTTCAGCGGCTGCCCCTGGACATGGCTGAGGCGCAGGGGCCCGAGGATCCCGTACCTCGGACTGTCCACTTGGCTGCCTCTCCACGATCTCGAACCGACCCATCGTCACACCTCGCTGTACTGCGCGGGAAGTCCGATGTACGCCGGATGTATCTCAGTCGGGCAGGGTTGACACAGGTACCGGGGGGAGGCAGGGCCTGGGGCACGGCGACCGACCGCCGCCGCGCCCCGGCCCAGCACCGGTGTGGAGTTCGGGATCGGGGGTCCTGAGCCACGGGGAACCGGTGCCTAGCAGGAGTGTCCGCCAGGCACTCCCGTCAGTGGCCGCCGGTGCGGTGTTAGCCCGTAAAGGGTGGTTGCCCGTCCTGTGGGCTGGGGGAACCCGCAGGCGGGCCGCCCACCGGCGGTCCCTGGGGAGCCCCGTACTGGGGCTGGTCTCCCGGCAACGGGGGCTGAATCTGCCCGGAGGACTGCACGCCCGGCTGCATCTGCGGCGGCGCCTGCTCACCGGAGACCGAGCCGATGGTCCCGAACGAGACCTGCGGAACCGCGCGGACGGACTCGTCCTTCACCTCGAAGTAGCCGGCCTTGTCGAACTTGAACGAGTTCGCGACGACGTTCGACGGGAACGCCTCGATCCGCGTGTTGTAGTCGCCGACGTTCGCGTTGTAGAACCGGCGACCGGCCGCGATCCGGTCCTCGGTGTCGATCAGCTCGCGCTGCAGGCCCAGGAAGTTCTGGTTCGACTGCACCTGCGGGTAGGCCTCGACCGAGATCATCATCTGCCGCAGTGCGCCGGACAGCTCGCCTTCGGCCGCGGCCCGCTGCTCCGGGGTCGCGCCCTGGACGTTCACCGCCTGCGTGCGCAGCCGGGCAACCTCCTCGAACACGTGCCGCTCGTGCGCAGCGAACGCCCGCACCGTCTCGACCAGGTTGGGGATCAGGTCGTAGCGGCGGTGCAGCTCGACATCGATCTGCCGCCAGGACTCCTGAATCAGGTTCCGCTGCTTCACGAACCGGTTGTACGACGTGATCAGCGCGATGGCCAGAATCACGACGATCACCACGATCGCGATGATGACAAACGTCATTGGTCTTGCTCCCGAGTGTTGGCGATGCTGCCCCGACTCTACGGCGAGGCAAGTGCCACTCGGACGTATCTCTGCCTACCGGCGTTCCACGCCCGCGTAATCACGCCACACGTACGGCGGCACCTGTCCGATGACCTGTTCCAGCAGTTGCAGGCGGTTGAGGACCTCGGTGGGCTGATGCGGTCCCGCATCCCAGCCGATCAGCGAGTTGCCCTCGATCCGCCAGCCGATCTCGCCACGCGCCAGCAGCAGTTCCATCATCCGCGGGGTGATCACGGCGTGCCCGAAGCGCTCGTCGTCCGCCTTCACCCGGAACGCGCGGTTGAACTGGTCACTCTCGAACTGCAGGTCTTGGAAGCCCAGCGCGTTCGCCACCGATCCGCCGAAGATGCCCTCGTGGGTGACTTCCAGGTGCGGAAGAGCGCCAGGCAGTTGGACGACAACAACGCCGTACTTGTGGGTGGTCGTCGTACGGCGGCCTTTGCCGTTGGAGCTGTGGGTTTGGTAGCTGTAGTCGAAGGCAACCATCTGGTGGCCGTTGTACAGCCCGGCCAGGACGTTCTTCACCTGCCAGTGGTCGCCGGTGCGGAACGGCGTTCCTTGCCAGTTGCCCGCCAACGCGTTGTTGGCGGGGGTGTACGACCAGCCGTACTGCCTCGCGAAACCGGCGAACAGCTCGCGGCGCTTCTTCGCCTGGTGCAGGCTGAACCAGATGATCCCGCCCGCGATCACCGCGAAGAGCAGGAACAGCAGGATGGGGCCGACGCTCACTACAGGCCCAGGTCCTCGAGACCGAAGACGGTCCGGTACTCCAGACCCTCCGACTCCACCTTCTCCTTGGCACCGGTGGCCCGGTCGACGATGACCGCCACAGCGACCACCTCGGCGCCGGCCTCGCGGAGCGCCTCGACGGCAGTCAGGACGGAACCGCCGGTGGTGGAGGTGTCCTCGACCGCGAGCACGCGGCGGCCCTTCACGTCCGGGCCCTCGATGCGGCGCTGCAGGCCGTGCGTCTTCTCCGCCTTGCGGACGACGAACGCGTCCAGCGTGCGGCCCTGCGCCGCGGCCGCGTGCAGCATCGACATCGCGACCGGGTCGGCGCCGAGCGTCAGCCCGCCGACAGCGTCGTACTGGAGATCCTTGGTCAGCTCGAGCAGCGCCGGGCCGATCAGCGGCGCGGCCGCCGCGTCCAGCGTGATGCGGCGCAGGTCGACGTAGTAGTCGGCTTCCTTGCCCGATGCCAGCGTCACCTTGCCGTGTACGACGGCCTTGGTCTTGACCTGCTCCAGCAGTGCGTCCCGGTCATAGCTCATGAGCGATCAGCTTAGTTCAGGCCTTCTTGCTGACTTTTACTAGCTGGCCGAAGGCGACTGAGCGGTCGGGGGAATGGAAGAGGTCCTGGCAGGTGGTGAGCGTGATGATCGACTTGGTCGCGGTCTGCTGCGGCTTGCCCGGGACCGGTTCGAGGACCCAGTTGTCGGCCGGTTTCACGGTCAGATCGCGCGGCGAGCCGTCCAGCTCGTAGGTGTAGATGGCGTCCGAGGTCTCGACGATCACCTGGTCGCCCTTGTGCAGCTCGAGCAGCTTGCGGAACGGCGAGCCGTGGGTCACCCGGTGCCCGGCGATCGCGAAGTTCCCCGGCTGACCGGGCAGCTGGGTCTGCGGGTAATGGCCGATCCCGCGGGCGAGTTCGCCCTTGCCGACACCCTCGATGACCGGCTTCTCCCAGTCCTTGCCGAACTTCGGAATCCGGATCAGCACCACCGGATCACCCTCGACCGGCTTCGCCTCGGCGGGCTTCTTCCACTGCTCGCGCAGTGCGTTCTCCGCCTCACCCATCTGCTGGTTCGAGGTGATCCCGGTCCCGAAGTACTGCCAGCCGACCCAGCCGAGCAGGCCTACGCCCGCCACCAGGAAGAGGATCCCTAGCCACCGCACGAATCCCCGCATGCGGACAAGTATGCAGTTCAACTGCAAAGGCTGTGTACGACGTGTCGATGGACGCGGGTGGTTGCCCGGGACGACGATGTGGGCGACCTATCAACGGAGGTATGCGGTGAAGGCGCTGGTCAAGGCTGAGGCGAAGCCCGGTCTGTGGTTGCAGGATGTTCCGGAGCCGAAGATCGAGGCCGACGAGGTCCTGATCAAGGTGCTGCGGACGGGCTTGTGCGGTACCGACCTGCACATCCAGAGCTGGGACACGTGGGCACAGAAGAACGTGCCGGTCCCGATGGTCACCGGGCACGAGTTCGTCGGCGAGGTCGTCGAGACCGGGGTCGGCGTCCGCGACGTCGCGGTCGGTGACCTGGTCAGCGGCGAGGGGCACCTGGTCTGCGGCCGCTGCCGCAACTGCCGCGCCGGCCGCCGCCACCTCTGCATCAAGACGCGCGGCCTGGGCGTGCATCATCCGGGCGCTTTCGCCGAGTACGTCGCTCTGCCCGCGCAGAACGCATGGGTTCACAAGGACCCGGTGGACCTCGATGTCGCCGCGGTCTTCGATCCGTTCGGGAACGCCGTACACACTGCGTTGTCGTTCCCGCTGGTCGGCGAGGACGTGCTGATCACCGGCGCCGGGCCGATCGGGGTGATGGCCGCGGCCGTCGCACTCCACGCCGGGGCGCGGAACGTCGTGATCACGGACCTGTCGGAGTACCGGCTTGATCTGGCCCGGAAGATCGGCGTCACCCGCGCGGTCAACATCGGCTCCGAGACGATTGCCGAAGCGCAGCAGAGCCTCGGGATGCGCGAGGGTTTCGACGTCGGCATGGAGATGTCCGGGCAGCCCGCCGCACTCCGCGACATGCTCGCGAACATGAACCACGGCGGCAAGATCGCGATGCTCGGCCTGCCGGCCGACGAGATCTCGATCGACTGGAGCACCGTCGTACTCAACATGCTGACCATCAAGGGCATCTACGGCCGGGAGATGTTCGAGACCTGGTACTCGATGTCGGTGATGCTCGAACGCGGCCTGGACCTGACGCCGGTGATCACGCACCGCTTCGGGTACGGCGACTTCGAGCAGGCCTTCGACGTCGCCCGCGCCGGGCTGTGCGGCAAGGTCATCTTGGACTGGACGAGCGAAGTACTGGAGGAGAAGCACTGATGTTCGGGCAGATGCGCGACGACCTGAAGGCGACGATCGGCGAGATCCGGGACGCCGGGCTGTACAAGTCCGAGCGGGTGATCACGTCACCGCAGCAGGCACTGATTTCCGTTGCCAATGGCAACGAGGTGCTGAACTTCTGCGCCAACAACTACCTCGGCCTGGCCGATCATCCGGAGGTTGTCGCCGCCGCCAAGGACGCCCTCGATCGCTGGGGATTCGGTCTGTCTTCGGTGCGCTTCATCTGCGGTACGCAGCAGATCCACAAGGACCTGGAAGGTGCCTTGAGCACCTTCCTCGGCACCGAGGACACGATCCTCTACAGCTCCTGCTTCGACGCCAACGGCGGTCTCTTCGAGACCCTGCTCGGCGCTGAGGACGCGATCATCTCCGACGAGCTCAACCACGCCAGCATCATCGACGGCATCCGCCTGTCGAAGGCCAAGCGCTTCCGCTACAAGAACCGCGACATGGCCGACCTCGAGGCCCAGCTCAAGGACGCCGCCGACGCCCGCTACCGCCTGATCGCCACCGACGGCGTCTTCTCCATGGACGGCTACGTAGCCCCCCTCGACGAAATCTGCGACCTCGCCGAGCGCTACGACGCCATCGTCATGGTCGACGACTCCCACGCCGTCGGCTTCGTCGGCCCCGACGGCGCCGGCACCCCGTCCCTGTTCGGCGTCAAGGACCGCGTCGACATCGTCACCGGCACCCTCGGCAAAGCCCTCGGCGGCGCCTCCGGCGGCTACGTCTCCGCCCGCCGCGAAATCGTCGAACTGCTGCGGCAGCGCTCCCGCCCCTACCTCTTCTCCAACTCCCTCGCCCCGTCCGTGACCGCCGCGTCCCTCAAGGCCCTGGAGCTCATCGCCACCTCCACCGCCCTCCGCGACCAGCTCAACGCCAACACGGAACTCTTCCGCACCAAAATGACCGAAGCCGGCTTCGACATCCTCCCCGGCACCCACGCCATCGCCCCGGTCATGATCGGCGACGCGGCACAGGCCGCCGTACTGGCCGAAAAGCTGCTGGAACTAGGCATCTACGTCATCGCCTTCTCCTACCCGGTGGTACCCCACGGCAAGGCCCGAATCCGGGTGCAACTGTCGGCCGCCCACTCCACCGCCGACGTAGAACGCGTCATCGAAGCCTTCATCGAGGCCCGCACCGCCCTCAACTGAATTCCGGTACCACCGACGGTACCGACGCGGTACCATGGCGGCATGGCCATGAACCTGAGACTCCCCATCGAAGCCGCCACGGCCCTCCAGGCCGAGGCCGAACGCACCGGACGATCCCAGCAGGAGATCGTCCGGGACGCCGTTGCACGCCATCTCCACCTGATCGACAGCGACGAGCCGCCGCTGTCCGCCCGCGACCGCGCCAGAGCGGCCGGCTACCTGGTCCAGCCGGCGCGCGTGCCGTACCGGAAGGTGACGCCCCGGCTGCGCCTGCCCGAGGGCACGAACAGCCTCGACGCGCTCGACCGTGAGGACCGCTTCTGATGCCGATCGTCTACGTCGACAGCAGCGCGCTGATCAAGCGCGTTGTCGTCGAAGAGGAGTCCACCGGCCTGCTGGAGTTTCTCGATGAGCACTACCAGCAGGGCGACCTCCTCGTTACGTCGTCCCTGGGCCGGACGGAGATCGCCCGCGTCGTCCTTCGCTACGCCTCCACACCGATCGTCGCCACCGACCTGCTGGACGAAGCGATGTCCGGTATCGACGAACGACCGATCACCGCTGACGTGCTCAGCCTGGGCCGGCGGATCACGCCGCCCGTCCTGCGGACCCTCGATGCGATCCACCTCGCCAGCGCGCTGATCCTCGATGCGGACGTCGTCGTCACCTACGACGATCGTCTCGCCGACGCTTGCCGTGGCAACTCGCTGGCCGTGGCGATGCCGGGCCGCGACTAGCGCCTACTGCTTGTCGGTGGGGTGCGGGACTATGCGTGCATGGCGGTGATGAGTGCACGGGCGGTGAATCGGGCGACGTTGGCTCGGCAGATGTTGGTGGAGCGGGCTGAGGTGTCGGTGGTTGAGGCGGTGGGCCGGCTTGCGGGGATGCAGGGGCAGGAGGCTAAGCATCCGTACGTCGGGTTGTGGTCTCGGGTGAGCGGGTTCGCGGAGGCGGAGCTGGATGCGGCGATCGAAGCGCGGGAGGTCGTGCGGGGGACGCTGTTTCGGGGGACTTTGCATTTGGTGACTGCCACGGACTACCTGCGATTTCGCGCGACTGTGGCTCCGGTGCTGGAGGCTGGGCTGCGGCTGCTGAAGGAGCGGGCGGAGGGGATGGAGCCTGCGAAGGTGGTTGCGGCAGCGGAGCGAATCTTGAGTGTGGAGCCGTTGACGTTTACGGAAGTCCGGGATGCGTTGCAGGCTGAGTTTCCGGCGGTGAACGAGCGGGCGTTGGGGTTCTGCACGCGGATGCTGGTGCCGCTCGTGATGTATCCGACGGGCACCAGGTGGAGCTGGCCGGCCAATGCGCGGTTCACGCCGGCTGAGGCTTGGCTCGGAAAGAACCTGCACACGAAGGAAGAGCAGGCCGAGCTCGTCCTTAGGTATCTCGGCGCGTTCGGGCCTGCGACGCCTGCTGACTTCCAAACCTGGTCCGGACTATCAAAAGCCAAGCCCATATTCGACAGCCTCGAGCTCGAGGTGTTCACCGACGACAACAACAAACCCCTGTACGACGTTCCTAGCGCCCCGAGACCCGATCCGGACACCGCGGTCCCGGTGCGGTTCTTGCCGGAGTTCGACAACCTCTTGCTGGCACACGCGAAGCGGGAGCGGATCATTGCCGACGAGCATCGCCCAGCGGTGTTCACGAAGAACCTGCGGGTGAAGGCGACGTACACGGTGGACGGGCTGGTCGCGGGGCTGTGGACAGCGACGGCCAAGCGTGGTGTGGCGACTCTCACGCTGACGCCGTTCGGGCGGTTACTGAAGAAGGATCTGGCGGCGCTGGAGCGGGAAGGGACCGCGTTGCTGGGGTTCCTGGAGCCGGCTGCGAAGACCACCGAGGTGGTTACGGGCGGTTGATGAGGTTGTTGTCACACATCAGATGACTGGGCCAGAGACCGTCGTACCGGTGAAATGGGGAGATGAACACAGTCCCCTCCATCACTCTGGACAACGGCGTCGAGATCCCGCAGCTGGGCCTGGGGGTCTGGCAGGTCGAGGACGCGCTCGCGACCGATGTGGTCACGACCGCATTCGAGGCCGGCTACCGCCACATCGACACCGCCGCGATCTACGGCAACGAGGCCGGCGTCGGGCGCGCGATCGCCGCGTCGGGCCTCCCGCGTGACGAACTGTTCGTCACCACCAAGTTGTGGAACAGCGAACAGGGGTACGACAGCACCCTGAAGGCGTTCGACCAGAGCCTGGAGCGGCTCGGCCTGGAGAGCGTCGACCTGTACCTGATCCACTGGCAGTCGCTGAAGAAGGACAAGTACGTCGACACCTGGAAGGCGTTCGAGCAGCTGTACGCCGACAAGCGGATCCGCGCGATCGGGGTCTCGAACTTCCACGAGCCGGCGCTGAAGCGGCTGTTCGACGAGACCACGATCCGCCCGGCGGTGAACCAGATCGAGCTGCACCCGGCGCTGCCGCAGGACGAGCTGCGCGCGTTCAACGCGGAGAACGACATCGTCACGCAGGCCTGGAGCCCGCTCGCCTCCGGCGAACTGATCAACAACGACGTGCTGAAGACGATCGGTGCGAAGTACGGGAAGTCGGCCGCGCAGGTGATGATCCGCTGGCACCTGCAGCTCGGCAACGTCGTGCTGCCGAAGTCGGTGACGCCGAGCCGGATCGAGGAGAACATCGCGGTCTTCGACTTCCAGCTCGACAACGACGATATGGCGGCGATCGCCGATCTGGAGACCGGCGTCCGGACCGGTGGCGACCCCGACAAGTTCGACTGACCGTCAGTCCAGGATCTCCAGGAACCGCGCAAGAACCGGGGACCGGTTGTCCGGCGACCAGGCAACACAGAGTTGCCACAGAGGTAGGTCATCGGACAACTCGCGGTACACGACCGAATTCGGGTTCGACGGGGGCGTCGGCCCGATCAGCAGCGAGATCCCGATCCCGGCGGCCACCAAGGACACAATCGTCTGTACATCGGCCGCCTCCTGCTCGATCCGCGGCGTGAACCCGGCCGCCCGGCAGAAGCCGATCAAGGTGTCGTGGACGACCGGCCCGCTCGGCCGGTTGTAGAACACGAACGGCTCGCCCCCGAGCTCGGCCAGCCGCAGCCGCTTCCGCCGCGCCAATCGGTGCCGCGCCGGCAGCGCCACCAGCACCGGATCCGACGACACCACTCGCGACGACAGACCAGGCGCCAGCTGTACGGCGGCCTTCTCGTCCGCAGGCTCAGCTGAGGGCGCACTCGGCCGCAGCAGCCCGACGTCGATCCGCCCATCCCGCAACGCCTCGGTCTGCCGCAGCGTGGTCAGCGTCTCCAGATCGAGCACGACCTCCGGGTACGCCGTCCGGAACGCCCCGAGCAACCGTGGCAGCGCCTCGAACGTCGCCGACTGCACGAACCGCAGCCGCAGCGTCCCCAGCTCACCCCGCTGCGTTCGCTGCGCAGCACGCACAGCCTCCTCCGACCGCCGCAACAGATCCTGTGCCTCTGCCAGGAACGTCGCTCCGGCGGCGGTCAGCACGAAGCGTTTCTTGATCCGGGCGAACAGTTCCACCCCGATATCCCGCTCAAGCGCCGCGATCTGCCGGCTCAGCGAGGGCTGAGTCAGGTGCAGCCGCACCGCCGCGCGCCCGACGTTCAGCTCCTCGGCCACCACCACGAACGACCGCAACTGCCGCAGCTCCATGACCGACATTATGCACAGGACGTATCAACAGTGTGGATAACTTTCATTGGACGCATCATCTACTTGGTTTCTACCGTCGAAGACATGAGCTACATCCCGTTCTCCGTCATCAAAGCCATCCACGACGACATCCACTCCGCCGAGCCGCACGCCCCCGTCCGCCCACACCGTCCGCTGCACAAGCGCCCGATCCTGCGCGTTATCCACAGGCTGTTCGCCCTCCCCGAAGAGGACGTGTGCCAAGCTGAGGACCGTGATCGAGGTACGACGGTTGCGGGTCCTGCGCGCGCTTGCTGACCATGGCACCGTGACTGCGGCCGCCGAGGTGCTGCATCTGACCCCCTCGGCGGTCTCCCAGCAACTGGCCGCCCTCGAATCCGAGGTCGGCCAGGAGTTGCTGGAGCGCCGCGGCCGCCGGGTCGCGATCACCTCCGCCGGCCGTCTGCTCCTCACCCACGCCGACACGATCCTCGGCGAAGTCGAGCGGGCCGAGGACGCGCTACGACTCTTCGCCGACGGTTCCACCGGCGAGGTCCGGATCACCGCCTTCGCGACCGCGATCAGCCTCCTGGTCGCACCGGCCCTGGCCCGGCTCCGCGACACGAGCCCCGGCCTGACCCTCGTCGTACGGGATGCCGAAGGCCATCAGGGCATCACTCAACTTCTCGACGGCGACGCGGACCTCGCGATCGCCGTCGAGCACCGCGGTTCGCCGCGCGCCGACGACCAGCGACTGACCCGAATCCCCTTGTACGCCGAGCCTTTCGTGGCAGTCATCCCGCCCATGCACCCGGCGGCCGGCCACGCAACGATCGACTTGGCGATGCTCGCCGGCGACGACTGGGTGATGACCGCGCCGGGCAATCCGATTCGGGACGTCGTACTGCTGGCTTGTGAACAGGCCGGATTCCAGCCGAGGATCGCCCACGAATCCGACGACTTCCGCGCCGTCGCCGCCTTGGTTGCCGCGGGCGCCGGCGTCTCGCTCGTCCCCCGGCTCGCGGTCCCCGCGCCGACGCTCGCGCTAATCCGCCCGCTGCCCAACCCGGCCCCAGTACGACGTGTGTACGCGGCCGTCCGGCGGAGTCGCGCCGACCACCCCCTGATCACCGCGACTCTCGACGTACTGACTGAGGTAGCCGAGAAGTTGTGACCCAGGTCACTCAACCGCCGAGCCCATCTGCCGTGTTTGCCGGGTGTGAGAGTTCAACTGAACCACCGCGATGACACGCTCAAGGCGTCCGGAAGACGGGAGGCCAGGCCGTGCGTGCACAGGATGAGCAGCAGTACATCGACTACGTGACGGCCCGCCTGCCCGAGCTGCGCCGGCTCGCCGGGTCCCTCTGCAAGGACCGCCACCGCGCGGACGACATCGTCCAGACGGCGATCACCAAGCTCTACGTGCACTGGCGCAAGGCGAAATCCGTCGACCACCTGGACGCCTACGTCCGGACCATCGTCGTCCGGACCTTCCTGAACGAGTATCGGCGGCCGTGGTCGCGGGTCAAGCTCACCGATGAACCGATCGAGCGAGCGGCACCGTCCGGCCGCGAGGTCGAGACCCGGCTCGTGGTCGCCAACGCCCTGGATCGCGTTCCGCCGAAGCTCCGGACCGTGCTGGTCCTGCGTTTCCTTTATGACCTGCCGGTGCGCGAGGTGGCCGAAACGCTCGGCTGTCCGGAGAACACCGTGAAGAGTCACACCGCCCGTGGCCTGGCCGTACTTCGCCGCCAACTGGGCCCCAACCTCGCAATCTTCGACCGAAAGGGGCAGCCGGCATGAACAAGCACGACGAGGACTACACCGGCGTTCTGAAGGTGTTGCAGCAGGCTCCCGACGAGAGCATCGACTCGATCAGCATCGACCGCGCCATCCACAACGGCCGCGGCCGCATCCGCCGGCGCCGCGTACTCGGCGGCCTGGCCGTCGTCGGCGTTGTCGGCGCCGCTGCCTTCGCAGCGCCCCCACTCGTCGACACCTTCCGCGACTCCCCGGTCGCCGGTCAGGGGCCGGCCCAGGTCCAGCCTTTCGGGGTCTGGGGCCGCGAGTTCGACATCGGCACCGGTGGCGGCTTCCAGGCAGTCAGCTACACCACCGCCAGCCGTTTCCAGGTCATCGGTCTGACCACCGCGGCAGAGCCATCACACGACGGTCCGATCGGCGACGTCACACTGCTCGCGCCGGGGCTTCGGCCGAAGTCGACGACGGGGACGAAACTCCCCGATATCGCGGGCCGTCCGGCCGTCCTGGTGAGCAGCGACGACTCCGGCACGAAGATCGTCTGGCAGTACGCCGACGACGCCTGGGGAACCGTGATGTTGTACAACACGCCCGAGAACCCAGTCGAGCGGGCGCGACAAGTTGCCGAAGGCATCCATCGCCGCGCGACGCCGGTTCCGGTGAAGGTGCCGTTCACGGCGCCGCGCCGGTTGCTGGCCGACGACCTCGACGTGGTGATGGTCCGATTCCCGTTCGTCACCCCGGACGCCAGTCAGCTGATCGAGGTGACGCTCGGCAAGACCGAGCCCGACGCCACCACCGGCCCCGGCGTGCCGCGCTTCGGTGTCCTCCGTCCCGGCAAGAACTGGAAAGGATCCACGAAGGTCAACGGCCGCCCGGCCACTGTCGACGACATCGGGGCGACGATCAGCGGGCTCGGTAGCGGTTTCGCCGCGACCATCACCGCCGACCGGCTCCCCAAGATGGTGGACGTCGCCGCCGGGATCACGCTGATCAGCGACCCGTCGGACCCCACGAAGGGGACCGACGAGCCGCTGCGCTAGCTACGGGAGTTTGGCGGCAGCCGTCTGGGTGAGAGCTTCCCAGTGGGCCGGGGCGATGCCCTTGCCCATCTCGCCGAACGCGATGACCGACACGACGGTGCCCTTGCGAGTGACGGCGTACGGGAAGCCGCCGTCCTCGCTGCCCTGGTCGCTCGGCAGCGGGTAGTCGTACCAGCGCAGGATCGCGGTGGCGTCACCGACTGCGAGGGTGCGATTCTCGGTCAGCTTGCGGGCGTGGGTCTTGCCCGGCGCCCCGGCCTTGCAGGACTTGATCGTCGCGACAATCTGCTCGTACGCCGCCTTGGCCGCAGCCGGACTCTGGTAGCGAGTCAGCCACTGACCGCCGGACGCGTCCATCCCATTGGCATACGAACGAGTCAACCGACCCTGTACGCCGTTCCCCTGGGTGGCCGCTTTGCCGCAGATCGACCGGCTCGGGGCGGACGTCGCGGCCCAGCCGCGCTTCGGGTCGGCCGAGGCGACCTCTTTGCCGGTGAGGAGCATCGCGTTCGCGAGCCGCTGCACGGCCGGCGGCTTGGTCGGACTCGTGGACGGCGTCGGAACCGGCTTGCTCGGCGTCGCCGTCGGCCCGCCGGTCGGTGTCGCGGACGGTGTGGCCGTCGGCGCGTTCGTCGACGGCTTGATCGGCGCGCTCGGCGGCGGCGTCGTACTGGGTGCAGGCGTACTGACCCCTGTCGACGGCGCTCCGCCACCGGCCGGCGCTTGGTTGCCGCAGGCTACTAATCCGGCGCTGGTGACCACCAGCGCCGCCGCGGCGATGACCCGCCGCATTCCCCGAGTATTCATGGATCCAACCTTCCCCTTAGGTGTCAGGTTGGACGTGCCTCAAGCCGCTGCGGTTGGGACACGAGTTGGTCACGGCCTGATCAGGTCCGGCGGCGCCCGTCGAGCCCGACCGTGGAGAGCCGCGCGATCAGCGTCCGCGGGGTGTACTGCGCCAAGGCGACGAGGAGCTTGTACCGGCGGCTCGGGACCGAGATCGCCTTGCCGGCCATCAGGTCCTTCCAGGCGGCGTTGACCAGATCGGTCGCCTCCAGCCACATGAACGACGGCACGACCGTCTTGTCCATGCCCATCCGCTCGTGGAACTCGGTGTGCACGAACCCCGGGCACAGCGCCATCACCGCAACACCCTTGGCATGCAACTCGATCGCCAGCCCCGCCGAGAAGTTCGTCACCCACGACTTGTGCGCGCTGTAGCTCCCCCGCTGCAAGAATCCGGCGACCGACGAAACGTTGATCACCGCGCCCGACCCACGCTCGATCATCGGCAGCACCGCCGCATGCGTCAGCCGCAGCACCACCCGCACCAACAGATCCAGCTGCTTCTCTTCAGCCTCGACAGGGTTGGCCCAGAACGGCTTCTTCTGCCCGAACCCGGCGTTGTTCACCAACACCTCGACGGGCCCACTCCGGAACCGCGCCTCCACCTTCGCGAGGTCGTCCCGGTCCGTCAGATCGACAGCCAGCACCTCGCACTCCACGCCGTACCGCTGCGCAACCTCGGCCGCAACCTCCTTCAGCCGAGCCTCGTCCCGCGACACAAGCACCAGGTCGTATCCCTCACCTGCCAACTTGTCCGCAAACGCCCGGCCGATTCCAGCCGTAGGCCCCGTGATGAGCGCAGTCGCCACGTCGTCCTCCCATCGATACCGAATCCCAGTCTGTCACTACTCTGACCAGGTGCTGACTGCGACGGACACCTGGATCTTCGACCTCGACAACACGCTCTACCCACCAAGCACCGGCATGGCCGACCAGATGAACACCCGCATCCGCGCCTACCTGGCCAACCTCTTCGACGCCGACGAGGCCGAAGCCCATCGGCTCCAGTCCGCATTGGTCGCCGAACACGGCACCACGCTGCGCGGATTGATGAACACGCGAGACATCGACCCCCACGACTACCTCGCCTGGGAACACAGCATCGACTACTCGGTCCTGGTCCCCGACCCCTCGCTCGCGGCCGCCCTCGCCGCCCTCCCGGGGCGAAAGCTCGTGTTCACGAACGGCTCGGCGTACCACGCAGACCAGGCTCTGGCGCGGCTCGCACTCGACGGCCTCTTCGAAGGCACCTTCGACATCCTCGCCGGGCAGCTTCTCCCCAAGCCGTATCCGGAGACCTACCAACGCTTCATCGAACAGTTCACGGTCACGCCGGAGCGCGCGGTGTTCTGCGACGATCTAGCCGTCAACCTGCAGGTCCCTGAACAACTCGGGATGGCGACCGTCTGGGTATCGGGCGATCCCGGCACCGGGCCGGCGCCGTACGAGGTGCTCGGTTCACGCAGTTGGCGGACCTGGGATTTGGTCGCCTTCCTCCGCGTCAATGTCTGATGACTGTAGGAATAAACTCGCATTTCCCGGGGATTTAAGCGATTGTGGCGGGGAATGGTCTGAGGACTTGGGAGGTGAACGATGGCGGCGACTGATACTGCGCTGACCGGGTTGCGGCAGATGATCGCGTCGGGATCGTTGGGTCCGGGGGCTAAATTTCCGCCGGAGCCGGAGTTGTGTGAGCGGCTGGGGGTTTCGCGGAGCTCATTGCGGGAGGCCGTTCGGTCGCTGGCGGCGCTCGGGGTGATCGAGTCCCGGCACGGGTCGGGAACCTATGTGTCGGCGCTGGATCCGGCGGAGATCATCAGCCGGTTCTCGTTGTCGGTGGAGCTGATTCCGCTGGAGGGCGTGCTCCAACTGCTTGAGGTACGGCGGATTCTGGAAGCCAACGCAACCGCTTCAGCAGCAGCTCGGCAGGACCCAGAATTGGCCGACCGACTGGCGGAGATCCTCGATCGGCTGGAAGCAACCACGGATGCGGCCGAGATCCAGCAGCTGGATGCGGAGTTCCACGGCGCAATCTGTACGGCGGGTGGCAACCCGACCGTGACCGCGTTGACGGCGGTGATCCGTGGCCGCGGTGGGCACTACCGGATCTTCGAGCCCGGCGTGGAGTTCGAGGCGATCAAGGAGACCAGTGATCGCGGGCACCGCGCGATCCTTTCGGCGATCACCTTGCGCGACCCGGCCGCCGCCGCCACCGCGGCTTCCGCCCACATCGCCCAAACCGAACTCTGGCTCCGAGCCCTCCGCCCCACCCCTCAGCCCGACTGATCGTTATTTGCTCGATCCTGTCGAGATCTTGCGTTGCAGTGGTCTACTGCATAGCCTCCAGGCAGTTCGTCTGGAGGGGATCCGCCAATGTCCCGAACACACCTGCGCGCTGTAGCCGTCGCCCTGACGACGGCCATCCTCGGCGCAACGCTCACCACGACCGCGACGGCCAGTCGCCCGGAGCCGCGGATCACGCGGGCCGGCCTTGATCCGGCGCTCGTCGCCGGCCGGGGAGCCACTGTTCCGTTCGTCGAGCAGGAGGCCGAGAACGCCTTCTTCACCGGTGAGCAGATCGGTCCGGGCCGCGAGGCCTACACCCTGCCCGCCGAGGCCTCCGGCCGCACCGCGGTCCGGCTGCAACCACAGCAGTACGTCGAATTCACGCTGACGCACGCGGCCAACGCGCTGACGTTGCGCTACAGCATTCCGGACGCCCCCACCGGCGGCGGGATTCGGGCGCCACTCGACCTCACGGTCAACGGTAAGCACAAGCGCATACTGACGCTCACCTCGGAATATGCCTGGCTCTACGGCATGTATCCGTTCTCCAACGACCCGGCCGTCGACCCGATCCCGGGCTGGTGGAAGCCGGAGACCGACCCGGTCGCCAAGCCGTTCCGCCCGAACCACTTCTATGACGAACAGCGCGTCCTGCTGGACCGGACATACAAGGCCGGCGACCGCGTCAGGTTCGCCGTACCGAAGCAGACGAACGCCGCCTGGACCGTCATCGACGTTGCCGACTTCGAGTTCGTGAAGGCGCCGAACCGGCAGCCTGCGCGATCTCTCGACGTCCGGCTGTTCGGTGCCGACCCGACTGGCCGGCGTGATTCGGCGCCCGCCATCGACCGCGCCATCGCGACCGCGAAGAAGATCGGCTGGTCGGTGTTCATTCCGGCGGGCACGTTCCAGGTCAACCGGCACATCGTGGTCGACAAGGTCACCGTCCGCGGCGCCGGCAACTGGCACACGATCATCAAGGGCAAGGTCCTGCCACTCGCCGAACCTGCGCCCGACAAGTCGACCCACAGTGCACCGGGTTTCTACGGCAAGTACGCCGATGCCGGCGGCAGCACGAAGGTCCATCTCGCTGACTTCGCGATCGAGAGCGACGTACGGGAGCGGATCGACACCGATCAGGTGAACGGGATCGGCGGTGCGATCGGCGGTGGTTCGACGATCGAGAACCTGTACCTGCACCACACCAAGGTCGGCATCTGGCTGGACGGCCCGATGGACGGCCTGCTGATCCGCAACAACATCATCACCGACGCGATCGCCGACGGGATGAACCTGCACCTCGGCGTCTCGAACGTCCGCGCCACCAACAACTTCGTCCGCAACAGCGGTGACGACGGCCTGGCAATGTGGTCGGAGGCCAACCCCGACGGCCTCGCCAACCACGACAACGTCTACGACCACAACACCGTCCAGACCCCGGTGCTCGCGAACAACATCGCCATCTACGGCGGTAAGGACAACGCGGTCACCGACAACCTGGTCGCGGACCCGATCCGCGAGGGCAGCACGCTGCATGCCGGATCGCGGTTCGGCTCGACGCCGTTCGAAGGCAAGCTGACCTTCGCCCGGAACACCACCGTCCGCGGTGGACCCCGCGATCTGAACTGGAACATCGGGCTCGGCGCGATCTGGCTGTACGCCTTGCAATCAACGATGAACGCCGACCTGCAGATCACCGACAGTTCGTTCCTGGACTCGACGTACAACGCGATGATGTTCGTCGTCGACTGGCCGGTGAAGGACACCTACGCGATCAACAACGTTGCCGTCAGCAACATCAAGGTCGACGGCACGGGCACCGGCGTCGTGAACGCCCGCGTCGGCGGCTTCGCTTCCTTCGAGAACGTCGACGCCCGCAACGTCGGGGCGCCGTTCGTGAACAACTGCGGCACCTTCCAGTTCGACGGTACGCCCGAGTTCGACGTCCGGCTGCTCAACGGCAACGACGGCGGCTGGTACGGCGCCACCTGGTGCGAGGACCGGCCTACCGTCGTACCGCCGCCGCCTCCGTCGGCCTGGAACTAGTCCGCTCGCGCATGCCCCCGGGTAGGGTCGGGGGCATGCGCGGACACGCTGAGCGGTTGAACGGACTGGGCACCACAATCTTCGCCGAGATGTCGGCCCTCGCGGTCGCGACCGGGTCGGTCAACCTCGGCCAGGGGTTCCCCGACACCGACGGTCCCGATTCGCTCCTCGAGGACGCGATCGCGGCCATCCGCGCCGGCGCGAACCAGTACCCGCCCGGCCGCGGCATCGCGCCCCTGCGGCAAGCGATCGTCGACCACCAGAAGCGGTTCTACGACCTGTCGTACGACCCCGACACCCAGGTGCTCGTCACCACCGGCGCCACCGAAGCCATCGCCGCCGCCCTGCTCGCCTTCGTCGAGCCCGGTGACGAGGTGATCGCCCTCGAGCCGTACTACGACTCGTACGCCGCCGGCATCGCCTTCGCCGGCGGTCGCCGAATCCCCATCACGCTGCGAGCGCCGTCGTACCGGCTCGATCTTGACGAGCTCCGCGCCGCGATCACCCCGCGCACCAAGGTGCTGCTGATCAACACCCCACACAACCCGACCGGCACCGTCCTCACCGATCTTGAGCTTCGCGGTATCCGCGACCTCGCCGTCGAACACGACCTGGTCGTCATCACCGACGAGGTCTACGAACACCTCGTGTACGACGACCACCGGCACATCCCGCTGGCGACGTACGACGGTATGGCCGGCCGCACCGTCTCCATCGGCAGCGCCGGCAAAACGTTCTCCGTCACCGGCTGGAAAATCGGCTGGGTCACCGGCTCGCCGGACGTGGTCACCGCCGTCACCACCGCCAAACAGTTCCTCACCTACGTCTCCGGCTCCCCCTTCCAGCCCGCCGTCGCCAACGCCCTTGCCCTAGGCAACGACTACTTCGACGGCATCCGCGCCACCCTCCAGTCCCGCCGAGACCTCCTGGCCAACGGCCTGTCAGACCTGGGCTTCGAAGTCCACCGCCCCGCCGGCACCTACTTCATCACCACCGACATCCGCCCCCTGGGCCACACCGACGGCATCGACTTCTGCCGCCTCCTCCCCGAACGCACCGGCGTAGTAGCCATCCCCACCCAAGTCTTCTACGACAACAAAGAAGCCGGACGCCCCCTGGTCCGCTGGGCCTTCTGCAAACAAGAAGCCCTCCTCCAAGAAGCCCTGACCCGCCTGCAAAAACTCTGAGCCGCCCGCCGCGTCGCCGAAATTTCAAGCGAGATCTCCGCGCTAACGTCCGAAGGTTCAGAGGGCGTGGTCTCCGGTTCTTCGGACGCTAGGTCTGGTGGCGGTTGGGTGGGCCGCCTTTGCGAGTGTCTGCTGCCGCTGGGAGGCAGTAGGTTCTCGCTGATCGTTTGTCTGCAACGGTCGACGGGGCTGCGGCCGAGGGCGTCCGGTGGGTGGCTGGTCGCCGCTGCGGCCGATTTACTGAAAACGCTCAGCTGAGCAGGTCTAGGGCTGAGGTGGATGGCGACGTCGGCGACCGCGTGGCTCGTTGCTTGAGGTCCTGGGCTTCGGCTGAGGTTCGTAAGGTGCGGTCGTCGGATAAGTAGCTGTTTGCCGGGGCTGGGGAGCATTACCTGTCGATTCAGGGGGGTAGCGCTCCCCAGCCCCACCAAAACGGCAACCCGCAGCAACCCCGGAACCACCTGACCTGTCGTCGAAAGCCACCGCGGCGGGTCAGCTAACCGGCCTCGTCATCATCGGCGGAACCACAGCCCAGCAACCCCAAGCAACGAGCGACGCGATCACCGACCTCGCCAAGCAGCCCAGCCACCGCGGCGACCAGCCACGCCGCCTTTAGTCGGCCGCAGCGGCGACCAGCCATCCCCAGACGCCACCGGCCGAGCCGCTCGCCAACCCATCGCTGACCGCAACATTCCCCGCCGACCGCAACCCACGGACTACCGACCAACCGCGAACCACCCCGAACCCACCGCAACGGGAAACGCGGTCGCCGACCTCGCCGTGACGTCGGCTGGAAAGCGCGCCTCAGTGGAAAGAAAGGTGCAACTGACGCACAGAAGTTTCCACTATCCGGAGATCTTCGGCAGGAAGCGGGCCAGCGCCTCGGGATCCCGTACGACGGCCGTCGTGTGATCGTCGGCTGTCAGGATCGGGCGCTGGATGAGGATCGGGTGCGCGACCATCGCGGCGATCCAGTCGGAGCGATGAGCCTCGTCGCGGGGCAGGTCGGCGACCACCGCAGCCTCGGGTTCGTTGTGGCGTACGACGTGCCACGGATCGAGGTCAAGCCGAACCAGTACGGCGTCCAGTTCCGCCACCGTCGGCGGATCGTCGAGGTAGCGGCGAACCGTGTAGGCGACACCGGCCTCATCCAGGGCAGCCGTGGCAGCGCGGCATTTGGAGCAGGCGGGGTTGATCCAGATTTCCATCAGCGGCGGAACCAGCGTTTCGTGGCGCGTTGGAGCATGAGGATGAGCAGGCCGGTGTGAAGCGCAACGCCGAGAAGCCCGGTGGGGATCGACAGCAGCCCGCCGACGATGCCCAGGACCGCGATCCCGATGATCAGATAGCGGGCCCACGGGCGGCCGCGACGCAGGTAGAGCGCCGGGACGATGTACAACACCGCGCCGATCCAGGCAACGACGACCACGACAGCCGATGAGCCCTTGGAGCCGGTGACGATCTCGGAGATCTGGTCGCTGGCCGAGGTCAGGGCCATCAGGCCGAGGAGTAGATAGAAGACGCCAAAGCCGAGTACCACGACGGTTGCCACGGTGACTTCCCGTGGCGGTCCGGTTTCTTCGTAGTACTCGGCCCCGATCACACCTTGATCCTAGGCGGTGACGTCCAACGCGTCCTTCGACTCGTTCAGCGTGACCCGGACGGTTTCGCCGTCGCGGATGCTTCCGTTCAGCAACCCACGAGCCAGTTCGTCACCGATCGCGGACTGCACCAGCCGGCGCAACGGGCGCGCGCCGTAGACCGGGTCGTACCCGGTCAGAGCCAACCACTCCATTGCACCCTCATCAACGGAGAGAGTGATCCGGCGGTCGACCAGCCGGCGCTGCAGGGCAGCGATCTGGAGCGCGACGATCTTCGTCAATTCCTCACTACCCAAAGCGTCGAACAGGACGATCTCGTCGAGCCGGTTGATGAACTCGGGCTTGAACGACTGCCGTACGACGGCCATGACCTGGTCGCGCTTGACCTTCTCGTCGAGCGACATGTCGGCCAGGTACGCCGACCCCAGGTTGCTGGTCAGGATCAGGATGACGTTCCGGAAGTCGACAGTCCGCCCCTGGCCGTCGGTCAGCCGACCGTCGTCGAGAACCTGCAGCAGGATGTCGAAGACCTCCGGGTGCGCCTTCTCGACCTCGTCGAGCAGGATCACCGAGTACGGACGCCGCCGGACAGCCTCGGTCAGCTGGCCACCCTCTTCGTAGCCGACATACCCCGGAGGCGCACCGACGAGCCGCGAAACGCTGTGCTTCTCGCTGTACTCCGACATGTCGATCCGGACCATCGCCCGCTCGTCGTCGAACAGGAAGTCGGCCAACGCCTTCGCCAGCTCGGTCTTACCCACACCGGTCGGCCCAAGGAACAGGAACGAACCAGTCGGCCGGTCCGGGTCCGAGATGCCGGCCCGCGCCCGCCGTACGGCGTCACTGACCGCCTTCACGGCTTCCTTCTGGCCGATCAACCGCTGACCCAGCTCGTCTTCCATCCGGAGCAACTTGCCGGTCTCGCCCTCGAGCAGCCGGCCGGTCGGGATGCCGGTCCACATCGCGATCACCTCGGCGATCTCGGTCGGGCCAACCTCCTCGCCGACCATCGCCTCCGGCCCGTCAACCACGGCGGGCTCGGCGTCGGCTTCTTCCAGCTCCTTCGTGAGCTGCGGAATCTCGCCGTACAGGATGCGGGCCGCCGTACCGAGGTCGCCGTCGCGCTGGGCGCGCTCGGCCTGGCCGCGCAGCTCGTCGATGCGTTCCTTGATCTCGCCGACCCGGTTCAGACCGGACTTCTCCCGCTCCCAGCGGGCTTCGAGCGCGCGCAGCTCCTCCTCGCGGTCGGCGAGGTCGGCACGCAGCCGCCCGAGCCGCTCCTGCGACGAGGGGTCGTCCTCGCGCGAGAGCGCGAGCTCCTCCATTTTGAGCCGATCCACCGTACGGCGGAGTGAGTCGATCTCGACCGGGGACGAGTCGATCTCCATCCGCAGCCGCGAGGCCGCCTCGTCGACGAGGTCAATGGCCTTGTCGGGCAGCTGGCGCCCGCTGATGTACCGGCTGGACAGCGTCGCCGCCGCAACCAGAGCGCTGTCGGAGATCGCGACCTTGTGGTGCGCCTCGTACCGCTCCTTCAGCCCACGCAGGATCGCGATCGAGTCCTCGACCGATGGCTCCCCGACGAAGACCTGCTGGAAACGACGCTCCAGCGCCGGGTCCTTCTCGATCCGCGTCCGGTACTCATCGAGCGTGGTCGCACCGATCATCCGGAGCTCACCACGCGCCAGCATCGGCTTCAGCATGTTGCCCGCGTCCATCGAGCTGTCGCCGGACGCACCCGCGCCCACGACGGTGTGGAGCTCGTCGATGAACGTGATGACCTGACCGCCGGATTCCTTGATCTCGGTCAGCACCGCCTTCAACCGCTCCTCGAACTCACCGCGGTACTTCGCGCCCGCGACCATCGCCCCGAGGTCGAGGCTGATCAGCCGTCGACCACGCAAAGACTCCGGTACGTCGCCCGCCACGATCCGCTGGGCGAGTCCCTCGACGACGGCGGTCTTGCCGACGCCGGGCTCACCGATCAGCACCGGGTTGTTCTTGGTGCGCCGAGACAGCACCTGTACGACGCGCCGGATCTCGGAGTCCCGCCCGATCACCGGGTCGAGGTGCCCTTCGCGAGCACGCTCGGTCAGGTCGACGCCGTACTTCTCCAGCGTCTTGGTCGTCCCCTCAGCCTCCGGCGAAGTGATCCGCCGACTGCCGCGCATCTGGTCGAACGCCTGCAGCAGCGCATCCGGGGTCAACCCGAGCGCGGTCTTGGCAGGGCCGTCAACAGTCGCAAGCGCGATCAACAGGTGCTCAGTGGAGACGTACTCGTCCCCGAGCCCCAGCGCCCGCTGCTCAGCCTGGTTCAACACCTCACCGGTCTTGCCAGACAAACTCGGCGCCTGCACGCTTCCCCCGCTGGCCTTCGGCAGCCGGCTCACCTGCTCGGCGACCCGACCCCGTACGGCGTCAGCGGAGCCGCCAGCGGCCTCAAGCAGACCGATCGTGGTCCCCTCGGGCTGGGCGAACAGCGCGGACAGCAGGTGAATCGGTTCCACGGTCGGGTTACCCGCCGCGGAGGTCTGACGGATGGCGACCGACAGCGTTTCGCGGGCCAGCGTCGTCAACCGCTGAACATCCATGGAGTTCCAGTCCTTCCTTCGAGCAAAACAGTCACTAGGTACAACCTAGCCAAAGTTGAGTCCATTCCGCTCAACTCTACAAAATCCCAGGGACCGGTCAGGGTTCCACCTGGATCGAATGCCCCGCCGCCGCCAACTTTTCCGCCGATCGCTCCGTACCAGTCGTCGACAGCAGTCCGCCTGGTTCCGGAGGAACACTTGCAACCTCAACGCTGGCTAGCGCCCCTCGTAGGCCTGAGCCTGACGCTCGGCGGCGCCACTACGGCCGCCGCCGCGCCCCCGCCGTCCAAACCGCAACCC
>NZ_SMKX01000070.1 GCF_004349055.1 Kribbella antibiotica
CAGTGTCTCGGGGGCTCGGAGATTTGTATAAGAGACAGGCCAATAGCCATGCGTTGTTGCGGCATTTGGAGCGGGTGGGGTTTCAGCTGGCTCCTAGGCTTGTCGCGACCGAGGGTGAGACCGAGACGCTGACGTACCTCGACGGCGTGGCCGGGTATCCGCCGTTGAGTGCCGATCTCAGGTCGGATGCGGTGTTGGTGAGTGTGGCTCGGGCGGTACGGCGGTTGCATGACGCTACGGCGGGGTTTGAGCCGGTGGACGGGGAGTGGCGGGACCTGGAGGTTGCGGCGCCGGTGCAGGTGGATTGCATCGGGCATGGGGATCTGGCGCCGTGGAATCTGGTGTTCGACGGGGCCGAGGTGGTGGGGATCATCGACTGGGACACGATCCGGCCGTCCAATAGGCGCTGGGATTTGGCGTATGCGGCGCATCAGTTCGTGCCGTTCCATCCGCCGGCTTGGTTGCAGCCGTTCGGGTGGGAGGTGGAGCCGGATCGGGCTCGGCGGTTGCGGTTGTTCTGTGACGCTTATGGGCTGGGGGTTGAGCCGGCCGAGCTGGTGGACCTGATCGGGCTGCGGTTGCTGGGGCACGCGGCGAATATCGAGCAGCAGGTGAAGGCCGGGAACCCGGCGTTCGACGTGCATCGCGACGAGGATCACGCCGGCGGGTATCGGGCGGCGGTCGCCTACATCCTGGCGAACCGCGCGGCGCTGCTCGGCAACTGAGGCCGGCCTGTACTACGGGGTGATGGTGCGGGTGTGCTTGGCGCGGAGGCGGCGCAGCTGGGCTCGGGGGAAGCCATGGGAGCCGCCGAAGTGGGCGTTGTCGAGGTACAGGTCACGGTGGAGCTCTTCGCCAGCGGCGGATTCGTAGACCTTCTCGTAGTAGTTGCCCTGGAGGTAGACGTCCAGGGTCTCGAGGAGGTCGTCGACGGTTTCGAGTTTGGTCTCGTCGTCGTAGGCGGTCTGGACGGTGAAGTAGTGGGTGCTCAGCTCCAGGACGAAGACTTCGGTGCCACCGTGCATGACGACGGCGGCGGGACGGTTGCCGTCGATCGTGAGCCGGAGGTCGCCGTCGGATTCACGGGTGATGGACGTCGGCTGGGGGAGGCGGTCGGCGTAGGCCGTGAGCTTGTCGGTGACGGCTTTGGGCAGGTCGCCAACTTCCGGGTCGTCCATGGCATCAGGGTAGTTGGCGGTGGGGTCGAAAAAAGTTTCGGTGTCTTTTGGATGCGGTCTGTGAGTGAGTGCGGGGAACCCTTCGGAATCCCGTTGAGGGTGGTCCATTTCTAACCGTCTGAGAAATTTATTGCGGTTTGTTTTTGGCGGGGTGGAGCGTTTGTTTTGAGGGGTTGCTTCGCGTGATGGGATCATTACTTCTGGTCCATAGCGCACCCGTGTGATCGTGTCGTATCGTCCAGTCATCGCCAGGCCTTGGTGGGGGTGCTGGCCTTCGAATCCTTTGTGTACAACGACTTTGGAGCTCGGATGGCCATGGACGACTCTTTTGTCGTGCCCGGGATCGAGAAGTGGGTCGACGAGGTCCTGCTGGACGGGCCCGGGACCCAGGTGTGTTTACGGCTGCCGGAAGTGATCGACCGGGCGAAACTGCGTCGATTGGTTCAGGAGCGGCAAATAGAATTGGCCCAGTCCGGTTTGCGGGCGGGTGGTGCGGCGGCTTTGCGGTTACCGCCGTCGCTGGCATTCGTGACGCATTTGCTGGCGGTGTGGCGCAGTGGTGGGCAGGCGATCCTGCTCGATCACCGGCTGACCGATTACGAGGTGCGGCGGGCGATCGAGCGGCTGGTGCCGCAGGTCGTGGTCGCACCGGCCGGGCCGGTCGTGGCGGGGCTGCGCACGTTTGTCGACGTCGAGGCGAGTATCGCCAGCTATTCAGGCCATCCGGCCAGTACGGCGCATGCTGTCGTCCAGCTCAGTTCGGGTTCGACCGGGCCTTCCAAGGTGATCGGCCGGACCGCGGAAGACCTGGTCGAAGAGGTCAAGCGGTACACGCAGATCGACGGTGTACCGGTCGAGAACGAGCGACTGATTCTGCTGCCGTCGATGGTGCATGTGCTCGGTCTCGTCGGCGGGCTTCTGTATGGATTGCATGCCGGTGTCGAGCTCGTTCCGCCGGCTCGCCTGACCGGTGACGCGATCCTTCAGGCGATCGCGGCCGAGCCCACACCGGCCACTGTGCTTGGGGTTCCGTTCCATATCGGCTTGCTGGCTTCGGTTCAGCAGTCGCGGTCGCTGCCGCAGTTCAAGCGGATGACGACCGGCGGCGAGCTCGTGCCGAAGGCGGTGTCGGATGCGTTCGAGCAGAAGTACGGCGTTCCGCTCGGCAACATGTATGGGATGACCGAGGTCGGTGTCATCGGCACCGACCTGTACGGACAGCACCGGCCCGCGATCCGCCCCGCGCCCGGGATCGAGGTCCGCACGGTTGACGGCGAACTGCAGATTGCCCGCAAGGAGTCGCCCTACCTCGGGCTGTCTGATCCGGCACGCTGGTCCGACGGCTGGTTGCGGACGCGCGACGCAGGCGTCGTAGACCCGGAGACCGGGCTGGTCAGTATCAAGGGCCGGCTGGATTCACAGGTGTCGGTCGGCGGGCTGAAGGTCGATCTGACCGAGGTCGAATACACCCTTGGCACGTTGCGGGGTGTTGAGGCCGCAGTCGTGGTGTACGACGGTTCGATCACGGCCTACCTGCAGCTGAAGGAGCGGCGCGAGACCGTCCGCCTGGAAGCCGAGCTGTCGCAGCGACTCGCGTCGTACAAGCGGCCGAGGACGCTGCACGTGCTCGATCAGTTGCCGCGGACAACGACGGGGAAGCTGGTCCGCGATCTCACCGTGCTGCGTAAGGCGGTGTCGTGATGCTCGGTCAGAACGATCTCTACCGGCGGTTCGTCGAGTGCGACAGCCAGTACGGCGCCCTCCAGCGGCAGCCGAACGACGTGGAAACCGGGGAGGGACTCGACCGGCCCGTCAATAAGGGGCATGCGTCGCCGGAGTCCGGAGTTGCGCAGGCCTTGGCCGAGCGCCTTGCCGACGGCTTCCTTCGCGGTCCACAGCTGCAGGAACGCGAGCAGGTCGCCGTCCATCCACTCCAGCTCGGCAGGGTCGAACCAGCGGCGGGCGAGCCCGCTCACGTCCCGGGGATAGACGTCCTCGACATCGATCCCAACGACGCCAGTACGACGGGCCGCGACGGCGACGAGCGAGTGGCTGTGGCTGATGCTCACCGCCAGCCCGGCGACCTCCGGCCGGCCCAGCTCGGAATGCGTCAGCACGGGATCGCCGATCAGCGTCCGAGCGAGCGAGAGCAAGAGGGCGTGGGCAGTGGCGCGCGAGTCGTCACCAGCCGGCGCGGTCCAGACATCAACAACGGCATCACCCACAGAAAGAAGGTAACCCGATGAAGGACGAGGTTCGCGCATTCGTCATTGCGCAGCTGGAGGACATGAACTACGACGTCGAGGGGATCGACGACGAGACGACCCTCGGCCCGGCTGGAGTTGACCTCGAGTCGCTCGCGCTGGCCGACCTGTCGGTGCGGGTCGAGGACAAGTACGGCGTCCGCTTCTCCGACGACGAGTCCGAGCAGCTCGCACTGATGACTGTTGGTGAGTTCACCGCTGAGGTGGCCGGCCGGGTCGCGCAGCAGGTCTGATGACAATCCTTCCCCCGCCCGGGAGGGCTGAAGTCATCGACTGGCTGGCCGGCCTCGGCCAGCGTCCGCCCGGTACCGAGCGGATCGACTCGATGGAGCTGGCGTGGCTGGTCCATCAGGTCGAGCAGCGGTACGGCGTGGAGTTGCCGGACGAACAGCTTGAGCGGATGACCACCATCGACGCGGCGGTCGCCGTACTGGCTGAGGTGCTGTCCAGTCATGTCTGACACCCGACCGGTCGCCGTGACCGGCCTCTCCGTCCTCACTGCACTCGGGCGTGGTCCCGAGGCGCAGCTCTCTGGCGAGCCCGTGTTCAGTGAGGTGCAGCGGTTCGACACCAGTGCACTGCGAGTCCGGTACGCCGCACTGGCCGCCGGGACCGCGAGTCTGGACGAGGAGCTGGACCTAGCGATCGCTACGGCGTGCGCGCAGGCCGGTGTGGATCGCAGTACGACGCCGCTGTTGCTGGCGATGCATGCGCCGCCGGAGTGTGACTTCGGCGCGGCCCGCATCTACACGAGCGCCTGTGTGTCCGGCAGTACGGCGCTCGCCGACGCAGCCGCGTTGATCAGCAGCGGCCGGGCGGAGCGGATCGTCGTCGCCGGTGCGTATCTCGTGGAGCCCTACCAGTTCGCCCTGTTCGACGCTGGGCGCGCACTGGCCTACGACAACGTGATCCGGCCGTTCAGCGCGCAGCGGCGCGGCACTCTGCTCGGCGACGGCGTTGCGGCCGTAGTGCTTGAGGCCGGTACCGGTCTGGCGCAGCTGGCCGGCTGGGGTCGCGCAGGCGACGCCCACCACCCGTGCCAGCCCGCACCGGACGGCCGTGGTCTAGCTGCGGCCCTCCAGCGTGCGCTGCAACGCGCAGGGGTCTCTCCGGAGCAGGTGGGCTACGTGAACGCGAACGCGACCGGCACGATCTTCAGCGATCAGGCGGAGGCTGCAGCGCTGAGAACGGTCTTCCAGACCAGTCCGCCGGTGAGCTCCACCAAGGGCCTGCACGGGCACGCGCTGGAGGCATCCGGGGTCGTGGAGTTCGTGGTGACGGTGCAGGCGCTCCTGGAGGGGAAGCTGCCGGTCAACGCCGGGTTCCTTGAGCCCGATCCGCACTGTGACATCGATCTGATTCTGGATGCGCCGCGCAACGTCCAGACCCACGTTGCGGTCTCGGTGAACTCGGCGTTCGGCGGCGCCAACACAGCTCTGGTGGTGACGGCGTGATCGAGGTTCATGACTTGGTGGTGCTGGCGACCGGCAAGTGGCCGGAGCCGGGCGACGACGCGCCCGCCGGGGTGCCGGGGTTCGTCGAGTCGGCGTTCAACCCGCTCGCGGCCGCGGCGGCGGAGCGCTGCCTTGAGAGGGCCGGCGAGGTCGTCGGCCCCAATAAAACGGTCGGTGTCGTGCTGGAGACGGCGGGAGATCGCGTGAGTGCAGCAGCGGTCGAACGCTTGGTCGCTCTGGGCAAGCGAGTAGGCCCGCTGTTCTTCTTCCAGTCGGTACCGAACAGCATCGCGGGCTGGATCGCGGCGAAATGGGACCTGCGCGGCCCGGTGGTGTGTGTGACGGACGGCGGGCTGGACGAGGCCGCAGTACTGATCGGGGACGGCGATGCCGACCTGGTGCTGATCGTGCGGGTGGAGGCGGACGAGGCGTTCGCACAGATCGTGAGTGGGGGAGAGTGCAGATGAAGCAGGCAACAGCGCGGGGATGGCGAGCGCGGCTGGCCGCGGATCCGGGGATCGGTACCGGGAACGTGTTGGCGACAGTGATTGCCCAGGGCGCCGACCTGGCGGGTCCGGGGCTGACCTTCGACACTGCAGTCGATCACTTCCCGGCCGAGCATCCGCTGACCTTGGGTGAGCTGAACGAACGAGTCCAAGCCCGTACGGCGTGGCTGGCCGAGCGCGGGATCGGGCGGCGGGACGTCGTGGCGGTCTGGGCGACCGAGGCGCAGGATGTCGTGCTGAGCTTCCTCGCGCTGACGAGGGTCGGCGCGATTCCGGCGCTGCTGAACGGGAAGATGGCGCCGGCGATCGCCGATGAGTACATCCGGCGGCTGCGAGTGACCGCCGTACTGGCTGATGCCGCGCACAAGCCGTTGCTGCAGACCGAGGTGCTGGCCGAGCCGAAAGACCTAGGTGCTGGGGACCCGGAGAAGGCGCCCGCCGGCTATCAGCACCACCGCGACGACCCGGTGGTGATCACGCACACCAGCGGGACTACCGGCGTACCGAAGGCTGTTCTGCATACGCACACGACGTTGTATGCGGCGTTGAAGCATCTGCTGACGATGCCGCAGGCGCAGGGGACCGACCGGATTCTGAACGCGCTGCCGATTCCGCACACGGCGACGATCCTGATGGTCAATCAGGTGCTGGGAAATCGCGCGGAGATGTTGCTGCTGTCGAGCCAGGATTCGGACGGCGTGCTTCGGCAGATCGAGCGGTGGAAGCCGCATGGGGTCTATGGCTTCGCGGTGACGTGGGCCGGACTCGCGAAGGAGGACCTGGCCTCGCGGGAGATGGGCTCCGTGCGGATGTGGTTCAACACCGGGGACTGTGCGCATGAGCCGCATATCCGGAAGCTGGTTGCGGTCGGGAGCCGCGAGACGGTGACGCGGGACGGCCGGGTGATGGTGCCGGGGTCGCATTTCATTGATGGATTGGGCTCCAGCGAGATGGGACACAACGGATTCCACATCACGCACACGGTCGAATCTGAGCATTACGGGCGGTGTATCGGGAAGCCGTACGAGTTTGCTTCGGCGACGGTGCTGAGCTCGACGGGCGAGGAACTGCCTGCTGGTAAGGCGGGAATCCTCGGGTTCCGGTCGCCGACGGTGTCACCGGGGTATTGGAACGACTCGGTCAACACCTATCGGTTCCGACTGAACGGTTGGTTCGTGACCGGTGATCTCGTGTATCGGGACGAGGCTGGGCACTACTTCCACCTGGACCGCATCCCTGATGCGGTCGCCGGGTTCGAAGGGCCGCAGCTCTACACATCGCTGTCCGAGGAACGCATTCTCGCGGCACTTCCCGATGTTGCCGACTGCACGGTCGTGATTGTGGCGGAGGGCGGGCAGTACGCCGCTGATGTCCTGCTCGAGCTCGCCCCGGATGCCCCCGAGGTGGACCGCACGGATGCCGTCAAGGCAGCCGTCGGCGAGGAGGTCGCTGCAATCCTCCGCCGCGTGACGGTGGTGGGCGCCGACGACGTGCCCGTCACCGTCACCGGCAAAGTCCGCAAGGTTGCGCTGCGCCAAACCCTAGAGAGTGAGGCCCGCTCGTGAGCGGGGTGACGATCACCGGCATTGGAATGCTCACGCCGGTGGGGCGTGGCGCCTCCGATGTGTACGACGCGTTGCTGCACGGGCGTTCTGGGATCAGCCGGCCGCCGGAAGGACATCCGGTGGCGGAGTCGGTTGAACTCGGTGGGTTCTTACCGGAGTTCGATGCGGGAAAGATCGCGTCGGGGCCGGACGGCAAAGTGATGGATCGGACCGTCATTCTCGCGCAGTTGGTGGCCGAGGAGGCGCTGGCTGATGCGGGCCTGGTGGTCGGCGAAAACGTTGATGCGGAGCGCATCGGCGTGATCATCGGCGGCGTTGGCGGGATGGCGACGCTGGAGCGGCAGGTTCTTGCGAGGGCCGAGCGAGGAAAGGTTGCTGTTAGCCCCTACTTGTTAACGGGGATCCTGCCGAACATGCCGGCGGCGCGAGTCGCCATTCGGTTCGGGATGCGGGGATACACCTCGGCAGTCGGTACGGCGTGTGCGTCGGGCGCGCAGGCGATCGCGGACGCCGTCCGGATCATCCGCGCGGGCGAGGCGGACGTCGTACTGTGTGGGGCGAGTGAGGCTCCGCTGTTCCCGACGTTCGCGGAGACGTTTGCGAATGCGCGAGCGCTGGCGCGGGGCTGGGACGATCCGACCGAAGCC
The DNA here is from genome assembly GCF_004349055.1 of Kribbella antibiotica. GTDB lineage: Bacteria > Actinomycetota > Actinomycetes > Propionibacteriales > Kribbellaceae > Kribbella > Kribbella antibiotica. The sequence continues at coordinate 7,615 of NZ_SMKX01000070.1, forward strand.
AGTCGACCGTTTGACCTGAGGCGTAACGGGTTTGTGCTGAGTGAGGGCGCCGCGCTGCTGGTGCTTGAGAGCACCCAGCATGCGGCGGCGCGAGGCGCGAGCGGATACGCCGACGTGGCGGGGTACGGCGTCAACTCGGACGCGCATCATCCGACCGCCCCACGACCGGATGGCACCGGCGCGGCCGCCTGCATGCGAATGGCACTGAAAGACATCCGGCCGGAGCAGGTCGGCTATGTCAACGCGCACGGCACGAGCACCAAGCTCGGTGACGTCGCCGAGTCGGTCGCGATAGGTCTTGCCTTCGGCAACCACATGCCAGCGGTGAGCTCCACAAAAGCGTTGACCGGACACATGCTCGGCACCTCCGGAGTGGTCGAAGCCGCAGCGGCTGCGCTGGCGATCAACACCGGCCTGGCGCCGCCGACATACCACCTGGACGATCCGGATCCAGCCTGCCCGCTGGACCACGTCCGCAAGGAACCGCGGGCGATCCCGCTCGAGTACGCCGTCTCGAACTCGTTCGGGTTCGGCGGCCAGAACGTCAGCCTGCTCCTCGGCGCCGCCAGTACGCCGAAGATCCGGCAACTATCAAGTGAGGAGAAGGCGTAGATGGAGATTTACGGGATCGACCACGTGGAGATGTACGTGGGCGACGCTCGGCAGGCGGCGTTCTACCTGGCGCATGCGTTCGGGCTCCAGGTGCACGGTCAAGGGGGGCCCGATACCGGGCTGCCGGATCAGCGCTCGCTGCTGCTGCGACAGGACGCCGTACAGATTGTGCTGACGACAGGCCTGGTTGCTGATCACCCGGCCGCGGCGTACGTCCAGCGGCACGGCGACGGCGTCGCGATCGTCGGGATGGAGGTCGACGACGCAACGGCGGCGTACGGCGAACTGGTCGCGCGCGGAGCCGTTGGTCTCAAGGAGCCGGAGCGGTTCGAGGCTGGGGAGTCGGTGGTGATCACCGCCGAGGTCGCTGGCTTCGGTGACGTGATTCACCGGCTGGTGGAGCGGCACGGGCCGCGGCACGAGTTCCTGCCGGGGCGGATCCAGCTGACCGCGCCGAGCGGCGTACCGGACGAGAAGCTGTTCAGCGAGATCGACCACCTGGCGATCTGTGTGCCGTCCGGCGAGCTCGAGCCGACCGCGAAGTTCTACGAGGACGTGTTCGGTTTCCCGCGGATCTTCGAGGAGTACATCGAGGTTGCCGGCCAGGGCATGGACTCGAAGGTCGTGCAGAGCCCGTCGAAGCACGTCACGTTCACGCTGATCGAGCCGGATCTCAGTCGCCGCCCGGGGCAGATCAACGACTTCCTCACCTGGCATGCGGGTGCCGGTGTGCAGCACATCGCCTTGCGCACAAGCAACATTGTCGAGGCGGTCAGCACGCTCTCCGATCGTGGGGTCAACTTCCTCGGCACACCTTCGACGTACTACGACGCCCTCGCCGAGCGGGTTGGTGAGGTCGATACGCCGATCGAGGAACTGCAGCAGCGCGGCATCCTCGTCGACCGTGACCACTGGGGCCAGCTGCTGCAGATCTTCACCGAGTCGATGCATGTCCGCCGGACGCTCTTCCTGGAGATCATCGAGCGGCGCGGCGCGATGACGTTCGGCAGCGGCAACATCAAGGCCCTGTACGAGGCCAAGGAGCGGGAGCTCGCCCATGACGCTTGAGTTCAAGCTGTCCGAGGAGGAAATTGAGCTCCTCCCGACGGACGAAGACGTTGCCTTCTACAACGAGCACGGCTGGTACCTCTCGAAGAAGTTGCTCACCGACGACGAGACCGACGAGCTCGTCAACGCGAGCGAGCGGTACTACGCCGGTGAGCGGGACCGGACCCTCCCGACGGCCCCGCCCAAGCTCGCGTATTGGGACCCCACCAAGGGCAATGTCCAGCGCCACAACGACTATGTCCACTACGAGCACGACGGCCTGGCGAAGATCCTCCGCAAGCCGCTGATCGGTGCGGTCGCGGCCCGCCTCGCGCAGACGCACGAGATCCGGATCTTCCAGTCCACGCTGATCTACAAGCCGCCGGTCGAGGGCGAACCGTCGAACATCGTGCCCTGGCACTTCGACAAGCACTACTGGTCGTCGTCGAACTCGGACAAGATGCTGACCGCGTTCATCCCGTTCCACGACTGCCCGCCCGAGATGGGCACGATCACGATGGTCGACGGCAGTCACCGCTGGAAGGAGATCGGTTCCGACGACACCGTCGTCCGGCACTTCGCCGACCGGGACCGCTCGCAGCTCGACCAGATGCTGGCCGAGAACGCGTCGTACAACGGAGCTGAAGTGGTCAAGCTCCCGATCACGATTCCACGCGGGCACATGAATTTCCACCACTGCCGGACCTACCACGGCAGCGGTGCGAATGTCAGCGACCGCCCGCGCCGGGCGATCTCGCTGCACCTGCAGGACGGGGACAACCGCTACCGCGAGTTCCCGCTGTCCGACGGCACCACGGCGGCGTACAACCACGACGCCCTGGTACGGCGGACCTCCGACGGGCGGCCGGACTACGCCGATCCCGAGTACTGCCCGACGCTCTGGGCCGATCGCTAAAAGGAGTAAACAACTATGTCCCGTTACGATTGGGGTCAGACGCACCCCGGCATCGAGCAGCTGGAAAAGGCCGTTTCGGAGGCCCGCGACAAGGTCGTCCAGCACCCGCTCTACGCCATTCTGGACACGCACGAGGCGCTGGTGACCTTCATGGAGCACCACGTGTTCGCGGTCTGGGATTTCATGTCCCTGCTGAAATCCCTGCAGCGCGAGCTCACCTGCGTCACCGTGCCGTGGGTCCCGACCGAGCACCGCAGCAGCCGCCGGCTGATCAACGACATCGTGATGGTCGAGGAGAGCGACGAGCTCGGCGGCACCGATGGCAAGCCCGCGTTCATCAGCCACTTCGAGCTGTATGTCAACGGCATGCACGAGGCCGGCGCCGAGACCGCGGCGATCGACAAGCTGATCGAACTGCTCCGCGGTGGCGCTCCGGTGGTCGAGTCGCTGGCAGCGGCCGGCGTACCGCAGGCTTCGATCGACTTCGCCGGGACCACCTGGGGAATCATCGAGAACGCGCCGGTGCACTGCCAGGCGGCGGCGTTCGCGTTCGGCCGCGAAGACCTGATCCCGGACATGTTCACCCAGGTCGTTGCGGTGAACGAGCGCTCGAACAAGCTCAACACCTTCGTCGACTACCTCGAGCGGCACATCGAGGTGGACGGGGAGTTCCACACCCCGATGGCGATGCAGATGGTGGCCGACCTGTGCGGTGACGACCAGGCCAAGTGGGACGCCTGCGCCGACACCATCAACACCGCACTGGCCGCCCGTGCCCGGCTCTGGGACGCGATCGCCGCCGCCATCGTGTCGACTCCGGCGACGGTCTGACCGATGACTGATCTCTACCGGACCGTCCGGTTGATCCGCAGATTCGAGGAACGGGCGATCGAGTTCGTGCGGTCCGGAGAGATCGTCGGAGGTATCCACCCGTACGTCGGTCAGGAGGGCATCGCAGCCGGAGTCTGCGCCGCCCTCGGGCCGGATGACGTGATCACCAGTACGCATCGCGGGCACGGGCATGTCCTCGCCCGCGGTGCGAATCCGGCCCGGATGCTGGCCGAGCTGATGGGACGTGAATCCGGCCTGAACAAGGGGCGCGGCGGTTCCATGCATGCCGCCGATTTCAGCCTCGGCATCCTCGGCGCGAACGCGATCGTCGGCGCGGCCGGCTCGATCGCGACCGGCGCTGCCTGGGCCGCCCGGCAGCAGGGTCGCGACACCGTGGCCGCGACGTTCTTCGGTGACGGTGCGATGAACGAAGGAATGTTGCTGGAGGCCTTCAACCTGGCCGCGCTCTGGCAGGTCCCGGTCGTGTTCGTCTGTGAGAACAACGGCTATGCGACCACGATGCCGGTCGCGTCGGCCATCGCCGGAAGTATCACCGACCGCGCGCGGGCGTTCGGCATCCCCGCCTTCACCGTCGACGGGCAGGACCCGGAGAAGGTGCTGGAGGCAACCAGTACGGCGGTGGCCCGGGCTCGGGCCGGGAAGGGGCCGACGTTCCTGGAGTGCGTCACCTATCGGTTCGACGCACACCACACGTTCGAGCACCGGACCCGGCTCTCCTATCGCTCGACCGAAGAGATCACGACTGGGCGTTCGCGGTGTCCGGTGGAGATCCAGGGCGCACGGTTGACGGCCGCGGATCGGGCGGCCGTCGATGCCGAGGTCGAGTCGCTATTGGAGGCGGCAGCGGGCATCGCTTTGGGCAGCGCCCACCCAGATCCCGCTGCCGCACTCTCGTACCTGTATGCCGGGGAGATCTGAATGCCGAAACTGTCCTACCTGAAGGCGCTCAACCGGGCGTTGTCCGACGAACTCGAGCGGGACTCCGCCGTCTTCGTGCTCGGTGAAGACATTCGCGCCGCGGCGTCGAACGTGACGGCCGGGCTGCATGCCCGGTTCGGCGATGACCGAGTGCTCGACACCCCGTTGTCGGAGCAGGCGTTCACGAACTTCGCGACCGGTGCGGCGTTGATGGGGATGCGGCCGGTGATCGAGTTCCAGATCCCGTCGCTGCTGTTCCTGGTGTTCGAGCAGATCGCCAACCAGGCCCACAAGTTTTCGCTGATGACCGGCGGTCAGTGCAAAGTGCCGGTCACGTACGTCGTTCCTGGGTCGGGCTCGCGGACCGGCTGGGCCGGCCAGCATTCGGATCACCCGTACTCGCTGTTCGCGCATGTCGGGGTGAAGACCGTGGTCCCGGCGACTCCGGCGGACGCCTACGGACTGCTGGTGACGGCGATCCGTGATGACGACCCGGTCGTCTTCTTCGCGCCCGCACCCGCGCTCGGCGTCCGTGAGGATGTCGACTTTGCCGCGCTTGCCCCGGTTCCGCTGGGTGTTGGCCGGGTGGCTCGGGCCGGTGACGACGTCACGGTGGTTGCCCTCGGCCACTTACTGCACGATGCACTGGCGGTTGCCGACGAACTGGCCGGGCGGATCTCGGTCGAGGTCTTCGATCCGCGCACGGTCTATCCGCTGGACGTGGCCGGGCTGGTCGCGTCGGTCCAGAAGACAGGCCGGCTCGTGGTGATCGACGACTCGAATCGGACCAGCGGGTTCGCCGCCGAGGTGCTGGCGGTGGTCGCCGAGAACTGCACCCTGACCGCACCACCTCACCGCGTCACCCGCCCCAACGGCGCCGTACTTCCGTTTGCCCTTGCCCTCGACCGCGCCGTACAGCCCGGTCGGGATCAGCTTCTAGCCGCCCTCCTGGAGATGTCGTGACAGACCTGTGGAACACCTTGCCCGAGGAAACCCGTAGCGCGTTGATTGCCCGTGGCACCGAGGCGTGGCGAGGTGTGTACGAAGGAGTCGCGACGCACAACAAGCAGTGGCGGCCGTTGCGACCGCCGATCATGGAAGCCTCGGCATACGAGGAGTTCACCGCCATCTCAGCGACTGTGGCCCGGCTGATCCTGACCGCCTGCCAGCAGCGCGCCAAGACCGCGGGAGAGCTGCGGGACGCGCTCGGGGTGCCGGTCGGCGCGGTCGACCTGCTGGACGAGGACGAGCCGCTGACCGAGGCGCTGCTGGGTGGTGTCCGGGCCGACATTCTGATCGCGGACGGAACGCCGTACATCGTCGAGGCGAATATCGACAGCGCGCTCGGCGGTGCCCACGACTCCGACGGAATCGCGGCCCGCTTCCTGGCGGCGTACGCCGGGGAGCCGCTGCTGGAAGGGCTGACGGCACCACCGTCGGCGGTCGATGCGCGGTACGTGGCGATGCGCTCGGCGCTGGCGCTGACCGAGGCCGATCGGGTTTCGATGGTATTTACGACCGTCGGGACCTACCCGGGGTCGCGCGACGGGCACGCGACGATCAAGCTGCTCTCGGGGTTCGCCGAGCGCGGTCGGCAGTTCGGGCTGGACATGCGGGTCTACCCGCTCGAGTGGCTGACCCTGGACGATGACGGCCGGCTGTGTGTCGACGACGGCCCGATCGACGCCGTACTGCGGATGTTCGTGCCACAGGGGACCACGCCGAGTCCCGGCTTGGACGCGCTGGGCACGGCCGTGCAGACGGGCGCGGTGCGGATGTTCGTCTCGAGCGCCAGCTGGCTGCTGGCCAGCAAGGCGGTCTTCGCCTGGCTCTGGGACGACCTCGACACCCTGGATCCCGCCGACGCGGACGTCGTACGGCGTCATGTTCCGCGCACCCAGGTGCTGACGGCTGAGCTGCGGGCGGAGGCGGTGGGCGGCCAGCAGGAGCTCGTGCTGAAGCCGTCCTCTGCCTATGGAGGCGTTGGGGTTGTCGTCGGGCCGGAGGTATCGGCGGAGGAGTGGCAGCACGCTGTCGACGAAGCGCTGGTCGAGCACGGCTACATCCTGCAGAAGTACATCCCGGTGGATCGCCTCACCATGCAGTTCGTCGAGATCGACACCGGCGCGGTCAAGGAGGCGGACGTCCCGTTCTGCCTGGCGCCGTATCTGTTCGGCGGAGTCGCGGCCGGCGCGTACCTGAGGTTCGCGGTGCCGGGCGCAGGCCCAGTCGTCAACGTAGCCCAAGGAGCGCTGACGAGCGGGTTGCTGTTGATGCCTTGAGCGACGGGATGATGCCGAGGGCGACGATGCCGGCGGTCAGGGCGAAGGCGAGTGGGTAGCCGGTGGTGGTGACCAGGGCGCCGAAGGTGATGGCGCCCAGGGCCCAGCCGCCGTCGTAGGCGAGGTTCCAGAGGGCGCTGACCTGGCCGTAGCGGGAGGTGGGGGCCCGGTCGTACATCAGGGTGAGCGTGAGGTTCTGGGCGGCGCCGAAGCCGAGGCCGAAGAGGGTTGCGCCGGTGATCACGGTTGCGGGCGTGCTGATAAAGATGAGGCCGGCGGCGCCTAACGCGGCGAAAAGCAGCGCTACCGGGAGCAGACGACCGGCGCCCAGACGGTCGCCGTAGCGGCCGGCCAGCCAGCGGGCGAGGGGAGCGGTGACCGCCTGGAGGAAGAGGGCGGTGGCGGCCAGCGAGTGGTTGCCGACGGCAAGGGGCAGGAACGTGATGCTGATGCCTGCCGCGAGCGTGACCCCGGCGAAGACCAAGGAAGGCATCAGGAAGCCGCTGCCACGGAGGCCGTGCAGGACCTTGACTTGGGACTCTTCGGTGCTGGTCCGGGTGGGGATGCCGGTCGCCAGGCCGAGGACTGCGAGCGCCATCACCGCCGCGATGGCGAACAAGGCGTTGAAGCCGATCACGTTGGTCAGGTAGACACCGAGCGGCAGGCCGATGACGGCCGGTACGCCGACCACTACGCCGTACAGGCCGAGTGCTTCACCGCGGCGGTGCGGCGGCGTGACGTCAGCGATGAGGGCGACTGCGCCGACGACGTTGATGCCGAGGCCGGCGCCACGGATTGCGCAGACCAGTACGACGATCGGCAGCGACGACGTGAAGAGCAGGGCCAGGGCGGGAGCCCCCATCAGGATCACGCCGAGAGCCAGTACGACGCGGTAGCCCCAGCGGGCGAGCATGCGCGGGACCAGCAGTTCGACGGCGACGGCGGAGAACATCATGGCGCCGGTGGCGAGGCCGGGGCCGATTCCGGCGGAGCCGTTGGCGGCGAGATAGAGCGGGATGACCGAGGTCAGGAAGTACATACTCAGGCCGGACCCGAGCACCATCACCAGCAGACGACTGAACATACCGTCCACGCTAGGACCGAACCGGTATCTCTTACAGATCCAGTTCTGGATGCTGTCAGAGGACCAATTGATCCGAGATCAGCGCAGCCAGACGGTTGAGCGCGGCCTTGATCTGATCCGCGGTGACGGCGCTGCAGGAGAGCCGGAGGGCGTTGATCGGCGCATCCGTGTCGTAGAAATGGCTCATCGGCGTCCAGAGCACGCCGTACTCCTGGGCCGACTTGGTCAGCAGCGCATCGTCGACCACAAACGGCACGGTGACGACCACGAAGAACCCGCCGGACGGAACGGTCCAGGTCACCTCGCCGCCGGGGAAGCGCGCGGCCAATCCATCGGTCAGCGCTCGGAGGTTGCCGGCGTAGATCTCACGTTCGCGCTGGTTGGCGGCGGTCAGGCTGAAGTCGCAGTCCAGCAGCTTGCCGCCGATCACTGCCTGCGCGATCGGGGACGTGTTGACGGTGACCATGCTCTTCAGCTTCGAGAGCTGGTCGGCGAACAGCCCGCCGGTGTCGACGGTCTGATCTGCAACGACGTACCCGACTCGTGCCCCGGGCAGACCGGTCTTGGCGAACGAGCCGAGATAGACAACGCGGCGTTCGGTGTCGAGCGCCTTCAAGGTCGGCAGTCGATCAACACCGTCGGCGGGGAACAGACCGTACGGGTTGTCCTCGAGCAGCAACAGATCTTCGGCCGCGGCGAGCTCCAGCAGGCGATGCCGCGTGGGCAGATCCATGCTCAGTCCGGAGGGGTTGGCGAAATCGGGCATGACGTAGAAGCCGCGCGGCCGCAGACCGTCGGCGCGAGCAGCCTTGACCACAGCCAGGAGCTCGTCGACGTCGGGCACTGGTAGCACTGGCAGATCGACAAGGCGAGCAGCGCCGGTAATACCGACGTACGCCGGGGAGATCGCCAGCAGGACGTCGGTTGCGTCGGCACGGAGTGCGCGCAGCGTGAGCAGCATCGCCTCCTGGCAACCGGCGGTGACGACGATCGCCTCGGGATCGACCTGAATGCCCTCGTCGATCGCGAGGTTGCGGGCGACCAGTTCGTGGATGATGCCCTTGGTCCGCCCGTACTGCAGGATCGTTCGCCGCACCGCCGCCTCGTCCAAACCCTTGGCTCGCAGGTGCTCGGCGAACAACGCCAGATAACGCGGTACGTCGTCGAGGTCGAAGAACTCTTCGGTCGGCCGGCCCGCTGCCAGCGAGATCGCATCCGGGTAGTGGTGCGAGATCTCGTTCAGGAAGTTCATCGAGTTCAGCGCACGGTCGGTGAGTGACGCGTGCAACGCGCTGACTATGAGATCGGCCATGGGTTCCTCTCCGTCGCCAAGTCGGCGACCGCAGCCAAATCCGCGCAGCCCGCCAGCAACATTGCATCCCGCAATTCGCGACCGAGCAGTGCCAGCGCCTCATCAGGCGCTCCGACAGCAAGTGCCCATAGCAACGGCCTTCCGACCAGTACGGCGTCCGCCCCGACCGCGAGCGCCTTCAGTACGTCGGTGCCGCCGCGGATCCCGCTGTCGAGCAGTACCGGAAAGTCGTTGCCGAGCGCATCGACAACCGAGCCGAGGGCATCGATCGAGGCCGGTGCACCGTCGAACTGGCGACCGCCGTGGTTCGACACCACCACGCTGTCGGCGCCGGCATCGACCGCCGCGAGCGCATCCCGCGGATCGAGAATCCCCTTCACCAGCAAGGGAATCTCGGTGACCGATCGGAGCCAGGCGAGGTCGCGCCAGGAGAAGGCCGGGTCGAAGGCGGTCGCGGTGTGAGCGGCGACCGCGGAAGCACCGTTCAGCGTGGAATGTGCCTCTGTGGATTTGTCGACAAGATTGGCTGCGATGACGTCCGGCGGGAGCGTGAACGAGTTGCGGACGTCGCGCAGCCGACGGCCCATCACGGGGACATCGACGGTCACCATCAAGGCCCCGCAGCCGGCCTCCGTTGCCCGGTCGATCAGCGCCCGTACGGCGGTCCGGTCCCGCAGCCAGTAGAGCTGAAACCAGGACGGCGCGACCGCTGCGATCTTCTCCAGCGGCAGGCTGCTCAGCGTGCTGATGACGTAGGGGATTCCCGCGCTCCCGGCAGCAGCAGCCAGCAGGAGTTCGCCTTCGGGATGGAACAACCGCTGATACGCCATGGGCGCAACCGCGATCGGCAGGGTGGCCGCCGTACCGAGGATTGTTGTTGCCGTGTCTGGGCAGCCGACGCCGCCCAGGACGCGGGGAGTCACGGTGACGGCGTCGAGGGCGGCGCGGTTGCGGCGCAGCGTGAGCTCTGCACCGCTGCCGCCGGCAACGAAATCGCGCACGCCGGCCGGAAGGACGGCGAGTTGTTCGTAGTCGTTGAAGGCGTCAGCCATGGGAGAAGGTCCGGCTGAGCCACGCGGCGGCCTCAGCGGTGGCACGCCGGCCGCCGTCGAGAATGCCTGGCATGGCGAAGAAGCCGTGCACCATCCCGTCGTACCGGCTGAGCGTGGTCGGGACGCCGGCCGCGTGCAGCTTCTCGGCATAGAACTCGCCTTCGTCGCGCAGTGGGTCGTACTCCGCCGTGATCACCAGGGCCGGCGGGAGGTCTGCGTGGGACTCGGCGAGCAGGGGTGAGGCGAGCGGATCGAGACCGTCGATCGCATCGGTCAGGTAGTGGTTCCAGTACCAGCTGACCGAGGTCTTGTTGAAGAGGTACGGGTCGTCGCCGGTCATCATCGACGGCGTGTTCGCGCCGTACCGGGTGTTCGGATAGACGAGCAGCTGTCCGGCGAGCGCCGGACCCTTGTCCCGGGCAAGCAAAGTGGTGACCGCCGCCAAGTTTCCGCCTGCGCTGTCGCCGCCGACGACCAGCCTGGATGTGTCGACCTGCAGCTTCTCGGCATTGGCTGCGATCCATTGCGTGGCGTCGTGACAGTCATGCACCGCAGCCGGGAACGGATGCTCCGGCGCGAGCCGATAGCCGACCGTGATGACCTGACACGGTACGGCGTTCGCCAGCCGGCGCGTGATGCCGTCGGCCGTGTCGATGCTGCCGAGGGTCCAGCCGCCGCCGAAGAAGTAGATCAGTGTCGGCAACGGTCCGGCCAGATCCGGCCGGTAGAGCCGGAGCGGCAAGCCGCCGTCGGTGCTGAGATCCTCGACGTAGTGGACAGGCTCGGCCTGACCACCGGCCGCCTGGATCGAGGCCAGGTCGTCGGCACGGGCCTCGGCGAGGGTCTGGGCGTAGAGCTGCGGCACGTCACGCAGTTGGCGGTCGGCGCGCATCGCCTCCACCTGTGGGTCCAGCGGCATGAGCTCACCCCAATCGGATCGGCATGGACCGATGTCCACGCAACAGCAAACTATGGCTACGTTCCGGAGGTCCGGCCAGCTGCATTTTCGGGAACCGCCCGAAGAGCTGCCCGAACGCCGCGCGGCCCTCCATCCGGGCCAAGGCCGCGCCCACGCAGAAGAACGGGCCCGCGCCGAACGACAGATGCTGCAGGTCGTCACGGCCCGGATCGAACGTGCCGGCGTCCGGATGCTTGGCCGGGTCGCGGTTCGCGGCTCCGGGCAGGATCAGCACCCAGCTGCCTTCGGGGATGGTCTGGCCGGCCAGTTCGAGATCGGTCGACGCCTTCCGGCTGATCAGCTGAACAGAACTCTGGTGGCGCAGGATCTCTTCGACAGAGTTCGCCGCCAGCTCCGGGTCGTTGCGGATGGCATCGACCAGGTGCGGTTCGGCGAGCAGTAGCTCGAGACCGTTGGTGAGCAGATTCATGGTGGTGACGAAACTGGCGTTGACCAGCACGAGCAGGTTGTCGATCAACTCCTGCTCGTCGATTCCCGACGTACCGGAGTCCAGTGCGTGGACCAGTGAGCCGACGAGGTCGTCGCGCGGCCGCAACCGGCGCTCGGCGATCATCTGGGCGTAGTAGTCGTTGAGCTCATCGGCCGACTGGTTCGCAGCGGCCAGTTTCGCCGGGGACTTACCGCCGAGATCGAGGTAGTCGTCGATCCGCTGGGTGCGGTCCTTGAACCAGCCGACATCCGAGCGCGGGATGCCGAGGAACGTGGCGATCACCGTGATCGGCAGCCGGTAGGCGAAGTCGGTGAACTCGACCACCTGCCGGTTGGCGCCGGCCTTGGCCATGTCCTCCAGCAGTTCGCTGGTCAGCGCCTCGACGACCGGTTCGAAACCGGTCAGGCGGCGCGGGGTCAGGACGGCCTGGAAGACCTTGCGCATCCGCAGATGATCCGGTTCGTTCCGGAACATCATGGATCCGCCGAGCCTGCGCAGTACGGCGTCCTGGGGGTCCGGGTCCGCCGTCAGCAGACGATGGAACCGGGGGTCCTTGAGGGCTTCCTGGGCGGCGTCGTACCCGTTGATGACGAAGGAGTACGGCGAGCTGCCGGGGGTGAGCCGGCAGACCGGGCCGATCCGATGCAGCTCCGCGAAGAGTGGCATCGGATCACGGCGGGCTTGTTCGGAGCCGAGGGCGGCGACGATTTCGTTCGCGCTCCGAGTAGGCATGCCTTACTGCACCAACTTCAGCGGTACGGACGCTGCCATGGCCTGGTAGCCGGCGTCGTTCGGGTGGATGTGGTCACCGGAGTCGTAGAGCGCGTTCAGCTTGCTCGGTGCGGCCGGGTCGCGCAGCACCTTGTCGAAGTCGAGGACACCGTCGAACTCACGGCTGGTCCGCAGATAGCTGTTCACGGCCTGACGCGTGGACTCCTTGGCCGGCGTCCAGCTGTCGGTGCCACCGAGGCCTTCGAACGGCGTGATCGTGCTGACAATGCTGGTCAGACCGCGCTCCTTGACCTGGGTGTTGATCTGCCGCAGTCCGTTGATGATCTCGGTCGCGGAGTCGTCGGACATCCAGATGTCGTTGACGCCCAGCTCGGTGATGACCGTGTGCACACCGGTCTGCGGGAAGACGTCCTCGTTCAGGCGGGCCAGGGCGTTCACGCCGACCTCGTTGAAGCCGGGGAATGCGCCGTTGTCGGACGGCTCGGTGCCGTCGTGGTTGAGCCGGCTACCGGCCAGACCTGCATTCAGTACGCCGGGGAAGGCCTTCCGACCGGCGTTGGCGGCCAGCCGCTCGGCGAGCTGGTCAGGCCAGCGATTGTTGCCGTTGAAGGTGCTGGCCGTGCCGTCGGTGATCGAGTCACCGAGTACGACGATCGAGCCCGCCGACTTGTCGGTCTGGACGTCGACACCGGACAGGAAGAAGAAGCAGCACCTCCGCGTCAGCGTGTACGCCGCTCCACCGGCCTGGGTGACCAGGTTCGTCGGGCCGACGAAGTTCTCCTGCAGCGACGAGCCGTGGAACGTCGTCGGGCCGGTGTTCTCCGGGAAGTACAGGCTGACGACGAGGTCGTCCAGGTTGCCGAGCTTGAAGTTCAGCGGGTCGCTGAGCAGCTCACTGCCCTTGACCATGGTCGCCGTACCGGCGCCGTTGAACGTCAGCGTGCGCAGGGTGCTCGGGTCGATGTCGGACAGCTCCGGCGTCGCCTTGTTGGGCTTGGCAACAGTTGCCGCCCCCACCGTGACGGTCTTCTCGCCGTAGATGTTCGAGAGCCGGATCCGGATCTTGTCGCCACCGACGGTCGGACGAACCACGAGCCGGACGCTCTGGTCGGTCAGGCCGTTGTTGGTCGACCCGGTCGCGTTGCCGTGGGTGACCGCGGTGGCCCACGAGCCGACCCAGGAGTTCGCGTGGTGCCCACCCCCGCCGTAACTCGCGCCGGCCAGGGTCGACCCGGCCAGAGTCAGTGCGGCAGTCAGTGCGACCGCGCGCCATTGCTTCGGAACATGCATGGACGAACCTCCCGGCGGAATGGAATCGGTCGGAACGTAATACCAATTCTTCGGGCCGGTCAATGCATCGGCAAATGCTTGTTTCGAATGGTTCGGACGGCGGTTAGTGAGGGCTTCGTACCCGGTGTTCGCAGGGGTATACCTTCGCCCGGGAGGCCTGGTGATCGGGTGGCTGCAGAGAGCGACGAAACCTTGTGCTGCAGGCCGTTTTCTGCTCTGGTCAGCCGCTGAGGCGTCCAGTAGAGTCGCGGCACGGCTGGGGGTGGCCGTTTCTGAGGGGAACGATACTTAAATGCCGCCTGAATTGGTCATGCCCGGAATTGGCAGCAATTACGTGCACCGGGTGCTGGAGTTGTTCGCCGTATTCTCCGAGCGGCCCGCGCTGGTGCGCGGGCCCCGGCGGGCGACGTACGGCGAGCTGTCCGCGGACGTGCTGCGGATCGCCGCCGCGGTGCGCGATGCCGGGATCCGCCCCGGCGGCAAGGTGCTGGTGATGGCGGCGAACTGCTTCGACGCCCCGGCACTGCAACTCGCTCTGCATCTGCACGGTTGCCGCGTGTTGTGGTGCGCGCCGATCACGTCTCGCCGCGAGATCGATCGGTTCGCTGCGCTCGCGGACGCTGATGCGTTCGTGTACGACTCCGAGGCGGAGCTCGGGCCGGAGTTGGCGAGCGCGCTCGCGCCGATGCCGTCGTACGGGTTGGGTGATTTGGTGGGGCGTCCTGCAGCTGCGCCGTATGTGATCGGGGAGGTGCCGGCGCCGGATTCGGTGTTGCAGACGAGTGGGACGACGGGGGATCCGAAGCTCGTTCACCACACTTCGGCGTTCTATGAGCAGATCCTCGAGTTGGCGGCGGCCTTTGTGGGGAACGGGTTTCCGCTGCTGCGGCACTACTCGGGGTCGCCGTTGTGGCTGGCGAGTGGGCAGATCACCAGCTTCTTCAATCTGTTCACCGGCGGGGTGCTGTTCCTGACCGACACCTGGTCGCCGGTCGAGTTCTACGAGACGGTGTCGACCGAGCGGATCACGTCGACGTACGTGACGCCGCCGATGCTCTATGAGCTGCTGGATTATCCGGGCGGCCCGGACTTTGACTGCAGCAGCCTGTTCATGTTGAACGTTGGTGCGGGGCCGGCAACACCGGCGCGGTTGCGGCAGGGGATCTCGCGGTTCGGGCCCGTGTTGCGGATCGTCTACGGGCTCAGTGAGGCCGTGGTGGTGACGGCGCAGCCGGGACTGACCGAAGATCCGGCACATCCGGAGCGGCTCGCGTCCGCGGGGATGGCGTACGGGGATGTCGAGCTGGAGATTCGGGACGACGACGGGAAGGTGCTTGAGCCGGGGCAGGATGGCGAGGTGTGGGTGCGCAGCAAGCTCACCTTTGCCGGGTATCTCGGGAAACCGGAGCTGACCGCGGAGACATTGGTCGACGGCTGGCTGCGGACTCGGGACCTCGGTCATCTGGATGCGGACGGGTATCTGTTCCTGGTCGACCGGGTGCACGACATGATCGTCACGACTCGGCGGAACTGGGCGATCTTCTGCCGGCCGATCGAGGACGCGCTCGGTGATCATCCCGCCGTCCGGACGGCGGCGGTGATCGGCGTACCGGATCCGGTGGTGGGGGAGGCCGTGCATGCCTTTGTCGTCACACGATCGTCAGTGTCTGTTGAGGAATTGCGCTCGTGGGTGACGGAACAGCTGAACGAGATGTGGGCTCCGGCGGCGATCGACTTTGTGGATGAGTTGCCACTGACAAAGATCGCCAAGGTCGACAAGGTTGCCCTGCGCAAGCTCTATGCAGAACTGCACCTGTCATGACCGCGAAGCGTGGTCTGGTGGTGTTGTTCATCGCGGACGTGTTGTCCGCGGTGGGCAGCCGAATCACGATGGTCGCGATCCCGTGGCTGGTCCTCGTGACGACCGGTAGCGCGGCGCGGATGGGCCTGGTGGCCGCCGTCGAGCTGGTGCCGTACATCGTGGTGAGCATCATGGCCGGGCCGGTGATCGATCGGCTGGGCCCCCGTCGTACGGCGATCTTGGCGAACCTGACGAGCGCCATCGCGGTGGCTGCCATCGCCGGTACGGCGACGATCGGATTCGCCGTACTGCTGGTGCTGGTGGCACTCGCTGGTGGGCTGCGCGGTGCTGCGGATCGGTCGAAGGATCTGTTGTTCCGGCCGATGGCGGAGGCGGCCGAGGTCAAGCTGATCCGGGTCACGTCGTTGCACGAGACGTGCGCCCGGGGCGCGACACTGCTCGGTGCGCCGCTGGGCGGACTGCTGATCTACTGGACGGATGCATCGTCGGTGCTGTGGATCGACGCTGTCACGTTCCTCGTGTGTGGGTTGCTGATTGCGGGGTTCGTGCGGCCGCCGGAGGTGGTGTCGGCTGCGAGTCCGGACAAGTATTTCCGGTCGCTCGCGGTCGGGTTTTCTTATGTGCGCCGGGATGCGTTGCTGGCGACGATGTTGATCACCACGTTCACGGTGAACATCTTCGCGAGCGCCAGTACGGCGGTCTTCATCCCGGTCTGGGTAGCGGATGAGCTCGGATCGCCGGCCGGTCTTGGCCTGACGCTCGGGGCCTTTGCCGGGGGAGCGCTGCTCGGGAGTATCGCGTTCACGGTGTGGGCGACCAAGCTGCCGCGTTACCTGACGTTTGCCCTGGGCGCCTTTATCGGTGGCAGCCCGCGGTTGCTGGTGCTGGGGCTGAGCGACAACCTGGTGCTGGTGGCTGTGATCACGTTCCTGTCCGGGATCGGGATCGCGGCGATCAACCCGGTCTTCGGCGCGGTCCTGTACGAGCATGTGCCGAAGGAACTGCAGGCACGAGTGATCGGGCTGGTCGCGGCGACGTCGTTCGCGGGTTTGCCGCTCGGCGCATTGCTTGCTGGGGAGCTGGTCAGCGGGATGGGGCTGTTCCCGGCGTTGATCACCTCGGGGATCGTCTGTCTGATCGTCAGTGTCTATCCACTCCTGCGCCGAGGACCGGGCCGGATCCTCGATGCGCCGACACCCGCGGAGGCTGTGTGAACGAGACCACCGACCCGTACTGCCTCGCCTTCGGCGAAAGCGAGGAGCTGCTGGCGGGACACCCTTGGCGGCGATTCGTCGTACTGGGTGACAGTGTTGCTGAGGGATTGTGCGAGCCGGTCGAGGGGTACAGCGACCTGCAGTGGGCGGATCGGATCGCGCATGAGCTCGGGCCTATCGCGTATCTCAACCTTGGGGTGAGCGGGCTGCGGACGCGAGAAATCCTTGCCACACAACTGGAACCAGCGGTTGCCTTCGGCCCCGATCTGGCGCTGGTGGTTGGCGGTGGCAACGATGCGTTTCCGGCAACGTACGACGCGGATCGGGTCGACCGTGAGCTGACCACGATGATCACCACGCTGCAGGATGCCGGGGCCGAGGTGATGACGCTCGGGATGTTCGACGTCTCCTACAGTCCCGCGATCATGGACTGGCTCCGCCCGGGCCTCCGGCAACGAATGCGGCTGTTGTCGGACCGCACAGCCGCCCTGGCGGACAAGCTCGGCACGATCCACGTGAACCTCACCGACCACCCCCTGTCGACCGACCCCGGCCTCTACAGCTCCGACGGCCGCCACGGCAACGCCCGCAGCGACGCCGTAGCCACCGCCGAAACGTTGCGCACCCTAGGCCGCCACCTCCGCGCCGACCGCAGCTGACCCGCCGCCGCCCCGAGCCCCATTTCGTGGGTGGGCCCACGAGATTGTGGGTGGGCCCACTGCATGCGGCTAGCCCTCCCACAACGAGACGGGTCAGCCCACCAAATGGGTTAGGCGGGGCGGTCAGAGTTTACGGAGGCGGACCCAGCGGACGGCGTGGTCCTGGCCTTTGCGGAGGACCAGGGTGGCGCGGGAGCGGGTCGGGAGGATGTTCTCGCGCAGGTTCGGGCCGTTGATTCCGTCCCAGAGGGACTCGGCCTTGTTGACCGCTTCGGTGTGGCTGAGTTCGCCGTACCGGACGAAGTAGGACTCCGGGTTACGGAAGGCCGTCTCCCAGAGCTTGAGGAACCGGTGCACGTACCAGGAGCGGATGTCGGCGGCGGCAGCATCGACGTACACGGAGAAGTCGAAGAAGTCGCTGACCGCGAGACCGCTCTTGCCGTCGGCATGGCGGGGAGCGGGCTGCAGGACGTTGAGACCCTCGAGCAGCAGGATGTCGGGCTGCTCGACCGTGGTCCGGACGCCCTGCATGCGGTCGTAGTGCAGGTGGGAGTAGACCGGCGCCTCGACCGAATCCATCCCCGACTTCACCTCGACGACGAACCGCAGCAGCGACTTGCGGTCGTACGACTCCGGGAAGCCCTTGCGCTGCATCAGTCCGCGCTTCTCGAGCTCGTCGTTCGGCCAGAGGAACCCGTCCGTGGTGACCAGCGCGACGCGAGGGTGCTCAGGCCAGCGCGCCAGCAACTCGCGCAGCAACCGGGCCGTCGTCGACTTGCCGACAGCAACCGATCCGCCGATCCCGATCACGAACGGCGTCCGCGTCGCGGCCGGCTTGCCCAGGAAGCTCTCGGTGTCCTCGTGCAGCGCTCGCGCATGCCGCACGTACAGCGACAGGATCCGGGACAGCGGGAGGTAGACCTCCCGAACCTCGTCCAGGTCGATCTCGTCGCCAAGACCCCGGAGCCGCTCGATCTCCTCGGCGGTCAGTGGCGACTCAGTGCTCTCCGCCAGCTTGGCCCAAGCAGCCCGGTCCAGCTCGGTGTAGGGAGTCACCTCCCGCGACGGCAGCATGGCCCCATTCTTCCCACACCCGCCGCGTACGCGACACCACACCGGCGTGGGCTTCGTCTCAACCTCCGTATCCACGCGGCCGAACTTAAAGTATGATTCGATCTAAGTAAGATTCAATCTTAGTTAGAATCACTCTGATGAGTGGACGAGGTGTCTTGATGAGGTTCTCGGGTCGGGCGGCAGATCTGGACCTGCTTGAACGGCAGCTTCAAGCAGTGACCGACGGTTCGGGTGCGACTCGAGGGCGTGCGGTGATCATCACCGGGAGACGCCGGGTGGGGAAGTCTCGCTTGGCGCAGGAGTTCTGTGATCGAGCGGGCCGGCCGTACGTGGTGTTCCAGGCCACGCGCGGACGCCAGCCTGCCGCGGAACGCGCCGACTTCGGCGAAGCTCTCGCGGGGCTGCCCGGAGCCGAAGCGGTGTCCGGACTGCAGTCTGCCGACTGGAATCAGGCGCTGCGATCGCTGGCGCTTGCCTTACCGGACGATGTGCCGAGCGTCGTGGTTCTCGATGAGGTGCCGTGGCTGGTGGAGCAGGATGGAGAGTTCGAAGGCGCGCTGCAAACGATCTGGGACCGTTTCCTGTCCGCCAAGCCGGTTCTGTTGCTCTTGGTGGGCAGCGATTTATCGGTGATGGAGGCATTGCAGTCGTACGGGCGGCCGTTCTTCGGGCGGGCCGCCACGATGGCGGTGCGGCCGCTGCACCTGGCCGATGTGCAGGCGATGACCGGACTGACTGCGGTCGATTCGATCGATGCCTACCTGATGACCGGCGGTTTTCCCGAGATCGTCCAGTCCTGGCAGCAGGGAATGTCTCGGCAGGACTTTCTGCGTGATGCTGCCGCGAATCCGCTCGCGCCGCTGCTGGTCGCCGGTGAACTGTCGATGCTCGGGGAGTTTCCGCAGGCCTCACAGTCGCGTGCGGTCCTCGAGGCTGTGGGGGCCGGCGAGCGAACCTTTTCGGCGATCGCTGCCCAGGCGGGGGGATCGGGTGGCCTGAGTTCCGGGACGCTCGCGCCGATCCTGAACACTCTGCAGGTCAAGCAAGTGGTCGCTGCCGACCTCCCGTTGTCGGTGCGGCCGGACACCAAGAACAAGCGGTATCGAGTCGCCGATCCGTACCTTCGCTTCTGGCTGGCCTTCCTGCAGCGCGGGATTCCGCTGATCGAACGCGGCCGGGGCGATCTGGCGCTCAGCCGGATCGAGCGGTCGTGGGCCAGCTGGCGAGGGCGTGCGGTCGAGCCGATCGTTCGGGAGTCGCTGGAGAGGTTGCTGCCCGACGACCGCTGGCCCGATGCTGCGGCGCTCGGCGGCTGGTGGAATCGGCAGAACAATCCTGAGATCGATCTGATCGGTGCCGATCGTGAGTCCCCGGCGCACGCTGTGCAGTTCGTGGGGTCGATCAAGTGGCTGGACTCGCAGGCATTCGGGGCCCGCGAATACCAAACGCTGGCCAGGGATCTGAGCGCCGTACCGGGTGCTTCTGCGGAGACGCCGTTGGTTGCGGTGTCCAGGTGTGGGGTGGAAGACGGCTTGCCGCTTGCTGCCAGCTGGGGGCCGGAAGATCTGGTGCGCGCCTGGCAGTGATTCGAAACTTTCGGGGTTGCGGCCGATAGGCTAGCTCCATGGCGCAGCGGGTGACGATTGCGGAGATCGCGGGGATGGCCGGGGTTTCGGTTCCGACGGTGTCGAAGGTGCTGAACGGCCGCACTGATGTGGCCGAGGGGACTCGGGCCCGGGTCGAGCAGTTGATCCAGGAACATGGGTATCGCCGACGCACAGCCGGTACGACGAACAGTCCGATGATCGACCTGGTGTTCAGCCAGTTCGGGGGCGAGTGGGCTATTCAGCTGATTGCCGGGGTCGAGGAGGTGGCTCGCTCCGAAGGGGTTCAGTTGGTGCTGTCGGAGTGCGGGGGTGAGTGGCGGCCGCGGCAGGAGTGGATCGAGTCGGTGCTGAACCGGCGACCGCTCGGGGCGATCTTGGTGTTCTCGGATCTCGATGCGGATCAGCGGGCGCAGCTGGAGGCTCGGCGGATCCCGTTCGTGGTGGTTGACCCGGTGGGGGACGTGGCGGACGACGTACCGGCGATCGGTTCGGCGAACTGGAACGGCGGGCGGATGGCGACCCAGCACCTGACGGCGCTGGGGCATCGGCGGATCGCGGTGATCGGCGGGCCAGTGGAGGTGCTGTGTTCTCGGCAGCGGGTGGACGGCTACACGGACGCACTGCGGTCGGCCGGGATCGAGGTTGATCCTTCGTTGATTCGGGTGGGGGATTTTGGGGTTTCCGGTGGACACCGCGAGGGGCTGGCGCTCCTGCGGTTGCCGGAGCGGCCGACCGCGATCTTCGCGGGGAGCGACATGCAGGCGCTCGGCGTCTACCAGGCCGCGCGTGAGCTCGGGCTGGAAATCCCCCGCGATCTGTCGGTGGTCGGCTACGACGACCTGCCCGTCGCCCAATGGGTCGGGCCGACCCTGACCACCGTCCACCAGCCCCTGCGCCGGATGGCTGAGTTGGCGACCCGCCTGGTCCTCGACCTGGCCCGCGGCATCACCCCCGCCGCCCTCCGCCTCGACCTGGCCGTCGACATGCGAGTCCGCGACTCAACCGCACCGCCCCCACTGTCCAACCTGTCGTAGGGCGGTTGCGGACCGTCGCGCTGAGCGTGGGCCGAGCGGGCGGGGCGAGGTTGGTGAGTGTGGGCGGTCCGCCCCGGGCTAGTCTGGCGAGCATGATCGTCGGCGTGGGGATTGATGTGGTCGACGTCGAGCGTTTTATGAAGACGCTGGAGCGGACGCCGGGGCTGCGGGACCGGGTGTTCACGCCGCTGGAGGCGGTGAAACGGCCGGCTTCGCTGGCGGCGCGGTTTGCGGCCAAGGAGGCGTTGGCGAAGGCGTTGGGGGCGCCGGCTGGGATGCATTGGCACGATGCCGAGGTGCAGACCGATGAGACCGGGCGGCCGTGGCTGGAGATCACCGGGACGGTGGCTGCGCAGGCGGCCCGGCTCGGGGTGCAGAGCATGCATCTGTCGCTGAGCCACGATGCCGGGATCGCTTCCGCCGTGGTCGTCCTGGAGGGCTGAACATGCGTCGCGCGCACACCGTCGAGCAGGTCCGGGCCGCCGAGGCCGACCTGATGGCTCAGTTGCCTGACGGCACCCTGATGCAGCGCGCGGCCAACGGCCTCGCTGTTGCCATCAGCAACTTCCTTGGCGGCACGTACGGCGCCCGCGTCGTGCTCCTGATTGGGTCCGGCGACAACGGCGGTGACGCCCTGTACGCCGGTGCTCGCCTGGCCCGGCGCGGTGCCCAGGTGATCGCCGTCCTGCTCTCGGACCACGCCCATAAAGAAGGTCTGACCGCCCTCCAGACCGCGGGTGGTCGTGTCGGCGCACCCGACGACATCCCGACCGCCGATGTGGTCGTCGACGGCATCGTCGGAATCGGCGGCCGTCCCGGTCTCCGCCCCGAAGCCCTGGCCGCGGTGACTCTCGCGGCCGACCACCACATCCCGATCGTCGCCGTCGACATCCCGTCCGGCGTTGACGTGGACAGCGGTGAGACCCCGGAAACGCATGTCCACGCGGCTCTCACAGTCACCTTCGGCACCCACAAGATCTGCCACCTCGTCGACCCCGCAGCCTCCGCTTGCGGCCCGGTCCACCTGGTCGACATCGGCCTTGAGCTTCCGGAGGCGCCAGTCCAGTCGCTGCAATCGCACGACGTACGGGCGCTTTATCCGATCCCCGATACGCACTCCGACAAGTACTCGCGCGGGGTGCTCGGCCTGATCGCCGGCTCCACGCAATACCCAGGCGCCGCCGTGATCGCCACCACCGGCGCCCTCGCCGGCCCACTCGGAATGCTCCGGTACGTCGGCCCTGACGCGGTCGCGAACGCTGTCCTCGCAGTGCACCCTGAGGTCGTCGTCGGGGAAGGCCGAGTGCAGGCCTGGGCGGTCGGATCCGGCCTGAGCTCAGAGGCGCTAGACCGCGATCTGTTCGACCGGGTAACCCAGCAACAGGACGTCCCAGTCGTAGTAGACGCAGGTGGCATCGCCGCTCTTAACCCAGCCCACACTGGCTACGTGGTGGTCACCCCGCATGCCGGTGAGCTGAGTACCTTGATCGACGTGCCGCGCGAAGAGATCGAGGCCCGGCGACTGCACTATGCGCGATATGTGGCCGAGGACCGGCAATTCGTCGTACTGCTGAAGGGTGCGACCACAGTGGTGGCCGCACCGGACGGGTCGGCGTACGTGAACCCGATCGCCACGCCATGGCTGGCGACTGCGGGTTCCGGCGATGTGCTGGCTGGGCTCTTGGGTTCGCTGCTGGCAGGCGGCGTACCGGAGTTCGAAGCAGCTGCTGTCGCCGCCTACCTGCACGCGGCAGCTGGGCAACTCGCGGCAACCGATGGACCGGTCACCGCGATGAAGGTCGCTGCCGCACTCCCCGAGGTCACCCGCCAGCTCCTGGCCTGAGGTCAGCGGGCAGCGATGAAGGTCAGGCCTTTGTTGTCGGCTTTGAGAGTCAGGTCTGAGGAGTTGATCTCGTAGGTCATCTTGCCTTTGAGGCCGTTGACCAGGGCCTTCTCCATGGCGCCTTCGGCTTCGGCGCAAGCGCGCCGGGTGGTGGCGAGTTCGCCGAAGGTGATGGTGTTGGCGGCTCGGGCGATGCGGCCGTTCAGTTCGTTGCAGCCGGTGAAGCCGGTGACTCGGTCGCCGTTGAAAGTGATCCAGGCCTTGTCGGCGCCGTCCTGATGGCTGACGGAGTCGAAGTCGATGACGCCGTTCAGGGTCCACTTGGTGCCGTCGATGGCGGCGTCCGGTTGGACGACATCGCTGTCGGTCAAAACGATCGTCGTCTTGTCCGCGGTGACAGTGAGGGTGTCGCCGGACAGCTTCCAGGTGGGTTTCTTCTGGAGGAATTCGCTCAGCCAGGTGTCCTGCTGCTGGCGGCCGTCCGGGCAGCCCATGTCGGTCATGGCTGCCGGTTCCTTCAGGGTGATCTTGCCGCCGCTGGTCGAGACCGGGGCCTGCATGGAGTTGCAGCCGGCGTCGGCGTTCAGACGGCCGTCGTCGATGAAGTCCAGCTTCACCCGGGTGTTGCCGGCCAGCTGCTTCGGCTTGCCGTCCTCGGTGATGGAGGTCGACAGGTACGTGTTGCCGGACAGCGATCCACCGCCGGCTTGGGTCTCGTTCCCGCACGCGGCGAGAGTGAGCAGCAAACCGGCTCCGGCGAGGGCAATCATCCGCATGGTCACACCCTAGGGACGCAGAAGGTGACGGCCGCGTTGCAGCGTGTTCCATCGTGAAGGACGCGTAAAGTCGAGGAAAACCTCGCGGTAGGGGTAGCGGATCAGATCACGGTTCGATAACGTGCGGCGCGCTGACAGACCAAGGCCGGCCCTCGCTGACAAGTACGGCGCCGGTCCCACTGGGGATCCAACCGCATCAAGGTAGGGCCGCGCTGTCAGTGCTGGGGCAAAGACGGCGGCGGCCCGTCGAACAGACGAAGGATCACTGAGCATGCCCCCCATCCGAACTGCCCGACGCCGCGTGGTTGTCCCGGCGGTCTTCTTGGCTGTAGGTGCGCTCGTCGCAGCGCCGTTCGCCGTCCAGGCGGCCAAGCAGAACCCCGTCTCCGCGAGTACGGCGAGCGCCGCGGACAGCACGGCCATCACCCTCCCGAGCGTCGGCCGCGTCGAGAGTTGTGTCCTCGACAAGCGCTCCGGCTGCACCGTCCTGCACGGTTTCGGCAAGAAGCCGGTCGCGATCACCGCGATCGCCTCCGGGCCTGTGCAGCTGTCGATCGACCCGGGAAAGACCACCGACAAGAGCTATCGGCTGCACGCTGTGCGGCGCGACGGGAAGAACTATCGCCAGGGGACGAAGCTGCGCTACACCGCGCACTACGACTTCGTCGCCGCGCCCGCGCAGCCGCCCACGCCGAAGCCGACTCCCATGCCCACCAAGCCGCCGACCGCCACGCCGAAGCCGACGGTGACCCCGAAGCCCACGATCACGCCGCCGACCAAGCCGCCGACCACCAAGCCCCCGACAGCGCCGCCGACCAGCAACCCGGGCCAGACCTGCACCAAGCCGGGCTGGACCACCACGGCCAAGGGCAACCAGGGTGAGGGCCGGACGTACGGCCAGTACTACGTCCACAACAACATGTGGAACAACCACAACGGCACGTACACGATGGCGGTCTGCAACTACAACAGCTGGTACGAGGACGTCACCCAGTCCAGGCCGGGCGACAACGGCGTACAGGCGTACCCGAACGTCCACAAGGACTACAACGACTTCCCGCTGGCCAAGATCCAGTCCGCGAAGTTCGCCGCCACCGCGCCGAGCTGTTCCGGCTGCATCTACAACGTCGCTTTCGACGTCTGGATCAACGAGGGCTTCGAGAACGAGCTGATGATCTGGACCCAGAACTCGGGCCAGACCCCGGCCGGCGACAAGCTCGGTACGACGACGATCGGCGGTCACGCCTATGAGGTGTGGAAGACCGACGGCGCCAACAAGCCCGGCGGCATCTTCACCTACAAGTCGGTCACCACCCAGACCTCCGGCACGATGCCGCTGCAGGCCTTCTTCAAGGACCTCGAGGCTCGCAAGTGGATCCCGGCCAAGTCCACCACCTGGCAGGTCGACTACGGCGTCGAGGTCGTCTCCACCAACAACACCAAGCAGCGCTTCACCTTCAATGCCTTTGAAATTCAAGAAAGCTAGTTCGATCCAGGAGAGCTGGAGGGCGTAGCCCTCGGACCGGTTGCGTAGGGTTCCTTGCGTGACCGGTCTGGTGATTTTCGACAACGACGGCGTACTGGTGGACTCCGAGCGGCTGGCCAACACGATCTTGGCGGAGCTGCTCACCGAGGCCGGGTTGCCGTACACGTTCGACGAAGCAGTGCGCGACTTCATGGGCGGCAGCATGAAGTCGATGCGCGAGAAGACCGAGGCGCAGCTCGGCCGGCCGTTGCCGGCCGACCTCGAGGACCGCTATCACCAGCGGCTGTTCGACGGATTCGCCCACCTGCAAGCCATCGAGGGGGTCGAGGGTGTGCTCGACGACCTGGAAGCAGCCGGTACGCCGTACTGTCTCGCCTCGTCGGGGACTCATCGGCGGATCCGGACGGCGCTGACCGCGGTCGGTTTCCTGGCCCGGTTCGAGGGCAGAATCTTCAGTGCCGAGGATGTCGCGCACGGCAAACCCGCGCCCGATCTTTTCCTGCACGCGGCCGCCACCCTGGGCGTGCAACCGGCTGACTGCGTCGTGGTCGAGGACAGCCCACTCGGCGTCGCCGCGGCCAACGCGGCCGGGATGACGGTCTTCGGCTACGCGGGGATGACGGACCCGGCGAAGCTCGCCGATGCACGTCAAGTTTTTCACAAGATGACATCCCTCACCGGATTGATCGTCGCGGCCTGACACACTGGAAGAGCTATGGCTACTCCCCAGTCACCTCTCAGCTACCCGCCACGTGAGCGCCCGACGCGCGCCGAGGCGATCGTTGACCTGGCTGCGATCCGGCACAACGTGGCAACGCTGCGTGACCGTGCCGAGGGTGCGCAGCTGATGACCGTGGTGAAGGCCGACGGCTACGGGCACGGGATCGTGCCGGTTGCCGCGGCCGCCCGGCAAGCCGGTGCGGACTGGATCGGTGCGGCCGTTCTCGAAGAGGCGCTCGCTCTGCGTGACGCTGGAGACACCGGGCCGATCTTCTGCTGGCTGACCACGCCCGGTGAGCCGCTGACCGAGGCGATCGACTCCGGGATCGACCTGTCGGCTGGTGCGCCGTGGGAGATCGAGGAGCTCGCCGCGGCAGTCGTCGACCGGCCGGCCCGGGTGCACCTCAAGATCGACACGGGCATGAGCCGCGGCGGCGCCGTACCGGAGGAGTGGCCGGCGCTGATTCGCGTTGCGCTGCGGGAGCAGGCGGCCGGCCGGATCGAGATCAAGGGCATCTGGTCGCACCTCGCGCAGTCGGACGAGCCGAAGAGCGCGATCAACGAGGCGCAGCTCGCGACGTTCATCGAGGCGATCGCGGTGGCCGAGTCGTTCGGGGTGGAGGCCGAGTTCAAGCACCTGGCCAACTCGGGCGCCACGCTGGAGCTCCCCGAGACGCACTTCAACCTCGTGCGGCCGGGCATAGCGACGTACGGGCTCTCGCCGTTCGGGCATGCGTTGAGCGCTGCCGAGCTGGGGTTGCGGCCGGCGATGACGCTGAAGGCGCGGCTCGCGATGGTGAAGCGGGTGCCTGCCGGCGTGGGTGTTTCGTACGGGCTGACGTGGACCGCGCCGCGACCGTCGACGCTCGGGCTGATCCCGCTCGGGTACGGCGACGGTCTGCCGCGGCACGCTTCGAATGGCGCGCCGGTTCAGTCGGCCGGTGGGCGCCGCAGCGTTGTCGGCCGGATCTGCATGGATCAGTGCGTGGTGAACCTCGAGGACGACGATGTCGTCGCGGGGGATGAGATCGTGCTGTTTGGCCCGGGTACGGCGGGGGAACCGACCGTCGACGACTGGGCCGATGCGGCCCGGACGATCAACTACGAGATCGTGACGCGGCTCGGGCCGCGGATTCCGCGCCGGTATATCGATACCTCCCCAGCCGATACCGTCCCGGTCGAGGAGTAGGCGATGTCGAAGGCAGGACGGACCGCAGGACTCATTGGAGCCGCGGTCGGGGTGCTGGCCGCCGGTGCGGCCGCCGGGGTTGCGGTCGAGCGCACGGTCATCGGACGCCGGTCCGGTCAGCGTGCGCAGTTGGAAGCGGAGCCGTTCGGGTCCCTGCGCGGGACCCCGCACGTCTTCACCGCGGACGACGGCGTCGAGCTGTACGTCGAGGTCGACGAGCTGAAGCGGTCTCGCCGACCGGTGCCACCCAAGAAGCGGTTCGCCCGCAAGCTGCCGTTGCCGCCTGAGGATCTGACCGTGATCTTCCTGCACGGCTACGGGCTGAACATGGACTCCTGGCACTTCGAGCGCCGCGATCTGGCCGGCATCGGGACGATGGTCTTCTACGACCAGCGGTCGCACGGGCGATCCGGGCGGTCGGCGAAGGAGAACATCAGCATCGACCAGCTCGGTCAGGATCTCTACGGGATCTTTGAGAAGTTCGCGCCTTCAGGCCCGGTCATTTTGATCGGGCACTCGATGGGCGGGATGTCGATCATGGCGCTCGCCGATCAGCACCCGGAGCTGTTCGGCGACCGGATCATCGGCGTCGGGCTGTGCTCGACGAGCGCCGGGCATCTGGACGAGGTGCCGATCATCCTGCCGGGGCTGCCTGGGCGATGGTTGCGGCAGCTCGCGTTGCCGACGGTGTCCGCCTTGGCGCGGGTCCCGGATGCGGTCGAGCGTGGGCGCAAGGCGGGGACGGATATCAGCTACCTGCTGACGCGTCGGTACTCGTTCGGCTCCGAGGTGCCGCCGGCGTTCACCGAGTTCGTGAACGAGATGATCGCGGCGACGCCGATCTCGGTGATTGCGGACTTCTACCCGATCTTCGCGCTGCACGAGAAGTACGACTCGCTCGAGCCGTTGCAGAAGGTCGAGTGTGTGGTGATCGGCGGTGACAAGGACGCGCTGACACCGTTCGAGCACGCCGAAGAGATCGTCCGGCGGGTGCCGGGGGCGGAGCTCGTCGAGGTGAAGAACTGTGGTCACCTCGGCCTGATCGAGCACCACCGTGAGTTCACCGCGGCACTCCTTGGGATGATCGAGCGAGCCGAACAATCCTTGGGATGATGTGAGCATGACCGATCTGCATGTCGTTGACGCGACAGCTGAGCACGTGGACGAGATCGTCACCGTGATTCACCACGCCTTCTCCTCGCGCCGGGTCCTCGATCCGCCGTCGACGGCGTTGAGCGAGAACGCGACCACGGTGGCGGAGGCGATCGCGCAGTACGGCGGTCTGCTCGTCCGCGTGGACGGGAAGCCCGCGGGTGCGGTGCTGTTCGAGGTGTCGGGCGACGTGCTCGTGCTGCGCCGGGTCTCGGTCGACCCGCGGCATCAGGGGCATGGGGTCGCGTCCGCGATGGTCGGGTGCGCCGAGGCAGTCGCCGTACGGCGGGGTCTGGCGCGGGTGCGGTTGATCGCGCGCGTGGAGTTGCCGGACACCGTGGAGTTCTGGCGGCGCCGTGGGTATTCGGTCGTCGAGCAGATCGAGCACAACCTGATCTACGCGAAGGCGATGCCGGTCGAGCGGACTGTGCCGACAGCCGAGGAGATGCGGGCGATCGCCGAGGAGCTGGCTGGGCAGTTGCGGGCCGGCGACGTACTGGTGTTGTCGGGTGATCTTGGCGCCGGGAAGACGACATTCACCCAGGGGTTGGGTGCTGGGTTGAAGGTGCGCGGTGACATCACGTCGCCGACCTTCGTGATCTCGCGCGTGCATCCGTCGTTGAGTGGCGGGCCGGCGTTGGTGCACGTGGACGCTTATCGGCTGGGCGCCAGTGCATATGGGTCTAGGGCCGAGCTGGACGACCTTGACCTGGATGCTTCGCTCGAAGAAGCGGTGACCGTGGTTGAGTGGGGCCATGGGCTGGCCGAAGCGCTCGCCCCGGACCGGCTCGACATCGTGGTGACCCGCGGCGACGACGACACCGATGAAACCCGCGAGCTCCGCATCACGCCGGTTGGACCGCGCTGGGCGGCGTCCGGCGTACGGGTTTCTGTACTGGAGAACAACTGACATGCTGCTCGCCTTCGACACCTCAAGCGCCGCCGTCACGGTCGCCCTGGCCGACTCGGTCACCGGCGAGATCATCGCCTCCTCGACCACCGTCGACGCCCTCCGCCACGGGGAGCTCCTGGCGCCTGCCATCGCCGCCGCCTTCGCCGCCGCGGATTGCACCGCCCGCGATCTGACGCGGATCGCCGTCGGGGTGGGTCCTGGGCCTTTCACTGGTTTGCGGGTCGGGTTGGTCACGGCTCGCACGATGGCCGACGTATTGGGGATTGAGGTGGCTGGCGTCTGTAGCCTCGACATCCTCGCGCGCCAGTCGTCGTTGACCTTGCCGGTCGCCGTCGCGACGGATGCTCGGCGCAAAGAGATCTACTGGGCCCTGTACGACGGCCCGGCGGCGGATGGCAGTCGTCGGCGCCTCGAAGGTCCCGCCGTGGACAAGCCCGATGCGGTCGCCCACGTGCTGGCGGGCCTCCCGATCATCGGCCGCGGCGCGATCCTGTACGGCGAAACGTTGGGCGTTGCCGCTGACGACGTGGTGGAGTACCCCTCGGCCGAGGTGCTGGCGTTGGGCGTGGCCACCGGAACACTGGAGATTGTTGCCCCGGACCCGCTTTATCTGCGGCGGCCTGATGTGACGATGTCGGGTGGGCCCAAGAGCGTGTTGACCAAGTGAGACCGGCTATTCGTCCTGCGGTTGCTGACGATCTGGCGGCGGTCGCTGGCCTGGACGAGGTGTGTTTCGGGCCGGAGGCTTGGAGTTCGGCTGCTTGGGGCGGTGAGTTCGAGCGGGTGTCGGACGACCGGGTGATCCTGGTGGCGGATGAAGGTGCCGTGGCTGGGTACCTCGTGCTGCTGGTGCCGCCGGTCGAGGTCGACGTGGTGGAGTTGTTGCGGATTGCGGTGGCCCCGGCTGAGCGTCGTACTGGGGTTGGTGGGCAGTTGATGACGGCCGCGCTCAAGCGGTGTGCCGGGCGGACGGTGTTGCTGGAAGTTGCTGCGGGCAACGAGTCGGCGATCGGTCTGTACGGCGGGTTCGGGTTCGAAGAGATCAGCCGGCGGCGTGGGTACTACGCCGGCGGTGAAGATGCAGTGATCATGCGGTGGCGGGAGTCGTTGTGAGCAAAGAAGAACCCTTGATCCTCGGGATCGAGACGTCGTGTGACGAGACCGGTGTCGGCATCGTGCGCGGGCAGACATTGCTCGCCGATGCGATCGCGTCCAGTGTCGAGGAACACGCCCGCTTCGGCGGCGTCGTGCCTGAGGTTGCCAGTCGCGCGCACCTCGAAGCGATGGTCCCGACGATCCGACGCGCCTGCGAGACCGCCGGAATCAAGCCGACCGACGTCGACGCGATCGCCGTCACCAGCGGCCCCGGCCTGGCCGGGGCACTCCTCGTGGGCGTCGCTGCTGCGAAGGGTCTCGCGCTGTCGCTCGACAAACCCTTGTACGGCGTCAATCACCTCGCGGCGCACGTTGCCGTCGACACGCTTGAGCACGGCGACCTGCCGAAGGGCGCCATCGCGCTGCTGGTGTCCGGTGGGCACTCGTCGCTGCTCGCGGTCGAGGACATCACCGAGGGCGTGGTGCCGATGGGTAGCACCATCGACGACGCTGCGGGCGAGGCGTTCGACAAGGTCGCGCGCGTGCTCGGCCTGCCGTTCCCTGGTGGGCCGTACATCGACAAGGCGGCGCGCGACGGCGGTGATCGGCTGTACGTGAAGTTCCCGCGCGGCTTGACCTCACAGCGCGATCTTGAGCGGCACCGGTTCGATTTCTCCTTCTCTGGTTTGAAAACCGCGGTCGCGCGCTGGGTCGAGTCGAAGCGCCGCGACGGCGAGGACGTTCCGGTCAACCACGTCGCTGCGGCCTTTCAGGAGGCGGTTTGCGATGTGCTGGTGCGCAAGGCGATCGACGCTTGCAAGGACCGCGGGTACGAGCATCTGCTGATTGGCGGTGGGGTTGCGGCCAACTCCCGGCTGCGGCAGATGGCGGAAGAACGGTGCACGGCGGCTGGGATCGCCGTACGGGTTCCGCGTCCTGGGCTGTGTACCGACAACGGTGCGATGGTCGCGGCGCTCGGGTCCGAGTTGGTGCGCGCGGGTAAGACGCCGTCGCCGCTGGGTCTCCCGGCCGATTCGTCGATGCCGATCACGGAGGTACTGAACAAGTGAAGTGGTTGCATCCGGAAGGTTTCGAGGCCGACGACGACACCGCGCGGATCGATATCGACGCGGTCCACGGCTTCCTCCGTACGGCGTACTGGTCGCCTAATGTCCCGCGGGATGTCGTCGAGCGGTCGAT
Source organism: Kribbella antibiotica (assembly GCF_004349055.1). Taxonomy (GTDB): domain Bacteria; phylum Actinomycetota; class Actinomycetes; order Propionibacteriales; family Kribbellaceae; genus Kribbella; species Kribbella antibiotica. Next base: position 38,905 of record NZ_SMKX01000070.1, read on the forward strand.
CGCGGGTTCGCTGAACGTCGCGGTGTATGCGCCGACCGGCGAGCTGGTGGCGTTCGCCCGGGCGGCGACCGATCGAGCGACGTACGCGTGGATCGCGGATGTGTTCGTGCTGCCAGAGCATCGCGGGCACGGGCTCGGCAAGTTCGTGATGTCGTCCCTGCTCGGCCATCCGGATATGCAGGGTTTGCGGCGGCTGATGCTGGCGACGAAGGATGCACACGAGCTCTACCGGCAGTACGGGTTCACCGAGCTTCCTGACCTGACCACGATGATGGTCATCCGTCACGACCCCACCACGCTGTACGCCGAGTGATGCAGCCCGGGGTCGACCTGCTCCGGAATCCACCAGGGGCAACGGATCTGGTGCTCCTCGCGCACGGCGGCTACGAGCACTCCCACAAGAACCCCCACTTGTGGCGAGGCCCCATCCTGCGCATGTGGCCCTTCGCCGCAGCTCTCCGTACGGCGGTCCCGTCAGCTGCCGTCGGTCTCGTCCGCTACCGCTATCGCGGCTGGAACGATGTCGGCGACCCGGTCATCGACCTCCGCACAGTGCTGGACGAACTGCCGGTGTCGATCAAGCGTGTCGTCCTGATCGGGCACTCGATGGGCGGCCGCGCAGTCGTTGCCGTCGGCGATCACCCGCGCGTCGCCGGCGTCCTCGGCCTAGCCCCTTGGCTCCCGCGGGACGAGCCGCTGATTGCCCTGCGCTCCCCGGTGATGTTTGCCCACGGCAACGATGATCGTGTGACCTCGCCCCAGGAGACCCGCGCCTACGCCAACCGCCTCCGCGCGGAAGGCACCCCAGTCGCCATGGTCTTCCTAGCCGGCGAAAGCCACCCCATGCTCCGCCGCCCCGAAGACTGGAACACGCTCGTCGCCACCTTCGCCCAGACCGCACTCGACGGCGCAGGCAGCCCCACTGACGAGGATGTCGTCTGGCCAGACGACCAGCCAAAGGGCTCACCCTTGGCCGCCGTCCTCCGCCTAGCCCGCACCCGCCTCACCACCCCAGTCCGCAAACGCC
>NZ_SMKX01000071.1 GCF_004349055.1 Kribbella antibiotica
GCGCCCCATCCCCAAGCGACGGCCGCCGCGCGACCGCCCCGGTCGGGCTCACCTGCCCATCCAAGAACCGCATCTGCCCTTCCATCGTGGTGTTGGTCGGAGCTGACCCCATTCCGGAGGGGTGATGCTCGTGACGGAGCTCTTCGACAGTCGAGTTCAGTCCGCTCCGGATTTCGTCCGCCACCTGACGCCCGGCCGCCGCATCGTGCCCAGGCAACTGCGGCCACGCCTCATGCAGCATCGGCTCAACCAGTCGCGCCCGAGCCGCCTCCTGCCGCCCAGCGTCGTACGGGATCTCTTCCCGCAGCCGATTCCGTACGACGCCATCCGCAAGCCGGTCGAACTGCATCCCCACAGGCGTAGCTACAAGCTCACTCAACAACGCGTCCCGACTCTTGTTGAGCCCAGACGCCTGCGTGAGAAGACTGTCCGCAGCAGCATGCGTACCTTGCTGCGGGACGGGCGGCGGGAGGTCCGGATACCCCGCGCGCTGAGCAAAGGTTTCGAAGTCGGTGGTCACACGAACCTGTGTGATCCCTGTTGCCAGGGCGTCGGTATGGGGAGACGGTGTGGCGTTCGGCATGCTCGCCTGCGTCGACAGTTCCAGGACGGTGCGCAGAGCCTGAGCCTGGTTGGCTCGGTCGTGAGGAGCTGGACCAGCGAGGTAGGGAAGGACTCGCTCCGACGAGAGCGCGATCGCGCCGCTGTCGGAGTTGAGCTGACCCAGAGGGCCGCCTTCGGCTGCGTACAGCTCACCGTTCCACAGGTCCGCACTGCCGGGCCGCTGCTGTTGCGCCAGCCGATGCAGGCGGGAGAACTCCTGATGGACCTGCGAGTCGGGTGGTACCAGCTGATAGCGGGGCACGGTCAGCTACCCGAGCCGAAGGTTGGCGGCCGGATGTAGTCCATGAGCTGCTGGAGCGGCGCCGTGAGCGCCCGGATGTGGACTTCCTCGCTGGGGTCGGCGCGGTCGGCGATCTCCCAGATCCGATGATGCGCATCCGCGAGTGCGGCGTACCGGTCCTCGGGCGACGCGTCGGGGGAGGGGAGGGCGGCTTGGATCGCGACAGCTTCGTCGTACAGGGCGCTCAGCCTGGGCGGAGGCGGGAGCGGTTCGGCGAGTTTGTCTGCCAACCGCAAGGCCCACGTCTTGTCGTCGGAATCGGGCTCATCCGCGACGAGAGCGCGGAGCCGTTGCTGGGTAGGCCTCACGTCGTACGACGGATTCTCCCGCTGTTCGTAGCGCGCTTGCGTGAAGAGCGAGTTGATCTTGACGATGTCCATCACGGACGCACCCAGCGGCGACCTGCGAGCAGTCGGGTGGATCGCCGTACGCGGAAGTCGTCGAGGTCCATGGCAGAACGCTAGCCGGAAGCGGGGTTGCCGTGCCGCGAGTTATCCACAGCCTTGTGCGCGCATCAGTCATGGATCGGGCGCGCGGATGACTGGACCGTGCTCAAGGCTCAGACGGCGGCGTGCTTTGGGTCCGCACCAGTCGTCGACACGCGCTGTGAGTGACTGAATGGGGCTCAAGGCGGGTGGGGTGAGGGGGCGTTGACCGGCCGGTAGAGTTGGGGGAGTTGTTCGGTGCTCGCTAGAGGATGGACTTTGCCGTGTTCGACACGCTTTCCGATCGGTTGTCTGCTGCGTTCAAGAATCTGCGCGGCAAGGGCAAGCTGACCGATGCCGATATCGAAGCGACGACGCGGGAGATCCGGATCGCGCTGCTGGAGGCGGATGTCGCGCTGCCGGTGGTGAAGGACTTCATCGCGAAGATCCGGGAGCGGGCCAGCGGGGCGGACGTGCGCGGGGGGCTGAACCCGGCGCAGCAGGTGATCAAGATCGTGAACGAGGAGCTGGTCGGCATCCTCGGCGGGGAGACCCGTGAGCTGCGGATGTCCAAGCGGCCGCCGACCGTCATCATGCTGGCGGGTCTGCAGGGTGCGGGTAAGACGACGCTGGCCGGCAAGTTGGCCAAGTGGCTGAAGGAGACCAAGCACCAGACGCCGATCCTGGTCGCGGCCGACCTGCAGCGTCCGAACGCGGTCACGCAGCTTCAGGTGGTCGGTGAGCGGGCCGGGGTGCCGGTGTACGCGCCCGAGCCTGGCAACGGCGTCGGCGACCCGGTGGATGTGGCGCGGCGGGCGATGGAAGAGGCGCGCAGCAAGCAGTACAGCGTGGTGATCGTTGACACGGCCGGCCGGCTGGGTGTCGACGAGGAGCTGATGAAGCAGGCCGCGGACATCCGCGACGCGGTGAACCCGGACGAGATCCTGTTCGTCGTCGACGCGATGATCGGTCAGGACGCGGTGGTCACCGCGCAGGCCTTCCTCGACGGGGTCGGGTTCGACGGTGTCGTGCTGTCGAAGCTGGACGGTGACGCCCGCGGTGGTGCGGCGCTGTCGATCGCGCAGGTGACCGGCCGGCAGGTGATGTTCGCCAGCAACGGCGAGAAGCTCGAGGACTTCGACGTCTTCCACCCCGACCGGATGGCCTCGCGCATCCTCGGTATGGGTGACGTGATGAGCCTGATCGAGCAGGCCGAGCGGAGCTTCGACGCGGAGTCGGCGGCCAAGACAGCGGCCAAGCTGCAGAAGCGGGGCGGCAAGGACTTCACGCTGGACGACTTCCTCGCCCAGATGCAGTCGGTGCGCAAGATGGGTCCGCTGACCAAGATCTTCGGCATGCTGCCCGGTGCCAGCCAGTTCAAGGACCAGCTGGAGAACTTCGACGAACGTGAGATCGATCGCATCGAGGCGGTCATCCACTCGATGACGCCGGCCGAGCGGACCGACCCGAACATCATCAACGGCTCCCGCCGGGCCCGGATCGCGAAGGGTTCGGGGACCGAGGTCGCCACCGTCAGCGGTCTGGTCGAGCGGTTCTTCGAGGCCCGCAAGATGATGTCCGCGATGGCGTCCGGCAAGGGCATCCCGGGGATGCCCGGTATGCCGGGGATGCCTGGTGGTGGCGGCAAGAAGGCCAAGCAGCAGCAGGTGAAGAAGGCCAAGAAGCGCGGGTCGGGCAACCCGGCCAAGCGCGCCGGCGGCCCGGCGCAGCCGGAGGCGCCGGCCCCCGGTCAGCTGCCGGCCGCGTTCGGTGGCGGTGGCCAGAACGGCGGCGACTTCGAGCTGCCTGACGACTTGAAGAAAATGCTCGGCGGTCAGTGACAGGCGGTGACCGGAGCCGATCCCGCCCGATCGGACAACTGGTCACTGCAGGAAGTGACACCCCGTAACCCGTTGTCGATGATCCTCGGCCCGCTAAGATCGTCCCTACGCCCGGAGAAAGTCGAGTACTGCGGAAACGTCGAAGGACGGTTCGGATGAGGCAGCAGTTCAAGAACCTGGACACGTGGCGGGGAAAGCTCACCGCTACCTGGGTGTGCTTGGCTCCGCCCACGGCGATGGTCGCTGTGTTCGTGATCGGCGGTGTCACGTCGAACACGTTCATCGTGGACGCCCACGCCCTGGCCTCGCCACGCCCGGACTCGGTCTTCGACGACCTGGTCAGCAACGTCCCGAGCCAGCCCGGCGCGGACGGCAGCCTCCCGACCCAGGAGAAGTCGACCGTCACGGTCCCGGTCACCGGCAGCACGGACGGCAACGTCCCGCCGATCCCCGGCATCACCGGTGACGCGTCCGGCATCCCCGGCACCGTCCTGGCGGCGTACCAGAAGGTCGCGACCGACCTGGCCACCGCGAAGCCGAACTGCCACATCACCTGGCCGCTGCTGGCCGGGATCGGCAAGGTCGAGTCCGACCACGCGAACGCCGGCAAGGTCGAGACGAACGGCAACACCCGCGGCAAGATCCTCGGCCCGGTGCTGAACGGCGGCCCCGGGATGGCCGCCATCTCCGACACCGACCAGGGCCTGTACGACGGTGACAAGCAATGGGACCGCGCTGTCGGGCCGATGCAGTTCATTCCGGGGACCTGGAAGGCCTTCGGGGCGGACGGTAACGGCGACGGCGTCAAGGACCCGCACAACGTCTTCGACGCGGCTCGGGCTGCCGGTGACTACCTCTGCTCGGGTGGTTCCGACCTGTCCAACGCCCAGGGCCTGGTGCAGGCGGTGCTGCGCTACAACCACTCGATGGACTACGTCTCCACGGTGCTGCGCTGGATGCAGTCCTACAGCAAGCAGACCGTGAAGGTTCCGGACACCGACGGCGTGATCGACCCGCCGGACGACACCGGCAACGTCAACAACCCGACCCGGAACAACACCACGCCGACGCCCACGCCGACCCCGACGCCGACGGTCACCCCGACGACGCCGGCGCCGACCACGCCGAAGCCGTCGACGCCCAAGCCCAGTACGCCGAAGCCGTCGACCCCGAAGCCGAGCACGCCGAAGCCGCCGTGGACGCCGCCGACGACCCCCCGGCCGCCGACAACGCCGCCGACGACTCCGCCCACCACTCCGCCGACGACGCCGCCGGTGTGCAACACCCCGACGCCGACGCCGACGCCCACTCCGGAAGGCACTCCGTCGACCACGCCGGAGAGCACCCCGACCGGGCAGCAGGCGCAGGCCCAGGCCGACGACCCGGCGACCCCGCCGCCGTGCAGCACGCCGAACCCGACACCGGCCGCCGGGACCGAACAGGTCGCTCCGCAGCCCGGAAACTGACGGCGTACCAAGCCGTTGTCCTGCACGATTTCGTGCTACGCACTGCCTGTTCGTTCCGGTCAAGGCGCGCCAAGTAACTTTGCATCGACTTGATGTAACTTTCTGGCGCATCGGTCGTTGAGCCGACTATGCGCCTAACCCGTAGTGGAAACCGTCGGGTCAAAATAATCATCGCGTCACTGTGCACGGTCCCGCTCCTGGTCGGGGCGATCGTGACAGTGGCTTCGGGTGGGGCCGGTGCCTCCGGCCAGCTCGCGACGGACAGTCCGGTGGCTCCACAGCCTGGAGCCGGACTGAACAGCGGTGAGTTCGACGAACTGACGATGATCGTGCCGCAGCGTCCCGGAGTGGACGGCCGGCTCGGATCCGATAAACCTGCCCGTGCCGACGTGCCCGTCCAAGGGGCCACCGACGGCCGCTCGGTGGTCCGTCCCGGGCGTCCGGGGGCCGTCAACGGCATCCCGCGCGGGGTCTTCCCCGCCTACCGCCGCGCCACCGCGAATCTCGCCGTGATCCGGCCGAACTGTGGTCTCACCTGGCCGTTGCTGGCCGGGATCGGCAAGGTCGAGTCCGACCACGCCAGCGGCGGCCGGGTCGACGTGGCGGGCACCACCCGCGGCAAGATCTACGGCCCGATGCTGAACGGCAAGAACGGCAACGGCAAGATCCCCGACAGCGACCAGGGCAAGTTCGACGGCGACCGGGTCTGGGACCGCGCCGTCGGCCCGATGCAGATCATCCCGCAGGTGTGGGCCGTCTACGGTGCCAACGGCAACGGCGACGAATTCCGCAACCCGAACAACGTGTACGACGCGGTCACCACCGTGGCTGTCTACCTGTGCTCCGAGGGCGACGACCTGAAGCGCCCGCGGGATCTGGTCGAGTCCCTGCTGCGCTACCAGCACTCCAAGGACTTCGTCGCCACGGTGCTGAAGTGGATGCGCGTCTACAGCAAGAACGCCGTCCTGGTCCCGAACGAGAAGGGTGAGCTGTCGGTCCCGAAGCCGACCGGTAACGCCGAGCGCAAGGTCGACCCGCGCCAGGTCCCGGACGTGCCGGACGACACCAAGCCGACCCCGGTGCCGACGAAGAAGCCGACGACGACGCCGTCGACCACGCCGGATCCGGTGGAGGAGCCGACGAAGCCGCCGACGACGAAGCCGACCAAGCCGCCGACGACGCCGCGGCCGACGCCGACCCCGACGCCGACTCCCACGCCGACGCCGACCCCCACTCCGACCCCGACGCCGACTCCCACGCCGACGCCGTCGGAGACCCCGAGCGGTACGCCGTGTACGGCGGACCCGACCACCCCGACCTGTACTCCGGGCGGCGGCTCGCACGGGTGATCCCCCGCCGGATACGGTCGCCCTATGAGCGAATCCGGCGTACTACGGCTCGTCGGCACGGTGTTGCCGTCCGGTGAGCAGCAGGAGCTTCATCTCAGTGGCGGGCTGGTCGTCGACCGGCCTGCCACTGCTGATGTGACGACCGTCCACACCGGCGGCTGGATCATCCCGGGCCTCGTGGACGCGCACTGTCACATCGGCCTCGACACCCATGGTGGCGTCGACCGGGAGACCGCGGAGCTGCAGGCGATCGCCGACCGAGACGCGGGTGCGCTGCTAGTCCGCGATGCCGGTTCGCCGACCGACACCCGCTGGATCGACGACCGGCCGGATCTCCCGAAGATCATCCGGGCCGGTCGGCACATCGCCCGCTCGAAGCGCTACATCCGCAACTACGGCTGGGAGATCGAGCCCGAAGAGCTGGTCGCGTACGTCGAGCAGGAGGCCCTCCGCAGTGACGGCTGGGTGAAGCTGGTCGGCGACTGGATCGACCGCGACGCTGGTGACCTGACCCCGTGCTGGCCGGCTGAGGCGCTGAACGCGGCCATCGCTCGCGCCCACGAGCTCGGTGCCCGAGTCACCGCGCACGTCTTCGGTGAACACGCTCTGCCCGATCTCCTCGCGGCCGGGATCGACTGCATCGAGCACGGCACCGGTCTCGAACCAGACATGCTGGCGCAGATGGCCGAGCACCAGGTGGCCGTCGTACCGACGTTGATTCAGCTGGAGAACTTCCCGGAGTACGCCGATCAGGCCGCCGCGAAGTTCCCGGTCTACTCGGTGCACATGACCGACCTGTACGAGCGTCGGCTGCAGCGGCTCGCGGATGCGTTCGAGGCAGGCGTCCCCGTGTACGCCGGAACTGACGCGGGCGGCGTTCTCGGCCACGGACTGATCGCGAGTGAGATCCAGGCACTGACCGGGCTCGGGATGTCGGGGGAGCAGGCGCTGGCGGCGGGATCGTGGGCGGCCCGGGAGTGGCTCGGCGTTCCGAGCGCCCTGCAGCCCGGGGACCCGGCCGATCTGGTCGTCTACGACGAGGATCCTCGAGCGAATCCGGCCGTCCTGTCGCACCCGAAACTGATCGTCCTCCGTGGCAGAATCGCGTAACGAGGCGAATTCACGGGGTGATGGAAATAAGTTCACCTGAACACTGGTCAGAGTGGAATGTTTTCGCCTAGCGTGGCGGCTAGCTTGCACCCGGGACCACCGACCGCCCCTCGCTGGACCGGCCAAGGGAAGGAACCGCCCATGGGGAAAATCGCCCGAGTACCCGTGCCGAAACTCTCCGCTCTGCTGGCCGCGGCGGCTGCCGGAGCCCTCGCACTGAGTGCACTGCCGAGCAATGCCGCCGAGCCGGTGCAGCCGGTGCAGCCGGCCGTCACGACCGATATTTCGTCGGCGTTCACCGCCGCTTCCGCGAAGTACGACGTACCGCGAGAGGTTCTGGTCGCGGTCGGATATGCAGAGTCGCACCTGGAGGACCATGGTGGCCGGCCGAGCCAGTCCAACGGCTACGGCGTCATGCACCTGGTCAGCAACAACAAGAACCCCACGATGTCCGAGGCGGCCAAGCTGACCGGTCTGCCGGTCGAGAAGCTCGCCAAGGACATCCCCTCGAACATCCAAGGCGCCGCCGCGGTGCTCGACTCGTACGCCGATTCCGCAGGCCTGCAAGGGGATGCGCGCAAGGACAGCGGCCGTTGGTACGAGGCCGTCGCCAGGTACTCGCACTCCGCCGACGGCCCGACCGCCCGGCTCTACACCGACGAGGTCTTCCGGATCATCGGCGCGGGTGTGCAGGCCGAAGGCGTGACGGTCGCGCCGACCAAGGTCACCCCGCAGCGCGGCACGTACGCGAAGGTCGCCCCGCTCGGCACCCGGACGGAATCCTCGGTCGCCGCCGTCGACTACCCCGGCGCGATCTGGAACGCGGCCTGTAGCTGCAACTACACGGTCGGCCGGACGAAGGCGATCTCCGCGATCACCATCCACGTGACGCAGGGCTCGTACGCCGGGACGATCAGCTGGTTCAAGAACTCGGCGGCCCAGGTCAGCGCGCACTACGTGATCCGGTCCAGCGACGGACAGATCACGCAGATGGTGGCCGAGAAGGACAAGGCCTGGCACGTCGGCACCGAGAACCCCTACACGGTCGGCATCGAGCACGAGGGATTCGTCGACAACCCGTCGTGGTTCACCGACGCGATGTACAAGTCGTCGGCGGCCCTGGTCCGCAACATCGCCGACCGGCGTGGCATCCCGAAGGACCGGGCCCACATCAAGGGTCACAGCGAGTTCCCGAACCAGACGCACACCGACCCGGGCCCGAACTGGAACTGGACCTACTACATGCAGCTGGTGAACGGCGGCAACCCGAACCCGCCGACGTACAACTTCACCACCTACGGCAGCGGCGTCCGCGTCCGCGCGACGCCTCGTCTGAACGGCACCATCATCACCGAGCTCCCCGGCCCGACGCAGGTCTTCGTCACCTGCCAGGTCCAGGGCGACACCGTCACCGCTGAGGGGACCACCAACAACTGGTGGGCCAAGCTCCGCGACCAGGGCGGCTACATGACCAACATCTACATCTCCGACCCGAACCCGAAGCTTCCAGGGGTCCCGGTCTGCTGACCGCGATCGCGGGTGAAGCACTGCCGGGTGCTTTTCGCACCCGGCAGTGATCTTCTGGCGTGGAATGATCGCGGCGAATTCACGCCAACAGAAGGATGCCCATGGGGAAAATCGCCCGAGTACCCGTGTCCAGATTCTCCGCCCTGCTCGCCGCGGCCGCCGCCGGAGCTCTCGCCTTGAGCAGCCTGCCGAGCAACGCCGCCCAGCCGACGCAGCCTGGCCGCCCAGTCGACCTCTCGACGGCGTTCAGCAACGCCTCCACCAAGTACGACGTACCGCGTGAGGTGCTCGTCGGCATCGGATACGCCGAGACGCACCTCGACGGCCACAACGGGGAGCCGAGCCAGGCAGGCGGCTACGGCCTCATGCACCTCGTGAGCAACAACAAGAACCGCACGCTGTCCGACGCCGCCAAGCTGACCGGTCTGCCGGTCGAGAAGCTCGCCAAGGACGCCGCCTCGAATATTGAAGGTGCTGCCGCGGTCCTCGACTCGTACGCCGACGCGTCGGGTCTGCGGGGCGCTGCGCGCAAGGATGCCGGCCGCTGGTACGAGTCCGTCGCCAAGTACTCGCACTCCGCCGACGGACCCACTGCCCGGCTGTACACCGACGAGGTCTTCCGGATCATCGGCGCGGGTGTGCGGTTCGCGGGTGTGACGGTCGCGCCGAAGCGGGTCACTCCGCAGCTCGGCAGCTACGCGAAGGTCGCGCCGCTCGGCACCCAGGCGGCGTCCTCGGCCCAGGCCGTCGACTACCCCGGCGCGATCTGGAACCCGGCCTGCAGCTGCAACTACGACGTCGGCCGGTCCGTGCCGATCACCACGATCGTCATCCACGTCACCCAGGGCCAATACGCCGGGACGATCAGCTGGTTCAAGGATCCGCAGGCCAAGACCAGCGCCCATTACGTGGTCCGGTCCGACGACGGACAGGTCACCCAGATGGTGGCCGAGAAGGACAAGGCCTGGCACGCCCTCTCGGCGAACCCCTACTCGATCGGTATCGAGCACGAGGGATACGTCCATGACGCGACCTGGTTCACCAACTCGATGTACCGCGCGTCGGCCGCGCTGACCCGCAACATCGCCGACCGCCGGGGTATCCCGAAGGACCGGGACCACATCAAGGGGCACGTCGAGCTTCCGAACCAGACCCACACCGACCCTGGGCCGCACTGGAACTGGGACTACTACATGCAGCTGGTGAACGGCGGCAACCCGGCCCCGCTGCCGGATCCGCCGACCTGGAACTTCAGCACCTGGAGCGAGAACGTCAACGTCCGCAAGGGACCCCATCTGCGCGACGACAAAGTGACCGTCCTGCCCGGCCCGACGCGGGTCCAGGTCCTCTGCCAGATCCAGGGCGACACGGTCACCGCGGAGGGCACCACCAACAACTGGTGGTCCAAGCTCCGCGACCAGGGTGGCTACGTCAGCAACATCTACATCGCCCACCCAGATGCCAAGCTCCCCGGAATCGACATCTGCACGTCATAGCCGTTTCGTCCATGCCAGCCAGCTGGTGAAGAGACCCATCACCAGCCAGCCCGGCCAGCCCTGCAGACCCACAGTCATCGGGTCCAGGTTCTGGCCGGGCTCGCTGAGTTGCCATACCAGCCGGGTGCTCACGTTGCTGGCCACTGCGTGAGCCAGTACGGCGGGGAGCACGGAGCCCGACCGCAGCCGCAGCCAGCTGAAGATCGGCAGCATCACCAGACACGCGATCATGAAGCTTCCCACCGAGGCGAGTAGTGAGTGCCCCGGGTACTGCCCGCCCATGAGCAGCGTCGGCAGGTGCCAGAGCGCCATCAGAATCCCGGTCAGCACATACGCGGGCAGTAGCCCGTAGCGCCGCATCCGGGGGAGCAAGTACCCCTGCCAACCCAGCTCCTCGCCGTAGAAGAACGGCAGTCCGATGACCACCGTCAACGCCACCGCGCCGAGCCAGCCGAGCATCTGAGGCTCGAAGAGCCTGCTGAGGTCGAACTCGTAGCCCCCGGCCAGCCAGGCGACCACCAGCGAGGCCACAGTGAGTAGCAGCGGTACGGCGATCGCGAGCGCGCAATCGAGGAGTCCCTTGCGCCAGGGTCTGGGCAGGACCAGCCCGAGTGCGGCCCGGAGATCGGGCACCTTCACGACAGAGCGCAGCACGAACACAGCTGCCAAGGCGGGCGTGAGCATGCCGGCGAAGATGCACGCCGTCTCGAAGGTGCCCATGTGCGGCTGGGTTTCGGTGCGTTCGAATCCACTCAGCAGCAGTGGCGACATGGCCAGCCACATCCCGCCGTACGCGAGCATGAGGTAGATGGGAAGATCTGCCTTGGATCGTCGGTTCACGAGAGTAGTCGTCATACAAGTCGACGCTAGAAACATCTAGGCCCGGTTACGATCCCGCCTACAGGTGTAGGAAGAGTAGAGCCTGCTGTACCGACCCAGCCGCCGTTGTACCGCATGATCGAGGTATGACGTGGACACGGCGGCTGGGCCGCGGGGGATCAGCAAGCAAGTTCCTACTGCTGCGGTCGTTCACTGCCAACGGCGAGCTCGTCCGAGCAGGCAAGTACCTGGACCGGTACGACGTGGCGCAGTTGCCGGCCGGCACGAAGAGGTCGTTCAAGCGGGGCCTGTGGCTCACGCTGGGCGTCCTGGCGTACATCCCGGAGCTGTTCGTCGTACTGTTCGGGATCTGCGCCGTACCGAGCGCACTGCTGACCACGGTGTTGTGGCAGTTCGGCGTCAACGACACCACTCTGCTGGGCGTCACCCTCGACAGCTGGTGGGATGTAGTCCGGCTTGCACCGCTGCAGATCCTGCTGGGGTTGGGGCTGCTGGGCTGGGTGACGCCAGCGCTGGCTCGTGGCCACGCCAAGACGGTGCTGAAGGTGCTGGCGCCCACAGCCGACCAGCTGGAGGCGGCTCGCCTCAACCAGCGGGTGGAGGAGCTGACGCGCACCCGGGCCGGTGCGGTGGACTCACACGGCGCAGAGCTGCGCCGGATCGAGAGAGATCTGCATGACGGCACGCAAGCCCAGTTGGTGTCGCTGGCGATGCGCATCGGCATCGCCAAGCAGGTGATGGCCGATGACCCGGAGAAGGCGGCCAAGCTGCTCGACGATGCTCGCGATGGCGCCGAACAAGCCATGCACGAGCTACGCGGCGTACTGCGCACTATGTACCCACCGATCCTTCAGGACCGCGGTCTGGCCGGTGCGGTCTCCGCACTCGCCGCTCGCTGCCCACTGCCGGTGGAGCTGCGGGTGGCGGAGCTCGGCCAGGTCCCAGCCCCAGTAGAGGCCGCTGCGTACTTCGTCGTCGCGGAGTCCCTCACCAACGTCACCAAGCACTCCGCAGCCGGCCGGGTCGACCTGGTGCTGGAGCGCCGCGGCACTGAGCTCTACCTGGAGATCACCGACGACGGAATCGGTGGCGCGCGCATCAACGAACAGTCCGACCTGCTGGGCCGGGGGAGCGGGCTGCATGGCATGCTCCACCGGGTAGAAGCGATCGACGGCCATCTGGAACTGCGGAGCCCGATCGGCGGACCCACCACGATCGAGGTCAGCTTTCCGTGCGAGTGATCATCCTTGAGGACAACCCGATCCTGGCCGAGGGGCTCGGTCTGCTGCTGAGCAATTCGGGGTTCGAAGTGGCGGCGGTCGCCGCCGATGTGGACGGTTTCGAGCAGGCGCTGGCCGACCACCAGGTCGATATCGCCATCGTCGATGTACGGTTGCCGCCCACCTTCACCGACGAGGGTCTGCGCGCCGCCATCAAGGCGCGCAGTGAGCGACCGGCCTTTCCGGTGCTGGTCTTTTCCCAGTACGTCGAGGAGATCTACGCGGCCGAACTTCTCGCGGCCGGCAGCGAAGGTGTCGGGTATCTGCTCAAGGATCGGGTGTCCCGCGTCGACGAGTTCCTCGAGGCGGTACGGCGGGTTGCGGCGGGCGGCACGGTGCTCGACCCGGAAGTGGTCAGCCAGCTGATGGTGAAGAAGAGCAATCCGCTCGACCGCCTCACTCCGCGGGAGCAGGAAGTCCTCGCCCTGATGGCCGAAGGACTCGGCAACACCGCGATCGCGACGAAGCTCGTCGTCTCCGAAGGTGCTGTCCACAAACACGTTGGAAACGTTTTCCTCAAACTGGACCTGCCGGTGTCCGATTCCGGCCACCGCCGCGTGCTGGCGGTTCTGGCCTACTTGGGACTCTGACGCATGCGGTCTTGACGACCGGTGCAACGTACGCCACTCTCAACCAGAGAGCGCTCTCACACCCACCGAAACCGCCCCTAGGTGAGGGAGAGAACAATGAAGGTTTTCCTGACGGCTGTGCTGGCAGTGAGCGCGATCAGCGTTCCCGGTCAGCTCGCCGGCCAAGCCGTTGCCACCGGCATCGACAAGCCGCTGACCGTTGCCGGTCAAGCCGAAGCGATGCAGAAGGACTTCGGCCTGACCGAGCAGCAGATGAACGCGCGGCTCAAGTCCGAGACCGATGCCGCCAAACTGCTGCCGACTGCCCAGAAGGCAGCCGGTGCAGAGTTCGGCGGTGCCTGGTACGACGCCGCCAAGCAGAAGCTGGTGGTCGGACTGGCCGGTTCGAGCCGCGTAGCCGCTGTGCAGGCGACTGGTGTCGAAACGGTTGCCGTGCCGAAGACTGCCGCCGTACTGGCCAAGCAGAAGGATGCCGTCGACAAGCTGGCCGGGAAGGCTGTGCCGGCTGCGGTCAGCGGCTGGTCAGCCGATCCGAAGACCGGCAGCGTCGTCATCAATGTCCAAGCAGGTAAGCGATCCCAGGCCATCGACGCGTTCGTGGCCAAGGTCGGCAAGGCTGGTGCGGTGACCGTTCGCGAGGTGGCGTCGCAGGCGCCGCAGACGTTCGCGGCCGGCACTGTCGGCGGCGACCCGTACTACGTCAGCAACATCCGCTGCTCGATCGGCTTCTCCGTGCACGGCGGTTACGTCACCGCCGGCCACTGCGGCCGAAGCGGACGGGTCCGCGGCTGGGACGGTTCGGACCAGGGCGATTTCCGGGCCTGGTCCTTCCCTGGCAACGACTATGCCTGGGTCGCGACCGGCTATGGCTGGTGGACCGTTCCGGTCGTCCTCGGCTGGGGGAGCGGGGACAAGCTCGTCCGCGGATCGTGGGAAGCGCCGATCGGTTCGTCGGTCTGCCGCAGTGGCTCGACCACGCACTGGCACTGTGGCAACGTGACGGGCAAGAACGAGACCGTGAACTACGGCAACGGTCAGTTGTTCTACGGAGCAACGAAGACCAGTGTCTGCGCCGAGGGTGGCGACTCGGGCGGGTCGTTCATCACCGGTGACCAGGCGCAGGGCGTGACGTCCGGCGGCTGGGGTAACTGCAGCAGTGGTGGCGAGACCTGGTTCCAGCCGGTCAACGAGATTCTCCAGGCCTACGGTCTGACCCTGCACACTGCATAACGACAGATGGCCCGGATCCCCCGCGCAAGAAGGGGATCCGGGTCACCTGTTTCAGCACTCCGGTACGCCGGGGAGCTTCGCGTTCGGATCGTCGATGTAGATGTTGGTCATGTAGCCGGCCGGTGAGTTGAGCTTGGCCCACCAGTTGTTGGTGTACCCCTCGGCGTTCACGGTGTCACCCTGGATCTGGCACAGCACCCGGACCGAGGTCGGGCCGCCGAGAGTGGCCACCACGGAACCGTTCAGCCGCGGCGTGGACCGGACGTTGACACCGGACCCCCAGGTCATGAAGGGCTTTCCGGGTCCACCGCAACCGTTGTCGCTGGTCAGGTGGTAGCTGCCATAGGAGCCCGGGTAGGCGAGCCCGCTGCCGTTGATGACGATGTTCTGTCCCACACCGTTGAGCAGCTGCTCGTAGTGGATGTGCGGCCCGCTCGAGGCGCCGGTGGTGCCGGTGACCCCGATCTGCTGACCCTGCGAGACGGCTGCTCCGTTGGCCACCGAGTACGCGGACAGGTGGAAGTAGTACGTCTTCCACCCACCACCGTGCTCGATGCGGATCCAGTTGCCGGCTCCACCGGCCTGGTACTCCCGGTACGCCGTACCGCCCGCGGAGGCGAGGACCGGCGTACCGCCTGTCGTGCCTCCGTCGGAGCGGATGAAGTCGAGTGCGCGGCGGACCTCAGTGGAGTGGTGGCTGTAGGTCCAGCGTTGGCCACAAGGGAATGGGGCCTTGAAGTTCGGCGCTGCCTGCGCCTGCGTCGGTACGGCCACCAGGGTGGCGGCACCGAGCAGGATCGCGGCGAGAACTGCTACGAATTTTCTGGGCGGCATTTCTGCAGTGTCATGGTGAACAACAAACCATGCAAGACCCAGAGTAGTTAATAAATGTCAGAGCGTTTCTGTCGGCGCCTGCGGTAAGGGCTTGGCGTCTTCGCTCTTGGTGCTGCTGAGCGACTCGATCAGCTGCTTGGCCAGGGCGAACCCGGACCCACCCATCGTGATCGTCTTGACCAGGGTGTCCTCGATGCCCTGGGCACCGTTCAGGACGACCATGTTGCCGACCTTCTCGAACGAGCTCGCGGCCGCGCGAACGATCTCCGGGTAGGCCTCGGCGAGCTGCTGGGCCACAACCGCGTCGGTGTTGGTGGCCAGCGCCTCGGCGCGCGCCTTGATACCGGCCGCCTCGGCCATCGCCTTCGCCTGCACGGCGGCCGCCTCGGCCTTACCGTTCAGCTCGGTCGCCTTCGCCTGGGCCTCACCGCGCAGCGTGACCTCACGGGCGTTCGCCTCGGCGGACGCGATCTGCGCGTCGCGGGCCGCGTTGGCCAGCGTGCGCTGCTTGTAGGCCTCGGCGTCGGCCGGCTTCAGCACCGACGACTCCAGCTGCTTCTCGGCCAGCGACGCGTTCAGCTTGGCGGTCTCGGTCTCGGCGACGACAACCTGCTGGCGGGCCAGCGCCTCGGCCAGCGGGCCGGACTGCTGCGCCTTCGACCGCGCCTGGTCGACCTCAGCCTGGTAACCGGCCTGGGCGATCGAGCTCTGCCGTACGGCGGCCGCCTTGGCCGCCGCGGCAACCTGCTCGCGCTCGGTGGCTTCCTTGTCCCGCTCGGCCTGCGCGATCCGGGCTGCGGCCTCGACGGCAGCGGCCTGCGGGCGACCGAGGTTGCGGATGTAGCCGGACTCGTCGTCGATCTCCTGGATCTGCAGGGAATCGACCACCAGGCCGAGCTTCTCCATGTCACCGGCCAGCGAGCCGCGGATGTTCGTGGTCAGCGTCTCGCGGTCGTGCAGCATCTCCTCGACCGTGGTGGAACCGACGATCGCGCGCAGGTGACCGGCGAACAGTTCGTGGATCGTGCTCATGACCTGCTCGTCGCTCTGCTCCAGGAAGCGCCGGGCCGCGTTCGCGATCGAGCCGTAGTCGTCACCGACCTTGTACGCCGTGACGCCCTTGATGTGCAGCGGAATCCCTTGGCTGGACACGCACGTGACGGTCAGCGGAGTAGCCCGGATGTCGAGCGGCAGCCGCCGGACGGTCTGGAAGCCGGGGAGAACCGCGGTGCCGCGGCCGACGACGATCTTGAACCCGAGGGTCTCGTTGACCTGCTCCGAACTCGAATGCGCGCCGAGGCCGGAGATGATGAGTGCCTCGTTCGGTTCGGCGACCCGCCAGACCATCCGGAACAAGAGAAGTAGTACGACCAGGGCAATGGCGCCGCCGATCACGTACGTCCAGAACATTTCCCCTCCAGGGAACCAGAAGCTACAGAGCGCGAACTACAAGGCGCGGGCGACGTAGACCGAGCGGGGCGGGTCGTAGTCCACGACCACGACCTGCGCGCCGACCTCGATCTCCTCGTCGACCGCGGGGTAAGCGTAGAAGGCTTCGGTGGCACCACGGACCGGCAACATGACTTCGCCGACGATTCCTGGTGCGATCCGCCCGATCACGCGTCCCCGCTTGCCAACCATGACGCCCCTCCGACGTACCGCGCTTGCTCCTGGTTCCAGAGCTTAACCTCTGACCGCTCCTTCCGTTGCGCCCTTGATGAACTGGCGGGCGAAGACGATGAAGATCACGATGAGGGGCACCATCGCCATCAGTGCTCCGGTCATCACCATGCTGTAGTCGACACCGTGCGACCGGTTGAGACTGGACAGCGCGACCTGCAGAGTCAGGTGATCGGGGTTGGTCAGAACAACCAGCGGCCAGAAGTAGTCGTTCCAGGATCCGACGAAGGTGAAGATCCCGAGGAACGCCAGCGCCGGCCGGGCCGACGGCAGCGCCACATGCCGGTAGACACCGAGGAACCCGCAACCGTCCAGCGTGGCCGCTTCGACCAGCTCATCGTGGATCGAGCTCGAGAAGTACTGCCGCAACCAGAAGATGCCGAAGGCATTGGCCGCCGCCGGAATGATCAGTGCCTTCAGCGATCCGACCCAGCCGAACGCCGCCATCGTCTGGAACTGCGGGATCGCGCCGAGCTGAGCCGGCAGCAGCATCGTCGCCAGCAGGATCACGAACAGCGCGTTGCGTCCCGGGAACCTGTACTTCGCGAACGTGAACGCAGCCAGCGAATCGAAGAACAGCACCAGCAGCGTCGTCGCGACCGCCACCACCACCGTGTTCCCCATCGACTGGAAGAACGCAACGTTTGCCAGTACGGCCCGGACGTTGTCGTCGAGCTGTGAGCCGAGGGTGAACTTCGGTGGGAACCGGTAGATGTCGGCGGTGGTGTTCGTCGCCATCACCAGCGTCCAGTAGAACGGGAACAGGCTCAGGAGTCCGGCGATCGCCAGGACCACGTGCAGCGTCGCACCGCGCCAATGCCACCTCACTGCTTACCCCTTCCGCCGACCAGCTTCCAGTTGATCGCCGTGAACAGCAGTACGAGCATGAAGATGCTCAGGGCAATCGCTGCGGCGTACCCGTAGTCGTTGTTGAGGAAGGCCTGTTGGTAGAAGTACATGACGATCGTCAGGCCGCTCTGGCCGACACCGCCGCTGTTGCCGACCATCACCTGTGGCTCGGTGAACGTCTGCAGGCCGCCGATCGTGGCGGTGACGACGGTGAACAGTACGACGGGTCGCAGCTGCGGCAGCGTGATCGAGAAGAAGGTCCGGGTCGCGCCCGCACCGTCGACCTTGGCCGCCTCGTACTGTTCGCGGGGGATCGCCTGCAGTCCGGCCAGATAGATGATCGTGTTGTACCCGGCCCATTGCCACACGATCATCGTCGAGATCGCGATCTTGATGCCCCAGGGTTGGCCGAGCCAGTCCTGCGTCTCGATGCCGAGGGCCCGCAGACCGGAGTTGATCAGCCCGAAGTTCGTACTGAAGACGGCCGCGAAGAAGATCGCGGCCGCCACCAGGGACGTGATGTTCGGGATGAAGTAGGCGATCCGGTAGACGCTGGAGAACCGCACAGCGCTGTTCAGCATCACGGCCAGCACCAGCGCGATCGCCAGCGTCGGCACGGTGGACATGAAGAACAGCACGACCGTGTTCTTCAGTGCCAGCCAGAACGTGCTGTCCTCGATCAGGAACGCGAAGTTCTGCAGCCCGACGAACGTCCGTGGGCTGAACCCGTCCCACTTCTGGAAGCCGAGCAGGATCGTCGACGCCATCGGGTAGAGCCCGAAGATCAAGAACAGGATGTAGAACGGCGACAGCGCCAGGTAGAAGCGCCAGTAAGAGAGGATGCCGCGTTTCGTCACTGCACGCCCTGACGTTTGCCGATCTGCTTGGCCTTCTCGATCGCCTCGGCCCACGCCGCGTCGGAGGTCTTCTTACCGACCTGCACCAGCTTCAGTGCATCAGTGAACGGTACGGCGATCGCTGCGTCGAGCGGCGCTTCGTACGCGATCGGGATGTCCTTGGCGGCGGGTCCGAAGACGTCGATCGGCACCTGTCCACCGAAGAACGGATCGGCCGCCTTCAACTGTGGCTTGTCGTACGCCGCCGGTGTCGCCGGGAAGATCTGCGCGTCCGCGAACGCCTTGGCCTCGTTGTCCGGGCTGAGCATGTACTTGATCACCTCGAACGCGGCCTTCGGGTCGGCGGCGTTCTTGGTGATCGCCAGGAACGAGCCGCCGAAGTTCGCCGGACCGCCCGGCGTCGGCGCGACCCGCCACTTGCCGACACTCGTCTTCGCCGCTGCCTTGATGTCCAGCGCGACCCAGGCCGCGCCGACGACGGTCGGCACCGTGCCCTGGTCGAGGCCGGCGTTCCAGTCGTTCGTCCCGCCGAGGTTCTTGCCGTCGACCTTGAGCGTGATCGCCTTCACCGCGGTGTCCCACGCCTTACGGATGTGGTCCTGGTCGCCGATGAACTTGTTGTCCTTGTCGATATAGCGAGACGTGCCCTGGTTGACGATCGTGCCGTACATGTCGACCGCGTCGGCCACGATGAACGCCTTCGGGTTCTTCGCCTTCAGCTCGACCCCGGCCTGCAGGAAGTCGTCCCAGCTCTTCATCTGCGCGCCGACCGCGGCCGGGTCGCCCGGCAGTCCGCCGGCGGTGAAGACGTCCTCGCGGTAGAACAGCGCGGTCGGCCCGATGTCGATCGGGATGCCGAGCACCTTGCCGTCCAGCGTCGTTGCCTGCTTGACCTTCCACTCCAGGTACTGGCCGAGGAAGGCGTCGTCGGCACCGATCGTCTTCAGGTCCACGAACCGGCTGGCCTGCGGGAGCAGCGAGGCGATGTCCTCACCCTTGATCCCGGTGATGTCCGGGATCGACGTCCCGCCGCTGAACGTGGTCAGCAGCTTCTGCTTGAAGTCGCCGCCCACCTCGGAGAACTTGATGTGCTGGTCCGGGAAGTGCGCGATGGTGTCGTCCAGCACCGACTTGCCGAGCCCGCCCGGCCAGCACCACAGCGCGAGGTTGCCGGTGGCGTTCTTCTTGGCCGAGCCGGTGTCCATTCCGGACGAACAGGCGACGACGGTGCCACCGATCACGGCTGCGAGGCCCCCAGCGAGCAGCGTCCGACGTGACAGGTCCATTGGTCTTACCTTCCTGAGTGTGCGCTGATGAGCGCTTGGAGGTGCTGGTCTTCCGGATGTTCTTGCTGCCACCTGGCCAGGTCCGCCCAGCGGGGCGCCGCGTCGGCGCCGCCGAGCTTGGTGACGGACAGAGCGGCAGTGAGGGCGGCGAAGCGGACCCGCTGCGCGAGCGGCAGATCCCACAACGTGGCAGCAATGAAGCCGGCGGCGAACACATCACCCGCCCCGGTGGTGTCCGCCGCCGGGACTGAGAAGGCCGGTACGGCGACTCGCTCGCCGGTCCGGCCGTCGATCGCCTCCGCCCCGTGAGCGCCGTTGGAAACCACGACCACCGGGACCCGCGGGGCGAGCGCCTCGAGCGCGGCCGCTGGCGACGTCGTACGGGTGTAGGCCATGGCTTCGTCGGCGTTCGGGAGGAAGACGTCGCAGTACTCGAGTTGGTCGAGGACTGCGGGGTCCCATTGCTCGGTCGGGTCCCAGCCGACGTCGGCGAAGACCACGCTGCCGGCGGACTTCGCTTTGGCCAGCCACTCGTTCGGCCAGGGGCCGATGTGGGCGGCAACGGCTTTCGCCTTCGGGGGAGTGGTGATCAGGTCGTCGGCGCTTAGTGGTGAGGCGCTGCCGCGGGTGACCAAGGCGCGATCGTTGTCATAGGCAAGCGCCACGGTGAGCGGTGTCGGCCAGTGGGGGAGCTTGCGGGAGAGCGTGAGATCGATGCCCTCATCGGTGGTGAGGCGATCCCAGAGCCGGTCGCCGAGGTCGTCGGCGCCGAAGGCTGCGGCCATGCCGGTGCGGAGGCCGAGTCTGGCCAGGGCGACCGCAAAGTTGGCGATGCCGCCCGGGCTCTCGTGGGAATCGGTGGCCCAGACCTCCGTGCCTGGTCGTGGGGGCGTGGGCAGGCCGAGCACCAGGTCCTGGAACACCAGGCCGGACACGACCACGTCAAGCTCTTCCATGAGCTGCCCCACACTCCTGCAGGTTTGATCAAACTCTTGCGTGAATCTTGGATCGCTTTGTCAGATTCCGCAATACCCGAGCATAACTGTGACTGAAAATGACAGAGTTTGCGTGATACGGTCGTGATGTGTTGCCGAAGCAGCGTCAGGACGAGATCGTGCGCGCACTCCGGGTCGATGGGGCCGGGGGTGTGAAGGTGCTGGCTGCCCGTCTGAGGGTCAGCGAGGCGACGATCCGTCGCGACTTGGAGCAACTGCACGACGAGGGCCGACTGACCCGCGTGTACGGCGGCGCTCTCGCGGTGGATGGCGGGGATGAGCCGTTCGCCGACGTGAACGCCGTACATGCTGCTGAGAAGGATCGGATCGCGCAGCGAGCTGCTGAGCTGGTCCAAGACGGCGAGTCGGTGTTGCTGGATATCGGGACGACCGCGTTGCGGGTTGCTCAGCACCTGCACGGGCGGTCGCTGACCGTTGTCACCAGCAACCTTGCCGTCCTGGAGGAGCTGCAATACGACGAGTCGATCGAGCTGATCATCCTTGGCGGTTTCGTGCGGCGCAGCTACCGCTCGCTGGTCGGATATCTGACCGAGGAGAGCCTGCGGCAGATCCACGTCGACTGGCTGTTCCTCGGCACGAGTGGTGTGCGCCCCGACGGCCGCGTCATGGACAGCACGATGATCGAGGTTCCCGTCAAGCGCGCGATGATCCAGGCCGCAGACCGGGTCGTCCTGCTGGCCGACGCCACCAAGTTCCCCGGCCACGGCGTCGCCCGCGTCTGCGAACCCACCGAACTCCATATGGTCGTCACCGAAGCCGGCGCCGACGCGGCAACCCGAGTCCAACTGACAGAAGCAGGAGCGCAGGTGGTGCTGGCATGAGACTGACCATCCTCGGCGGCGGCGGTTTCCGCGTCCCCCTCGTCTACCACGCCCTCCTCGGCGACCGCGGCCCCGGCCGCATCACCGAAGTCACCTTGTACGACACGGATTCCACGCGGCTGTCGTCCATCGCCGCCGTACTGCGTCAGCAAGCTGTCGAATTCGTGGATCCGCCGGCGGTGACTGCGACGACCTCCCTGGACGACGCGATTCGGGGAGCGGATTTCATCTTCTCGGCTATCCGGGTGGGTGGGCTCGAGGGGCGGACTGTCGACGAGCGAGTGGCGCTCGACCTGGGTGTGCTCGGTCAGGAGACGGTTGGTGCGGGCGGGATCGCCTATGGATTGCGGACGATTCCTGTCGCGACTGCCATTGCGCAGCGGATTGCCGCGCTCGCGCCGGAGGCTTGGACGATCAACTTCACCAACCCGGCGGGGATGGTGACCGAGGCGATGATCCCGTATCTGGGGGACCGCGTGATCGGGATCTGCGACTCCCCGTCCGGTCTCGGCCGACGGGCTGCGCTGGCGCTCGGAGTCGACCCGGCGACTGCCTTCTACGACTACGCGGGGCTGAATCACCTTGGCTGGCTGCGTGGGTTGCGGTCCGGTGGGGTCGACCGCTTGCCTGAGTTGCTGACATCCACCGAGGAGCTCACCTCGTTCGAGGAGGGGCGACTGTTCGGGGTGGACTGGTTGCGGTCGCTCGGCTCGATCCCGAACGAGTACCTGCACTACTACTACTTCGCGCGCGAGACACTGGCCGCCGTGCAGGCCGTTGAGCAGACTCGCGGGACATTCCTCCTGGAGCAGCAGTCCGCGTTCTACGCCGAGACGGCGCAGCACCCCGACCAGGCGCTCGAGCTGTGGCAAAAGACCCGCGCCGAGCGTGAGTCGACGTACATGGTCGAGAGTCGTGAGATCGCCGATGCCGGTGAGCGCGACGAGCGCGACATGGCGGCGGGTGGCTATGAGCAGGTCGCGCTGTCGCTGATGCGCGCGATCGCGCACAACGAGCGAGCCTCGCTCATCCTGAACGTCCGCAACCGCGGCATCCTGCACCATCTCGACGACGACGCCGTGGTCGAGATCCCGTGCACGGTCGACGCGAACGGCGCCTTGCCGCTCGCTGTGTCCCAGCTCACAGATCACCAGGCCGGTCTGGTCACCGCGGTCAAGGCTGTCGAGCGCTCCACCATCGAAGCCGCCACCGCCTCGTCCCGCTCAGCCGCTCTCCGAGCCTTCGCCTGGCACCCGCTGATCGACTCCGTCACCGCCGCTGGTCAGCTCCTCGATTCCTACACCGCTCACCTCCCCGACCTCGCCTACCTGCGCGCGTGAGGGCCGGATTGGTCCCGGTGCCCCGGTATCTGGCAGAATGGATGGCTGAGTCCGTCCAGGTTTGTGCAGCCCTCTAACTCCACTGCCTGGGTCCGGCCCATTCGAGCGGTTTCGGCGTTGTCCCCACGACGCTGAGCTACTCACCCAGACATGTAATCCCAAGGGAGTTCCCGCAACCGTGGCAGTCAAGATCCGTTTGAAGCGCATCGGCAAGAAGCGTGCGCCGCACTACCGCATCGTCGTGATGGACGCCCGCAACAAGCGTGACGGCCGCGCCATCGAGGAGATCGGTAAGTACAACCCGAAGGCCGAGCCGTCGTTCATTCACGTCGAGTCCGACCGGGCGCAGTACTGGCTGAGCGTCGGCGCGCAGCCGACCGAGGCCGTCGAGGCCATCTTCAAGGCCTCCGGTGACTGGCAGCAGTTCAAGGGCCTTGACGCCCCGCCGCCGCTGCGGGTCAAGGAGCCGAAGCGTGACAAGCAGGAGATCTTCAACGAGGCGCTGGCCGAGGCCCACGGCACGCTGAAGACCGAGGCCGTCACCGCCAAGAAGTCGGCGAAGAAGGCTGCCGCCAAGGACGAGACCCCGAAGGCCGAGGCCGTCGAGGCCAAGACCGACGAGGCTCCCAAGGCTGACGAGGCCGCTGTCGAGGCTCCGGCCGCCGACGACGCCAAGGCCTGACGGTGATGGAGACCGAGGCGCTGGAGCACCTGGTCCGGGGCATCGTGGACAACCCGGACGACGTGAACGTCCGGGCCCGCACCCTGCGCCGCGGCCGGACGCTCGAGGTGCACGTGCACCCCGACGACATCGGCAAGGTGATCGGCCGTAACGGCCGGACCGCCACCGCGATCCGCACGGTCGTCGGAGCGCTCAGCGCCGAGCAGTCGCTGCGCATCGACTTCGTCGACGAGGCGAACAAGCGGCCCCGCCGCTAGAACTCAGTTCTCTGGTAAAGGCCGCGTCTCTCAGAGGCGCGGCCTTTACGTCTGCTCAGGACTCCCAGGCGCTCATGACGTGCTTCAAGCGGGTGTAATCCTCGAGGCCGAAGACCGAGAGGTCCTTGCCGGTGCCGGACTGTTTGAAGCCGCCGTGCGGGAGTTCGGCCGGGAGCAGTTGGTGGCAGTTGATCCAGACGGTGCCGAAGTCGAGTTCGGCGGCCAGGCGGGTGGCGCGGCCGTGGTCGGTCGTCCAGACACTGGAAGCCAGAGCGAGGTCAACGCCGTTCGCCAGGCGGATCGCCTCGGCCTCGTCGGTGAACGGCTGCACGGTCAGCACCGGTCCGAAGATCTCACGCTGGACGACGTCATCGTCTTGTCGTGCTCCGGCGATCACGGTCGCGTCGAGGAAGTAGCCCGGGCCGCGGCCAGTTCCGCCGGCCACGATCTCGGTGTGATCCGGCAACCCGGTCAAGAACTCCTCGACCCGGCCTTTCTGGTCCGCGCTGTTCAGTGGGCCGAACGCGACATCCGGATCGTCCGGCGCCCCCGCCCGGCTGGCGCGCGCTGCGGCACTCAGCTCGGCGACAAACTCGTCGTACGCCGATTGTTCGACGAGGACTCTGGTCGCGGCGGTGCAGTCCTGGCCGGCGTTGAAGAATCCGGTGAACGCGATCTGTTCGGCCGTCCGGCGTAGGTCGGTGTCGGCGAAGACGAGCGCTGGGGCCTTGCCGCCGAGTTCCAGGTGAACGTTCTTGAGCGTAGGGGCGGCCGCGGCCATCACCTCGGCGCCGGCACGCGTGCTGCCGGTGATCGCGACCATGTCCGGGCGTCGGTGTGTGACCAGTAGCCGGCCGGTGTCCCGGTCGCCGCAGACCACGTTGAGCACGCCTGGTGGCAGGACTTCCTGCGCTAGTTCAGCCAGGCGGACTGTGCTCCAGGGGGTGGTGTCGGCTGGTTTCAGTACGACGGTGTTTCCGGCCGCGAGTGCCGGCGCGATTTTCCAGATCGCCATCATCAACGGGTAGTTCCACGGGGTGATCTGGGCGATCACGCCGACCGGCTCCCGACGTAGCGATGAGGTGAAGCCGGCCTCGTATTCGGCCTGCGCGATCCCGTTGAGCACCCGGGCCGCGCCGGCGAAGAAGCGCAATTGGTCGACGCAGGGAAGGAGCTCGAGCTCCCGTGTCGCCGCTCGCGGTTTGCCTGTGTTGCGGACCTCGCACTCGATGAGCTCATCGGCGTGCTGCTCGACCAGGTCGGCCAGCGCGAGGATCGCCTGCTGTCGCTGGGCAGGCGTCGTACGGCGCCAGCTGTGGAAGGCCTCGTCAGCCGCTGCGACTGCCGCGTCCACCTCGGCTTGTCGCGAGCGAGGCGCCGTACCGAGTGGTTGGGCGGTTGCGGGATCGACGAATTCCATCGAGTTGGCCGCGGGCGTGGGTTTGCCGCCGATGATGTTGCCGAGGACGGTCACGCGCGGCTCCCGCTGATGGTGAGTTGGATCAGGGTGGGGCGGTCGGTGGTGAGGGCCTCGGCGGCCAGGTCGCCCAGGGCGGCGGCCGACGTGGCTTCGATGCCGTGCGCACCGATCGCGCGGGCCATCGCGGGAAGGTCCGGTTGGTAGAGGTCGACGGCTTGCGGGGCGATACCGCGATCGACCATCTGCTCGCGGATCTCGGCGTACCCGCCGTTGTTGATGACGATGATGGGCAACGGCAGCCGAAGCTCGGTCGCGGTGACGAACTCCTGGATCGTGAACATCGCCGCGCCGTCGCCGAAGAGGCCGATCACCGGTCGTTCCGGCTGGGCGATCTTCGCGCCGATCGCGGCGGGGAGGCCGTAGCCGAGGGTCGCGTAGCCGGTCGGGTAGAGGAGGCGGTTGGCGGTTGTGAACGGCCAGAAATGGACCGTGCCGTAATACGTGACCTGCGAGCTGTCACCCGCGATCACGGTGTCGGCGGGGAGCGCGCCGGCGAGGGATTCCTGGATCGCGGCCCACGGACCGGCATCCAGATCGGCGTCGGCGCGGATCGCTTTCTGCCACTCGGTGACGTGCGTGGTGTCGAAGCGTTTGGTGGTGAGCTGGAGTGCCTGCTGGGCGTCCCCGGTGATCGGGAGGTCGGCCTGCAGGTTCTTGTGGAGCTGCGCGGGATCGATGTCGATGCGGATCACCTTGGCTGCTTGCGGAACGCCGCCCCAGAGATCCGAGTCGCCGAGTTCGGTGCCCACAGCAACTACCAGGTCGGCCTCCGTGATCACTCGATGCGCCGCCGGGAGCCGGATCGACGCGCCGAGGGCGACCGGGTCGCGCTCGTCGATGATCCCCTTGCCGTTCACCGTCGTCAGGACCGGTACGCCGTTCGCCGCCAGGGCGCGGATCTCCGCGGCTGCACCCCGCGCACCCCCACCCGCGATGATCAGCGGGCGCCGCGCCTGAGCGAACGCCGCCGCGATCTCCGCGGAGTCGACCTGAACTACCTCGAACGTTTGGGCAGCGGCGGCTGGGCGCCGTACCCACTCACCCTCCAGCACGTCGACCGGCACCTCCAGGTGCACCGGCCGCGGCCGCCGGCTGGTGAAGCCGGCGAAGATCTCGGCGATCACCTCCGGCAGTTCGTCCGCACTCTCCACCCGGATGCTCCGGTCGCAGACTGCATCCAGCGCACCCTGCTGGTTCTTCAGCTCATGCAGCCAGCCGACGTCCTTACCCACCGTCCCACGCGGCGGCCCGGGCGAGATCGCGAGCGTCGGCACCGAATCGGCGTACGAGGTTGCGAGAGCAGTGATCGCGTTGGTGATCCCTGGTCCCGAAGTGGTGATCAGCACGCCTGGCCCGCCCGTCACCCGCGCGTACCCGTCCGCGGCGTACCCGGCACCTTGCTCGTGCCGCGTCACCACATGCCGGATCCCCGACGACGGCAGATACCGGTAGATCTCCAGGTTGTGCGTCCCCGGAATCCCGAACACGTGCCGCACACCCTGCGCCACCAGGCTGTCCACGACGGCCGCGCCGCCTGTCACCGCCTCAGCCATGAGTCCGCGGTGCCATCGCACTGATCAACTCGTACGCCGCATGCGCAGCCGCGATGCCAGTCACCTCAGCGTGGTCATACGCAGGCGCCACCTCCACGATGTCCGCCCCGATTAGATTGAGCTCGCCAAAAGCCCGCAGCATCTGCAACAACTCCCGGCTGGTGATCCCGCCCGCCTCCGGCGTCCCCGTCCCCGGCGCGAACGCAGGGTCCAGTACGTCGATATCCAGCGACACGTACGTCGGCCGATCACCGACCCGGGCCTTGATCCGCTCCACCGCCCCGCGCCACCCGTGATCGTCGAACTGATGCGCGCCGATCACCTGGAACCCGAGCACCTGGTCGTCGGTCAGGTCCTCCCGCGAATACAGCGAGCCCCGGATCCCAACGTGCAGCGACCCGGTCTGATCGATCAAACCCTCCTCGGAGGCCCGGCGGAACGGCGTACCGTGCGTGATCGGTGCACCGAAGTACGTGTCCCACGTGTCCAGATGCGCGTCGAAGTGAACGACCGCGATCGGCCCGTGCGCCTCGTGCATGACCCGCAGCAACGGCAGCGCGATGGTGTGATCACCACCGATCGTCAACGGCTTCGCACCGAACCCGACCACCTCGCGAACACCGGCGTCGATCTGCTGCACCGCTTCGAGAATGTCGAAGGGGTTGCAGGCGATGTCACCAGCATCGACCACCTGCTGCGATGCGAACGGTTCCACGTCCTGCACCGGGTTATAAGGACGCAACAGCTTCGACGACGCCCGGATGTGCCCGGGCCCGAAGCGCGCGCCGGGGCGGTAGCTGACACCGGAATCGAACGGTACACCGATCACCGCGACATCGGCACGAGCCACCTCGTCGATCCGCGGCAACCGCGCGAACGTGGGCGGGCCGCCGTACCGGGGGATCTTGGTTGCGTCGACTGGGCCTTGATACGTGGTCATCTCAGAGCACTTTCTGCAGGAAGGTCCGGGTCCGGGCGTGACTGGGATTCGTGAGCACCTGCTGGGGCGGGCCGGCTTCGACGACGACACCGGCGTCCATGAAGACGACCCGGTGGCAGACCTCCCGGGCGAAACCGATCTCGTGCGTGACCACGATCATGGTCATCCCCTCGGCGGCCAGGCCCTTCATCACCTCAAGGACCTCGCCGACCAGCTCAGGGTCGAGCGCCGATGTCGGTTCGTCGAACAGCATCAGCGTCGGCCGCATCGCCAGCGCTCGCGCGATCGCCACCCGCTGCTGCTGGCCGCCGGACAACTGCGCCGGGTACGCCGCTGCCTTGTCCGCAAGGCCGACGCGATCGAGCAGATCGAGCGCCTGCTGCTTTGCCGCCGCACGCGTCTCGCGCTTGACGAAGAGCGGCGCCTCCATCACGTTCTCGACGGCGGTGCGGTGCGGGAACAGGTTGAAGCGCTGGAACACCATGCCCACATGCCTGCGCGCTGCAGCGGTTTCCCGCGGCCGGAGCTCATACTTCCGGCCGTTCTGACGCCGGTAGCCGACCAGTTCGCCGTTCACACTGATCTCGCCGCCGTCGATCCGCTCAAGGTGGTTGATACAGCGCAGGAAGGTGCTCTTGCCCGATCCGGACGGTCCCAGCAGCGACACGACCTCGCCGGCGTCGACCGTCAGATCAATGCCCTTCAGTACCTCGACCGCACCGAACGACTTCCGCACGTTGATCGCCTCGACCATCATCGGCGCACTCCACGGCTCATGCGGTTCTCCAACCGATTCTGGATGACGGTCAGGATCGTGGTCAGCACCAGGTACCAGAGGCTTGCGACGATCAGCAGCGGGATCTGCTGGAAGTTGCGCCCGTAGATCAGTTGCGCGGTCGTGGTGAGCTCGGGCAGGCCGATCACCAGCACCAGCGAGGTGAGCTTGAGCATCGAGATCGTCTGGTTGGCTGTCGGTGGTACGATCAGCCGGGCCGCCTGCGGCAGAATCACGCGCCGGTAGGTGATCCACGGGCTCATGCTGAGCGCCTCGGCCGCTTCGCGCTGACCGGAGTCGACCGATCCGATGCCGGCCCGGACGATCTCGGCCATGTACGCCGCCTCGTTCAGTCCGAGCCCGAGAATCGCGGCCGTGAACTGGGTGATCACGGTGTTCGTCGGCCAGCTGATCAGGTCGGGTCCGCCGAACGGCAGGCCGATGCTGAGCTGCGGTACGACCGTGCCGAGGAAGAACCAGAACAGCAGTTGCACGAGGATCGGCGTACCACGGAAGAGCCAGACGTAGCCGCCGGCAACAGAACGCAGTACCGGATTCTCGGACAGGCGCATCACGGCGAGGATCGTGCCGAGGACGGCACCGACGAGCATCGCGATCACGGTCAGCTGCAGAGTCTTGACCAGGCCGAGCATGATCGACTTCTCGAACAGATAGCCGACCACGAGATCGAGCCGCAGTTTGGGGGCGGTGGCAACGAAGTGGATGAAGACGACCAGCAGGAAGACGATCACGGCGGCCGCGACCCAGCGGCCCGGATGCCGGAGCCGGACGATCGGCTCGTCAGCGGTGCTCATCATCACGTGCCCTGGTTGAGGGGTGCGTCTTTGAGCGCCTGATCGGTGAGATTCCACTTCGCCAGCAACGCGTCGTACGTGCCACTTTCGATGACCTTCTTCAACGCGGCCTGGACGGCGTCGCGCAGCTTCGGGTTGTTCTTCGGGATCGGGATGCCGACGGGCAGCGTGCCGAACGGCTTACTCGCGATCTCGAAGGCATCCGGTGACTGTTTGACGTTGTAGGCCAGCGTCAGGTCAAGCGCCAGGACGGCGTCCGCGCGGCCGGACTGCAGCGCCTGGACCGCGCTCGCCTGGTCGGGGAACGGCAGCTTGGTCAGCTTGCATTCCTTGGCGATGTCGTCGGCGGTCAGGTCACCGGTTGCGCTCTTCTCGACAGCGACCTTGCGGCCGCACAAGTCCTGTTTCTGTTTCAGTCCCTCTTTGTTGCCCTTGACAACCATGAAGGTGACGCCGGAGTTCAGGTAGTCGACGAAGTCCACCGTCTCCTGACGCGCTTTCTTGTCGATCATGCTGGTCAGCGCCAGGTCGTACCGGTTGGCGTTGAGGCCGCCGATGATGCCGTCGAAGTTGGTGTTCTGGAACTCGAACGGGACGCCGAGCACCTGCCCGAGCGCCGCGCCCAGGTCCGCGTCGAAGCCGAGCACAGTTTTGTTGTCCTCAGCAAAGAATTCCATCGGCGGGAAGCTCACTCCGGAGGCGACGCGGACCTTGCCGGCCGTTTTGATCGCGTCGGGCAGGAGCGCGGCCGCGGCGTCGTCCCTGGCCAGTGCGGTGGTCGTGGCGCCGCCTCCGGCCGGGGATTCGACCGCGTCAGGCGCCGCGCACGACACAAGGGTCAGTGCGGTGACGAGGGCGAGAAGTGGAATCCGCATGGTGGGTTCTCCCGGACGGTCGGGGCCGATTGTTTCGAGGATGTTTCATCACAGGCAACAAAGGTTGTCGTATGAGCATCAGGGCGGGCATGATTGGGTGTCAAGGACTTACCGCAGTGATCTTGTGGCTCCGCCTGATAGGAAGGACTTTCGATGCGTCCGTTACCGGTATCGCCGTCGAACAACGAAGTCCGGATCGGCTCCCGGCTACGGGCGGCCCGGCAGGCGCACGGCTACACGCTCGACCAGCTCGCCTCGGCCGCCGGACTGACCAAGGGCTTCCTCAGCCGGGTCGAGCGCGACGAGACTTCGCTCAGCGTCGCCTCGCTGATCACCTTGTGTGAGGTGATGAGCCTGGACGTCGGCTCGCTGTTCACGGTGCCGGACGTCGCACTGGTACGGCGTGATGGCGCCCCGGCGATCAACTTGGGTGGTTCCGGGGTCGACGAGCGGCTGATGACCCCGCGTGGGCAGTCCCGGGTCCAGATGGTGCACACCGACGCCGAGCCGGGCGGGACCGGCGGATCGGACTTCTACACGATCAACTGTGAGTACGAAGTGGTGTACGTGATCGCCGGGAGCATCGAGATGCTGTTCACCGATCGCCGGGTCCAGTTGGCGGCCGGTGATGCGCTCACGTTCCCGGGTGGGGAGCCGCACACCTGGGTCAACTCCAGCCCGACCGAGCCCGCCGAGCTGATCTGGGTGCTTACCCCTGCGCCCTGGAGCGGGAGCGCCTGAGACACTGTGCTGTTGTGTCATGGCGTTGAGAGGAACTGCGGTGCTGGTGATTGTCGGCCGAATCGGCCGGGCGCACGGGATCAAGGGCGATATCGGCATGATCGTCCGGACGGATGATCCGGACCTGCGCTTCGCTGCGGGTGCCGAACTCGTGACGGTCGCCGAGCCGCCCCGGACGCTCACCGTGGAGTCCAGCCGGTGGCACAGCGGGCGGTTGCTGGTGAAGTTCGTCGAGTCGCCGGACCGGACTGCTGCGGAGAATCTGCGCAACCTGGAGGTCCAGGCGGAGATCGGCGAGAACGAGCGGCCTGAGGACCCCGAGGAGTACTACGACCGCGAGCTGATCGGTCTGAAGGTCCGCACCACTACTGGCGAAGAGGCCGGTGAGGTGATCGACGTGATCCACCTGCCCTCGCAGGATCTGCTGGAGGTGCGCCGGCCGGCCGGCAACGCCGTACTGGTGCCGTTGGTCGAGGAGCTGGTTCCTCAGATCGACCTGGATGCCGGCTATGTGACGGTGGCAGACCGCCCGGGTCTGCTCGACCCTGACGGCGCCGAGGTGGTTCCGGCAGAGCCTGGGGACACGGCCCGATGAGGCTGGACGTACTCACGATCTTCCCGGAGTACCTGGCCGCACTCGACGTCTCACTGGTCGGCAAGGCGACGCAGAGCGGCCTGCTGGATGTGCGGTTGCACGACCTGCGGCAGTGGACCAATGACCGGCACCGGACCGTCGACGACACCCCGTACGGCGGTGGCGCGGGGATGGTGATGAAGCCGGAGCCATGGGGTGAGGCGCTGGATGCCGTCGCGCCACCGGACGGCCCGTCGCAGCCGCGACTGATCGTGCCGACGCCTGCGGGGCGGCCGTTCACCCAGGCGCTCGCCTATGAGCTGGCCGAGGAGCCGTGGCTGGCGTTCGCATGCGGCCGGTATGAGGGCATCGATGCGCGGGTCGCGGCATACGCGGGAGAGCGGATGCGCGTCGACGAGGTGTCGATCGGCGACTACGTGCTGAACGGCGGGGAGGTCGCCGTACTGGTCATGGTGGAGGCGGTGGCTCGGCTGCTGCCCGGCGTGATCGGGAACCCGGAGTCGCTGGCTGAAGAGTCGCATTCGGGGGATGGCCTGCTGGAGTACCCCGTGTACACGAAGCCGGTGAGCTGGCGAGGGCACGACGTACCGGAGATCCTGCTGTCGGGGAACCACGGCAAGATCGCTGAGTGGCGGCATCAGCAGTCCATCAGCCGTACGGCGGAGCGGCGTCCGGATCTTCTGGCGGCGTGGGGCGCCGTACTGGCTGAGGACGAGGATGCCGACGGCATCCGGATCCTGCCCGCGGCTTCTGGTGATGCCGGGGAGATCCACGCGCTGCAGTTGGCCGCGTTCTTGTCGGAGGGGCGCTTGTACGACGAGTACGAGATCCCGCCGCTGCTAGAGACGCCTGAGGCTGCGGCGGAGCGGCTGAGCGAGGGGATCGTGCTGAAGGCCGTGGCGGGGACGCGGATCGTCGGCTCGGTGCAGCTGACGATCAACGACTCGGTGGGCTACATCGGGCGGATCGCTGTCGCTCCGGACTGGCAGGGGCGTGGTCTCGGGACCCGGCTGCTGCGGACGGTCGAGAAGCTGGCGCCGGCCGAGGTGACGTCGTACGAGCTGAACACGGGTGGGCGGAGCGAGCGGAATCTGGCCATCTACCGCAAGGCTGGCTACCGAGAGTTGCGACGGGAAGCCCAGACCCCGAAGGTCGATCTGGTGCACCTGGCCAAGCGGCGCCGGAGAAAGTAGTGCCGTCACGCTCCGCTTCCAAACTCCGTCACTATGCGCTCTCGCGCTGAGCTGATTTCGTTACCGTGTGGGGCGTGTGGCAAGATTGTCTGCTGCTGCTCTTTCGGTGCTCCTGCCACAGGGGGTGACCACCGACTGGCAGCTTTTCACTGACTTCGCTACCAACCACTTCGTGGGTGACCTGTGGCACGCGCGAGAGAAGAGACCTCAGATGAGCAAGATCCTGACCGAGCTCGACAACGCGAGCAAGCGCGACGACATCCCGGCCTTCCGCGCCGGTGACACCGTCAACGTGCACGTGAAGGTCGTCGAAGGCAACCGGTCCCGCGTCCAGGTCTTCAAGGGTGTTGTGATCCGTCGCCACGGTGGTGGCCTGCAGGAGACCTTCACGGTCCGTAAGGTCAGCTTCGGTGTCGGCGTCGAGCGCACCTTCCCGATGCACACCCCGATCGTCGACAAGGTCGAGGTCGTCACCCGCGGTGACGTCCGTCGCGCCAAGCTGTACTACCTGCGCGACCTGCGCGGCAAGGCTGCCAAGATCAAGGAGAAGCGGGACAACCTCCCGGCTTCCTGAGCCAACTCTCTAGCGACGACGGTCACCTATGGCGCCGAGCACTGCGACTCGCGCTCGCCCGCGTTCGGCGCCCAGCAGGGCTCGTCGCAGCAAGGGACGGCACCGCAGGCTGAAGCAGCGGAATCCGCTGCTCAGTCTGCTGATCGAAATGACCACCGTGACAGTGCTTGCACTGGTGATCACGGTGGTCTTGAGGCTGTTCGTGGCCGAGGCCTTCTACGTGCCGTCGGAGTCGATGTACGACACGCTCACCAAGGACGACCGGATCCTGGCCGAGAAGGTCAGCTATCTGCATCGCGACGTCGAGCGCGGGGACATCATCGTCTTCAAGGACCCCGACAACTGGCTGAACGAGGCACCGGTCACGCCGGGACCGTTCCGGCAGGTCGGTGAGTTCGTCGGTATTCTGCCGCGCAGCGGTGAGGGTCACCTGGTCAAACGGGTGATCGGGCTGCCCGGCGACAAGGTGGTCTGCTGCAACCGCAACGGACTCGTCACGGTGAACGGGATCGCCCTGGACGAGCGGGAGTACCTGCTCAAGGACGCGCACCCCTCCGACTCGCCCTTCAGCGTCGTCGTGCCCGCCGGACATCTGTGGGTGATGGGCGACAACCGGGCCCAGTCGGCGGACTCGCGGGCGCACATGGGTGGCCCCGGTGGTGGGTTCGTTCCGATCAAGAACGTGGTTGGCCGGGCCTGTTGCGTAATCTGGCCGTCTGACCGGATGACGATGCTGCGTCCTCCGGAAACCTTCAAGAAGCCGGGGCTGAAGAAGTGACCGATACACCGACGAAGACGGCCGCCGCCAAACCCGCCCATCGTTCGGGCTTCGCGGCCGCCGCCCGCGAGTTCGTGCTCATCGTCGTGGGAGCACTGATCGTCTCCTCGATCCTGCGCGCCTTCGTCGGCCAGATGTTCATCATCCCGAGCGAGTCGATGGAGAACACGCTGCTCGTCGGTGACCGGGTCGTGGTCGAGAAGATCACCGACGTCAAGCGGGGCGACGTGGTCGTCTTCGAGGATCCGGGCGGCTGGCTCGGCGCCGAGGAGAGCGGCCAGAAGCGCGGTCAGGTCGGCCGGTTCTTCGAGGTTGTCGGACTGCTGCCGGACTCCAGCCACGGTCACCTGATCAAGCGCCTGATCGGCATGCCGGGCGACAAGATCGAATGCTGCGACACCAAGGGCCGGCTGCTGGTCAACGGCCAGCCGCTGGAAGAGACCAGTTACCTGTACCCCGGTGACGCGGCCTCCCAGATGGAGTTCCAGGTCACGGTTCCGGCCGGCCGGATCTTCGTGATGGGTGACCACCGCTCTGCCTCCGGCGACTCCCGCGTGCACCTGCAGGACGTCGACGCCGAGGGCGGTAACCCCGGTGACGCGGCCTTCGTCCCGCTGGACAAGGTCACCGGCCGCGCGATCCTGGTCGTCTGGCCGGCCGGTCGCTGGGCCAAACTCGGCGTACCGGACACCTTCAAGTCCGTGCCTGCGGCGGCCGGCCCGCCGCCGGCCAAGCCGTCGATCTCGCTCACGCCGCCACCCAAGTAGCACCCGCTCGGCACCGCGCCGACCGGATGCCGTGTTCGTCGGTGGGATTGCCTAGGGTGGAGCCTGTGATGCGGAGGGCTAGATGAGCGTGTTGCCCCGGGGGAGCACGGTGCGCCGGGACGCCGGGTTGTACGGGTACGAGCGGGCCTTGCGCCGGGTCGGCCTGGATCCGATCGCCGGCGTCGACGAGGCCGGGCGCGGACCGTGCGCCGGCCCGCTGGTCGCGGCCGCGGTGATCCTGCCCGAGGGCAAACGCGGCCAGATCCCCGAGCTGGCCGATTCCAAGCTGCTCACCGCGAAGGCCCGCGACCGCTGCTACGAGGAGATCCGCAACCGGGCATTGGCCTGGTCGGTGGTCGCGATCGAGGCTCCCGAGTGCGACCGCCTCGGCATGCACGTGGCGAACCTGCAGGCGCTCCGCCGGGCCCTCTTCCGCCTCGACACGCGCGCGTCGTACGTGCTGACCGACGGCTTCAGCGTCGACGGTCTCGGCGTACCGGGGCTCGCGATCTGGAAGGGTGACCGGGTGGCAGCCTGTATCGCCGCCGCCTCGGTGATCGCCAAGGTCACCCGCGACCGCATCATGCAGCAGTGGGACCTGGAGTACCCGCAGTACGGCTTTGCCGTCCACAAGGGGTACAACACCCCCGAACACCAGGCGGCACTGGACGAATACGGCCCGTGTCCACAACATCGACGGCGGTTCGAGAATGTCCGCCGCAGTCTGCGGCCCGATATGGGACAGAATGTCACCAGTCCCACCGGAGTGGAGAGCAGTAGATGAGCGCAGATGATCTCGAGAAGTACGAAACCGATATGGAGCTTCAGCTCTATCGGGAGTACAAGGACGTCGTCGGGATCTTCAAGTACGTCGTAGAGACCGAACGCCGGTTCTACCTGTGCAACGCCGTGGACCTCAAGGTCCGCACCGAAGGCGGCGACGTCTACTTCGAGGTGACGATGGCCGATGCCTGGGTCTGGGACGTCTACCGTTCCGCCCGCTTCGTCAAGAACGCCAAGGTCGTCACCTTCCGCGACGTCAACATCGAAGAACTCGCCAAGTCCGACCTAGAGGTCCCCAAGGACTCCGACTTCGGTCGCTGAGCGGCTTACCCGAGGCGAAGGAACGCCGGCTGGGGCTCGGTGACGCGATCGCCGTCACCGAGTTGATGCGTCAGCCGGGTGGCTCCGCCTGGGCAGAACGGGCCGAGCTCTGCGGCGACCGTGCGGCAGACGTGTGCGACGCGGCTGAGGAGACGGTGCGTGAGCTCTGCATCTCCGCTGTGGCTCTTGAGTACCTTCCAGGGCTCCGCGGCGTTCAGCAGCTGATTGGCGAGGCTGACGGTGGCGGTGAGGTACGCGGTTGCCGAACGGAAGTCCGCGGTGCGCAGGGCAGCGTCGATCCTCGATGGCAGGCTGGCGCAGGCGGCGTCCAGGTCGACGCTGCTCCAACCCGGCCCGCTCAGTGGTTCACCGCTGAGGAGGAGCCGGCCGTCGTAATGCTTGTGCAGCAGTGTCACGGTCCGGTTGGCCAGGTTTCCGAGACCGTTGGCGAGGTCGGTGTTGTAGGCCTGGATCAGGCGCTCCGTGGTGAACTCGGTGTCGCCGAGCAGGGGAACCTCGCGGGTGAGCCACCAGCGCAGGGCGTCCGCGCCATACGTGGTGACCAGGTCGACGGGATCGACGATGTTGCCGGTGCTCTTCGAGAGCTTGGCGCCGCCGAGGTTGATGTAGTCGTGGACGTGGATGGTGGTCGGCAGCGGCTGGCCGGCTGAGAGCAGGAGGCCGATCCAGTAGACGGCATGAAAGCGGGTGATCCCCTTGCCGATCACGTGCACGCGTTCACCGTCACCTGCCCACCAGGTCGCGTAGTCCGGGCCGGGCCGATCCACACCGAGCGCCGTGAGGTAGTTGGTCAGCGCGTCCCACCAGACGTAGATCACCTGGTCCGGGTCGCCAGGGACAGGGATGCCCCATCCGCCCGAGCGTGCTGCCGGCCGGGAGACGCTGAAGTCGCGCAGTCCGTTGTCGAGGAGCGCGAGGACTTCGTTGCGCTTCTGCGGTGGATTGATGGTGAGCGCGCCGGAGGTGATCGCGTCCCTGATCTGGTCGCGGTAGCGGCTCAGGCGGAAGAACCAGTTCGTCTCGGTGACCTGCTCGGGCTCTGTGCCGTGCTCCGGACAGATACCGGCGACCAGGGAGTCCGGTTCGTAGAACTGCTCACACCCGAGGCAGTAGAGACCCGTGTAGGAACGCTGGTAGAAGTCGCCAGCCTCCGCGCAGCGCTGCCACAGATAGTCGACGCCGGGACGATGCCGCAGGTCGGTCGAGGTCCGGATGAAGTCGTCGCAACTCAACGCGAGAACGCCTTGGAGCGCTTGGAAGCGGTCGGCAGCACTGTTCACGAAGTCGCTCACCGGTATGCCGGCCTTCCGGGCGGCGAGCGCGTTCTTCAACGCGTGGTCGTCGGTGCCGGACAGGAACCGGACCGGCTGACCACGGAGCCGGCGATGCCGGGCGAGCACGTCGGTCTGCACGAGCTCGAGCGCATGGCCGAGATGCGGCGCTGCGTTGACGTAGGGGATCGCGGTGGTGACGTAGTACGGGTTCATGAGTGGGTTCCTTCCCGATCAGATCGGCAGGGAGCCCCACATCGGGTCGAGCCCACCACCGGGGGCTCGACTGGCTGAGATTCAGCGCACGACGAAGAGGCCCACCAAGGGGCCCATCATTCGCTGTGCGGTGTTCATGGAATCTGAGGCTACCGTCCGCTCCAGCCGACAGCACCTGATTTGCAGCGCTGTTGCGGGGTAGAACGAGGGAGAAGACTGCTCTGCCTGGGGATCGGCCGGCCGATGGAGGGGTACTGACGTGAGCTACGTCCGCATGATGCCGTCGGACTACGAGCCTGAGCGGCGCAGCACCCGCCGTCGGCGCAATGCGGCGAGTCGTCGGATGGCTGAGCGGACGCCGCTGGGCAAGGCGCTGCGATGGCTGGCCGAGAAGTCGGTCAACGAGTTCCTGGACGCGCTCCTCCGCCTGTTCCTCGACGGCGGCTGGATCGTGCGCCTGGCGGGGTCGGTCGTCACCGGGGTTGTCGCGGCGTCAGCCATCTGGCTGCTGTCGGGCAGCGTCCTGTCAACGCTGCTGGGTAGTTCGTTCACGGCCACCGCGATTGGTCTAAGCGCTGTAGCCGGTCTGGTGATGGGCTTCGGTGGTGGCTTCCTGGCCGGCGCCGGCGCCGGCTGGCTGCTCGCGATCGCCGCCGAGTCCGTCAGCACTGAGCTCAGCAAGGACAAGCTCGGCCTGTACGTCGCCTCCTGGATCGCCTGGTGTCTAGCTGCTCTGGTCGGCGGCCTGGCCGGATGGGCAGTCGGCCGCCTACTCGATCAAGTCGAAAAGCGATCAGCCAAGGCAGGTCTCGCCCTACGAGCCCTGGGCTATCTCCTGTTCTTCGCCGCCGTCACGCTAGTGCTGGTCCGGACCGGTGCCGCTGCCACCTTCTGGAGCTGGTTCGCCGCTCCCGCCGAGGCAGTGGGCCGACGGTCCGACGCTTTCGTCGTCGGGATCGGAGTCGGGATCCTCGGAGGGGCTGTCGTTGCGACCTACCTGCTCTGGCTGGGACCCGGCGCCCCACCCTTCGGCCGCCGATCTCTACCACTGGCCCAGGCCGCGCTGACGGCCATGATCGGCACCCTCGCCGTCGTCGACACGACCGCAGGCAGCAGCCTCCCGGTAGCCGCCACACTGATTGCCGCTGTGTGGATCGTGCCCTTGACCGTGCCGCTCGCCTTCTTCGGCGCCGCGAACCTGCTCGCTCACTTCTCCGACACCGACTGACCCGGCGCCGGGTTGCGCAGGAACATGGCCGGTACGGATTTTGAGCAACTCAGCTCGCAGCAGCTGGAACTACTGAACCGCTGGCTGCCGGGTGCTGCCTTCGAGCGCGACCACAGCTGGGGTCAGGTCGGTACGACAGTTCTTCAGTTGCGGGGAGCCGACGACACCTCCTACATCGTCAAGGCGGGCGACGTTCACGACCGTCACCTGGTCCGAGAGTTGGCTGCGCACCGCCAATGGGTCGAGGTCCTGGCCTCCACGGGCCACGCGCCGCGGTTCATCCAGGGTGATGACGAGGCGAAGCTGCTCGTCACCGAATACCTCCCAGGAGAACTCGTCGAGGGAACCGACCACGAGTGGAGCCGTGACACCTACCGCCAGGCCGGCGAACTCCTGGCGCGCTTCCACGGCCGGCACGCGGTCCTCGACGACGGCGAATTCGAGCGCCAGGAGAAAGCTTCGGCTCTCGCCTGGCTCGGTCGGCCCCACCGCATCTCCGCGGAAGCAGTCGCCGTCCTGACCGCCGAAGTCGAGCAGTGGCCGACCCCGCCATCGGTCGTCGTACCGACACATGGCGACTGGCAACCCCGCAATTGGCTTCGCCACGGCGATCGGGTCGGAGCCATCGACTTCGGCCGCGCTGCCCTCAGGCCTCCACACACCGACTTCGGCCGGCTCGCCGCCCAACAGTTCCGAGCCAGGCCGGAACTCGCAGCCGCCTTCCTCGAAGGCTACGGCCCAGACCCCCGCCAACCCGACGCCTGGCTCAGACTCCGTATCCGCGACGCCATCAGCACCGCAGCCTGGGCCTACAAGATCGGCGACGAGGCCTATGAGCAGCAAGGCCACCGCATGATCGCCGACCTCCTGGCCGAACTCCGCCAATCCCCCTGATCACCGGGGTCGGGGAGCAGAACGAACCGGAATCGACAGGCAGAACTCCCCAGCCGGCAGGATCACAGATCCGACCGCGGCGCTCGGCAGAGAAGACGTCCGGGAACGCGCTGGCGACGCACCTTCACGCTTTCAAGACGTCACCACCCGTGTCACCACGACTTCGGGCGTGGGCGCGAGCGCTAAGCGGTGTTGGGAGTGAGGCACCAGCCGGTTTCGGTGGGGTGGACGAGTTCCAGTTCGGCGAGGGTTTCCAGGGCTGCTTGTGTGGTGGGGATGTCCAGGCCGGCGGTGGTGGCTATGCGGTCTGTGGGGGCTGGGCTCTGGACGGGGACGGCGTCCAGGGTGCGGCGG
>NZ_SMKX01000072.1 GCF_004349055.1 Kribbella antibiotica
CAGGGGCACGCTCTGTCCCCAAGACTCACAGGTCCAGGTAATAGAAGTGCTCACCCACCAGCGGCTTACCAGTCCGAGTCTGCCCGACGGGCGACCCGATAACTCTTATTAGGTAATTACTTGTTCAAGCCCACCACCCAGCCCACAGACCCCCGACAACAGGACAGCGCAACGACAAAAAAAGGGCCACCAGCGCGGCAGCCGGGCACGGCAGCACCCCACGCCTCCTTGCCAGCGCCTTTCACCACCAGCAAGGGTCACCTTCCAGGCATCCCCACAACCGGCCGCAACCATAGCGAGCACCTCAATCGGCGCGAGCGCGATCACCGA
Source organism: Kribbella antibiotica (assembly GCF_004349055.1). Lineage (GTDB taxonomy): Bacteria > Actinomycetota > Actinomycetes > Propionibacteriales > Kribbellaceae > Kribbella > Kribbella antibiotica. The sequence continues at coordinate 331 of NZ_SMKX01000072.1, forward strand.
CCTCGCCAGTACCTCAACCACCCGCCGGGCCCAGCCAAGCTCTTTATGTAACGCGGCCGCCGCGGCGACCAGCCACAGACAACGTGCCCGGCTTGTCCGGAGCGGCGACCAATCGGAGCAACCAAAGAACACTGGACGCAACATCCAAACTGGACGTAAAGTCCAAAAGATGACCCCCGAACAACTCGCCCCGATCGGCGAGGTGCTGGCGCGACTCCTGTCACCCCACGCCGAGGTCGTCCTCCACGACTCAGCAACCGACCAGATCGCCGCAATCTGGAACCCGCTCTCCGGACGAGTCCCCGGCGACCCGTCACTGCTCGGAGAGCTCGACGAGCTCACAGCAACCGCCACAGACGCCTACGGCCCGTACCCGAAAGTGCTGCCAGACGGCCGTCGCCTGTCGAGCGTGAGCGCCGTACTGCGAGACGACACCGGCGAACCGAAATATGTGCTGTGCGTGAATGTCGACCGCACCGCCTTCGAGTCCGCCAGTCGCCTGCTCGCGGCGTTCGCGGCCCCAATCTCCGCCCAGCCAAAAGCGTTCTTTGAGCACGACTGGACCGAGAAGCTGAATGAGCTCGTGGCCGGCTACGTGCAAGAGCGCGGCGTACCGGTTGAGCGGCTGAGCCGGTCTGACCGCCTAGAGCTGTTGAGTCGGCTGGACAAAGCCGGGGTGCTCAGTCAGCGCAAGTCGGTACCGGTGGTGGCTCGTGCGCTGCAGGTGTCGCGGTCTGCGCTCTACCAACTGCTTGCCGAGGCCCGGAAGGAGCCGCATGCCGACCCTGCCTGATTTCCGGCTGGAGACCCACTTCGCGCGCTGGGAGTTCACTGCGCAATACCACCTGACCGCATCGGACGCGCAGACGCTCACGATGTCCGAGCTGCTCGCACTGGCCGACGACGACGGTCGTGAGCGCTGGGAGTCGCTCGCGCTCGGCTACACCGAGACGCGCGGACTGCCTGCGCTGCGGGAGGCCATTGCGGCGACGTACGACGAGGTGCAGCCTGACGACATCCTTTGCTTCGCTGGTGCGGAGGAGGGGATCTATGTCGCGATGCAGACCCTGCTCGAGCCCACCGACCACCTCGTCGTCCTGACGCCGAATTACCAGGCCGCCGAGACGGTCCCGCTATCGGTCGCCGAGGTGAGCGGAGTCGCGCTGCGGCCCGAGGATGGCTGGGCACTCGACGTCGACGCGGTCGAGCGCGCACTCCGGCCGAACACGCGGATGGTCTCGGTCAACTTCCCGAACAACCCGACCGGCGCGGTCCCCTCGCTGACCGAGTGGCGACGGCTGGTGCAGTTGTGTGAAGAGCGCGGCATCATGCTGTTCTCCGACGAGGTCTACCGTGGCCTCGAGAACAATCCGTTGCCTCAAGCAACAGATCTGTCCGGTACGGCGCTGTCCCTCAACGTTATGTCGAAGGCGTACGGCCTGCCCGGCCTGCGGATCGGCTGGATCGCCTGCCGCGACCGCAGCGTGCTCGACAGGCTCGAACGCGCCAAGCACTACACGACGATCTGCAACTCGGCCCCGAGCGAAGTGCTCGCACTGATCGCACTCCGCGCGCGGGACCAGATCCTGGCGCGCAACCGGGCGATCATCGTCGAGAACCTGCCGCTGTTCACCGAGTTCTTCAACCGCTACCCGGAGCTGTTCGAGTTCACCGCTCCAGACGGTGGATGCGTGACCTACCCGCGCTACCTCGGTCCGGACGGTGTCGAGACGATGTCCACCGAGTTGGTCGAGCAGACCGGCGTACTGCTGTTGCCGGCAAGCATCTACCGCTCTGACCTCACCCCCACGCCGACCGACCGCTTCCGCATCGGTCTCGGACGGCTGAATCCCGGTCCGGCACTCGCTGTCTGGTCCGAGTGGCTGGATGCCAGATGAAGGTGTTCGGGCTGGAGGAGATCAGCGCGGCCGCGAAGCCCGCCGTCGTCTTCGACGCAATGCGGGCCGCACTGATCGCTCATGCGGAGGGCCGGACCTCAGTACCGGCGCCGATGGTGCTCGAGTTCCCCCAGTACGCCGGGGATACGCATGTGAAGGCCGGTCACATCGCCGGTACGCCGTACTTCGCAGTGAAGGTGGCGAGCACGTTCGGCTCCGTCAACAACGGACTGGTGCTCGCAGTGGACGCGACGACTGGCCAGCCGGCCGCAGTGCTCGCGGACGAGGGAAAACTGACCGCATGGCGTACGGCGGCCGCGGGGGCGCTGATCACCGACGCCATGACGCCGAGTGGGATCGATGAGGTCGCCGTACTGGGCACTGGTGAGCAGGCGCTGCTGCAGGTGCTGTGGTTGCGCGAACTGCGCCCGGTGAACCGCGTGAAGGTGTGGGGCCGTCGCCCGGAGGCTGTCGAGCGACTGTGCGCAGCGCTGGCCATAGAAGGTGTGCACGCGACACCGGACGGGCTGACCGGTGCGCCCTGCGTCATCACCACGACTGCTGCGCGTGAGCCACTTCCGCTGGAAGCGTTCTGGGCTGCTGTGCACATCACCGGGGTCGGAACTGACATGCCGGGAAAGGGCGAGCTGCCGCACGAGGTGTTCGCCCGGGCGCTCGTCGCCACCGATGACCACGCGCAGTGTCTCCACCACGGCGACTTCGGTAACGCCGTACGCGCCGGCGTGATCAACGAGGACGCGGACATCTCGGTGGGCGCCGTACTCCGCGACGGACGACCAAGCGGAGAACACTCCCGTTCGGTCGCCGATCTCACTGGGGTCGGAGCCACCGACGCGGGCGTCGCAGCCGCCGTACTGAGCCAACTGGTTCGTTAATTGGCATCACCAGGTGCGTAAGTGGTCTGGTTGCACAGGACGCAACCTCAGCTGCGCAACTTGAGCGGTTTAGTCATCTGGGCATGCTGATTCCAGCGCGAACGCGCTCTCACGGAATAGTAACGGACACTTCTGAACTATTGACCGGTCAGCGAGGACTGCGCGATTCTCAGGGCTTCTGCAGGACAGGTTCATACCAGGGGTGATCCATGAAGTTCCGTTCGCTTGCCGTGGCTGCTGTCGCGGCCCTGTCCCTCACCGCCATCGCGGCGTGTGGGTCCGGCGACAAGAACGAAGCAAGTTCCGGACCGAAGACGATCGACGTGTGGCTGATGAAGGGGAGCGTCTCGGACGACTTCCTGAAGCGGTTCACCGACGACTTCGCCGCGAAGCACACCGACGTCAAGCTGAACGTCCAGATCCAGGAGTGGAACGGGATCGGCGCCAAGATCATCGGCGCGCTGGCCAGTAAGGACGCGCCGGACGTGATCGAGGTCGGCAACACCCAGGTCGCGCAGTACTCGGCCTCCGGTGGTGTCCGGGACCTGACCGACAAGAAGAGCGACCTGCAGGGCGACGACTGGATCGAAGGTCTGGCCGGCCCCGGCAAGTACGAGGGCAAGCAGTTCGGCATTCCGTACTACGCGGCGAACCGGGTCGTGGTGTACCGCAAGGACCTGTTCGCGGCGGCCGGGGTCAAGACCCCGCCGAAGACCCGCGAGGAGTGGCTGGCGGCGACCGCCAAGCTGAACACCGGCGGCAACCAGGGCATCTACCTGCCCGGCCAGAACTTCTACGTGCTGTCCGGCTTCATCTGGGACGAGGGCGGCGACCTGGCGGTTCAGGACGGCGACAAGTGGAAGGGCGCACTGGGTTCGCCCGAGGCGCTCAAGGGTGTCGAGTTCTACAAGCAGATCCAGGCGCTCGGCAAGGGCCCCAAGGACTCCGACGAGGCCAAGCCGACCCAGACCGACGTGTTCGCGCAGGGCAAGGTCGCGCAGATGATCGCCGTACCGGGTGCTGCCGAGCTGATCGTCCAGGCGAACCCGGCACTCAAGGACAAGCTGGGCTTCTTCCCGATCCCGGGCAAGACCGCCGACAAGCCGGGAGCGGTCTTCACCGGTGGCTCGGACCTGATCGTGCCGGAGGCGTCCGACGCTCCGGACGCGGCCTACACCTTCATCAAGGAGCTGGCCGGCGAGAAGTGGCAGGTCGACCTGGCCAAGTCGATGAAGTACGTGCCGAACCGCAAGGCGCTGGCGTCCCAGGTCACCGGTGACGAGGGTACGACGGCGATGTCGGCCGGTGCGGCCAACGGCAAGGCGACGCCGAACTCGCCGAACTGGGCAGCGGTCGAGGCCAAGAACCCGATCAAGGAGTACCTGACCAAGGTGCTCACCGGCGGTGACCCGGCCGCGGCGGCCGCAGCGGCCGACGCGATCATCACCGAGGCACTGAACAGCGGAAAGTAGATCGTGGCTCTCGCTCAAGCCGAGCGGACCGCCCCCGCCACCCCAGCCGAGAAACCTTCGGCTGGGGCCCGGCGGGGGCGCCCGCGTGTGCTCCCTTACCTGCTCATCGCGCCAACCATCCTGGGTATGGCGTACCTGCTGCTCTACCCGCTGATCCGCAACCTGATCATCTCGTTCCAGAAGTTCGGGATCGCGCAGCTGATCCGGGGCGGTGCCGATTTCGTCGGCATCGACAACTACCAGGCGATCTTCACCGACAACAAGTTCTGGGCAGTGGTCGGCCGGACCTTCGCCTTCACCGCCATCAACGTTGTCCTGATCATGGTGCTGGCCACTCTGGTCGCCCTGCTGATCGATGCCCTGGGCAAGTGGATGCGCTTCCTCGTGATGGGCGGCCTGGTGCTGGCCTGGGCGATTCCGGTGCTGGCGGCAACGACCGTGTTCCAGTGGTTGTTCCAGTCCCAGCTCGGCGTCGTCAACTGGGTGCTCGTCCAGCTCGGCTTCACCCAGTTCGAGGGCTATGCGTGGTTCGCCGACGGTACGTCGACGTTCGCGATCATCGTGATCATGATCGTCTGGCAGTCGGTGCCGTTCGCGGCGCTGACCCTGTACGCCGCGATCACCACGGTGCCGAAGGAGATCTACGAGTCGGCGTCGATGGACGGCGCCGGCCCGATCCGGATGTTCGGCCTGATCACCTTCCCGATCCTGCGGCCGATGTTCGGGCTGATCCTGTGCCTGGAGGTGATCTGGGTCTTCAAGAGCTTCGTGCAGATCTGGGTGATCAGCCAGGGCGGACCGGGTGACGCCACGCTGACCCTGCCGGTCTACGCCTACCAGATCGCGCAGTCGCTGAACCGGTACGACCTCGGTGCGGCCATCTCGATGGTCACCGTGCTGCTGCTGACCGTCGTACTGCTTGCCTACTTCCGGCAGCTGTTCAAGGAAGAAGGCGAACTGTGAAGCCGAAGCGGATCGTCCTCAACCTCATCGCGCTGGGTGTCTTCGCCTTCGCGGTCTTCCCGGTCTACTGGATGATCCTGACGGCCTTCAAGCCGACCAAGGACATCCAGGCCGAAACCCCGTCGTTCTTCCCGACGAACATCACCTTCAGCCACTTCAGTACGGCGATCCATGCCGACGGCTTCTGGTTGTTCTGGCGGAACTCGGCGTTCGTCGCGATCTCCGGCGTACTGCTCGCCCTGATCGTCGCGTGCCTGGCGGCGTACTCGGTCGCCCGGCTGAAGTGGAAGGGCCGGCAGGCGTTCATCGTGATGGTGTTCGTCGCGCAGATGACGCCGTGGGAAGCACTGCTGATCCCGATGTACGTGATCTCGCGGGACACCGACATGCTCGACAAGCTGCCGATGCTGACGCTGATCTACTTCATGATGACGCTGCCGTTCACGATCGTGACCCTGCGCGGCTTCCTGAACGCGATCCCGCCGGACCTCGAAGAGGCGGCGCAGGTCGACGGGTGCAACCAGTTCCAGGCGTTCCGGCGGATCGTCTTCCCGCTGCTCGCGCCGGGGCTGCTGTCCACGTCGCTGTTCGGGTTCATCACTGCGTGGAACGAGTTCGCGTTCGCGAACCTGCTGATCATCAAGGAGCAGAACCAGCGCACGCTGCCGGTCTGGCTCTCGTCGTTCAGCAACACCTTCGGCACCGACTGGGGCGCGACGATGGCCGCGGCCACGCTGTTCATGCTCCCGGTCCTGCTGATCTTCCTGGTCCTCCAGGGCCGCGTCACCTCGGGTGTCGCCGCCGGAGCAGTGAAGGGCTAGTCAGTCAAAAGTAAGCCGCGTCGTGATCCTGTACCGGTCTCCGCGATAGATGGAGCGCGTGTACTCGATCACGGCGCGGTCTGCGTTGCGCGTGGTCCGCTCGAAGAGCAGTGCCGGCGAATGCAGTGGCACGGTGAGGATCTCGGCCTCCTGAGCGTCCGTCACGGTCGGCTCAGCCGTCTGTACGGCGTCCTTCGGGGCAACGTCGTACCGCGTGCGAAGCAGCCCGTACAGCGAACCCAGCTCGAAGTCGCGGCCGGTGATACCGGGGACGAAGACGGCCGGGATCCGGATCTTCTCGACACACATCGGCGCGCTGTCGACCAACCGCAGCCGGACCGCGGTGACCAACTCGTCGCCGGGTGACATCTCCATCCGCTGACCGAGCCGCGCGCCGGCCGGGCCGACCTCGAAGCTGAGCAGGCGGCTGGGCCACGGTGAGCCCTCGGCCAGTGGTGCCTGGAAGTCGCCGGATGCGGTCGGCTCGAGCGCCTGGTGGATCCGGCGCGCGTTGGTGAAGGTGCCGCGGCCGTGCTCACGGGTGATCAGGCCGTCGCGGGCCAGATCGTCCAGTGCGGCGCGCAGCGTGGGCCGGGAGACGCCGAGCGACTCGCTCAGCATCCGCTCCGAGGGCAGTGGCTCCCCCGGATTCCGCTCCTCGATCAGCCGCAGGAGCTGGTCGCGCGCTTCGGTCCGTCGCATCTCGAAATCTTACCAGTGGTAAACCCCAGACCGCACTTCCGAACCTGCATTACGCATTGACTTTACCAATTGGATAGACCACCCTCGGTCTCAGATCGCCCTCCCAAGACCCGAAGGTTGTGAACTTCCGATGACTCGATCGCGCAAAACCCGTATCGTCGCCGCTGCCGTCGTACTGGCCGCTCTGGCCGCCGGGACCGCCACCACGGCCAGCGCCCGGCCCGACGCGGTCGCCAAGGCGCCCGCCTGTGGCGCGCTCTTCGACGACTTCAACTACTCCTCGCGGACCGACCCGAACTTCACCGGTCACGACTGGAGCGTTCGCAGCGGCGCCGGTGGCCCGGGTATTCCGAACACCTGGACCGCGGCGAACGTCAGCTTCCCGACCGTCGACGGCCAGAAGTCGCTGCAGCTCAAGGCTGCCACCAACGGCACCACCGGTGGCACCACCCAGGCGCAGGTCCAGCAGAACAAGTTGCGGTTCTTCGAGGGCACCTATGCGACCCGGTTCAAGTTCAGTGACACCCCGACCACAGGTAACGACGGCGACCACATCAACCAGACCTTCTACACGATCTCCCCGCTGGACCGCGACTGGGAGCCGACGTACTCGGAGCTCGACATCTCGGAGTACCTGCCGAACGGCGGCTGGGGTGAGACCGGTCCGGTCAACTTCATCACCAGCTGGAACACCTACCAGGTCGACCCGTTCGACGGCTGGCGCAAGAGCACCGCGCGCAACTTCAGCCACGCCGGCTGGCGCACCCTCGTCACGGTCGTCGCGGGCGGTCACGTCAAGTACTACATCGACGGTGCGCTGGCCGCTGACCACACCACCGACGACGCCGGCCACAACGTGTACCCGCGGCGGCCGATGACGCTGAACTACAACCTGTGGTTCATCGACCTGGCTGCCCACTCCGGCGGCACCAGCAACTACGTGCAGTCGGCCGACTGGGTCTACTACGCGAAGAACGAAACTTTGACACCTGCCCAGATCACCACACGCGTGAACAACTTCCGCTCCGCAGGCACGGTGCACCAGGACAACATTTCCTGCTGAGACAGCTACCGGGTCGCACCATGAGATGGCAGTTTTGCCCATGGACAACCTGTGCCGTTCTGAGTACGGTCCGTAAACGGCGTCCGCACCACGCCATGACGGAGGGGACGCCTCCGTACTCAGAAACGGTGAGGTACCGCCCGCCAGTGGCACCTCACTGGTGGTTGGGCTAGCAGCCCGCGGTGAGAGCCGCGGCCTGATGGGGGTCCAGCTGCCTAGGTGGGGCGGCGAACGACACTCACTCGTTCACCGCCCCACCGACTCAAGCTTCTACCGTCTTGCCCCCAACGCTCGGGCACCCTGGATCGTCTTGGTCTTCGAAAGCTGAACCGAGAGAACGGGTGCGGGATGGCGGATTGGGAACGATCCTTCGAGCAACTGCTCGCTGGACGCGGCGGCGCTTTACGGGCGTACGCCTACCTCCTGACCGGTGAGTCCGCGGCCGCTGCGGATCTGGTCCAGGACGCTCTGCTGCGAGTCTTCAGCCGGATGCGCGTCGGGAACGACGTCAGCCAACTCGAGGGCTATGTACGGCGAGCGATGCTGAACCAGTTCGTCGACGGCCGCCGTCGAGCGGGACTGTGGCGAGCCAAGCGACACCTGCTGGTCCACCCGGTCGAGCACCACGACGAGGATCGCCTGCTGACAGACGTCGTACGGCGGGCCCTGGCCACGCTGTCGCCGAAACAGCGAGCGTGTGTGGTGCTCCGGTACTACGAGGACCTCACTGTCCCCGATATCGCGGATCAGCTCGGCTGCGCGCAAGGCACGGTCAAACGCCACCTGGCCGATGCCCACGCCAAGCTCGCCGACCAACTCGCCGTACCCGAGGAGACCCTGTCATGACCGATCTCAAAGATTTGCTCCGCAGCGCCGCCGCCGAAGCCGAGAACGTGAGCGTCGACGGAAGTGCGCTGATCCCGACCATCCGCCGCCGTCGCCGCGTCCGCACAGCCGCGGTCGGCGTCGGCAGCGCCGCCGCCGTGACCACCCTCGCAGTCACCGCGTACGCCGTACTGCCGGGTGCTTCGGATGCTCCCGTGAGCGGTGGCTCGCCGACTGCGTTGCCGACCTTCCAAGCGAAGGATTGCAAGGTGGAGTACGCGCGTCAGCCGACAGTTGCCGGCCGGAAGGTTGCGTTGACCCAGAAGACGATGCGGCCGACCGGTGAGCTCGCCTGGTCCGGGACCGTCGAGGTCACGGTCACGAACACCTCGAAGGTCACTCTGTACACGAAAAACACGCCTGCGCTGTTCCACTTCAGCCCGGAGCAAAGATTCGAGTCACGCGTCGGGAGCGTGCAAGCCGTTGCCCAGAAGAACGTTGTACTGAAGCCGGGTGCTGCGCACACCTCGACCGTTCGGGTCACTATCCAGGGGTGCGCGTCGTGGAAGCAGCCAGCTGGTTCGTTCTCGGTGCACCTGCCGACAACCGGCGACTCCCAACTGGTCGGGCGGTTGCAGTTGCCGTGACGTTTGCCGGATCGTCCGGCAATCTTCAGGCGGTGAGACGTTTCGCTGGACCGCGCGGACGGGCAAACTGACCTGCGACCCACCCAACCGCCCTGGGAGTCGCTGTGGCCCGCTCGCTCCGCCCGGTCCTGATCCTCACCGCCGTCCTCGCGCTGTTCGGCTTCGGCATCACGCCGTCGACCGCCGCGACCCCGATCACCGTCGCCGCGGCGATCGGCCGGCAGGACAGCTCTACTGCTTCAGTCACCGGGTACGTGGTCGGCCAGCCGACCGCCACCAGCACGGTGGTCCGCAGCAACTATCCGAACGACTACGCGCTCGCACTCGCGGATTCCGCGAGCCAGACGAGTACGTCGGCGATGCTGTACGTGCAGATCCCGACCGCGTTCCGCGCGTCGTACGGACTGCAGAGCAACCCCAGCCTGCTGGGGAAGCAGATCACCGTCACCGGCACCCTGGCGGCGTACTTCTCGCATCCAGGATTGAAGGACGCGACCGCCTTCACCGGTGGTGGCGGATCGGACCCAGGCGACCCGCCGACGCCCGGTGACTACTACGCACCTGTCGCGGGCAAGACCGGCGCCGCGCTGAAGTCCGGCCTGCACACCCTGATCGCGAACCAGACCAAGCTCACCTATGACCAGGTCTGGAACGCCCTGAAGGACACCGACCAGGACCCGGCGAACACCAGCAACGTCATCCTGCTCTACTCCGGCCGCTCGCAGTCCAAAACCACCAACGGTGGCGGCGTCAACGACTGGAACCGTGAACACGTCTGGGCCAAGTCCCACGGCGACTTCGGTACGGCGACCGGTCCCGGCACCGATATCCACCACCTCCGCCCCGAAGACGTCTCGGTGAACGGTGCCCGCGGCAACCTCGACTTCGACAACGGCGGCACCGCAGTCGCCGAATGCCCCGGCTGCACCGCCGACACCGACTCCTTCGCCCCTCGCGCCGCAGTCCGCGGCGACGTCGCCCGGATGATCCTGTACATGGCCGTCCGCTACGACGGCGGCGACGGCTTCGCCAACCTGGAACCCAACAACTCGGTCAACAACGGCAGCGCCCCCGCCATCGGCAAACTCACAGTCCTGAAGGCCTGGGCCGCCGCCGACCCACCCGACGCCTTCGAAAAGCGCCGCAACGAGGTCATCTACACCACCTACCAACACAACCGAAACCCCTTCATCGACCACCCCGAATACATCGCGTCGATCTGGCCGTAGGGCCCATCTGCCCCTGGATGCCCCGGGATGCCCCGCAATCGGCCTGGATCGAGCCTGATCCGGGCCGATTTGGCGTGCGATCTGCCCCGAGCTGCCCCGCCATCTGCCCTCCGCAGGCACCCCTTGGTGTCGTCACAGTGGGTGAAGACACAAATTGTGGCTAGTATCAAAGGAGGAAAAGTGGCCACGGCAGCATTGGAAATGGATGATCTGATGGACATCGGCATCAGGGAGCTACGAGACGGACTCAGCCGCCACCTCGCTTACGTGCGCGAGGGGCACACCATCACCGTCACCGACCACGGCAAGCCGATCGCCCAGATCCGCCCGGTCGATGGACCGAGTGGCTTGCAGCAACTGATCGCGGCCGGCATCGTTCGCCCGCCGCTCAAGCCCAAGCGACCGGCTCGGATTCCGAGCGAGGCGGGCGGCATCGTCAGCGACCTGGTAACGGAGCAGCGCCGATGATCTGCTACTTCGATACCTCCGCGTTTGTTCCGCTCCTGATTCCTGAGGCGAGCTCGCTAGTCTGCCGTCGGCTGTGGGACGACGCCGATGACGTTCTGACGACGCAACTGACCTACGTCGAGACCGCCGGTGCGCTGGCCCAGGCGGTCCGCGGTGGACGGATCACCGAGGCTCGCCAGACGGAGGCGCTCGGTGAGCTCGATGACTACTGGAACGAACTCAACATGATCGAGATCACCAACAGGCTGCTTCGGAGGGCAGCCGGCCTCACGTTCTTGGAGGCATTGCGCGGCTACGACGCGATGCAGTGTGCGTCTGCGGAGAGCATCGGCGAGCAGGATCTCATCTTCGCCTCAGGCGATCGGCAGTTGCTGAAGGCCGGCGCGAACCTCGGATTCCACGTCGCGGACGTGAACGAGCCGATCTAGCCGCGCGAGTGGTTGAGAGGTGATGGCAGCTGCCGTGCTCTCGGAGTTCGGCAGCCGCTCATTCCGGTCTAGTCGTCGGTGGTGGAGGCTCCATGCTGGGGCGGTGAACACTCGACGAATCCTCGCGGCGCTGTTGGCGGCGCCGTTGGTGATCGCGATCCTTGGGGGAACGCCGGCGCGGGCTGTGCCGGACGGGAAACTGAGCATCAGCGACGTACGACTCAGTAAGGCGGCGGTGTCGGTGTCCGGTTTGGGCACAACGGCGATCGACGTCACGGTGCAGGCGGGGTACGACTCCGACGATCCCCGCGACCAGGACACGACCTTGTACGTCTATCTCCAGCGGACCGGCGGCTCCGGTCAGATCGACCGTGTGGTCTCGACGAAGCTCAAGCGCACCGCCGGCACGCTGAAGAACGGCACTTGGACCGGCCCGCTGAACGTGGTCTCGACGGCCAACGGCACCTGGAAGGTCAGCTCGGTCGACGCCGGTCCGTACGGCGTCGACACCGGCATCGACCCGACGCCGTACGCGGGACCGACGCTTCACGTCACCGGTACGCACGCACCCCGGATCGGCTACACGGTGACCCCGGAGACCGTCCCGGTCGGCAAGCCGTACTCGATCAAGTGGACCGTGACCGACTCCGCGACCGGCAAGCCGTTCGGCATCCGAGTCAGCGCTTGGGTCAGTGTCGACTCGCCGTGCGCCGAGGGTGGCGGTCAGCCGATCAAGACCGATGCCGCAGGCAACTACACGAAGACATACCAGCCGGGCGACGCCAACTGGCTGAACTGCTTCGTGATGGAGACCGACCCCTACCCGAGCGTGATCTCGGACGCGATTGTCCATCGCCTCAGCGGTGTCTCGGCGATCCCGGCCAAGACCAGCGCCAAGGTCGGCACGAACGTCGCCGTCAACGGCTCGGTCACGGGCCCGCCGGCTCGCTGCGCGATCAACCTGCAACGCCTGTACGGCGCCTCCCAGTGGCGGACCGTCAATTCGGCGACAGTCCGTGACAGCGGCCGCTACACGTTGACCGCGACCCCGTCGTACCGGGGCAAGATCCCTTACCGCGTTCAGCTTCCGGACTGCTATCGCTTCGTCCTCGCGACCAGCAAGCCCTTCACGATCACAGGAGTCTGATGATGTTCAAGCGACTTGCGGCGGCCGTTTTCGCGGCTCCACTCATTTTCACCGTTCTCAGCGTGACTCCGGCGCACGCCGACCCCCTACTGACCATCAGTGAGATCACGCTCAGCAAGGCGTTGGTGACGGTCTCCGGCCTGGCCACGGAGCAGGTCGCCGTCACCGTCAAGGGCGGCTACAACTCCGACGACCCGGCTGATGCGAAGACCACTCTGCACGTTTTCCTGAATTCGCAGGACGGCGGAATGGTCGACTTCATGGTCTCGACCGAGCTGAAGCGCACCGCGGGCACCGTCAAGGACGGCACCTGGACCGGTCCGCTGAACGTGACTTCGTCGCAGAACAGCACGTACAAGGCCGTTGCGGTGGCGATCGGCGGTTACGGCCGGCCGTTCACCGGAACGCCGCCGGAATCGACCCAGTTCGACGGGCCGACGCTCAAGGTGATCGGCACCCATGCGCCCAAGCTCACCGCGTTGCAGGTGCCGAAGGTCGTTGCCGTCGGCAAGCCTTACGTGATCAAGTGGACGGTCACCGATGCCGACACCGGCAAGTTCTATGAGACTCAGATCCGGGCGCTGACCGGGATCGGCAAGGCCTGCAGCGACGGGAGCGCACCGTTCCAGCCGGGACTGACCAGCCCGACCGGAACGATCGCAAGGGCTTACCAGGCTGCGGATGCGAAGCTTCCGCACTGCTTCCTGCTGCCGAACGACCCCTACGACCGCGCGTTCCTCGGCTACCAGGTCCAGCGCCTGGGCGGCGTCGGCGCCGTACCGGCCAAGACCAGCGCCAAGGTCGGCACGAATGTCCCCGTCACCGGCTCGGTCGGCGGTCCGCCGGGACGCTGCCGGATTGACCTGCAGCGGTTGTACGGTGCTACTGCCTGGAGGTCGGTCAACACTGCCCGCGTCCGCGACAGCGGCCGCTTCACGCTGACGGCGACGCCCGCTTCGCAGGGAAAGATCCCGTACCGCGTCCTGATGCCGGCCTGCAACAACTTCGTTGCCTCGTCGAGCAAACCCTTCACCATCACGGGAGTGTGAATGATCCGCAAAACCCTGGCCGGCCTGGCCGCCGTACCGCTGCTCGTTCTCGCTCTCGGCGCGGCGCCGGCCCAGGCCGCCGACAACGGTGACCCGAAGCTGACGATCAGCGACATCGAGCTCAGTACGACGTCTGTCGCGGCGAACGGCCTGAAGCTGACGCCGATCGACGTCGCGGTGAAGGCCAAGTACAACGAAACCGGTACGGATCCTGAGCAGTACACCCTGGTGGTCAAGCTCGCCCGCACCGGTGGCACCGGTCAAGCCACCCGGCTGCTGTCAGTGGACCTCAAGCGGACGGCTGGGACGCCGCAGGACGGTGTTTGGACCGGACGGATCGAGGTCCCCTCGACCGCGAACGGGACGTTCAAGGTGACCGGGGTGTTCTCCGGGAGAAGTGACATGTACGGGCCGAACCCGTACGACGGCCAGACCTTGACCGTCACCGGCACGCACCAGCCGAAGTTCACCAGCTCCTCGACACCGAGTCCGGTGCCGGTGAACAAGGCGTACAAGCTCAGCTGGCGACTCACCGACTCCGACACCGGCAAGCCGTTGACCAAGACCAAGGTCACCATCGGCTTCGACAACACCTGCGCCGAGCCTGGCGGGCAGTCGGCGCTGACCGATGCGAACGGATCCGTCAGCACGCAGGTGGCCGCCAGGAACGAGGCGCTGAACTGCGTCTTCATCGAATCGGGCTACAACATCGTGGTCTTCGGTGGCGACGACACCAAGTTCCTGGTCGGCGTCTCTGCCGCCCCCGCGAAGACCAGCGCCAAGGTCGGGACCGTCGTCCCGGTCAACGGCACGGTCACCGAGGCCCGGACGTGCAAGGTCAACCTGCAGCGTCTGTACGGCGCCAGCCAGTGGCGCACCGTCGGTACGTCGAACATCCGCAGCAGCGGCCGGTTCACCCTGAACGCCCAGCCGGCGTACAAGGGCAAGATCTACTACCGCGTTCTCATGTCGCCGTGCTCGGTCTACGTCGCGGCGTCCAGCAAATCCTTCACGATCACCGGAGTCTGACTTGCCGTTCCGCACTCGCACCATCGTTTCCGCACTGGGCGCTGTGACCTTCGTGGGCACAGCGCTCGGCGCTGTCCCGGCGTCCGCCGGGTCCGTCGACCTGCAGGTCGAATCCGCGTTTTTCAACAAGACGAAGGTCGCGGTCGCCGGGCTGAACACCGTGCCGGTGACGCTCACGGTGAAGGCCACGTACAAGCTGGGCAAGCCGGGGCAGCCGATGTTCGCTGTGCTGGACAGCGTCGACTCGCCGCAGTACAGCCCGGAGTTGTACTCCGAGCCGCTCAAGCTGATCGACGGCACCGGGACCGATGGCACCTGGCAGGGCATCGTGAACGTCCCGTCCATCCAGGGCGGCACACTCGAGCTCAGCAGGGTCGAAGCCGGTGTCTTCGACCCCAAGGCGCCTATTGGTGACAACGACCTGGTGTCCGGGGTCTCGCTAGCGGTGACCGGTCTGCACGTCCCGAAGATCACGCGCACGGTCAGTGCGAACCCGGTGCCGTTCGGCAAGCCGTACTCGATCACCTGGAAGGTCACCGACTCCGCGACCGGCAAGCCGTACGGATCGCGCCTGAAGGTGCTGGCGACCAAGGGCCCGTACTGTTCCGCGGTCAAGGGCTCGGCGGGTGCGGTACAGACGAACACAGCCGGTGTGCTCGTCGTGCCCTACGCCCCGGCCGACGGCGACAAGCTGAACTGCCTGCTACTCCCGGGGACGCAGGCTCCGATCGACAGCTACGCATTGGCCCCGAACCGGCCGGGCGTCGTCGCGGCGACACCGGACAAGACCAGCGCCAAGGTCGGTACGACGGTCGCCGTCAAGGGCAATGTCCTCGGGTTCACCTACGACTGCCCGGTCAACCTGCAGCGGCTGTCGGGCGCAACCCAGTGGCGCACTCTGCGGAGTACCAAGCAGGGAGTGAGCGGTCGCTACTCGCTGCCGGCGCAGATCACGGCCAAGGGCAAGAGCACCTACCGTGTGCAGTTCCCCGCCTGCCACCAGGTCCTGGCCGGAGTGAGCAAGAGTTTCGCCATCACCGGCGTCTAGTTCGGTTCCGGTCCACCCGCGGCGCCCGATCGCGCACTACATCGGCGCGCTTCTTCACGCCGCGGGTGGACCGGACGCACGCTGCAGTATGCGGATGACACGAGTGGTTGCGGCGCTTCTGACAGTGCCGTTGGTGGGCCTGGCGCTCAACGCCCCCACCGCGCAGGCAGACCCGGACCCGAACCTGACGGTCACGGAAGCCAGGATCCCCAGGACGACACCGGTTTTGGTGTCGTCACTCAACACTGTGCCGGTGACCGTCGAGGTCGACGCGAAGTACACCTGGCCCGACGCCGACCCGAACATGACGTTGTTCGCGACCCTGGAGCGCTCCGCTGGTACGGGACAGCTGAAGTACCTCTTCACCACTCCGCTCACGCGCTACGCCGGGACCACGCAGAACGGCAAGTGGCGTGGCATCGTGAACGTACCGTCGACGGCGAACGGGAAGTTCAAACTCACCGGCGTGATGGTCGGCGCCTTCTGGCCCGGCAGCGGCGGCATGACCACCGAGACCCCGGTCCCGAACCCGCCGGAACTGACGGTGAACGGCACCAACCAGCCGAAGATCACCGCCCGGGTGCTTCCGGATCCGGTCCCGTTCAACACCGGCTTCTCGATCCGCTGGTCAGTGATCAACGGCCAGACCGGCAAGCCGTACGGTTCGAGACTGAAGGTCGCGCTGGAAGGCGACAGCGGCTGTGTGGAGAGCTTCGGCGGTTCGAACGCCCTGACCGACACTCAGGGCTACGTCACCAAGGCTTATCCGGCCTCCGCCGCGCTGCAGGGAAACTGTCTGCTGCTCCCCGGCAACCCGGCGCCCAACGGCTGGCTGAGCGTGGTCGTCAGTCGCCCCGGCATCGTCTCCGCGACTCCGTCCAGGACCAGCGCACCGGTCGGCGCGATCGTGCCGGTCAACGGCATCGTGGCCGGCGCGCCGTCGCACTGCCCCGTCCATCTGCAACGCCTGTACGGCGCAACCGCGTGGCGCAACGTCGGCACCGGGATCGTCAACCAGGGCAGCGGCCGCTTCACGGTGAACGCACAACCGGCGTACAAGGGAAACATCCCGTACCGGGTGTCCTTCCCGGCCTGCTACCAGTTCCGGGCCGGCGTCAGCAAGACCTTCATCATCAAGGGAGTCTGATATGCGCACCCGAGTACTGGCGGCGCTCCTGGTGACTCCGCTGGCGGCCCTGGTCCTGAGCGCACCCGCCGCGCAAGCCGCACCGGACCCGAACCTGACGGTCACGCAGACGCGAATCATCAGGACGACGCCGGTCGCGGTGTCGTCACTCAACACGGTGCCGGTGACGGTCGAGGTCGACGCGAAGTACGCCTGGCCCGACGCCGGCCCCGGTACGACGCTCTGGGCGATCCTGCACCGCTCGGCCGGCACCGGTCAGCTGCAGTACCTGTTCACGATGCCGCTGACGAAGTACGAGGGAACCGTCCAGAACGGCAAGTGGCGCGGTGTCGTGAACGCGCCGTCGACGGCGAACGGCAAGTTCCAGCTGACCGGCGTGATGGTCGGCCAGTTCTCGCCTGGCAGTGGTGACATGACCGATCCGACCCCGGTCACTGACGGCCCGGTCCTGACCGTGAACGGCACCAACATCCCGAAGCTGACCGCCCGCGTCCTGCCGGACCCGGTCCCGTTCGGCAAGGGCTACTCGATCCGCTGGTCGGTCATCAACGGATCGACCGGCAAGCCCTACGGCACCCGGCTGAAGGTCTGGCTGGCCAATGACAACGGGTGTGTCGAGAGCTTCGGTGGCCCGAGCTACCTGACCGATACGAACGGCTACGTGACCAAGGCTTACAGGTCGACCGACGGCGGCTACCTGAACTGCCTGCAGATCCCCGCCGAACCGTCCCCGGCCGCGTTCCTGTCGCTGTTCGTCAACCGCCCCGTCCGCCCCACGGTCGTCTCGGCCACGCCGTCGAAGACGAGCGCTCCGGTCGGCGCGGTCGTCCCGGTGAACGGCACGGTGTCCAATGCGCCGGCGAACTGCCCGGTCAACCTGCAACGCCTGTACGGCGCGACCGCCTGGCGCAACGTCGGTACGGCGAACGTCCGGCAGAGCGGCCGGTTCACGGTGAACGCCCAACCGGCGTACAAGGGGAACATCCCTTACCGGGTGTCGTTCCCGGCCTGCTCCAACTACAAGGCCGCTGTCAGCAAGACCTTCACGATTCGCGGCACCTGAGTTCTGGTCTAGTGGGGTGCGCCGGAGGCCTCATCCTTGGAGCATGAACAACCGACGCTTGCTCGCGGCGCTCCTCGCAGCCCCGCTGACGGTTATGACTCTCGGTACGGCGACCGCCGCGCAGGCGGCCGTTCCGCACCTGCAGGTGGACTCGCTGGTGCTGAGTCGCGGCAGTGTCGCTGTCTCCTCGCTCAACACCGTGCCGGTGACGATCACGCTGGAAGGCTCGACCACGACAAGCGACTACAGCACCTACTACGTCGAGTTCGACCGGACGGCGGGCACCGGTCCGGACAAAGAGCTGTACTCGACGTCGCTCAAGCTGATCAAGGGCACGATCAACGACGGCACCTGGCAGGGCGTGGTGAACGTCCCGTCGACGGTGAACGGCACGATGAAGGCCGTCGCGGTGCTCGGAGGCAGTCACCCCTACGGCTGCTCGCAGTGCAACTTCGACAAGGTGGCCGATGTCGACGGGCCGGCGCTGGTGGTGAACGGGGTGCACATCCCGAAGGTCACCGGCACCGCGACGCCGGCCGCCGTACCGGTGGGCAAGCCGGTGACGATCAAGTGGAAGATCATCGACTCGCAGACCGGTAAGCCGTACGGCACCAAGCTCAAGACGCTCGTCGCGACCGAAAGCGCTTGCGCCGACGGTATGCTCAGCGCCGCGCTGTCCGATGTCAACGGCGTGGTGACGATCAACGAGAAGTCGAACCAGGGGCTGTACTGCTTCGGCTTCCCCGGCAACCCGGCTCCGTTCTACCGGACCGCCATCGGGGTCGACAGCGTGCCCGTCATCACGGCCGCGCCGGCCAAGACGAGCGCTCCGGTCGGCACCGTCGTACCGGTGAACGGCACGGTCGCCTACGCCGCCGGCTGCAAGGTCAACCTGCAGCGTCTGTACGGCGCCAGCGCCTGGCGCACTGTCGGTACGTCGACCGTTCGCACCAGCGCGCGCTTCACCCTCACTGCGCAGCCGTCGGTCAAGGGCAACAACACCTACCGCGCGCAGTTCCCGGTCTGCAACAACTTCGTGGCCGGTGTCAGCAAAACCTTTACGATCAAGGGGATCTGATGCGAATCCTGGCAAGTGTTCTGGCGGCTCCGTTGCTGCTCGGTGTGCTCGCGCCGACGGCGCAGGCGGCCGATCCTCAGCTAAAGATCGAGTCGATCGTGCTGAGCCGCCCGAGTGTGGCGGTCTCGTCACTGAACACCGTGCCGGTCACGATCACGATGAAGGCCACCGCCAAGCCCAGCGAATACGAGACGTACCACGTCAACTTCGAGCGAGTGGCCGGCAGCGGCCCCAAGGACGACCTGTACTCGATGCCGCTGAAACTGATCGCGGGATCGCAGACCGACGGCACCTGGCAGGGAGTGGTGAACGTGCCGTCGACGGTCAACGGCACGATCAAGGCGACCCGGGTGCTCGCCGGCGGCTACTTCCTCGGGTGCTCCCAGTGCAGTGACGAGTACCCGGTCGCTGTCGATGGACCGCCGCTGGTGGTGAACGGGGTGCACGTCCCGAAGGTGACCGTGACCTCCACCCCGAAGGTGGTGCCGTTCGACTCGCCGTTCTCGCTCAAGTGGACGATCACCGATTCGCAGACCGGCAAGCCGTACGGCACCAGGCTCAAGGTGATGCTGCGCGAGGACAACCAGTGCGTCGAGGGCGACTTCACCACGTGGACGCTGACCGACACCGCCGGCTCGATCACCAAGAAGTACCCGGCCGGCAGCTACGTCATCTGCGGCATGGTCCCCGGCGAACCGGCCCCGATTCTCAACGTCGGCGTCGGTCCCAACCGGCCAGGCATCGTCTCCGCCACCCCGACCCGGACCAGCGCTCCGGTCGGCACAGTCGTACCGGTGAATGGCACGGTGCGGTCGGGATACAAGTGCCCGGTCAACCTCCAACGCCTGTACGGCGCCACCGCGTGGCGGACCGTCGGCACTGCCACGGTGCGTCAGAGCAGCCGCTTCACCGTGAACGCTCAGCCGGCGTACAAGGGCAAGATCCCTTACCGGGCCCAGCTTCCCGCCTGCTACGAGATCCAGGCCGGCGTCAGCAAGACCTTCTACATCACGGGCACCTAAATCTGATGTCGACGACCAAGCCGTTCACGATCACAGGAGTCTGATGATGAAGAAGACGTTGCTTGCCATGGCCGTGGTGTCGCTGGTCGGGGCGGTGCTCGCGCCTGCTCCGGCGTTGGCCGGTCCGGATTCGGAGATCACCACTGCCACCATGAACAAGACGAGTGTCGCCGTGGCCGGGCTGAACACGGTGCCGGTGACCATCACGGTCACTGGCGACTTCCCTGGGGCCTGGGTGCTCGCGACCTTGAAGCGGACCAGCGGCAGTGTGCTCAAGACCAACTATCTGTACGCGGAGCTGGCGAAGGTCTCGGAGGGGACCTGGAAGGGCAACATCAACGTGCCGTCGACCGCCGACGGAACCTTCAAGGTCCTGGGATTCGAGGCGGGCAACTTCGCGGGTATCCGGGAGAACCCGGGCTCCGAACCGACGCCGCCGCCGACCCCGATGACGCTGGCGGTGCAGGGCAGCCACCAGCCGAAGATCACCTCGACGACCAACCCGAAGGTGGCCCCGGAAGGGACGCCGTACACGACCACCTGGCGCGTCCTCGACGAGCAGACCGGTAAGCCGTACGGCACCCGGCTCACGGTCGGCCTCGGGACGGGGGAGGTGGGCTGTGGCTGGAAGGGGACGGCGACCAAGACCGACACCAACGGTGCGCTCGTGGTGAAGTACCGCGGCAGCGAAGAGACCACTTGCCTGAACATCCCCGGTGATCCCACCTCGCTCTACGCAATGCCCTCGGCCCCGCTGCGCCCGCGGAGCGTGTCGGCCACCCCGGCGAAGGCCAGCGCGCCGGTGGGCACGTTCGTCAACGTGAACGGCTCGGCGACCATCGCGTCGGGTTGCGCGGTCTGGCTGCAACGCCTGTACGGCGCAACGCAGTGGCGCAACGTCAATTCCGCGACTGTCCGGGCCAGTGGCCGATTCACGCTGATCGCGACTCCGGCGTACAAGGGCAAGATCCCGTACCGCGCCCTGGTGCCGGAGTGTGGCTGGGGAGCGGCCGCCACCAGCAAGCCGTTCACGATCACCGGACTCTGAGCTTGCCGACGGTTGGGGTGCGTGGGTTAGCCTGAGTTAGGTAGACCTAACTTACGCTTCGAGAGGACCATGGCTGTGGCCACCCCCGCACCCCGCCGTAACCGCACCTGTCAGCGGGCCGTGGTCCGTCGTACCGAGCGGATCACGCCCCACATGATCAGAGTGGTGCTCACCGCCGACGACTTCGTCGACAACGGCACCAGCGATCACTACGTGAAACTGCAGTTCGGCAAGCCCGGCGTCGAGTACCCGGAGCCGCTCGATCTGGGCGTGGTCCGGGAGACGCTTCCGTCCGATCAGTGGCCGACGAGCCGGACCTACACGGTCCGCAGCTTCGACACTGCATCCAAAGAGCTGACGATCGACTTCGTTCACCACGGCGACGAGGGCATTGCCGGGCCGTGGGCCGCGGCGGCCCAGCCGGGGGATGTCCTTTGGTACAGCGGCCCGGGTGGCGGCTACGCGCCGGAGGAGGCCGCCGTCCTGCACCTGCTGGTCGGCGACGAGAGCGCACTGCCGGCGATCGGCGCGGCGATCGAGCAGCTGCCGCCGGGCGCGAAGGCGACGGTGTTCGTCGAGGTCGAGGACGAGACCGAGGAGCAGAAGTTCAGCGGCTCCGGTGACGTCGACCTGACCTGGTTCCACCGTGCCACGAGCAGCGAGGCCCGGGGGGACAGCCTGGTCGCGGCCGTTGAGGGGCTCACGCTGCCCGAGGGCGACGTGCAGGTGTTCGTGCACGGTGAGGCCGGGTTCGTCCTGCGGATCCGCAAGCACCTGTTCAACGATCGCGGCCTGCCGCGTGACCGCGTCTCGATCTCCGGCTACTGGCGGATCGGCAAGAACGAGGACGGCTGGCAGGCCGAGAAGGCCGAGACCGCGGCCAAGGAACGCGCCGCGGCCGGTAGTTAGGCTTTTGCGGTACGGCGGTGGTCCAGCAGCTCGATCAGGATCGCCGCCTCGTTCGTCGGCAGCACCCAGTCCTCGCCCGACGCCTGCAGGATCACTGCCGGTCCAGGGGTCCCGCCAACCGTGATGGCGATCGGGAACTTGAGCCGCTCGGCCCCACTCAGCGACGCCTCGAACGTCCCCGTGATCGCGCTCAACGGATAACTCCGCGACTGGTGCTCACCCCGCGCGGTCGGCGTACTGCGGATCTCGATCGTGTCCGCCCCGAGCAGGACCGTCCCGCGCGTCAGCCCGCGGAGCAGGAACATCAGCTCGTACGGCGATTCCGCCAGCTCGGGCATGACCGGAACCAGCAACACCTGGTTTGCCCGCCGAGCCAGCAGGATCCCGACCAGCAGCCCGAAGGCCGCCGCCGGGAGCGCGGCGATCACCCCGAGGAGCAGAGCTGTCACCCACCACATCCCGTTCACCAGCGGATAGACCACCGCGGTCACCGCCGCCACCGCGCCGAACAGCCCGCCGACTCCGGGCCACCACCGCGGCTGATAGCGATGTCGCGGCAGCAGATACAACCCCAGCCCCAGCATCGCGACCGGCACCGCACACACGATCCATCCCGCCGCCGGCCCGCGCGAACTCACCAACGCCACGATCGCCAGCAGCACGACGGGAATCCCGACGTATACGCCCGCCACGATGCGCTGTACCCGCCGATGCCGGCGCTCCATCTCAGTCACGTGGATGAACCTAGCGGACCGCCACCACTCACCAACTCGCGTAGCGGCCGCCTCTTCACGCTCAACGACCGTCCGATGACCGCCCGCATCGGCACTTAATGAGTGGGGGCGGTCCGCCCTGGCCATCTACCGTGGCGGGGTGATCGTGATTCCGCAGCAACTGATCGACTCCCACGAGGACGAGTCCCCCGAGTGGCTGGCAGCGCTCCCGACGCAGCTCGACGAGTACCTGACTCGCTGGGACCTCACCCGCACCGACGACTTCCAGAACGGCGCCGCCTCCCTGACCGTCCCCGTGGTCCGCCGCGACGGCACCGCCGCGATGCTGAAGCTCCAGCCTCGAAACGACGAGAGCGAGTCAGAGGCACTTGCGCTCCGCACGTGGTCGCCCGATGACGTGGTCACGGTCCTGGAAGACGACCCGGCCACTGCCGCGCTCCTCCTTGAACGCCTTCGCCCCGCGACACTGAACGACGTACCGGATCATGTCGAAGCGACCCGCATCCTCGCCGAGCTGATGGCCCGCCTGATCGTCGTCCCCGCGCCACCCGAGGTCCGAACCCTCGAAGACATCGCCACCGAGATGGTCGAGGAAGCAGCCGACCTCAAGCTCGACGACCCCGCCGACCAACGCCTAGCGGACCGGTACGCCGCTCAGCTCCGCGAACTGATCCCTGAGTCGGGCGACCGCCTGCTCCACTGGGATCTCCACTACGGCAACGTGCTAGCCGCCGACCGCCAGCCCTGGCTGGTCATCGACCCCAAACCCCTAGCCGGCGACCCAGCCTTCGAACTCTTCCAGGTCCTGCACAACCGCTGGGACGACCTGGTAGCCACCGGAAACCTCGAGCAGGCCATCCGTGACCGCTTCGACCTGATGCTCGACGTCACCGCCATCGACCGCGACCGAGCCCACGCCTGGACCGCCGCCCGAGTCCTCCAGAACATCCTCTGGGAAGAAGAGCTCGACCCCACCTACCGAACCATCGCCCTGGCCCTGAGGCTGTGATTACATAATTACATGACGACTCCCACGCTTTACGAATGGGCCGGCGGGCATGACGCGCTGCGGCGGCTGACTGAGGTGTTCTACGACCGGGTGGTGGATGACCCGATCCTGGCGCCGGTGTTTGCGCACATGAGTGAGCAGCACCGCGAGCATGTGGCGTTGTGGCTGGGCGAGGTCTTTCGCGGGCATGAGCGGTACACGGAGGAGCTGGGCGGCTACCCGGCCATGCTTTCGCATCACATCGGGCTGCAGCTGACCGAGGAGCAGCGGTCGCGGTGGGCTGCGTTGATCGCGGCGAGTGCGGATCCGGCGGGGTTGCCCGACGATCCCGAGTTCCGGAGTGCGTTCGTGGCGTACGTGGAATGGGGGACCCGGATCGCGCTGGCGAACTCGCAGCCGGGGGCCACCCCGCCGCCAAAGGCGCCGGTTCCGCACTGGGGTTGGGGCGAAGCGCCGCCGTACCAGGCGTAAGCGTCCGGCTAGCTGACGAGACAAACACCCCGGGAGGACACTCGGGGACTGGTCGTTGGATACAGTCGGCGGTTCACGATGAATCCGCCTGGGATGCGAGGGTGATCCAGTGACCGCTCAGCTCGAGTATCCCGATATCGACGACGACAACGCGCTGTTGTCGATCCAAGGCCTGTGGAAAGTGTTCGGCCCGAAGGCGCAGCGGGTTCCGCGGCGACCGGAGCTGGCGGCGCTCGACCGGGCCGCGCTGGCCGCGAAAACCGGCTGTACGGCGGCCGTCCGCGATCTGAGTTTCAATGTCGCGCCCGGTGAGGTGTTCGTGGTGATGGGGTTGTCCGGATCGGGCAAGTCCACGCTGGTTCGATGCCTGACCCGGCTGATCGAGCCGACCGCGGGCAGCCTGATCTTCGAGGGTGAGGATCTGCGTGCGGCCGACGAGAAGCGGTTGCGGGAGCTGCGGCGGAGCAAGTTCTCGATGGTTTTCCAGCACTTCGGGCTGCTGCCGCATCGCAAGGTGCTCGACAACGTCTCGTACGGGCTTGAGGTCCGCGGTGAGAGCAAGCCGGACCGGCGCCGGCGCGCCCAGGAGGTCATCGACCTGGTCGGCCTCGCGGGGAACGAGCACCGCTATCCCGATCAGTTGTCCGGCGGGATGCAGCAGCGCGTCGGCCTGGCCCGCGCTCTAGCCAACGACCCTGACGTCCTGCTCTTCGACGAGCCGTTCTCCGCGCTCGACCCGCTCATCCGCCGTGAGATGCAGAACGAGGTCGTCCGGCTGCACCGCGAGGTCGGCAAGACGATGGTCTTCGTTACCCACGACCTGTCCGAGGCGCTCAAGCTCGGTGACCGCATCCTGCTGATGCGCGACGGCGCCGCGATCCAGCTCGGTACCGGCGATGAGCTTGTCGGTGCCCCGGCCGACGACTACGTGCGCGACTTCGTCCGCGATGTCCCCCGTGCCGACGTCCTCACCCTGCGCTGGATCGCCCGCGCCCCCCGCGACGGCGAGCTGCTGGACGGCCCCGAGCTCGGCCCGGACCTTCTCGTCCGCGAAGCAACCCGACTGGTCCTCGAGTCCGACCGCCCGGTGAAGGTGGTCGACGGCGGCCAACTCCTCGGCGTCATCAGCCCCGAGGAGATCCTCGCGGTGGTTGCAGACCCGGCCGACTCCCACTGGTCCGCGCAGTCGTCCGTCCGCCCGACCGACTGATGGCGGCGATCACCAGCGACGTGCACGTGGAGGTACGTCGCCCGCGCCGCAGCGTGGTCATCGGCGTTCTGCTCGTGGTCTGGGTGGCTGCCTACTTCGTGTTGAGCGGGATCGACACCCTGCCGCTCGGGGGTCAGGAAACCACCGGATTCCACCGTTGGCTGACCGAGAACCGCGACTTCGTCGGCCAGGGCAATATCGTCTTCGACACGATCCGTTCCGTTGTCGACCAGCTCGTCGTACTGCTCCAGAGTCTCGTGTCGCAGCCGTCGTACGGGCGCCCGGTGCCGGTGGTCGGCTGGCTCGGGGTCGTGGCGATCTCGGCGTACCTGGCCTGGGCCTTCGGCAACTGGAAGGTCGCGGTGCTGACGGCGGCCGGCCTCGCGTTCGTCGGGTTGCAGGGGCTGTGGCAGGAGTCGATGGACACGCTCGCGCTGACCATCGCGGCCGTGCTGCTCTCGCTGCTGATCGCGATCCCGCTCGGTATCTGGGCCGGTCTGTCGAACCGTGCCTTCAAGGTCGCGACCCTGATCCTCGACCTGATGCAGACGCTGCCGACGTTCGTCTACCTCGCGCCGCTGACCCTGTTCTTCGCGATCGGCCCGGCCGCGGCCACGATCGCGACCCTGATCTACGCCGCGCCTCCGGCCGTCCGGCTGACCGCGCACGCGATCCGCTCGGTCCCGCCGGAGAGCGTCGAGGCTTCCCGCTCACTCGGCTCGACCCGCGGTCAGACCCTCACCAAGGTCCTGCTGCCGATGTCGCGCAGTACGGTCGTCGTCGGCATCAACCAGACGATCATGGCCGCGCTGTCGATGGTCACCGTTGCCGCGCTGATCGATGCGCCGGGGCTCGGCCAGACCGTGCTCAAGGCGCTGCAGACGTTGGATGTCGGCGTCGCGTTCAATGCCGGTCTCGCGATCGTCGTGATCGCGATCGTCCTCGACCGCGTGACCACCGCGGCCGGTGACCGCCCTTGGCGGACAGCATCGGTACGACGGAAGGTCCTGCTCGGTGCGGGAGCGATCGGCGTACTGGTTGCGATCTGGTTCTCGCGGACCTATGTGTGGGCGGCCGAGTTCCCGTCCTCGATCGGGGTTGGATCGCGGATCGCCGTCATCGCGGCCGATGTGACCACGTGGGTCCAGGATGTCTTCGGCGGTTTCACGTACGGCGTTCGCGACGCGGTCACCAAGGGTGTTCTCAACCCGCTCGAGGCGCTGCTCACCGGGTCACCCTGGTGGCTGGTCGGCGCGGTTGTTGTGACGCTGGCCGCGATTCTCGGTCGCTGGAAGGCCGCCGTACCTGCTGTGGTTTGTATCGGACTGCTGGTCGCGACCGGGGTCTGGCAGGACAGTATGGTCACGCTGGCCTCGACTCTGCTCGCCACGGTCGTGGTCGTCGCGGTCGGGCTCACGCTCGGCGTCTGGGCCGGCCGCAACCGGCGGGTCGACCTGGTGATCCGGCCGATTCTCGATGCAGGTCAGACGATGCCGCCGTTCGTTTATCTGGTCCCGTTCCTCGCGCTGTTCGGAACGAGCCGGTTCACCGCGATCGCGGCCGCCGTCGTGTACGCCGTACCGGTGACCACGAAGATCGTTGCCGATGGCATCAAAGCGGTGCCGCTCGCGACTGTCGAGGCGGCCAACTCGGTCGGCTCCAGCAGTTGGCAGGTGATCAGCAAAGTGCAGCTGCCGGTCGCTCGCCGCGCGATCACGCTGGCCGTCAACCAGGGGCTGATCTACGTGCTCGCGATGGTTGTCGTCGGCGGCCTGGTCGGCGCCGGTGCCCTCGGGTACGACGTCGCGGCCGGATTCGCGCAGAGCGAGCTGTACGGCAAGGGCCTGGCCGCCGGACTGGCGATCGTCCTGCTCGGCGTCCTGCTCGACCGCATCACGCAAGCCGCGGCGCCCAAGCCGCACGGAAAAGGAGACAAGCAGTGAAGAAACTCCGGTACGCCACCGCTCAGTGGGCGATCGGTCTGACTGCCGCAGCACTGGCCCTGGCCGGTTGCGGCGGAGCGAAGGTCGGTGATGAGCAGAAGCCGGCCGCCGGTGGCAAGGAGTGCGGCAGCTTCAACCTGACCGTCAGCCCCTGGGTCGGCTACGAGGCGAACGCGGCCGTCGTCGCGTACGTCGCCACCAAGGACCTGGGCTGCAAGGTGGTGAAGAAGAACCTCAAGGAAGAGATCGCCTGGCAGGGCTTCGGCACCGGCGAGGTCGACGTGAACCTGGAGAACTGGGGTCACGAGGACCTGAAGAAGAAGTACATCGAGACCGACAAGGTCGCGGTCGAGGCCGGCTCCACCGGCGTCAACGGCGTGATCGGCTGGTACGTCCCGCCGTGGATGGCCGCGAAGTACCCCGACATCACCGACTCGAAGAACCTGAACAAGTACGCCGACCTGTTCAAGACGTCGGAGTCCGGCGGCAAGGGCCAGCTCCTCGACGGCGACCCGTCGTACGTGACGAACGACGAGGCCCTGGTCAAGAACCTCGGTTTGAACTACAAGGTCGTCCAGAGCGGTAGCGAAACGGCGCTGATCCAGGCCTTCCGTGACGCCGAGAAGACCAAGAAGCCGCTGCTCGCCTACTTCTACGAGCCGCAGTGGTTCTTCAACGAGCTCAAGCTCGTCAAGATCAACCTCCCCGCGTACAAGGCCGGCTGCGACGCCGACCCGGCCAAGATCGCCTGCGACTACCCGCCGTACGACCTGGACAAGATCGTCTCCAAGAAGTTCGCCGACGCCGGCGGCCCGGCCTACGACCTGGTCAAGAACTTCAAGTGGACCAACGAAGACCAGAACGCAGTCGCCCGCATGATCGCCGTCGACAAGCTGACACCGGATGCCGCCGCCGAAAAGTGGGTCAACGCCAACCGCGCCAAGGTAGACACCTGGCTCGGCAAGTAGCCCCTCGCACGTAGCAGCCGCTTTGAGCACCGGTCAGGCACCTGGCACCCGCCGAAACGCCTGACCCGTGCTCAAGGCTCGGACCGGGGTCAGAACATCCCTGGCCCGGGGGTCAGGATGCCTGCTGGGTCGTGCTTGCGTTTGAGCGCCTGCAGGTGCGGCCAGCGGTTGCCGTAGTGGTGTTTCCAGTCGGCGGTCGTGAACGGGGTCGACTCGATCGGGTACCGGATGCCGCCTAGCGCGCGGGCTCGGTCGAAGAGGCGGCGGTTGCGCTTCAGCATCTCGGCGGCGAAGTCGGGGCCGGCACCGGCTGGGCCGGCGGTCATCAGGGTGAAGAGGTAGACCCAGTCGCTGCCGTCGGGGGCTGGGAGGCTGAGCGACGGTCGAGTGAGTTTGGTACGGCGGTGTGCGTAGAGGAGCACGAATCCGCCGGTACCGACGTCGCGGGGAGTCAGTTTCGTGACGACCTCCGTGACGTACTGCTCGACTGAGCGTTCCGGGAGCCAGAGTGTGAGCCACGGCTTCGCGAGGTGGTCCCAGTCGATTGCTTCGCGGAGTTGTTCGACGGCGGCGTCGATGCGGGTGACGTGGGGGAGGAAGTCGTTTTGGCTGACGACAGCCGCGGCGGGTGGTTTGGTCAGGCCGCGCAATAGGTGGGCGTCGTTCGGCGGCTTGGCGGTGGAGTGGAAGGTGAAGGCGTTCAGGTGGCTGACTTCGCCGTGCTCACCGGACCGCCACCAGTCGCCGTAGATCTCGCTGATCTCGGCGCGCTTGATCAGGGTCTTGAAGTCTTTGAAGAAGTCCTTCGAGCTGCTGTAGGACAGCTCGTGCCCCCGCACCTTGGCCGGCGCCGGACCCAGCCGAACGGTCGCCTTGGTGATGACGGCGTACTGACCGAGACCCGCAAGGACCGCCTCGAACAGCTCCCGGTCCTGAGTCTTCGAGAGGCGTTTGAGCTCACCCGTGCCGGTGACCACCTCGAGCTCGATAACGCTGTCGACCTGCCCACCAGACTGGATCGCGGGCGGAATCCCGCCAAGCGACAGCGTTCCGCCGAAGGTCAGGCCGAGGAACCCGGTCAGTGCGGGCGGGGTCAACCCCTTCGCATGGGCGGCGTTGGTCAGCGCCAGCCAGTCGGCCCCGGCGTCGACGACCGCGCGGTCCGCGTCGATCCGGTGGATCTTGCGCAAGGCCCGCATGTCGATCAGCAGACCGCTGACCAGCCCTTGCCCGTCAGTCGTGTTGGCCAGCCCGCGCGGAGCGACCTGCACCTTGTTCTTCACGCAGTAGCGGATCATCGCCTGGATGTCGGCCACCGACCCCGGTACGAGCACGGCCTGGGGCACCTTCTGCACATACCGCCCCGCATCCTGCGACACGCCCTCGCGGCTGCTCGCGTCGAGCAGCACCTTCCCGTCCAGCGGCGGCAACGGGTCGACGTTTCCACCTTCAGTCGCCCAGGATCGTCGTACGGGGTCGAATCCAGTCACCAGAATCCCCAGTCCGATCGCTGTGAGCAGAGCGCGCCGAGTACTCAAATTCAACTCCTTGACAGGTTGAAGTTCGGTTGAGCTTGTGCAAGGGGGCCCTGGGCAATTATCACGGGCCCGTGGAGCAACGCCGACGACACGCCGGATTTTAGGTGAAACACGGTAGCGTCGGGTCCATGATCATCGTGACAGCTGCACTGAAGGGCGGGGTCGGGAAGACAACCACGTCGGTGTACTTGGCCGCGCTGGCATCTTCCAACCGTCGCACAGCCACTCTGGTCGACGCGGATCCACAAGGCAGTGCTGCCGACTGGATCGATGCCTCGGACGACGCGAACCTGGACCGGATCGAGATTGCCGAGGCGCCGACGGAGCGGCTGCTGACCAAGGCGCTGGACAAGGTGCCGCCGGAGGGGATCGGCATTGTCGACATGCCGCCGTCCCACGAGCGGTTGCTGAACAAGGCGCTCGAGCGGGCCCGGATCGTGGTGATCCCGACCCGTGTCGGCGGTGTCGAGACACCTCGGGTGAAAGCGGTGCTCGAGCTCGTGCCGGACGACGTACCGGCCGGTGTCGTGATCTGCTCCGCGCGGACGTACACCCGCGCCTACCAGGAGCTGATCGAGCAGTACGCCAAGGAAGGCATCCCGGTCTGGGGTTCCATCCCGGAGCGCGTCTCCATCACCGCCGGCCCCGACGGCCCCCTAGCCGCCGACGGCCTGGAGGCCTACAAAAAGGTCTGGCGCAAAATCCTCGCCGTAGCCCGCACCTAGAAGCAGAGGAGTCCCCGCTCCGGCCGCTCAACGTTGGAGTGGGGGCTCACCGCGGACATAAGCCCGTATGACGGTCGCTGCGGCGCCGCGGGCCCAGTCGTCGAAGGTGTGCGAGCGCAGCATCAGGCGGCAGTCACCAGCCGCCCCGAAGGCGTGCTCGCCGAAGGCCTGGCGCATCCGGTCTTCGTACAGGTCGTACTCCGCCACGCCCTCACCCGCGATCACCACGAGCTCTGGCCCGACGAGGTTCACCATCGCGGCCAGGGCCGAGCCGATCACCTCACCGGCCTGGTCGAACGACTCCCGGGCATGCTCGTCGCCGTCGTGTGCCAGCTTGATCGCACCGGCCAGGTCGAGCTTCGGCTGTTTGGTGGACTTCCGGATCCGGTTCAGTATCGCGTCCGACGAGGCCACGGTCTCGACGCAACCGCGCCGGCCGCAAGTGCAGACCAGGTTGCCGGGGGCGAGCGGTAAATGGCCGAGCTCGCCAGAGACGCCGTACGCGCCGGAGACGACCTCGCCGTTGATGTAGAGCCCGCAGCCGATCCCGGAGCCGATCGTCACGACCGCGAACGAGTCCGCGTCGACGCCGACCCCGAACCAATGCTCGGCCACGGTCAGCGCCCGTACGTCGTTCGTCACGACGATCGGAAGTTTGAGTCGGCGGCCGAGCAGCTCGGCCAGCGGCACCTCCCGCCAGCCCATGAACGGCGAGTCGCGGACCACGCCGTGCCGCTCGTCGACATCACCCGATACGGACACGCCGATGCCGATCACCGGTCCGGCCACGGCGGCGTCGTTCTTGAGCGTCGCGATCAGTTCTTTGGCGAGGTCGGTCAGCTGCTCGATCACGGTCTGCGCGTCGGTGCTGGGCAGCGCCCGATGGCTGACGTTCCGGATTCCCGCAGTGAAGTCCGTCGTCACGCCGATCAGCGCGGTCGGCGTCACCTTCAGGCCGATGATCGAGACACTGTGCGGTACGACGGTCAGCGGGCTCACCGGCCGTCCGATGCCGACCATGGCGAGCTGGCCGGCGTTGTCGACCGGCGCGGCCGCCTGGTCGGTCACGAACCCGGCCTCGATCAGCGGCGCGACCGCCTTGGTGACCGCAGCCTGCGAAAGCCCCGTACGCCGCGCGATTTCGACCCGCGGGATCGGACCCTGAGTCAGAATCCTGGTCAGCACCTCAACGCCCGCGGGCGTGGCGAGCGGGAGAGGTCGATGGGGGCGCAGCGGTGACACGAGAACAACCTACCGGCGGTCAGCCCTTTACGGCGGCTTCTTCCCACGTCGGCGAGGTCAGCACCCAGCGGATTGTCCGGGTCAGGCCATCACCGGCCGCTCGGACCAGAGTTTGTTCTGTCAAAGGGAAGTAGGGCAAGCGGAGAGGCCAGCGCGCCCACCACGGGAGCAGGCCGACCGCAGCAGCTGTGAGGACGCCGTACGCCGGACGCGCGGCCCAGGGGACTGGCGGGTGCACGAGGATGAAGCGGGCTGCCTGTCGTGCTTCGGTCGTGCCGCGAAGCTCCGGCTGGTACTCGGCGAGTGTCTGACGCAGCTCGGCCACCGTGGTCGGCGGGTCGAGCACTCCTAGTTTTCCGGCCACCAGTGCGGTCTGTTCGACGTACTGATCCTGCTCGGCGGCGTTGAGCGGGTGGGCGCCGTACGTCTGGTGAGCGGTGAGGAAGCTGTCCACCTCGGCGACGTGCACCCACTTGAGCAGGTGTGGGTCGGATGCGCGGTAGTTCGCGCCGCGGACGCGCTCATGCACCGACTGCACCCGCGCGATCGCCTCCTCGGCGGCCGGGATCGCGCCGTACGTCGTGATGGCGAGGAAGTAGCTGGTCCGCTGCAACCGCCCCCACGGGTCGCCGCGGTAGCCGGAGTGCGCCGAGACCGCAGCCATGGCGAGCGGATGCAGCGACTGCAGGAGCAAAGCGCGCATACCGCCGGTGAACATCGACGCATCACCGTGCACCCGCTGAATCGGACTGCCAGCTGCGAACCAGCGCGGACCGGGTGTGTTGTGCACCCGGGCGCGCTCAGTCTGTGGGTCCGGCCCAGCCACCTTCGTCAGGATCATCCGAGCCAGCTGGTCTCTCATAGGTCCACTGTGCCCACCATTCGAAGCTAAACAACGTCAACGAAGATCGGGTTGGTGTAAAGCCAGGTGTCGAGCCACGGGTCGCCGTCGTTCGTGGGGTGCTGGATCGGGCCGGCCGGGTCGATGTTGCGGCCCAGATAGCCGACGCCGTGTCGGTTGCCGTCGCTGCCGCGCACGCGGACGTAGTGCGACCGCTCGGCTCGCCCTAGCGGGATGCACAGGTCATAGGTGCCAGTACGGCGGTGTACGTCGACCTGCTCGACCACTCTGGTGTCGGGTGCCTTCCAGCTATCGCGCTGAGCCGTTGGGCCGGTCACCGCCCCGCGGATCACGTCCAAATGCGCCAGCCGCGGCAGTACGCCGTGGAAGTTCGGCCGGGTCGCGCTGGTCACGGTGATCCGCAGTTCGAGCCGCTCATGACGCCGTACGCGCAGTCTGCCGCCCAGTGTGACGCCCCGCTGCCGGGACCCAACCGGAGCAACCCGTACGTCGATTCCGTCGACCAGCTGACCGT
Source organism: Kribbella antibiotica (assembly GCF_004349055.1). Classification (GTDB taxonomy): domain Bacteria; phylum Actinomycetota; class Actinomycetes; order Propionibacteriales; family Kribbellaceae; genus Kribbella; species Kribbella antibiotica. Next base: position 33,499 of record NZ_SMKX01000072.1, read on the forward strand.
GGTCGACCCAGACGCGGCCGGCTCGCAGCGCGGCCATCACCTCGAGGTAGCCGTACTTGGCAACGCCCACGTGGGTCCGGCTGAACTGGCCCGGCCAGAAGTCGCTACCGGCCTGCGGGGTGTCGGTGTTGGTCGGTGAGGGCTTCCAGCCGAGGCTGTCGAAGTTCTGACCAGGCGGGAACACCCCGTCGGTCCAGGTGTCCCAGATAGTCCGGTGGTTGTCGCTGTTCGAGGTGATCGAGAACAGGCGGCCCTCGGCGAGCAGGCTGTCCCACAGTCCGCCGACAGTCGCGGTCGCCCAGTCGAAACCGCCGTACGTGCGGTATGCGTCGAGGGGGAAGCCGGGGAAGCTCGCAGCGCTCGGGGAGTTCACGTACTCACCGCGCTGCGCGTTCGTGGCGCCGCGGAACTTCACCCACGCCGGCTCTGCGTCGCCCTGGGAGCCCGGTGCGCCCTCCATGCCGATGCAGACGCCGGTGTCGCGCCAGGCGCGGATCTCGTGCGGCGAGTCGATGCCGAGCCGCAGTGGGTGGTTCGCCAGCACCAGCACGTCGTCGATGAACCCACTGCGCTTCTGAGCGGCCAGCCACTGCAGACCTTTGATCGCATGCTGCTCGTTCTCCGGGGTGTCCCCAGAGCGGTTGGTCAGCTTGCCGTCGTACTCACGCTCGAACTGCTGCAGCAAAGCGACGTTGTTCGGCCCCGGAGCGACCAGGACCGTGCCGTGCTCGGCCGCGGGGATGTACCACTCCAGGCCCTGGAAGATCAGCATCCGCGGGTTCTCCGCCCGCGCCTTCACGACCTCGACGTTCTCGGCCGCAGCACCCTTGTCGGCGTGCCCGAAGTTGCTGTGCTCGGTGAACGCCATCCAGTCCAGCCCGAACTGCGCACCGCGCTGCGCGAGCTGCGTGAAGTCGTACTTCGCGTCGTGGCTGTAGCGGCTGTGCACATGGTGGTCACCGACCAGCCAGACCAGCTCCGGGTCACTCCCCCGGTACGACGAGGGAGCAGCGACCGCTTCGGTTGCGCCGGCCGCGGTCGCGCCAACTGTGCTCACGGTGAAGGCCGCTCCGAGCAGTCCCGCACCCCGAATCAGGTTCCGCCGGGACACCCCCTGCGGATCGAGAGTCGTTTCAGAGACGTCGGGGTCCGCCCACGGGGGTAGTTGCTGCATGAGCGCCACCCTGCAGGTCAGGACAAAATCCCGTCAAGGCTGCAGGTGTCCCTGAGATGAACGGTATTCGTCCTCGAGGATCGAATAGAGCAGCGAGTCCCGCCAGGCACCGTTGGTGAAGACGTGCTCGCGCAGCTGACCCTCGTAGCTGAAGCCGAGGCGCTTCACGACGGCGATCGAGGCCGCGTTCTCCGGGCCGATGGCCGCGGTGATCCGATGCAGTCCCAGGGTGTCGAACCCGAACTCCAGCATCGTCCGCGCCGTGTCGGTGGCGTAGCCGTGACCCCAGTGGTCGGCGTGTACGCCGTACCCCAGTTTCGCGTTCTTGTGCACTCCGGGGGCGAGCCGGACGAACCCGATCATGCGGTCGTCGTCCCGGCGGGTGACGGCGAGCATGTAGTCGGGCCGGTCGGCCTGTGCCGAGCGTTCGAGCAGGGTCGCCAGGGATTTCTCCGCCCTGGCTCGGTCGTAGCTGGCGAACGCCATCCAGTCGGTGACACGGTCGTCACCGAACACGGACAGGTAGTCGTCGAGATCGCTCCCGCGGAACTCGCGCAGTACGGTCAGCTCACCGTTGAGAGGCTCCATGGGGCGATTGTGGAAGGAGCCGGGGTCAACGATTGAGTGTCTGCATGGGCGTCCGCGTGAACGTTTCAATCTCTTCTTGCAACTCGCGGGCGTCGTCGGCACGACCGGACTGCCGCAGTGCGGTGTGAACCCGGCGGGCCGAGTGCACGACACCGTTGATCCGGCGCTCGGTCGGCAGGTCCAGCACCGGCGCGATGGCATCCGCGGCGCCGTCCAGCTCACCAGTGGCGATCCGGCTGATCGCCATCGCGGCGTGGCTGCCGGCGGCGTCGCCGAAAGCCCACTCCGGGTGGTTCTGGTCGGCGTAGGCGTCGACGGCCTGCCGCGAGTACCGCTCGGCCTGCTCGCCTTCACCAGGAAGCCACGCCAGCGCGTCGGCCGCGTAGTACAGCTGACGGTTGCGCCCGAAGGTGCACAGGCCGCCCATGTCGTCGAGGTCGTCGTTCTGCACCGTCTCCCAGGCATCCTCGGCCCGCTCGAGCGCGGCCCGGGTGGCCTCCGGGTTGCCCAGCGCAGCCCAGGCACGGGCCTCGCTGACCGGGAGCCAGACGCTGGTGGTGCTGTTGGCCTGCTCGGCATAACCGGCGCCGAGCTGGGCGTAGCGGACGGAGTCGTGCGGGTTGCCGGCCCAGTACGAGACCAGGGACTGCAGGCCGCGCACCCAGGCCCGGAGGCCGTGGTGGTCGGCGTTATCGGCGCACAGGAACGCCGTCCGCGCCTGCGTGAGCGCCGCATGCGGGTTACCGAGGTCGTGCGAGGCCTTGGCGAGCAGGCCGCCGGTCACCCCGCCGAGGAAGTAGAGCTGCCGCAGGTGCTCCGGGCGTTGCCGGCTCTCCAGCAGTGCGAAGACCAGGTCCTGCGTCTCCACCAGCTGACCGAGGATCTCCGGCAGTGGGCGCTGCGGGTAGGCCTTCGCGACGTGGCGAACGTCGTCGTACACCTGCTCCATGGCCTCGCTTCCGAGACCAGACTGGGCCGCAAGGGCAAACGCCCTCGCTCGGCTGGCAGCCATGTCGAGAACCTCCATCTCGTTACCTGTCGTGATCCGTCCACCCGTGGGAGCCGGCACCATCTGCTGCCCCACGTACTGCTGTGGGACCGCCTGCTCGGGGACGTACGGCGCGAGAAGTTCCTCGACCGGCTTTCCGAACATGCGTTGCAGAGTGCGCCGGGTCTGTGGAGTGGTTCCTGCCCGCTCGCCCGATGCGAGACGCCGCAGGTGCCGCTCGGTGATGGTTCCACCTTGCTCGACGAACTCGGCGACGATCTCGGAGTAGGTCTGGTTCCGGCGCTGGATCAAGTGCGCCAGGACCGTCTTAGGCGCCAACTTCGCCGCCATCGTTCCTCCCGTTCACCGTCAGAACAGACGTTGTCTCGACTAATGCCCCACGACAAGGTGCTGTCCTCCAGATGTCCGTCAGAGGTCCGCAAGAGGTCCGGTAAAGGTCCTCTTCAGGTCCTAGAGCGGTCACGTTGGGCTCGTGCACCATTACTGCCATGACAACCAGTAAGTCCAACTGGTTGCAAGGGCTCAGAGTTACGGGGTGAGAGGCAGTGAGCATTGCGGAGATGACGGCGCGACAGCATCGTCGCCGGGTTCGGGTCTGGTTCGGTGAACATGTGATCGCCCAGTACGTCGCGGAGGCTTCCCTCGCGGCTCGCTACGAGCAGGCGATGAAGCGCCGTTTCGCAGGCCTCAAAGTCACCAATGACGTGCTCGGACCGCTCGACAGCACGAACTGAAACAAACACCTGTTTTACCAAAGCTTCCGGGCTCCTCAGGCTCGGTTCGCTGGTCCCTGAAGGCTCCTCACGTTCAGGGTTCGGCTTTTTCTGGAAGGTTCGGGACCCTCCTCAGTTCCGAACGAAACCCAAGGTGCGGTCCGGGGCACTCCTCAGCCCCGGACCGCACCGCCCAAAGCCCGGCTGGGCTGGTGGCTGAGTCCCTGTATCGCCGCCGCCCAGCCGTTCCAACCACCACCTCCTGGCCGACACCTCGGGCCAGTCCGGGGTCGGGTGTCCTGGGCGGTAGGACACCATCGGTGGTTCCTGACACCTCACCAGGAACCACCCCCCGAGGTGGCTGGCTCCGTTGTGTGACCGCCGCGCCTGGGCGGTCACACAACGGAGCCTTTGTCATGTCCGCTCAGGCCGACAGGTTCCGGGTCATTCGCCGGAGTACGTCGATCGTGGCCGCGTACTCCTCGTCGCTGATGCCGGCCGCCACGAGCCGCCGCTGCTCCTGCACTTTCGCGGTCAACTCGGTGAGTGCTGCGTGGCCGGAGGGCGTGAGTTCGTCGCCGGTGAGCCAGCCGCGCTCAGTCAGGGGGTCGGTGACCGCTGTCAGCGTTTCCCGGTTGCCGACGAGGAAAGGTGCCAGCGCCGCCGCGATCGGCTTCGGTCCGGCAGCGGCATTCAGTGCCTGCCACTGCCGGCGTGTCAGGCCGTCGGCGGCCAGGAGCTGCTCGAACGACGACTCCAGCAGGCGGTCGAGCTCCTTGAGCCACCACCCGATAGGCTTGTTGTCATCTGACATATACATGTCAATGAGCATATACCTGGGAGCTGTGATGACACCCCCTGCTGCGGTCGTCCGCGTGGAGGCGGCGATGGTCACGATCCGCCGCCGTCAGACCCGCCGCACCTTCGCGGAGCAGACCGGTCGATCAGATCCGGTTCAGGAGGTTCTCGACGCACTCGAAGCCGCGGGTACGGCGCCGACCGGAGTCAACGGGGTCGCGACCACGCTCGGCGTGGACCAGCCGCGGGCCAGCAAGGTGGTGGCGGCAGCGGTCGCAGCCGGGCTGGTCCGCCGGGAGGCAGATCAGGGCGACGGGCGCCGGACCAATCTGGTCCTGACCGACGCAGGCCGGGAACGGCTTGATGCCGTGCACGACCACCGGCGACAGCGATTCGCCGCCGCGATGACCGATTGGACCGGGCCTGAGTGCGAGACCTTCGCCGACCTACTGACCCGGTTCGTCGCTGCTCTTGAGCGCTGAGGTCCGGTCGAGGTCCGTTTCAGGTCCTTAGGACATGAACCGCGAAAGGGGCGTCGGGATGGATGGAGCCCTCGAGCCAACCTTCCGCGGTGATCTCACCCGCATAGGTCATGCCGAGCCGCTCCGTCACCGCACGAGACGCCGCGTTGTGACGCTCGGTGAACGAGATCACCGAGCGTGCACCCAACGTCTCGAACGCGAACTCCAACCCGGCCCGCCCGATCTCGGTCGCCAGCCCGCGCCCGCGCGCCGACTCCACCAGCGCCCAGCCCAACTCCAGCCGGTCGACGGCCCACTCCGCGCCGACCAACTCTTCGATCGCCACGGCAACCGACGTACCGGCTGTCATCCGGGACAATCCACCCCGCCCGGCCAGCGCCCCGCTGTCGCGTTCGTACGCGATCCACTTGCTGACGGAATCGCGCTCCCAGGCGACCTGCATCTCCGCCGCTCGCTCCGCAGCCACCTCCGGCGACCACTCCCCGCCGTACCAGCGCGCCACCCACGGATCCGCGAAAAGCACGACCAGGTCCGCCACATGTCCGCCCAGGACCGCGCCCGGTCCACTGACCGGCTCAAGCCGCAACCGCTCGGTCAACCGCATCCGCACGACGTGCGCCACGATGTCCCGCAGCCGGCGATCCCCATCGGTCCGCCCGACCATCAGCAGATCGAGATCGTCCACCCCAACCCAAGCCGACGCATCATGCTTCCCCACCTCCAACCGCGGCCGCCCCAAATTCCCGTCAACCGCAACCAGATAGTCCACCTCACGCCGTACGCGCCCCTCCCATTCCCACTCCCAGTCGGAGACCGTCCCCAGC
>NZ_SMKX01000073.1 GCF_004349055.1 Kribbella antibiotica
GGATGGGGGTATGCGAGTGCTGATTGCGCCGGACAAGTTTGCTGGGACGTTGACTGCGGTGGAGGCGGCTGCGGCCATCGAGGAAGGGTGGCGGCGGCGGGATCCGGGGGCTGAGGTGCTGGTGGCGCCGATGGCTGATGGTGGGCCGGGGTTTATTGACGTGCTGTCGGCCGTGGTGGACGGGACGTTGCTGGCGGTGACCGTGCGGGGGCCGCTGGGGGTCGAGACTCCGGCGACGGTGCTGGTGGCTGGGGAGACGGCGTATATCGAGACTGCGCAGGCTTGTGGGCTGCATCTGGTGGAGCCGGCGGATCGGCGACCTGAGGCCGGTACGACGTATGGCGTGGGACAGCTCATTGCCGCCGCGGTCGATGCTGGGGCGAAACGGATCATTCTGGGGCTGGGCGGTTCCGGCACGAATGACGCCGGTGCGGGGTTGCTGGCTGCGCTGGGCGCGACCGCGGTTGACGGCGACCTGGCCGCTGGAGCGGCCGGGCTGGCTGAGCTGACGGCGGTGGACCTGGAGCCGGCACTCACCCGAGTGGCTGGGATCGAGTTCGTGGCGGCGAGTGACGTTGAGAACCCGATGCTCGGGCTGCGCGGCGCGACGAACATCTTCGGCACGCAGAAGGGCATCACCGACGAGCGCAAGCCGGCGGTGGATGGCTATCTGACCAAGTTCGCGGAGCTGGCCGGGCGGAAGACCGCCGACCAGAAGGGCGCGGGGGCGGCCGGTGGGCTCGGGTACGCGTTGTTGCTGCTTGGGGCCGAGCGGGTGTCCGGGATCGACCTGGTGGCCGAGCTGACCGGGCTGAAGGAGAAGGCGGCTCGGGTCGACCTCGTGATCAGCGGTGAGGGCGCGTTCGATTTCCAGTCGCGCGACGGCAAGGTGATCGCGGGGGTGGCGAAGGTCGCGAACGACGCGATGCGGCCGTGCGTCGTACTGGCCGGCAAGGTGCAGATCGGGTCGCGGGAGATGCGCACGATGGGGGTCGAGTCGGCGTACTCGCTGGTCGACGCCGTCGGCGAGGAGCAGGCCTTCGCGGACCCGCACGGGTCGCTGGCCACGGTGGCCGAGCGGGTGGCCAAAACGTGGGCACGGTGACAAGGATTCTTGATCCTCAAATTTGGTGTGCGACCATGGGAATGTTCGCGGACCGGCTGAGGTTGACCGGTGTTGACAGGATTTTTGCGAGATGACTGGAGTCAGGAATGACTGAAGCGCAGACCGAGCAGACCGTCGCCACGGGCTTGCTCCTCACCGACGGGGCCGCAGCCAAGGTGAAGGCGCTGCTCGACCAGGAAGGCCGCGACGACCTCGCGCTCCGGGTCGCGGTACAGCCGGGTGGCTGCTCCGGGCTCCGGTACCAGCTGTTCTTCGACGAGCGCAACCTCGACGGTGACGTCGTCACCGACTTCGACGGTGTGAGCGTCGTCACGGACCGGATGAGCGCGCCGTACCTCAAGGGTGCCTCGATCGACTTCGTGGACACGATCGAGAAGCAGGGCTTCACGATCGACAACCCGAACGCGACCGGGTCCTGCGCCTGCGGAGACTCGTTCAACTGATCTACACCTGCTGTGTAGCTTTTCCTGAGGCCCCCGGTCGCCCAAGTGGCGGCCGGGGGTTTTGGCGTTTTCCGGGCGTGTTCCATCCGGTGGCACTACGTTCGACCGTGTGAATCCAACGCTTGCTGGGTACTGACCGCCCGTGTGGGACTACATCGCGGAGAGACACGCGCAACTGCTCTACCAGAGCTATCAGCATCTGAGCCTGGTGATCCAGTGCGTGCTGCTGGCGACCGTGCTCGCCGTCGGGCTCGCGGTCTTTGTGCACCGCAACCCCCGAATCGCCGCGCTGGCCGGAGGGGTGAGCGCGATCGGTCTGACCATTCCGTCGTTCGCGCTGCTCGGTCTGTTGATCCCGCTGGCAGGCATCGGTACGGCGACCTCCGTGATCGCGGTGACCTTCTACGCGACCCTGCCGATCCTGCGGAACGCGGTCGTCGGCCTGGCGGGCGTGGACAGCACCCTGATCGAGTCCGCCCGCGGGATGGGGATGGGCGCCGTACGGACCTTGCTGCGGGTTGAACTGCCGCTGGCCTGGCCGGTCATCTTGGCCGGGGTCCGGGTGTCGGCGCAGATGTCGATGGGCATCGCCGCGATCGCGGCGTACGTGCTCGGTCCCGGTCTCGGCAGTTTCATCTTCACCGGCCTCACCCAGATCGGCGGTAAGAACGCGCTGAACTCGGCGCTGGTCGGCACCCTCGGTGTGGTTCTGCTCGCGCTGATCCTGGACGCTCTGCTGCTGCTCGCCGGCCGCCTGACCACCTCAAGGGGTATCCGTGTCTGACAACACCAATGAGACCGAGGTCAGCGGCGTCGACATCGACCTGATCGATGTCGTGAAGCGGTACCCGGGCCAGAAGCGCGCAGCCGTCGAGGGGCTCAGCCTGCACATCCCGGCCGGGGAGATCGTGATGTTCGTCGGCCCGTCCGGGTGCGGCAAGACGACCTCGCTGAAGATGATCAACCGCCTGATCGCGCCGACCTCGGGCACGATCCGGATCGGCGGTGAGGAGATCGGCAAGCAGGATGACGACGATTTGCGCCGCCGGATCGGGTACGTGATCCAGGGCGGCAGCCTGTTCCCGCACATGACGGTCACCCAGAACATCGCGCTGGTCCCGGGACTGCTCGGCTGGGACAAGCGCCGTACGGCGGAACGTGTCGACGAACTGCTTGAGCTGGTCGGCCTCGACCCGGCGCGGTATCGCGGCCGCTACCCGCGTGAGCTGTCCGGCGGGCAGCAGCAGCGAGTCGGCGTCGCGCGCGGGCTGGCCGCGGATCCGCCGGTGATCCTGATGGACGAGCCGTTCGGTGCCGTCGACCCGATCACGCGGCAGCGGCTGCAGGACGAACTGCTCAGCATCCAGGAGGAGCTGCGCAAGACGATCGTCTGCGTCACCCACGACTTCGACGAGGCGGTCAAGCTCGGCGACCGGATCCTGATCCTGACCGAAGGCGCGAACATCGCCCAGTACGACGTGCCAGAGGCGATCCTGGCCAATCCGGCGGACCGTTTCGTCGCGGACTTCGTCGGGGCCGGCGCCGCTTTGAAGCAGCTCACCTTGAGCCGGGTCAGCGAGATCGACCTCGGCCGCCCGACCGTCGCCCAGATCGGTGACTCGGCCGCAGATGTCTTGCGCGCCGCCCAGTCAGCCGGTGACGACTCAGTGGTGATCCTGGATGCGAAGCGCCGTCCGGTCGACTGGATGTGGACGCGCGACCTGCTGGACCTCGATCGCGTCCCCGCGCCTCACGACGATACCGACCTGGTCACCATCGACCGCCGAGCAACCCTGAACGATGCGCTCGACACGATGCTGGTGTCGAGCCACGGCAGCGCGGTCGTGACCGGGCGCCGAGACGAATACCTAGGGGTAGTCGACTTCCAGGCTGTGCTGACACGCATCCAGGACACGCACGACGAACACCATGGAGTGCCTGACCCCGAGGCAGTCGCATGACCACCGTTGATCGAGGCCCCGATACCTCCCGGGAAAACGTGGCCGATGCGAAGGCAGCGGCTGCGGGCCTGGCCAGTAGTCGAAAGCGGAGACCGGGGTGGCGACTCCTCCTAGGCCAGCCGTTGTTTGTGGCGGTCGTGGTGATCGCTTGGGCGATCTGGCGGTCACAAGCTGACTTGGACTCGATCGAGAAGCGGCAGCTGGACTGGACGTTGCTGGGGCGGCTCACGCTTGAGCACCTGAAGCTGACAGTCGTGGCGACGGTCATCGTGCTGGCGATCGCCGTACCGCTGGGGATTGCACTTACCCGCCCGCGGTTACGCCGCGCTGCCCCGCTCGTCGTCGCGTTCGCGAATGCGGGTCAGGCCGCGCCGGTCATCGGTCTGATCGTGCTGCTCGCGATCTGGCTCGGCTTCGGGTTCTGGACCGCGATCCTCGCGCTCTGCCTGTACGCGATCCTTCCGGTCCTGCGGAACACGATCGTCGGCCTCCAAGGCGTCGACCCAACCCTCGTCGAGGCCGGCCGCGGCATGGGCATGTCGAACCGCTCGGTCCTCGGCCGGATCGAGTTGCCGCTCGCCGTACCGGTGATCATGGCCGGCATCCGCACCGCACTCGTCCTAGTAGTCGGTACGGCGACCCTCGCAACCTTCATCGACGCCGGCGGACTCGGCGGCCTGATCACGACCGGCATCCGCCTGCTCAGGTATCCCGTGCTGATCAGCGGCGCGATCCTGGTCGCCGCGCTTGCGCTCCTGATCGACTGGGCCGGCCGCGTCCTCGAAGAGGTCACCCGGCCGAGGGGGCTCGAATGAAGAAACTCCTCGCCATCGCGATGACCCTGGTGCTGACGAGCTGCGGCCTTGGTACCAGCGGCGGAGTCGTCCCCAGCGGCTCGCTGAGCGGTCCGCTGAAGTCGACCCAACGGCTCGACGGCCTGAGCATCGGCGTCGGTTCGAAGAACTTCCAGGAGCAGATCATCCTCGGCAAGATGGCCGGGATCCTGCTGCAGTCCGCCGGCGCCAAGGTCAAGGACCTGACGAACATGCCGGGCAGCGACACCTCCCGGCAGGCGATGCTGCAGGACCAGATCCAGTTCTCCTGGGAGTACACCGGGACCGCCTGGATCTCCTATATGGGTCACGAGACCGGCATCCCGGACAAGCAGCAGCAGTACGACGCTGTCGCCAAGGAGGACCGGGAGAAGAACGGGCTGATCTGGCTCAAGCCCGCGCCGATGAACAACAGCTACGGATTCGCCGTCACCCGGAAGACCGCCGAGCGGCTGAAGATCAGCAAGCTCTCGCAGATCGAGTCGCTGCCCGCGAAGGAACGCACGTTCTGCGTCGAGTCCGAGTTCGCCAACCGCAACGACGGCTTCGAGCCGATGCTCAAGCACTATGGCGTTCCGCTCGGGTCGGGTGTTCCGCGGAACAACGTCCGCACGCTCGACACCGGAGCCGTGTACGCCGCCACCAGCAATGGTGACTGCCTGTTCGGCGAGATCTACACCACCGACGGCCGGATCAAGTCGCTGGATCTCGTCGTACTGGCAGACGACAAAAAGTACTTCCCGGCGTACAACGTCGTACCGGTGGTGAACAAGAAGGTGCTGGATCAGTACCCGCAGCTGCCGAAACTCTTCGAGCCCGTCTCCGACAAACTCACCGACGAGGTGCTGATCGACCTGAACGCCCAGGTCGACGTCGACGGACGCGAGCCCGCCGACGTCGCCATGGACTGGCTGGTCAACGAAGGATTCGTACTGCGCGACTAGTTTTTCACCACGACACGGGCAGGCAGGCCTGACGCGGGCCTGCGGCTCCGTGGTGATCGGTCGGCATCTCGTGGATCACGACAGCACGCTTCCCCGGCATCGGAGTGAACGGGACGGTCGTGGTCGCGCTTCCCGCCCCGGCGCCACTCACCGCGAAGTCCAGCCACACCTCCGTCGTCGCGTCCACCCGCGGCGGGACCTTCCCGGCAACGGTGTCGGAGTTGTAGTGCGGCCCGGCCGCAGCGCCGTCACCGGTGACGCAAGGCCCCGCATGCAGGTGGGCGCCGAATGCTCGGCCGCTCACTGACCGATCAATACCGCGAACCTGCAGTACGACGCGACTGTGGCCGCCGACCTGGATCATCGTGACCCGGGCGCGAGCGTGGTCGAACGGCCCGGCCGTGCCGAGCTGCAGATCACGAAGGTTGCCGTGGGCCACAACTACCTCAGCGGCCCCTGCCTGGGCAGACGCCGTACTGCCGACGGCAGCGGTCAGGAGGACCGCTGCCGTGGTTGCTGCGAGAAACTTGGGTACTGTCATGGCGTGAAAGTTAGGCTCCGAGCGCGGTGACGTGGGGGACCGACTCACGACTCCATCGAGCTGATGGGTGATCGTGCCCGCTTCGGCAGCAGCCAGGTGACGGCCAGGCTGACAATGAACAGCCCGATCGCGACCAGCACGGTCGTCTTGGTGGCGCCGAGAAACTCGTGCTCCGGTAGCAGCTGGAAGAACACAGTGCCCAGTACGGCGACACCGATCGCGCCGCCGAACTGTTGCATCGCAGTCAGTACTCCGGAGGCCGAGCCCGCAGCCTCGTCGTCGATCGATGCGAGGATGATGTCGAACAGAGGCGCGAACACCATGCCCGAGCCGATGCCGCAGGCAAGCATCGCCGGGACGAGGTTCCAGACCGTGGTGGCGGCACCGTAGTGGTGCAGGGTCAACCACATTCCGCCCATCGCCAGCGTCATCACGGCTACGCCGAGCTGGAGCGCCGTACGGCCGAGTTTGGGAGCGAGCAGACCGCCGGACAGCGCCGCGCCGATCGCGATACCGAGGGAGAACGGCACCATTGAGAGGCCGGCCTTGAGCGGGCTGTAGTGCAGACCGAGCTGGGTGAACAGGTTGAGCACCAGCGTGAACCCGGACATCGCCAGGAAGAAGGTGGTGATGACGGCGAGACCGGCGACGTACCCACGGCTGCGGAACAGTGACGGGTCGATGACCGGCTTGCCCGAGCGTCGCTCCCGCCAGACGAAGAGCGCGAAGACGGGGATCGACGCGACCATCATCACGATGATCCAGGCCGGCCAGCCGAGCTCGCGGCCCTGGACGAGCGGGTAGATCAGCATGGCCGAGGCAAGGCTGACCAGGATCACGCCGAGCGCGTCGAGTCGCTGCGCCCCGGCGGTCTTCAGTTCGGGCATGAACCGCAGTGCACCGAAGACGGCGATCAGCCCGATCGGGAGGTTGATGAAGAAGATCATCCGCCAGCCCTGGCCGAACCAGTCGGCGTCGATCAGGACACCGGCCAGGATCGGGCCGGCAACCGCGGACAGCCCATCACCGGGCCGAACAGCGAGAAGGCCTTGCCGATCTCGTGCGGTGGGAAGACGGACTTCAGGATTGCGAAGCCCTGCGGGATCATCACCGCGCCGAGCAGACCCTGCGCGACCCGGCTGCCGATCAGAAGTTCGGGGGAGGTGGCCAGCCCGCACAGCGCGGAGGCGATGGTGAAGCCGACCGCGCCGATCAGGAACAGCCGGCGGCGCCCGACCAGGTCGCCGAGCCGGCCGAAGGTGATCAGGCCGATCGCGAAGGCGAGCGTGTAGCCGGCCAGCATCCACTGCATCGCGGATTCCGAGCCGCCGAGCTCGGCGCGGATCGAGGGGGCGGCGATGTTGACGATGGTCGCGTCGACCAGGTCCATGATCTCGGCGACCAGCACGGTCGCGAGGACGATCCAGCGCCACCGGTACGGCGTACTGGTGGTGGCCGCGGGTTCCGCAGCGAGGGTGGGGGTGCTCATCGATGGCTCCACGGTGTCTCGGCAGGGTTCGAACGGTGTTCGTTGACGAACACTGTTTTACGTGCGAACACCGTTCGTGTCAAGTACAGTGTTCGCATGAGCCAATCTCCGTGGCAGCCGATCAGCCCGCCGAAACCCCCGCGCCCGGCCAAAGCGCCGCTGACCCGGGAGCGGATCGTGGATGCCGCGATGCGGCTGATCGTCGAGCACGGGTACGACGCGGTGTCGATGCGCAAGATCGCCCAGGAACTGGGGACCGGCCCGGCGTCGCTCTACGCGCACGTTGCGAACAAGGGCGAGCTCGACCAGCTCCTTGTCGATCGCGCGGCCCAGCAGATGAAGCTCAGCGACGAGCCGGATCCGGCCAACTGGCAGGAGCAGGTGAAGGACTACATGCGCGAGATGCTGCGCGTGATGCGAGCGAACCCGGGCGTCGCCCGGGCTGCGATCGGCCAGGTCCCGCTCGTTGAGCATGCGATGCTCAGCACCGAAAAGCTGCTCGCCATCCTGAAGGCGGGCCGTCTGCCTGACCAGGCCGCCGCGTGGGCAGCCGACCTGCTGCCGCTCTACGTCACCGCGGTCTCCTTCGAGGAGACCGTTCAGAACGCCTCCAACTGGACCCCCGCGGACGTCGAGCGGTTCGTCGGCGAGATGCGCACGTTCTTCGCCGATTTGCCGGCCGACCGCTTCCCGGTGACCGTCGCGCTGGCCACCGCCCTCACCGCAGGCGCGGGCGGCGACGAGCGCTTCGAATTCGGCATCCAGGTCATCACCGCCGGGCTGGCCTCGCTGGCCGAACCTAGCTAGACCTTCGTGATCGTCCCGGCGGCGCCGTCGATGGTGACGACATCGCCGGTCTGCAGCCGCGTGGTGGCATCCGGTACGGCGACCACGGCCGGAATCCCGTACTCGCGGGCCACGACCGCGCCGTGCGAGTTCGCGCCGCCCATCTCCATCACCAGTCCACCCGCGGTCAGGAACAGCGGCGTCCATCCCGGATCGGTCGAAGGCGCGACCAGGATTTCGCCCGGCTCCAGGTGAGCGCCGGTCGGCTCGAGGATCACTCGCACCTTCGCTGTGACCGTGCCCGCCGAGGCCGGGCTCCCGACCAGGGCACCCGGGGTCACCTCGGTCACCACCAACGTCTCCGGCTCCACGCCGTCGGACTGGATCAGCCGCGGCACCCGGCGCCGCCGTACCTCCTGCTCGTACGACGCACGGCGCTCGGCCACGATGAGTCGCAGATCGCCCGGCGAGCGGATCTCGCGCAGGTCGAGGAAGAACACGTCGGTGGGGGAGTCGAGGCGACCGGCCGCGACCAGCTCGGCACCCACCTGCCGCAGCTCGCGCCGGGCCGCGGCGAGGATGCGAATCAGGAGGAACTTCGGCGCCTCCCGCAAGCCGGCGAGCTCGCGCGTCCGGTGCAGAGCGAACCGGACGATCCGGCCCTGCAGCGGGCTGACCCGTAGGGCCAGTTCCGCGATCTTGGCCTCGGCCGCCGCCGTCCCCGCCTTGAACTGCAGATCGGGCGCGAGCGCCGGATCGGTGAGCCGCAGGTAGTTGGTCAGTACGCCGATGATGTGCGCCGGATCCTCCGACCAGCGCGGCAGGCCGAGGTCGATCTCCGCGACCGCGCGATGACCGTACTCCGCGAGAAAGGCGGTCAGCCCGTCCTGCGCGGCCTTCGGCAGGATGCCTTTTCGATAGCGCTCGGCAATGATCTCGGTCTTCTCCGCGAAGGCGGTCGCTGATGACTCGTCGCCGCGGATCTGCTGCGCGAGTGACCACAGTTCGAGGTCCATCTCGGTCGTCACGTTGTGCGGGAGCCCACGCAGCACGGTCTGCAGCTCACCCGGCCGGACCGCCTTGCCAAGCACCTTCCGCGCCAAGGCCATCATCGCGAATCCGACCGCAGGAACGGGCAGCAGGCGCGGGATCATCGGTGCGACCTCGGTCCGGAGCAGACGCTCGACGAAATCCAGCCGGCCGGTCGCCGACCGCGAGGTGGCGACGAGCAACCGCGTCAGCCGCGCGGAGTTCCGCCGTACGAGGAAGTGCGCCAAGGAAGGCGACGCGATCGCGGCCAGCGCCCGCACTGGAGCTCCGCCGCGGATCAGGAACCGCACGATCCGGCCGCCGACGTTCCGGCGCGACGAGGTCAGCACGCTGAAGTGCGGATCGTCGAAGACCTGGCGCAGGACGATGGCCGAGCGGGCCTCCATCACGTCGAAGATGCGCGGCACGATCGCTCGGCCGACGGTACTGCGAACTGCCGGGGTGAGGTCGATGAAGAATCGCTGCCCGGCCTCGGTGAACGCCGCCGGGCCGTCGAGCGGCTCGTCGACCTGGACCCTGAGCATCTCGGCCGCCGACGTCCCGATCAGCCGAATCCCGGCCAGCCCCATCGGGGTGATCGGCCGGGTCAGACCCTGCGCGAGACTCCCGCAAAGGTAGATCCGCGGACCCGACCCCTCCATCCGCTGCGGCGGAATCGGGTAGAGAGTCGTGATCGGCCGGGCCTGCGTCAGCCAAAGCTTGCCCTCGGCATCGAGCGCCCACTCGGTGTCCTGCGGCGAACCGTAGTGATCCTGAACCTTCCCGCCGAGCGTCGCAAGCGCGCGCACCTGCTCGTCGGTCAGGCAGTCATGGACGAGTGTCCGCTCGTGGATCGCGCCGCTGGCCGTGTCGACGACGAAATGATCCGGGTTCACCGAACCGGAAACCACGGCCTCGCCGAGCCCTGGCGCCGCGTCGATGACGGCCTCGTTGCGCCGGCCGGTGACCGGGTTGGCGGTGAACAGCACGCCCGCGGCTTTGGCGTCGACCATCCGCTGGACGACGACCGCGAGCGCGACCGTGTCCTGGTCGACCTCGTTGGTCTCGCGATAACTCCAGGCGCGATCGGTCCACAATGACGCCCAGCAACGCCGTACGGCGTCCACCACGGCATCGGGACCGACGATCTCGAGATAGGTGTCCTGCTGCCCAGCGAAGCTCGCGAACCCGAGGTCTTCGGCGGTTGCCGACGACCGCACGGCCACTGCCACGTCGGTCCCGAGCCCGTCGTAGGCCGCCCGGATTGCCTGCTCGATCTCGGGCGGCACCGCGGTTGCGAGGATCGCGTCGCGCCTGCTGACCGCGTCGCCGGTCGTTGGCGCGACCTCGCGGTAGGCCGCCGTCGTCACGCAGAAGCCATCCGGCACCGGGAAGCCGGCGCGGAGCAGGATCCCGAGATTGACCGCCTTGCCGCCGGCCGCGTCCAGCCCACCGGCGCCGACCTCGTCCAGTTCCACTACCCAGTCAGTCATCAGACCCTCCTCCTGCGTGAACAGCAGGTTAGCGACTCGGCGAACCAAAATTCAATACGTGATGAATTACCGGCGGTCATGATGTCGGTCACTGCAGTAGCCGGAGGGCGGCCAGCACATAAGCCCGGGCCGCGATCGCGAGCTCGGCGATCGGGACCGACTCGTCGGCGCGGTGTGCTTGGTCGGCCACCGATCCCGGACCGAGGATCACGACCGGTACGCCGAGATCGCGGTCGATGTAGCCGCCGTCGCAAGCCGCCCCCCAGCCGGCCAACGGCAGATCCGGCCCACCGGCTTCGCGACGCGCGGCCTCGGTGATGGTGACCAGATCGGCGTCGGCCGGAGTCTCGAACGGCGGCATCTCCATCGGCATCTCGAGATCGACCGTCAGGCCACGGTCCTCCAGATGCAGGGCGGCGACGCGCTCGCGCAGATCCTGCAAGACAGCTGCTGGTGACTCGCCAGGCAGGAGCCGCCGGTCGGCGATTACCACGCATTCGGCCGGCACGATCGAACCACCCGTGCCGCCGTTGATCTGGCCGACGCTCCAAGCGGCCGCGCCGAGTAGCGGATGCGGGTTCGCGGCCAGCTCGGCGTGCAGCCGCTCGATCTCGGTGATGATCGCAGTCGCGCCATAGATCGCATTGGCTCCGGCCGCCGCATTGCCGGCGTGAACCGCACGCCCGTGCACCGCGACCCGCAGATAGGAGTCGCCGCGCGCCGCGATGATCGTCTGCAGATCAGTGGGCTCCGCGGTGATGCAGCCGACGTACTCGCGCGGGCTGTCGGCGACGAAAGCGCGGATGCCCTTCCCGGTCTCTTCCTCGTCGACGACAGCCGCGAGCTCGACCGGTCCGCGCAGGTCGACGTCCCGCAAGGCAGCGAGCGCCGCCACCGCGGCAGCCAGCCCGCCCTTCATGTCGGAGGCGCCACGTCCGTAGACCCGGCCGTCGCGGACCTCAGCGCCGTACGGGTCGGTTGTCCACCCATCACCCACCGGTACGACGTCAGTGTGGCCGAGCAGAAGCAAGCCCGGGCCGGTGCCGTTGCCGACGCTCAGGCTGATGTTGTCCCGCCCCGGCTCGACGGTCGTGGTCGTGATGGCCAGCCCGAGCTCGCGGCCGACCGCCTCGAGCACGGCGACGGTCGCGGCCTCTTCTCCGGGCGGATTCTGGCCGGTCGCGCGGACCAGCGCCGTACAGATCCTGAGCAGTAGGTCCTCGTCGATCCGGGCGAGCACACGCTGTTCTTCGGTGGTCGTCATTGCGCCGGCTCCGAGACGATCGTGAATTCCAACGGCGCGAAGGACACATTCAGCCGGACGTCCACGGTCATCCGCCCCTCGCTGATCCGGCACCGGAACTCGGCGGCGTGCGGTCCCGCGAGCCAGCGGATCGTGCCGACCAGCGTGTCACCGTCGCCGGCCGCGCTGGTGACCACCCGCTCGGTCTCCGTGCCGGCGACACCGCCCGACGGGAGGCCCGGCTGCTCGTGCCAGTCGCCCGCTGCGAAGCCATACCCATCCTCGGCGGCCTTGTCCTGCTCGAACTTGAAGAAGTTGAAGAACGTCAAGTAGGCGCTGCCATCGGCATCCCAGCGCACCGACTCCAGGAAGCCCGGGTTGTCCTTGAACGTGTAGGTCGTCCCATCGCCGCCCTGCGGCACCGAACCACTCGGCGCCGGCAACTCCAGCTGCTCGGGCCGCGCCACCACCGGCACCTCCTTGCCGTCGAGTGCGGGCAGCAGGTGCTCCCAGAAGAGCTCCAGCTCGGCCTGCATATCGGAGGCGGCACTCGTCACGGCCAGCACCGCGTCGTGCTCAGGGAGGACCAGGATGAACTGACCGAACGCACCGTCGGCGCGATAGGTGTTGTGCCGGCCGCGCCAGATCTGGAAGCCGTAGCCCTGTTGAGAATCCGGGTTGTTCTCGCTGGCGTTGGACACCTGCTTCGAGGTGGCTGCCTCGAACCACTCGGCCGAGACGAGCTGCTGGCCCTCCCAGACCCCGCGCTGCAGCATCAGCTGGCCGAACTTCGCCAGCGACTCGGCGCTGAGGCTCAAACCCCAGCCGCCGAACGTGATGCCCTCCTTCGAGGATCCCCAGGTCGCCTCGGTGATCCCCAGCGGCGCGAACAGCCGTGTCTGCAGATACTCCAGCAGTGTCTCGCCGCTGACCTTCTGCAGAATCGCGGACAACATGTACGTCGCGCCGCTGTTGTAGACGAACGGCGATCCGGGCTCGTTCTCCACCTCGAGGCTGAGGAACCTGCGCACCATCCGGCTGTCCCGGCTGAGGGTCTCAACAGTGTCCTGAGAATGCCCGGTCGACATCGTCAGCAGGTGCCGGACCGACATCGCAGCGAGGTTGTCGCTGATCGTCTCCGGCAGGTCCTCGGGCCCGAAGAACGACACCACCTTGTCGTCGATCGACAGCAACCCGGCGTCAGCGGCCAGGCCGATCGCGGTCGAGGTGAAACTCTTCGAAACCGAATACAGCAGGTGCTGATCGGTCAGCCGGTACGGCGCCCACTCCGCCTCCAGCACGATGTGGCCGTGCCGCACCAGCGTCACGGTATGGAACTCCTGGGCGGATCGATCGAGCGCGGCGACAAATGCGTCGAGCGACGCGGCGGATAGACCCTGGCTGTCCGGGGTACTGCGTGGAAGGCTGCTCACCCCAGGCACGCTATCTCCCCGGACGGACAAAAATCAGTTGAGTTCTTTGCACGCGGCAGTGATCGTCAACCCGATCAAGCAGACCGATCTAGATGCGTTCCGTGACACCGTGGGGGAGGCCTTGACCGCTCGCGGGGTCGAGACCGTCTCCTGGTTCGAAACCACCGCCGAGGACGCCGGGGTCGCGATGGCCCAGGAGGCGATCGCCGCGACGGTCGACCTGGTCCTGGTGGCCGGCGGCGACGGCACAGTCCGCGTGGTCTGCGCCGAGCTGGCCGGCTCCGGCATCACGGTCGGGGTTCTCCCGGCCGGCACCGGCAACCTGCTGGCTCGCAACCTCGGGATCTCGCTCGTCATGGAGCAGGCGCTTGCTCAGGTGCTCGACGGCACCGACCGCCGGATCGACAGCGTGCGGATCACCGGCGACGACCTCCCCGACGACCGGTTCGTGGTGATGGCCGGTCTCGGACTGGATGCGGCGATCATCGACGACGCCCCGGACGATCTGAAGAAGCGGGTCGGCTGGGCGGCGTACGTCATCTCCACGGTGAAGAACCTGAACCACCCGGCATTCAAGGTCGAGCTCACCATCGACGACCAGAAACCGATCCGCCGCCGCGCCCGCACCGTGGTGATCGGCAACGTCGGCACCCTGCAGGCGAACATTCCGCTCCTGCCCGACGCCAGCGCCGACGACGGCCTCATCGACGTCGTCGTCCTGGCGCCCAAGCGCATCAGCCACTGGCCGCGCCTGGTCCTCAGCCTGGTCATCAAACGCTGGCGGGAGCGCGACATCGAACGCTTCACCGGCAAGCGCATCCAGGTTCGAAGCGACCGCCATACCCGGCGTCAGCTGGACGGCGACATGATCAACCCCGGCCGCATTCTCACAGCCGAGGTCGATCCGTCATCGCTGGTAGTGCGAGTCCCTAACTAGCTAGTGCACCAGTACGGCGACAGTCCGCGCCGGCACCTGCACTGTCCCGGACGACGCGGTCCAGGTGGTCTGCTTGACCACCGGGTCGCTGCCATTCGCCTGGACCGGTGAGAGCTTCAGTGTCTGCCCGGCCAGTCCGGGCACTGTCTGGGTCACAGCCGACCCAGTGGTGTTGAAGACGACCAAGACGCCCTTGAGCGCCGGGTCGACGTTCGGGCCGACGGTGTCGTCGATGCGCATCGTCACGACACCAGGCGTCGAGCCACTCAGCGGATAGCTCAGCTTGGCCTTGATCAGGTCCGCAGAACCGAGCCGGAACAGCGGTGTGGAGAACCGGAGCTTGAGGAGATCAGCAGCCGCCGCAGATGCGGTCTGTACGTCGCCTGCACTCGGCTTAAGAGCCGGATTGCTCAGTAGCGGCTTGATGTATTGCCACTTCTCCTCGTTGTCAGTCTTCGGCGGCAGACCGTGCCCGAAGCCGTTGTCGGCGCCGGTCCAGTCGAGCGTGTTGAACCAGTCACCGGAGTCGTAGGAGTTCCGATCCAACGACTTGCTGCGCAGCAGGTCCGCACCCGCATGCCAGAACGACGGTGTCTGCGCGAGTGCGGTCGTTGCGAGCGACAGCGTGTTCATCCGGACCCGGTCCGCCATCGGCAGGTCAGCCGGCAGCTTGTAGGTCAGGGTGTCCCACAGCGTTTCGTTGTCGTGCGCATCGACATACGTGACGACCTCATCCGGCTGGTCGGCGTACCCGGCCGGGGAGCCGTTGTAGTCGACCGCATCACCCCGCACCGGCGCGCCAGTCTCCGCAGAGCGGAAGCTGAACGACCGCAGGTTGCCGGCCAGACCCAGCTGGACCAGATCGGTGTCGTGAGCGAGTCGCTTGGCCCGGTCTGCTGCGGAGCCGTTGATCGGATCGCCGTTCGGGTCACTGGCCGCGCCAGAACCGAAGCCCTGCACCCGCGGGTTGTCGTCGAACGGACCGCCGCCACGCACCGCGTCCCGCAGCCGGTCTGAGAAGGTGCCAATCCCAGTCCCGCCGAGATTGCCCTGCCGCGCCTGCTCGAACAGGGCGTCGTCGGCGACCTCACCGAAGTTCCAGCCCTCGCCGTACAGGTAGATGCGCTTGCCGTCGACACCGTCTTTGGCCAGCGTCAGCTTGTCGAGCGCGGCCCGCACCTTGAGCATGTTCGCCTTGGTGTGGTGTCCCATCAGGTCGTAGCGGAAGCCGTCGACCCGGTAGTTGCGCGCCCAGCTCACGGTGCCGTCCACCATGATCTTCTCGGCCATGGCGTGCTCAGTGGCGATGTTGCTGCAGCAGGTCGAGGTCTCGACCTTCCCGGTCGCGTTCAGCCGCTGGTAGTACCCGGGCACCACCTTGTCGAGTACCGACGTCGGTGCCTGCCCAGAGGCCGGCGTGTGGTTGAACACCTGATCCAGTACGACGCGCAGTCCGGACCGGTGCAGTCCGCCGACCATGGTGCGGAATTCGGCGACCCGCGCGAGCCCGTCCTTCTGCGTCGCGTACGAGCCCTCCGGCGCCAGCCAGTGGAAGGGGTCATAGCCCCAGTTGAACCCGTCCTTCGCAGCCACCGCAGTCACACAGGCCTGCTGCTGCTCAGAGTCCGCAGGCAGTGCCTTCAGATCACACGCAGGCGTCTGCTGACCCGTCTCCGGGATGGAGGCGATGTCGAACGTCGGCAGCAGGTGGACCGTGTTCAGCCCGGCCTCCGCAAGCTTCTTGAGGTGCTTGCTCCCGTTGCCGTTGTCAGCAAAGGCCAGGTAGGTCCCGCGGTGCGCAGCCGGAACAGTCGGGTCGCTGATCGAGAAGTCCCGCACATGCAGCTCGTAGATCGTCGAGTCGACAGACTTGGCCAGCTTCGGAGCCGCAGTGTTCGACCACAACGCAGGCTTCCCAGCTGGGTCGTCCAGGTCCACTGCGACCGAATGCGTCGAGTCGGTCGTCAGCGCGACCGAGTACGGGTCAGTGACGACGTTCGTCTCCACCTTGCCGGTGCTGGGCGCATAGACCTTCACCTCGTACCGGTACGACGCGTTCTTGAACGACTTCGGTCCCTTGACCGACCAGGAGCCGTCGTCAGCACGCAGCATCGCCAGCTGCTGCGATCCGACGAGCAAGGCCACGCTCTGCGCGGTCGGAGCCCACAAGCTGAAGGTCGGAGTGCCAGAGCGCCACGTCACACCGTACGAGTGATCCGTCGCGCTCTTGTACACATCGTCAAGCACGCCAGGGATCTGTACGCCGGTAGCATCCAGCAGCCGCCCGGCGTCGTCGTACTGGGCCAGTCCGAGCTGGCCGGTCAAGATCTTCCGCACGTCTGCATGGTCGAGTCGCAGCGTCGTGTACCCAGGCCGCACCTCACGCGAGTCGTAGCGGAGCCCCACCGACGTACCGCCGATGTCGTCCGCGTCGATCTTCAGTCCGCCGGTCGTCGACCAGTGCAGGCGCCAGCGCGACCGCTCCGGATGCGCAACCGCCGGTACGGCGAGAGTGTCGCGGGAGAGCCAGTAGGCCTTGGCCTGGCTGAGGTCCGGCTGCGCACCGGGCTTGGAGGTCGTCACTGTGAGAGTGTGCGTCGCGAGCACGTACGAGAACGTGACGACGAGCCCATCGCCGGGCACTGTGATGGGTACGTTCTGAGCCGGGTAGCTCTCGTCGAACGAGAGGTTGTGCGCGACCTTGGCCTCATAGCTGCCCGCTCCGATCTCACTCGTCGACCAGGTGTACGTGCCGTCACCATCGGCGTCCGTCAGCCAGGGTCGCATGCAGGACGGGTCCCAGTCGGCCGGACAACCCAGCTCGGACTGGAACGAGCCGGGCACCGTGATGATCGGCCCCTCCGCACTAGAGGTGGCGAAGTGTCGGCCCTGCTCGTAGTAGAACGTCGTCGGTCCTGCCGGAGCCGTGTAGGAGATGTTGCCACCGTTCTGGTTGCCCCCGGCCCCGTAGTTGACGTCCCAGTTCTTGTTGAGCGCAGCCTTGTACGCATGCTCACCGGCCGGGATCGTGTAGGTGCCCTTCCACACTTTGTCCTTCGGGTCGAGAGTCAGCTGTGCCTGGTCGCAGTCCGGTGACCAGTCCGCCGGACAGCCCATCTCGCTGTTGTGGTCGCCCGGAACGCTCACGTTGGCCGGCTGTACGACCGGTCCGGTCTCACCGCTGCCACCTGGCTTGGGCGCATCGCCGACCACGCCGTACGAGCCGGAGACCGAGTAGTGCCCGGCGGAATCCCGCAGGACAGCGCGGTACTCGAGCAGCGTCCCCTTGGGCAGTCCGCTGACATCCTGGAACACCCGGTACGGCGCGTTGTCGTCAGAGCCGAGCCGCTGCCAGGCCGTCGTACCCACTGGGCGGTAGCCGAAGGTCACTGTGACCGGAGTGTTCGCCGGAACCGCCGCACTGATCTCAGCGCGACCACCAACGACCCCACCGGGCTCAGGAGCGCTCAAATAAACAGCAGGTGCCTTAGAAGGCGCAGGCACCTTACTCAGAGCCTGGTACACCGTCACCGACAGAGGCGGCTGACTGAGCAGCACCCGACCCTCACGGTCGGTCCGAATCGGCTTGGAGCCGCCATAGACCGGCCTGAGCCAAGTGTTCGACCCGTACGTCGGAATGGTCGCGGTCTTGGCCGTGGTCGCGTTGTTGGCGACCACCAGGTACTCCACGTTGTCCGCACCGACCCGGCTGAACGCGTAGAGCCCACCGGAGTTCGATGAGTACCGGTGCACCTGCCGTCCGTCAGTCAGGGCTGGGTACCTGGAGCGCAATTGAGCCAGCGCCGCAATGTGCCTGTACATCGGCGCACTGGCGTCGTACCGGTCCTTGCTGCCGATCGTCGTTGTACCGGTGCCGTCCACGACCTCGTCATCGGCGTAGTCGGTGGTCTTGGTCGCGAACATGTCCTGCCGCGCGTCCTTGTCACCACCCGGCCCGGTGAACCCCTGCTCGTCGCCGTAGTACACAACCGGCTGGCCACGGGTCAGGTACATCAGTGAGTGCGCCAACTTGTCGCGGGCGAGCAGTTCCGGCCCGTTCGCACCGCCCTGCTTCAGGAACGTGCCCACTCGACCCATGTCATGGTTGCCGAGGAACGTGGGCAGTTGGTACGCGTTGGAGTCCGCATCGGTGTAGTAGTCATCACCTGCGTAGAGGTCCCGCACCTTGGTCGCGGGGTCGCCCTTGGCGAACGTCACCGCGTTCTGCTGGAACCCGAAGTCCAGCGTCGCCTGCAGCGCGCCCGCGGTCGTGTACGTCGACATGAACTTCGGATCCGCGTCGTACACCTCACCGAACATGAAGAACTTCTTCGAGCCGGCATCACGAGCAGCCTTGAGAATCGCCGGCGAGAACTTCTGCCAGAACTCGAGGTTCACGTGCTTGACCGTGTCGATCCGGAAGCCGTCGATCCCCAGCTCGGCCCACGTCTTGTAGACGTCGATCATCCCGTCCCGCACCCGCGGCTGCTCGGTGAACAGGTCGTCCAGCCCGACGAAGTCGCCGTACTCGGCCGATTCACCGGCGAACGTCGAGTCACCGCGGTTGTGGTAGAGCGTCGGGTCGTTCAGCCAGGCCGGGACCTTCACGGTCTCGTCGGCCGGGGTCTTGAAGACCGGCACATTCGGGAACGACGTGTTCCGGTCCAGCGGCGGGAAGGTGTCCCCGCCGGCGAAGGTCTTGTCATCGAACACGTTCCCGGCCGCGTCCTTGTACGGCGAAGTCGACTTCGGGATGTAGCCGTACTGCCCGGACTGGTAAGCGATCACATCGGCGGTGTGGTTGGTGATGATGTCGAAGAAGACCTTCATCCCCTTGCGGTGCGCCTGGTCGATCAGCCGCTTCATGTCCGCGTTGGTGCCCAGGTGCGGATCGATCTGGGTGAAGTCGGTGATCCAGTAGCCGTGGTAGCCCGCACTGACATCAGCACCGGCGCCCTGCACCGGCCGGTTCTTGAACGACGGCGTGAGCCAGATGGACGTCGTACCGAGGTCCTTGATGTAGTCCAGCTTCTGGATCACTCCGGTGAGGTCACCACCGTGGTAGAAGCCCTTGTCGGTCGGGTCCAGCCCGGTCTGCAGCCGGTCACCGGTCAGACCGCCGGAGTCGTTGCTCTTGTCGCCGTTGGCGAACCGGTCCGCCATCAGGAAATAGAAGCGCTCCTTGGTGAGGTCCTGCAGCAGGCTGGGGGAGGCCAGTGCCTTGTCAGCCGCGGTCACACCGGTGCCAGCCAGGTCCACTGGCTTCACCGAGACCACATGCGTCTTGTCGTCGTAGCTGAACGACAGCTTGGTCGGCCCCTCGATCCGCAGCGGGATGTTCGGCCCGTTCAGCACCCCACCGGCGCCGTAGTTCTCGTCCCAGCCCCCGTTGACAGTCACCTTGTACTCGTACGAGCCAGCTGGCACGTCGAACACCTTCGTGTACGGCGCTGCGCCGCCCAGACTGCTCGCCGTACAAGCGGGGTCCCAGTCACCCGGACATCCCAGCTCGCTCTGTAGTGAGCCGGTCAGTGTGATGAGCCGCTCTGCTGACACCTGTGCCTGTGCCGGAGCCCCCAGCCCCAGGACCACCATCGCTGCGGCCGCTACCCCTGCTGTCCAACGCCTGAACCCACGCATTGCTGTCCCCTCCCGTGCCGGTCCCCGGGGACGCTAGCCCGCGCTCCAGAGGCACGGAAGGCTTCGAACGTCACAAAAGCGACAGCCCTGATCGAAAGGGTTGCGAAATGGACTAGACCGGTATTTTCTGAGGAGATCTCCACCGCCCTGAAGGGACCTCCGCCCATGATTGTCCGCTGGTTACTGGTCGCTGCGCTCGCCGTCGGCGCGCTGACGACCGCTGCTCCCGCCGCTACAGCCGACGACCTGCCCACCCTGCCCGCGCTGAGCCCGGCCCCGCAGTCGATCCGCCGGCTCGGCGCAGACCTGCGCTCAGCCCCCACAGTCGTCAAAGAGACCGGTACGGCGAGCGAGCGCGCCGCCGGTGCGCTGTCCGCCTGGGCTCTGCCGTCCGCTGTCACTCTGAAGCCCGGTGGCTACGTTCTAGGCATCGGCTCCTACCAAGGCGAGCACCTGGCGGTCCTGGTCGGCCATGACCCCGCCGGCACCTTCTACGGCGAGCAGACGCTGGCCCAGCTGACCCGCTCCGGCGCAGTGCCCAGTGTTGCCGTCGTCGACGAGCCTGCATTCGCACTGCGCGGTGGCATGGAGTCCTTCTACGGTCAGCCCTGGAAACAGGCCGACCTGCTGAACCACCTCGACTTCATGGGCCGCCACCGGCTCAACGCCTTCCAGTACACCGTCAGCGGCGATGCCCACACCGCCGGCGCCAAGTGGCGGGAGCCCTACGCCGGTGCGGAACTGGACCGGATGCGGGAAGCGATCCAACGCGCCAAGGCGAACCACGTGGAGTTCATCTACCGCGTGAACCCCGAGGCGAACGCCGGCGAGGCCAAGGACGTGATCTGCCATGCGAAGGCGGAGGACAAGAACGCGCTGATCGCCCGCTACCAGCAGCTCTGGGACCTCGGCGAGCGGATCTTCTCGGTCGGCTGGGACGACGTCAACGGCATCTTCCGTTGCCAGCTGGACCAGGACACGTTCGGCTCCGACGCCAGCCCGCTGGCCGCCGCTCAGGCGCATGTGGTGAACGACGTCTACAACCGCTTCGTCAAGACGCATCCCGGCGCCCGCCTGGTCACAGTCCCCAGCGAGTACTGGGGGAACGGCTCCTCGCCGTACCGGACGCGCTTCACCGCGCTCATCCCGGCGGACGTGGACATCTTCTGGACCGGCCCGGAGGTGGTGTCACCCACGATCACGACGACCGATGCCGCGGCCGCGTCCCAGGCGTTCGGTGGCCGCAAGCTGCTGATCTTCGACAACTATCCGGTGAACGACTTCGCGCCGATGTCGCAACACCTCGGCCCGCTGGTCGGCCGGGACGCCGGACTGCCGCAGTACGCGACCGGCTTCATGATCAACGAGATGCAGGAGGCGGAGCCGTCGCTGCTGGCCCTCGGCACCGCCGCGGAGTACGCCTGGAACCCCACTGCGTACAAGCCACAGGAGGCCTGGTCCCGGATGATCACCGAACTCGGTGGTCCGGCGGCCGACGCACTCCGCCGGTACGCCGAGGTGCACACCGGACCGGCGGTCCTCGCCGACCCGTCGGCGCCACTCACGCCGCTCGTCCGCGCGTTCATGACGACCTACCGCAGCGGCGGCGACCTGAGTGCTCCCGCCACTGCGCTCACCGGATACCTCGAGCGTCTGGGCGCAGCACCGGCCGAACTGCGGGACAAGCTGAACAACCAGTCGTTCAAGGATGACTCCGGGCCGTGGCTCGATCGCACCGAGAAGAGAGCCCGGGCCGGTATCGCCGCAGTGCGTGCGCTGCAGGCCAAGGCAGCCGGTGACCTGACTGGCTATCGGGCGCAGTGTGAGGCTCTGTATGCCGCCCTCGCCGAAGGCAACACCTCCTTCCGGTACGCCGTCCCCGGCAGTCTCGACGACCTGCTCGACCTGGCCGGAGTGAGCCGAGGGACTGATGCGGTGCGGCACGACGACGGCACCATGTCCGTGTACGAGCGGAGCAAGACCGGCGCTGTCCAGACCGCATGGCAGCGGACTCCCGGCAGCGCCTGGGAACCCCTCGTTGACCTGCCCCCAGTAGCGGCAGCCGGGAAGCCAGAGGTCGTCGTACGACGGGATGGCGGGCTGACCGCGTTCGTCCGGAGCACCGACAACCGGATCCGGACCAGTCGGCAGAGCGCGCCGGGTGGCACGTGGAGTAACTGGGAGCTGGTGCTGGATGTCGCGGTCGGCGGTGACCCGACAGCGATCGTCGGTGACGACGGGCTGGTCAGTCTGTTCGCTCGCGGCGCCGATGGGCTGCTGCAGACAATCTGGCAGAGCGGCAACGGCTGGCGGATCGCCTCGCTCGGCGGAAAGCCCATGGTTGGTAAGCCGGCTGTGGATGTCACCCTCGACGGAGTCCTGACCGCGGTAGTGCGTGGAGCCGACAACGTCCCGCGGACTAGCTGGCAGTCGAGTGTCGGCGGTGACTGGGTCCAGCCCTGGCAGGATCTGCCGGGCTCGATCGGCTCGGACCCGGACCTGGTGATGAGTTACACCGGATCTTTCAGTCTCTTCTATCGCGGTACGGACAACGGCGTCTACACGAGCTGGCAGCCCAGCCGCGGTGCCAAGTTCTCAGTGCCAGTCCGGTTGAGTGGCATCACCGCGCAGGGCAATCCACGCGCCACGCTCGACAACCTTGGCGGACTTACTCTGACGGTCCGCGGCTCCGACAACCGCGCCTGGACCATGTGGCAGAAGACGCCTGGCGGTGACTGGCAGCACGGCTGGGTGAACGACCAGGTGGTGGCCTACTCCGATGTCCGCGTGATCGACAGCCTGACCGGAGCAGGCTCGACCTTCACGATCGATGCCACCGGCAAGCTCCGGACCGCATGGCAACCGATGTTCGGTGGGCTGTGGAACGGCTGGGCCGACCTGGGCGGCTCCCTCAGCTGAACAATTAGCTGAACAAGCCGGGCAGCGTCGACTCGATCGGAGTGCGCAGCACAGTCGTCGCCTCCTCGTCGTACGGCGTCTCCTGTGCATTCACGATGACTAGTGGTTTACCCGCCCGCAGGGCGATGTCGCACAGACCTGCGGCCGGGTAGACCTGCAGTGAGGTACCGATCGCGACGAACACGTCAGCTGCCTCGGTAGCAGCGACTGCAGCGTCCAGGACGGCCACGTCGAGCGACTGTCCGAAAGAGACCGTGGCGGACTTCAGAATGCCACCACACAGCTCACAGGCCGGGTCCTCGTCACCGGCGTCCAGCCGGGGGAGGACCTCGGCCATCGGGATCCGGTGCTCGCACTGTAGGCAGTCGACGAACCAGACCGTGCCGTGCAGCTCGTGCACAAGTCCTGGCGACGAACCGGCCTTCTGATGCAGACCGTCGATGTTCTGCGTCACCAGGCCGGTCAGCCGGCCTTGACGCTCCAGTTCGACCAGGGCGAGGTGGCCGGCATTCGCCTCGGCTGTCCACGCCGGTGCGGACAGCCGGAACTTCCACGCCTCCACCCGCACCTCGCGACGAGCGACGTACTCGTCGATGTCGAACATCGCCTGAGCCGCCGGGTTCCGCGTCCACAGTCCCTGCGGCCCACGGAAGTCCGGAATCCCGGATGCGGTGGAGATCCCGGCACCCGTGAGTACGGCGATACGTTCAGCGTCGATCACGCACCGGACTGTATCCAGTCCGTCGCCAGCACCGACATCATGACCTCGTCGACCCACTCGCCGTCCCACAGCAGCGCATCCCGGAACACACCCTCGACCACGAACCCGGCCTTCTCGTACGCGCGCTGTGCCCGCGGGTTGAACACGTAGACGCCGAGGCTGATCCGGTGCAGGCCGATCTCCTCGATCCCGTAGCCGACGATCAGCCGCGTCGCCTCGGTCCCGAGACCGCGCCCCTGCCCGGCCGGCCCGATCAGGATCCGGAAGTTGCACGACTGGTTGTCCGGGTCCCACTCGTTGAGCACCGCCTCGCCGACAACGTCCCCTGAGGCCTTGTCCACGATCGCCAGGTCCAGGCGGTCGGTCTGGTCCTGCCGGGTCCGGTACCACTCGCGAGCCTTCTCCTCGCCGATCTCGCCGTGGCTACCGGTCAGCCGGCCAACATCGGGGTCAGCCATCGCAACAGCGAGCGCTGGGTAGTCGTCCTCGGTCACCTGCCGCAGGATCACCAGTTCGCCGGTCAGAGTCGGTTTGTCTGAGAAAGAGTGCTTGTCAGGAGAGGCGGTCACCTCGCGGAGTGTGTCAGCTCACCCGCCGGACCGCATAAGCATTTTCGGCGGCCGACACCAGTTCCTGCGACCGCATCCGGCACCAGGCCGGGATGTCTGTCGCCGCAGCCGGATCGTCGGCCAGCACGGTGATGGTGTCGCCGACCGCCACGGTCGGTAGCGCTTTGGCCAGTTTGATCACCGGGAGTGGGCACAGCAGCCCACGACAGTCCAGCTCGAGGTTCACATCCCCACCTCCGCCCGGATCCGCTGCACGATCCCCGGCAGCACCCTGCAGAACCGGTCGATCTCGCCGTACGTCGTCGTCCGGGCCAGCGAGACTCGGACGTTCCCATGGGTGAGCACACCCATCGCTGCCAACACGTGTGACGGTCGCAACGTACTCGACGTACAGGCGGACCCGCTGGAGACGGAGAAGCCCTCAGCGTCCAGTGCGGTCACCAGCGCCTCGCCGTCCACGTACAGACACGAGAACGTGAGCACGTGCGGCAGCCGGTCCTCCGGATCACCCACTACCTCCACATCCGGCACATCCGCCCCGACCCGCTGCCGGATCTCCGCGATCCAGCCCCGGTGCTGCCGGTCGAGCTCAGCTGCCTCCGCCAACCGCGCCTGCAGCGCAGCCGCAGCAGCCAGCAGGTTGGGCACGTCCGGGAACCCGGGGGAGAGTCCGTCCTCCCGCTCGTCCATCGGCCAGGCTGGTGCGATCCGTGTGCCCTTGCGCACAGCCAGCAGTCCCACACCGGCCGGCCCGCCCCACTTGTGAGCGCTTGCCGTCAGCACCGACCACCCATCTGAAACAACCTCATGTCCGATCGACGCCGCTGCGTCGACAAAGAGTGGCACCGGGCCGCACGCCGCTGCGGCCGCCTCAATCGGCTGCCGGGTGCCCACCTCATGGTTAGCAGATTGCAACACGGCCACCGCGACTCCCGGCTTCCGCACCGCCGCAGCGAACGCATCCAGGTCCACCCGCCCATGCAGGTCCACCCCGATCTCCACCCCGGCCTCACCCGCCGTGTGCAGTACGGCGGAGTGCTCCACCGCGCTATGCACCACAGCGCCTCCGACACGCCGTCGAGCAGTCAGTACGGCGGACAGTCCGGCGTGGATGGCCGCCGTACCGGAGGTGGTCAGGTAGAGCTCGTCAGGGCGCACTCCGAGGCCCTGGGCAAGCACTGCCCGGGCGTTGTCGAGCAGGAGCCGAGCCGTCCGTCCTTCGTGGTGCAGGCGGACCGGATCGGCCCACCCGGAATCCACTGCCGAGAGCAACATTTCCCGCGCGGCGGGATGCAGGGGCTCCGCCGAGGCGGCGTCGAGGTACGCACGCTCATTCACAAGGGAAACGCTAAGGGCTACCTGTGCGCAAACGGGCGAATGGTGTCCAGTAGGGTTTGGTCGTCAGTCTCACTTGGGAAGGGAAAGGCGCCCCGTGGGTTCGAACGGCACGTCCGGAGTGGAGGAGCGCATGGCAGGCCATTTGGCAGATACCGCCCGCGCCACACGTCCGGCGAAACGACGGCTTCTGGCCGCGGCTGCAACGGTGCTCGGCGCCGTTGCGCTGACGGGTTGTTCGTCGGAGACCACTGAGCAGTGGAAGCGTCTCGGTCTTCCCGAGGCTGCGTCGAACCGGACCGAGGCTGTCCGCAGCCTCTGGATCGGTGCCTGGATCGCTGCGCTGATCGTCGGCGTCGCGGTGTGGGCCCTGATCCTGTACGTCGTGGTGCGGTACCGCAAGCGCGACGACAAGGCCCCCAAGCAGGTGCGGTACAACCTGCCGCTGGAGGTCCTCTACACGCTGGCGCCGTTCGCGATCATCGGTGTGCTCTTCTTCTACACCGTCGAGCACGGCAACGAGATCACCAAGATGTCCGGTGCCTCGCAGCACAACATCAACGTGGTCGGGCAGCAGTGGCAGTGGACCTTCAACTACAAGGACACGGTCAACGGGCAGCAGGGCGTCTGGGAGACCGGAACGCTTGAGAAGCCCGCTCAGCTGTGGCTGCCGGTGAACGAGTCGGTGCAGTTCGACCTGACCTCACCGGACGTCATCCACTCCTTCTGGGTCCCGGCGTTCTACTTCAAGCTCGACGTCATCCCGGGCCGGACCAACAAGTTCGAGGTCACTCCGACCAAGACCGGGACGTTCGCCGGCAAGTGCGCAGAGCTCTGTGGGCTCTACCACAGCCGGATGATCTTCTCCGTCAAGGTGGTCACCCGCGCGGAGTACGACCAGCACCTCAAGGAGCTGGCCGACCGCGGTCAGACCGGTGCCGCCGTCGGCGGCCAGGACGCCACCACGATCCCCGGTCACGGTGAGCAGGAGGGCGAGAAATGAGCGGCTACGCCGAGCGCAGCGGCGCTGTCGGTAGCACTGCGCTGCCGAGGCGGCGCAGCAAGGGCCAGCTCGCGGTGACGTGGCTGACCACGACCGATCACAAGCTGATCGGGCACATGTACCTGATCACCTCGTTCGCGTTCTTCCTGATCGGCGGCGTGATGGCGCTGCTGATCCGGGCCGAGCTGGCCAAGCCAGGTCTGCAGATCGTGAACGAAGAGGTCTACAACCAGCTCTTCACGATGCACGGCACGATCATGCTGCTGCTCTTCGCGACGCCGCTGTTCGTCGGCTTCGCGAACGTGATCATGCCGGTCCAGATCGGCGCCCCTGACGTCGCGTTCCCGCGACTCAACATGTTCAGCTTCTGGCTGTTCCTGTTCGGCGGCCTGATCACGATCAGCGGGTTCTTCACCCCGGGCGGTGCGGCCGACTTCGGCTGGTTCGCCTACGCGCCGCTGTCGAACGCGGTCCGTTCGCCGGGGGTCGGTGGCGACCTGTGGATCATGGGCCTGTGGATGGCCGGTCTGGGCACCATCCTCGGTGCGGTGAACTTCGTGACGACGATCATCACGATGCGCGCCCCCGGGATGACGATGTTCCGGATGCCGATGTTCACCTGGAACATCCTGGTGACGTCGATCCTCGTCCTGATCGCGTTCCCGATCCTGGCCGGCGCGCTGCTGATGCTGGAGGCGGATCGAGCCTTGGGGGCTCACGTCTTCGACGCCGCGAACGGTGGTCCACTGCTGTGGCAGCACCTGTTCTGGTTCTTCGGGCATCCAGAGGTCTACATCATCGCGCTGCCGTTCTTCGGCATCATCACCGAGATCCTCCCGGTCTTCAGCCGCAAGCCGCTGTTCGGCTACATCGGTCTGGTCTCCGCGACGCTCGGTATCGCCGTCCTCTCGGTGGCGGTGTGGGCACACCACATGTTTGTCACCGGCGCGGTGAACCTGCCGTTCTTCTCCTTCATGACGTTCCTGATCGCGGTCCCGACCGGCGTGAAGTTCTTCAACTGGATCGGCACCATCTGGGGCGGATCGGTCTCGTTCGAGACGCCGATGCTCTGGTCGGTCGGCTTCCTGACGACCTTCCTGTTCGGCGGTCTGACCGGCATCATCCTGGCCTCGCCGGCGCTGGACTACCAGCTGTCCGACTCGTACTTCGTGGTCGCGCACTTCCACTACGTCGTCTTCGGCACCGTGGTGTTCGCGATGTTCGCCGGGTTCTACTTCTGGTGGCCGAAGATGACCGGCCGGATGCTCGACGAGCGCCTCGGCAAGCTGCACTTCTGGCTGCTGTTCATCGGCTTCCACACGACCTTCCTGGTGCAGCACTGGCTGGGTGTCGAGGGCATGCCGCGCCGCTACGCGTCGTACGGGGCGAACGAGGGCTTCACCACGCTGAACGAGGTCTCCAGCGTCGGTGCCTTCGTGCTCGGCCTGTCGATGCTGCCGTTCTTCTACAACGTCTACAAGTCCCGCAAGTCGCCGAAGGTCAACGTCGACGACCCGTGGGGCTGGGGCCGTTCGCTGGAGTGGGCGACCAGCTCGCCCCCGCCGCGGCACAACTTCGACAAGCTGCCGCGGATTCGCTCCGAGAGCCCAGCCTTCGACCTGCACCACCCCGAGCTCGCGCTCGCCGAGTACCCGGCCAACCGGGCCTCTGCGGACAACCTGCTCGACGCCGGTGAGGACCAGGGCCGGGTCGCCCTCCTCGAGGAGAACGTAGCGAAGAACGAGAAGAACGAAGGGAAGAGCGAAGCGTGAAGGTCGAAGCCTGGGTCTTCGGGATCCTGAGCGTGTTCGTGCTCGTCGTCACGCCGATCTACTGGCTGATGTCGGAGGACCCGACCGGGACCACCGCACTGACGATGACGTTCTTCCTGTCGCTGCTGGTGGCGTTCTACCTGAGCGTCAGCGCCCGCCGGATGGACGCCCGTCCGGAGGACCGCAAGGAAGCCGAGATCGTGGAAGGCGCCGGCGAGCTCGGCTTCTTCCCGCCGCACTCGTGGTGGCCGCTGTACTGCGCGCTGGCGCTGTCGGTGATCGTCCTCGGCCTGGTCTTCGGCTGGTGGCTGTTCATCGCCGGCTGTGCGATCGGCATCGTCACGCTGTCGGGGTTCATCTTCGAGTTCTACCGCGGTGACCACGCGCACTGAGTGAGAAGTCGTACGAAAACGCCGTCCGGCCCCAACCGGACGGCGTTTTCGTGCGTCTCAGGGACGTCGGGCTACTCTGGTCGGCGGTCGACAAATCACAGGGGAGTACTGGGGAATGGTGAGCAGGAAACACGGCCTGGCCGTGGTGGGTATCGCGGTGATGCTGCTGGCCGGTACGGCGTGCAGCGACTCCGAGGGCGGCGGCAAGGCCGGCCCGGGTGCTCCACAAAGCGGCGGTACGGCGGGAACGTCGACGACCCCCGGTGCTTCGACGACTCCGTCGGACAACCCGGCTGCGGCGAATGTCGCGGTGGTTCCGGCCAAGGGCGCCAAGGCGGTCGCGCCGGACAAGCCGGTGACCGTGACCACCTCGGTGGGCACGATCAAGTCCGTCACGCTCAAGGACGACGACGGTGACACCGTCGACGGCAGCCTGAACGCCGACAAGACGGTGTGGACCGCGGGACCAGGCGTGAAGCCCGGTGCGACGTACACGCTGAGCGGTTCGGCCGAGGGCACCGACGGTGCCAGCGTGCCGATCTCCTCGACCTTCAGCACGCTGAAGGCCACCAAGAACCTGAAGGCCTCGGTCGTCCCGCTGAACGGTGAGACCGTCGGTGTCGCGCTCCCGATCCAGATCTACTGGAACAACCCGGTCACCGACCGGGCCGCGGTCGAGAAGCGGCTCAAGATCACGACGTCGGTGCCGGTCGAAGGCACCTGGCACTGGCTGAACAGCAAGCAGGTCAACTACCGGCCCAAGGTCTACTGGCCGGCCGGCACCAAGGTCACGGTGAACATCGACACCGCCGGCGTCAACGCAGGCAACGGCACCTGGGGTGCCGCGAGCCGGGAGATCAAGTTCGCGATCGGCAAGTCGGTCGTCAGCAAGGTCGACGTCAAGAAGCACACGATGACGGTCACCATCAACGGCAAGCTCGCCCGCACCATCCCGATCACTGCCGGCAAGGACGGGTTCACCACCCGCAGCGGGACGAAGGTGATCATGGAGAAGTTCACCACCAAGCGGATGGACGCCGCCACGATCGGCCTCAAGCCCGGTGACCCGAACTACTACAACATCCCCGACGTGAAGTGGGCCCAGCGGGTGACGAGCTCCGGCGAATTCGTCCACGGCGCCCCCTGGTCGAACGGCGCCCAGGGCAGCGCCAACGTCAGCCACGGCTGCGTCGGTATGAGCCTCGCCAACGGCCAGTGGTTCTACAACCAGACCCTGCGCGGCGACCCCATCGTCGTCACCGGCACCACCAAGTACATGACCGAAGGCAACGGCTGGGCCGACTGGAACTTCCCCTACGCGAAGTACCAGCAAGGCTCCGCACTCGCCTGATCAACCAGTAGCCCGACAGCTTGGCCCGGTACCCGTAGAGGGTGCCGGGCCTTTGCCGTTGCCCGAGAAGCGCCTGAGCGCACCTCTGAGCGGATCAGACCGGTTCGGCCTAGACGGGTCTACCCCGACGGGCTCAACCGCTCAGAACGTCTCTGAGCGGTTCGCCCGGCAGGCGCCGTACCGGTGATCGGCCCTGACAGGGCGCCGTACCGGGGGAGTGGGCAAACGAAAACGCCCCCAGCCGCGGCTGGGGGCGTTCTCGACAGGACTAGTGCTTGTCCGGCGTGACCTCGCGGAAGGCCTCGGTCTCGGTCAGCTCGTGCACGTCGTCTTCGTGACCGTGCGAGTGAGCGTCCTCGATCTCCGCTGCTGTCGGCTTCTGTACGGCGTCTGCGTAGTAGAAGGCGCTGAGCTTGGCCCGGACCTTGTTCAGGGCCCGCAGCGGGGCGCGAACCCCGTTGGTGTCCGTCTCGGGGCCGACCTCGTACGGGACGAGGCGGTCGTGGGTGGTCAGCGTGTAGGCCTCGTGCTCCCCGATCGGCGTGTGCCGCTCGGAGTACTTGCCCTCGGGGGAGCGGACGATGATGCCCGACTCCAGACCGTGGAGGAGACGCTCCTGGTCGGCACGCTGCAGCGAGATCGCGATCCGCCGGGTCAGCCAGAAGGCGAGCACCGGACCGATGAACACCCCGAACCGCAGCACCCAGGTCACGTTGTTCAGCGAGACCCCGAAGTGGGTCGCCACCAAGTCGTTACCGCCGGCGATCCAGAGCAGGCCGTAGAAGGTGATGAACGCGGCACCGATACCGGTCCGGGTCGGCACGTTGCGCGGCCGGTCCAGCAGGTGGTGCTCCCGCTTGTCACCGGTGATCCAGCCCTCGATGAACGGATAGAGCGCAACCAGCGTGACGAACGCCGGTGGAATGATCAGCGCGGGTATCAGCAGGTTCCAGCTGAGCGTGACACCCCAGAAGTGACTCTCGAAGCCTGGCATCAGGCGCACGGAGCCCTCCAGCCAGCCCATGTACCAGTCAGGCTGCGAACCCGCCGTGACCTCGGCCGGGTTGTACGGGCCGTAGAGCCACACCGGGTTGATCTGCAGCAGCGCGCCCATCAGCGCGGTGATGCCGAACACGACGAAGAAGAAGCCACCGGCCTTGGCCATGTAGACCGGCATCAGCGGGTAGCCGACGACGTTCTTCTCGGTCCGGCCAGGACCCGCGAACTGGGTGTGCTTGTGGTAGACGACCAGGAACAGGTGCGCCGTGACCAGAGCCAGGATCAGCCCCGGGATCAGCAGCACGTGCACGGTGAAGAACCGGGATACGAAGTCGTCACCCGGGAACTCGCCGCCGAAGATGAAGAACGTCATGTACGAACCGACGATCGGGGAGGCCTGAATCATCCCCTGGGTGATTCGCAGTCCGGTCCCGGACAGCAGATCGTCGGGGAGGCCGTACCCGAGGAAGCCCTCGATGATGCCGAGGAACAGCATCCCGAAGCCGATCACCCAGTTCAGCTCACGCGGCTTGCGGAACGCACCGGTGAAGAAGATCCGGAGCAGGTGCACCATCATCGCGGCGATGAACAGCACGGCCGCCCAGTGGTGGATCTGCCGCATCAGCAGACCGCCGCGGACGTCGAACGAGATGTCCAGCGTCGAGGCGTAGGCCTCGGACATGTGCAGGCCCTTGAGCAGGCTGTACGAGCCCTGGTACTCGACCTCGGCCATCGACGGCCGGAACCACAGAGTCAGGAAGATCCCGGTCAGGATCAAGATGATGAAGCTGTACAGCGCGATCTCGCCGAGCATGAAGGACCAGTGGTCGGGGAAGACCTTGCGCAGGTTCTTCTTCCCGAGCTTGCCGATGCCGAGGCGGTCGTCGAGCCACTTGACCGGCGGCGGGAACTCCGCCGTCGCGGCAGGCCCCTCTTTCTGGCTAGCAACAGTTTTGGTGTCAGACACTGGTGTCACCCTCGTTCCCAGAAGCTCGCGCCGACCGGCTCGTCGAAGGGGGCCTGCGCGATCAGATAGCCCTCTGCGTCCACGGCCAACGGTAGCTGCGGCAGCGGCCGGGCGGCAGGCCCGAAGACCACCTTGGCGCCGTCGGCCAGGTCGAACGTGGACTGGTGGCACGGGCAGAGCACGTGGTGCGTGGTCTGCTC
Organism: Kribbella antibiotica; assembly: GCF_004349055.1. Taxonomy (GTDB): domain Bacteria; phylum Actinomycetota; class Actinomycetes; order Propionibacteriales; family Kribbellaceae; genus Kribbella; species Kribbella antibiotica. The sequence continues at coordinate 32,127 of NZ_SMKX01000073.1, forward strand.
GTACAGCGAGATCGGGCAACCCACGTGGGTGCAGATCTTGGAGTAGCACAGGATGCCGTCGATACCCCAGTTCTCGCGGCCGGCCGGCGCCTGAATCTTGTTCGGCTCGATCCGGACCACGATGACTGCAGCCTTGGCCTTGGCGTTCTGGTACTCGACCGCGCTCTCCTCCTGCAGCGGAGTGAGGTTGGCCGGCTGGGCGTTGACCAGCTGACCGACCTGCAGGTCGGACGGCTTGATCGGGCGGTCGGTGACGTCGTTGACGACCCGGATGCCCTTGGCCCAGATGGTGTTGTACAGGCTGCGGCCCGGCAGCGGGCCGAGGTCACGCAGCAGTACGACGGCCGGCAGGCCGAGGAGGCCCATCGCGCCGATCAGTGAGCGGCGGATCAGCTTGCGCCGGGAGAATCCGGACTCGGCCACGCCCTCGGAGAAGCCGGCCATGATGTCGGCCTTCTGCTCCGGCGTGGAGTTGGCGTCGTGCCGCAGTTCGATGACCTCGGTGTCGACCATCAACTGCTTGGCCCACTGGATCGCCCCGGCGCCGATCAGGAACAGCGACAGACCCAGGGTGACGCCCAGGGTCAGGTTGTTCGCGTTCCCGGTCAGCGGGCCGAACTGCAGGATGGCGTCGCGCGGGATCGCGAAGTAGGCGACACAGGAACCGAGGGCCAGCAGGCCGGCCAGCGTGAACATGGTCGCGACCTGACGCTCCGCGCGGTCGGCGGCCTTCGGGTCGAGATCGGTGATCCGGTACTCGTGCGGCTCCAGACCTGGATCCGCGATCGGCTCGGCCACCTCGACCGCGCCGTGGTGCTCGTCTGCCTTGACCGGCAAGTTCTTCTCGCTCATTCGGCCTTCGCTCCCTCGGCCTTGTGCGTGGCACCGTGGCCCTTGGCCTTGACACCCTTGGCGCCGATCCAGACTGCGACGGCGACCAGCAGGCCGATACCGACCAGCCAGCCCCACAGACCTTCGGACACCGGGCCGAGACGGCCGAGGCCGAAGCCACCCGGGTCTTTCTGCTCCTGCAGCGCGTGCAGGTAGGCGATGATGTCGCGCTTGTCCTCCGGCAGCATCACCTGGTCGGAGAAGACCGGCATCTGCTGCGGGCCGGTGAGCATCGCTTCGTAGATGTGCTTGGGGTCGACGTTCATCAGCGACGGGGCGTACTTGCCGTTCGGCAGTGCGCCACCCTTGCCGGCGAAGTTGTGACACGCCGTGCAGTTGGTCCGGAACAGCTCGCCACCACGGGTGACCTGCTCATCGGTGGCCTTGCTGATGTCGTACGAGTCAGTGGCCGGGACCGCCGGGCCGGGCGCGAGCGAGGCGACGTACGCGGCCAGGGCCTCGATCTCCTCCGGCGTGTAGGCGGGAGTCTTGCGCGGGACCTGCGCACCCGTCTGCATGGCGGGCATCCGGCCGGTGCCGACCTGGAAGTCGACGGCTGCCGCGCCGACTCCGATCAGCGAGGGTCCGGCCATCTTGCCCTCGCCGTTCCCGCTGCCTTCGGCGTTCAGGCCGTGGCAGCTGGAGCAGCCGACCGCAAAGAGCTTCTTGCCCTCTTCGATCTGCTGGGACTGAGCCGAGTTGTCGGCCACCGCTGGGCCAGGGGCGAATGCGGCGTACGCCGACCCCACTGCCAGGAGGCCGAACAGGAGGACGACGAGGCCGGCGGACCGGTGCCGTCGTCGCGCAGAGAGAAAGCGCGCCGGTGACAAAGAAGTTCTCTTCTCACTCATTTGAGTAGGTAGATGGTCGCGAACAGGGCGATCCAGACCACGTCGACGAAGTGCCAGTAGTACGACACGACGATCGCCGAGACGGCCTGTTCGTGGGTGAACTTGCGGGCCATGTACGTCCTGGCCAGGACATAGATGAACGCGATCAGGCCGCCGGTCACGTGCAGGCCGTGGAAGCCGGTGGTCAGGTAGAACACCGATCCGTACGGCGAGGACGAGATCGTGATGCCCTCGTGGATCAGGGTGGCGTACTCGGTGACCTGACCGGCGACGAAGACCGCGCCCATCAGGTACGTGAGGATGAACCACTCACGCATACCCCACTTGAGGAAGTTCACCGCCGATCCGACCCGGCCGACCCGGCCGTGCTCAGCCGCGAACACGCCGAACTGGCAGGTCACGGAGGACAGCACCAGGATCAGCGTGTTGGTGAGCGCGAACGGGATGTTCAGCATCTCCGTCGACGCGTCCCAGAGCGTTTCCACGCCTGGGGCCGCAGCGGCGGTCGTCACCGACCGGATCGTGAAGTACGCCGCGAAAAGGGCAGCGAAGAACATCAGTTCGCTCGAGAGCCAGACGATCGTGCCGACACTGACCATGCTGGGACGGTCGTGGTGTCCGTGTTCACGAGACGCTGGGAGCGCAGTTGCAGTGGCCACGCCGTCATTATGTCGGTCCCCGTGCGAAGCGCCACGACCACCCCCATGCATGTCGTGAACCAGATGTTTCTACTGTTGAAGTGTGCTTCCCCTCCACGCCGGGCCCGGCGACCAGATCGCACCGTTCACACCGGTGCGATTGCTGACTGCCTGGACCTTCGAACCGGTGTTACTCGCCGTGATCGTTGCCGTCGGCGCGCTCTACCTGTACGGCGTCCACAAGCTCCGCAAACGCGGTGACAAATGGCCGCCCGGCCGGACTGTCGCGTTCGTCGGGCTCGGTCTGGGCAGCGCGGTGATCGCGACCCAATCCGCTCTGGGCACCTACGACACGGTGCTGTTGAGCGTGCACATGGCTCAGCACATGATCCTGTCGATGCTGACGCCGCTGATGATGGCGCTCGGCGCGCCGGTCACGCTGGCGCTGCGGACGCTGCCCAAGCGGCCCCGGAAATGGTTGCTCTCCGTATTGCATTCGCGGTTGGCGAAGGTCGCCTGTTTCCCGCTGATCGGCTTCACGCTGTTCGTTCTGAGCCCGTGGGTGCTCTATTTCAGCGGCATCTACGACGCGACGCTGCGCTCGACCGCGCTGCACGACCTGCTGCATTTCCACTTCATCCTGGTCGGATCGTTGTTCTTCTGGCCGCTGCTCGGCCTCGATCCGGTCCCTGGCCGGGTGATCTACCCGTTCCGGCTCATCATGACGTTCCTCACGTTGCCGTTCCATGCGTTCCTCGGGATCACGATCATGTCCGCGAACCGGCTGATCGCCGAGGACTGGTACACGAGTTTCGAGCGCTCCTGGCCGCCGTCGCCGATCCACGACCAGTTCATCGCCGGTGGGCTGCTGTGGGGCTCCGGAGACATCATCGGGCTGGTGTTCTTCGGCGTACTTTTCGTCCAGTGGGTGCGCGACTCGCAGCGTGAGGCACGGCGTGAGGACCGCCGCCTGGACCGGTTGGAGGAGCAGGCGCGCCGGGCCGAGCAGGCACCCCGGTAGCATTCAGCTGTCCAGTCGTCATTTTCACAGCTTGGGATGAATCGATGAGCTCAGAGCGTCCGCTGAAGGTTCTCGTCTACAGCGACGACCGTACGACGCGGGAGTCCGTCCGGCTGGCGCTGGGCAAGCGCCCGGCCGCTGATCTGCCGGTGCTCGAGTACCTCGAGTGCGCGACCGAGCCGGCCGTGATCAAGGCCATGGACAAGGGCGGGATCGACCTGGTCATCCTGGACGGCGAAGCCGTTCCGGCCGGTGGCCTGGGCATCGCGCGCCAGTTGAAGGACGAGATCTTCAACTGCCCGCCGGTCCTGGTGATCACCGGCCGTCCGCAGGATGCCTGGCTCGCCACCTGGTCGCGCGCCGAGGCCGCGGTCTCGCACCCGATCGACCCGGTCCGGCTCGCCGAGGTGACCGCGGAGCTGCTCCGTGCCGTGGTCGCCAAGCTGCCCGCCACCACCTGATCCCGGGAATGCCCGCCTACACCTGGCCCATCGTCCTCAACCCGCTGCTGCGGGGCGAGGACCTGGAGGCCACCGCCACCGCGTGGGCGATGGAACAGATCCTGTCCGGAGCCGCGTCACCGGCGCAGCTCGCCGGATTCGTGATCGCGCTGCGCGCCAAGGGCGAGACCGTCGCCGAGGTCGAGGGCCTGGTCGCGACCATGCGCGACTTCGCGACCCGGATCACCGTGCCCGGCCGCACCCTGGATGTCGTCGGTACCGGCGGCGACCAGGCCCACACCGTCAACATCAGCACGATGTCCGCGATCGTTGCCGCGGGCGCCGGCGCCAAAGTCGTCAAACACGGCAACCGCGCCGCATCATCGGCCTGCGGATCGGCCGACGTACTGGCTGAGCTGGGGATTCCACTCGACCTCACCGCCGCCCAGGTCGCCGAAGTGGGCGAGCGGGCCGGGATCACCTTCTGCTTCGCTCCGGCATTCCACCCGGCGTTGCGGCATGCCGCCGTACCGCGGCGTGAGCTCGGCGTACCGACCACCTTCAACTTCCTCGGCCCGCTGGCCAACCCCGGCGACCCGTCCGCCCAGGCGGTCGGGGTTGGTGATGCCCGAGTTGCCGGGCTGATGGCCGGCGTACTGGCTCGCCGTGGAATCGACGCGCTGGTTTTTCACGGCGACGACGGCCTCGACGAGCTCACCACCCGTACGACGTCGCAGGTGTGGAACGTCGGTGGGGGAGAAGTCGAGGGTCCGTTCACCCTGGACCCGCGCGATCTCGGCATCGAGCCGGTCCCGGCGGAAGCCTTGAAGGGTGCCGATGCGCCGTTCAACGCCAAGGTCGTCCGGTCGTTGCTCGAGGGTTCCACCGGGGCTGTGCGGGACGTGGTTCTGCTCAACGCCGGCGCCGCGCTGGCGGCGTACGAGCCGGTCGAGGGCGACATCACGGCTCGGATCCGGACCGGGATGGACCGTGCCGCCGAGGCGATCGACTCCGGCGCGGCCAAGGACACTCTGGACCGCTGGATCGACGCTTGCGCTGCGGTGCGCTAGCGCGTTTGTTCTTGGATGGCGGGACTCCCTTGCGGGGGTCCCGCCATCGTCTTGTCAGCGGTTGATCTTGATCTGGCTGACCTTGGTCCGCCAGGTCTGAATCCAAGTCGGCGTCGAACCGGCGATATCGCCGATCGACACGGCCGCTGTCCCGTCACCACGGTCGACGACCGCGATCAGCACGGTCGAGTAAGTCTCGGTCAGTTTCGGTGCGCTGACCGCGACCCGGGTCGTGATCTCGTGCCCCGCGTGCCCGTCGACGGTGATCGCCTTGTGCGTAACCGCCGAGATCTTCGCGCCCTCGCCGTACAGACCGATGATCGCGCGTGACCCCGCCTGCGTTGCCGCCGCCTTCAGCCCCGCCGGCGTACTGGTCAGCTTGAACTTCGGCGTCAACTGGCCGAACGACACCAGGTTTCCCCAGTCCGAGGACGCGTTGTAGTCCTTGTGCACGGTGAACCAGATCGCAGCCCCGCCATACAGCCCGGCCCGATTGTCTCCACTCGTCGACCACGCTGACCCCATGATCGGCATCGTGTCCTTGTTCGCGGCAATGAGCTGCATCCCCAACACCTGCCCCTTGGGCGGCGGCGTCGGCGTCGGCTTCACCGACGGACTCACCGTCGGCAACCCCGAATTCCCCGAAGGCAAGGACACCGGCGTCACCGCAGACGCCCGATCCCAGATCCACCCCACGCTCAAAGCGGTAGCCGTCAAAGCAGCCACCACCAACACCAACGCGCCAACGAGCCGAGCCCGCCCGTTGGCATCTCCACCCCGCTTCATAACGACCCCATACCCCTCAGCCTCAGGCACTCCAACAGCACCATCCGATCCACCCCAACCCCGCGAGCCCGCCTGAGCCTCTTCCAGCTGCCCAGACGACGCTGGGCCTTCAGTTGCCTTCTGTGCCACGGGACCTGGGCGAGCTGGCTGCGCCAGACGCTCAGGCTGCCCCGGGGGAACCAGTTGTTGCCCCGGAAGCGCCGGCGGCTGCCCCGGTACAGCTGGCTGGATCGGCTGCCCTGCGCGGGTCTGCTGACCCACCGGACCGGACTGCGCCACCCGCCCTGGATGTACTGGTTGACCCGCAGGACCGGACTGCCGTCCCTGCCCCTGATAACCCGCCTGACCCTGACGAACTGGTTGCCCCGGGCCTGCTGGCTGATCCTGACGCACCGCCTGACCAGGGCGCGCCGGCTGACCTGGCTGTCCCCCGTACGGCGACTGACCGGCTCCCGCCGACGGTGCGCCGTACGGATCGCCGGGCGGTCGCCCACCCTGCTGCGATCCCGGGCGCTGCATCGGAACCCCAGAAGCTGGTCTACCCGGTTGCGGAGTCCCAGGCACTAGCTGGCCTGCCTGCGGAGTTCCAGAGGTGGGTCCGCTCAGTTGCGGAGTTCCAGGCCGCGGTCCCTGTGCCGGAACGGGTCCCTGTGCCGGAGCGGGTCCCTGCCTCGGACCGGGGCCTTGTGCCGGACCGGGCTCGCGCGCCGCCCCTGGTCCAGCAGGACCGTACTGCGGTCCGTACTGGCTAGGGTTCGCCTGCTGCTGGCTCACCGGCGGAGTCGGCTGTCCACCAGCCGCGCCGTACTGCTGGTTTGGCCGAGGAACGCGCGGCGGCGGAGGTGGCGGCGGCGCAGGTGCAGGCGATTGCCCCATCAGCACATCACCAGCCCCGCCTAACCCGAGCGGATCACCAGGTCTGCCCGACCCGCCAAGGCCGCCTTCGCCAGGACCGCTCAGGGCACTGGCGCCGCTAGGGCTGTTCGCCTTGCCAGGTCCAGCGGCTCCGCCGGGCTCGCTCACCTCTCTCGAAGGGGTGAGGGCGACTGGGCTCACAGCCTCGGCCAGCCCAGGCGCCGCTGACAAGCGCGGTTCGGAGACGCTCATCTCGTCGGGAACCGGCATCGGCGTACCGTCGGCGGTGGGGGAGCTGGAGGGATCGCTCGGGCGTCGGACCGGGGT
>NZ_SMKX01000074.1 GCF_004349055.1 Kribbella antibiotica
GCCACTCCTTCGTTGCAAACCAAGTGCCAGTGGACGATATGGGTTGCAGGTTTATACACTTTTTTTTTTTGCGGTGAGGTGGAGCATCAGGCCCAGGGCGGGGAGGGCCGTGAGGTCTCGGATGACGTGGATGAGCAGGAGGTCCCGGGCGGGGACGGCCGCCAGGACTGCGGAGGGGAGCTCCGCGAGCCCGAGGGTTTCGTGGAGGACTGTGTCGAGGACCAGGGCACGGGATGCGGTGAACGAGTCGCCGGCGAGGCGGGCCAGTTGAATGCCGTCTGCTTCCAGGAGCTCCAGATGGCCGGTACGGCGGCGGAGGTTGGCGAGGCCTAGTGCTTCGGCGGCCGACCAGGTGAGGCCCAGGTCGGTCGGATCGAGATACATGGTGACGGTGTCGTCGTGCACCGTGGCCGGCACGGACAGCAGGCCGGGGATGATGTCGGGCCGGTCGGCGACCCAGTTGGGTGGGAGCGAGGTCCGCGGGACGAGACGCTGGATCAGCTCGCTGGCGGGGTTGCTGGGTGGGGCGGGTGCTCCTTCGTCGAGTCGCCGGAGCAGCTCGATGAAATGGGTGTCGACGAACTGCGGCCAATCGCCGGGCTCCTGTTGTGCGATCGCCCGGGCCAGGTTGGTGAGCCCGAGCATCGGCCCGGGCGCATCAGGGTCGAGAATGGCGGGGAGCAGAGCGCCGGCGTCGTACTCCAGGTCGAAGCCGAGGCGGCGGCAGGTGGCGATCGCGAGGGTGATCAAGCGGTCGGCCTGGCGGGCGGTCAAGGGACCCAGATGAGGGTCGGTAGTGGTCTCGGTGGTTGTCATGGGCACCTCCTCGACAGAGAAAGTACGAGGATTCGACCCGCTTTCAGCGGGTCAATTCGAACCTGTGGACAAGTGCATCGCCGAGGTCGGTACTCTGCGGGGATGTCCAGCACCCCGGCGTCCCGGCCGACCTCGGTCACTCAGTTGTCGTTGTCGCACATCACGGCGCAGCACGAGACGAACCTGCTCGGCACCGTGCACGGTGGCGTGATCATGACGCTGGTCGACTCGGTGGCGGGTGTGGTGGCAGCGCGGCACTCGGGCGGAGCTGCGGTGACGGCATCGATGGACGAGATGGTCTTCCTGGTGCCGGTCCGGGTCGGGGACGTCGTGCACTTCAGCAGCCAGGTGAACTGGACCGGCCGCAGCTCGATGGAGGTCGGGGTTCGGATCACCGCCGACCGGTGGGATGCGGTAGGACCCGAGGTGCACGTGGCCTCGGCGTACCTGGTGTTTGTGGCGGTCGACGCGGAGGGCAAGCCCCGCGAGGTGCCGCAGGTGGTCCCGGAGACCGATGAGGAACTGCGCCGGATGCGCGAGGCGGAGATCCGTCGCAGCCACCGGTTGGCACGGCGTGCGGCGATCATCGCGTCCCGCGAGGAAGACCGGGCATGAGTTTGTTCGCCGGCGCCCGGCGGCATCCGTCGGCCGTGCTGCTCGTCGTCCAGTTGCTCGGCGTGCTGATCTACCCGCTGACGCAGGGCTCCCCGGCCGGGCGGATCGGCTTCGAGATCATCGGGATCGTCGTCCTGGTGCTGGCGGTGTTCTCCGTCCGGGCCACTCCGGGCCTGACCTGGATCAGCATCGGTCTGGGGATCCCGGCCGTCACGCTGTCGTTCATCGACGTCTACAACTCCAGCGACGCGGTGGTGGCAGTCTCTGCTGTGCTGCACGCGGCCTTCTACTTCTATGCGGCCTACAGTCTGCTGCGGTACATGCTGTCCGACCACAACGTCAGCACCGACGAGCTCTACGCGACCGGTGCCACGTTCACCTTGGTGGCTTGGGGTTTCGCCTACCTGTACGTGTTCGTGCAGGTGCTCGTCCCCGGCAGCTTCATCGCAGCAGTTGCCCCCAGCAACGATCGGTCGTGGATGGAGTTGCTCTTCCTGAGCTTCACGACCCTGTCCAGCACGGGCCTGAGTGACGTCGTCCCGGTCTCCGACTGGGGCCGCTCGGTCGTGATGTTCGAGCAGCTCGCCGGACTCGGCTACGTCGCGATGGTCGTCTCCCGCTTGGTCGGCCTTACCTTGTCGCGTCGGACGACCTAACGGCTCAGCGCCGCCACCAGTTCAAGCCTCGGCCATCCGGCCAGCATGTCGGCGGCAGCGCGAGCGGCCACTTCGGTCGCGTTTGCCATCGCCGCGACCCGGTAGCTGACCAGCGCGCCTTCGTGCAGCAGCAGTAGCCGATCGGCAAGCTCACCAGGGTCGGCCATGCCGGCCAGCCGAGCCTGCGCTTCGAACTCGGAGCGCATCCACTGCTTCTGTCCGACGATCACCGGCATTGCCGGGTGGTCGGGCGCAGCGAGCTCCACGCTCGCGTTGATGAATCCGCAGCCGTTGCGCGACCCCGCCAGCCAGTCGGTCAGCGCTGCGAACAGCGCGAGCACCACCTCCTCGGGCGTTCCGGGTGCGCGAGACTCGAGTTGTTCGTCGAGGAATGCGTGCCAGACCCGGTTCCGGTGCTCCAGATACGCCGCAATCAGCCGATCCTTCGAACCGAATCGGTCGTACAGGGTCTTCTTGGTCACGTCGGCTGCGGCCGCGATGGCATCAACTCCGACCGTCCGGATGCCCTGCTCGTAGAACAAGGCCGACGCCGCCGCCAGGATTCGCTCCCCGGCGGGTGTCAGCCGCTCCGCAACCAGCGGTCCGCGATCGACGATCAGTCTCAGCTGCTGAACAGGCATACTGACAGTATACCTACCGGTATGGTTACTGTCGGCCTATGACCCTAGCCCCGCCCGTACGACGGACTCCGAACCTGCGTTTGATCGCGCCGGCAGCAGGCGCCGGATTCGTGGTGTTCTGGAGCTCCGGCTTCATCGGAGCCGGCTGGGGGACGCGGTACACGAGCGCGTTCGACCTGCTGGCCTGGCGCTTCCTGGTCGCCGGATTGCTCGGCGCAGTGATCCTCGGCTTCCGCCGTCCGCGACTGACCCGCCGTGATCTCGTGATCCAGGTGGCGATGGCCGTCCTGACCCAGTTCGTCTACCTCGGCGCGATCTTCACCGGCATCGACCACGGCATCACCGCCGGAGCCACAGCGCTGATCGGCTCACTGCAACCGCTACTCATTGCGACTGTTGCCGGACCACTGCTCGGAGAGCGGGTCAGCAGGCGCCAGTGGTTAGGGCTGGTGATCGGACTCGGTGGAGTCGCCTTAGTGGTCGCCGACGACCTCAGCGCAGGCCATGGCTCGCTGCTGCTCTTCCTGATCCCGCTGCTCGGTCTGCTCGGCTTGGTAGCCGGTACCTGCCTGGATCGACGCGCCAAGCCTGCCGTGGGTTCGCTCGATGCGATCTGCATCCAGAGCATGGTGTCCGCAGTGCTGTTCGTCACGTTGGCGGCCTCGACGCACCAGCTCACCGTGCCGCAGCAACCAGGCTTCTACGGCGCTGTGCTCTGGTTGGTGCTATTGGCAACCGGCGGCGGTTGGGGCTTGTACCTGGTGAATCTCAAGCTTTCCGGCGCGACCAGGGTCAGCGGTCTGCTCTATCTGGTGCCGCCGACCACGATGCTGCTGGCGTACTTCGTGCTCGACGAGAGCATCGGAGTGCTGGCGCTGGTCGGCATGTTGGTCTGTGCCGTTGCTGTCCTGCTGATTACGCTGCGGACATGGCGGAACCTCGATGGCTGAACAAGAAAGAGCAGCAGGCGTGGCGTGCGTTCATCGCGGCGCAGCGCGTGGTGAACAGCCGGATCGAGCAGCAACTGCAGCGTGATGCCGGGATCCCGCACACGTACTACGAGATCCTGGTGCGGCTGTCCGATGCAACGGACGGCCGGTTGCGGATGAGTGAGCTCGCCGTGGCGACGCTCGGCTCGCGGAGCCGACTCTCCCACGCGGTCAACCGCCTGGAGCAGAACGGCTGGGTACGGCGGGAGGGCATCGAGTCCGACCGCCGCGGTCAGGTCGCGATCATCACCGACGCCGGCCGGGAGAAGTTGGTGGAGGCCGCGCCCGGTCACGTCGAAGAGGTCCGGAGCGCGATCTTCGACGCCCTCACCCCGGAGCAGGTGGATCAGTTGTTCGCCATCGGCACGGCATTGGCCGAGAACACCGGGCAGGAGCGTTGATGCGGTCGCGGTCGACAGCCCTCGTCGTACTGTCGGCGCTGTTGCTCGCGGGCTGCGGCGACAGTTCCACACCGACGGCCGGTCCCAGCACAGTCCCGTCGTCATCGGTGCCCCTGCTGCCGAAGACCACGGATCACCCGAGCACGCCGACTCCGTCAGCCACCCCGACGGAGACGCCCAGCTGTATCGACGCGAAGCTCGAGGACCTCACGCTTCGTCAGCGTGCTGCCCAGCTGATCATGACCGGTATCGGCGCCAATGGCATGACCTCGGCGCAGCGCCCGATCATCCAGCAGCAGAAGCCAGGCGGCGTCCTGCTGCTCGGCCCAGGCGGCAGCCTCGCTCACACCCGTACGGCGACCGCTGCGGCCGTGACTGCGGCCACGGTCGAGGGGATCGCGCCGCTGGTCGCTGCGGACCAGGAAGGCGGTCAGGTCCAGCGCCTGAAGGGCTCCGGCTTCACCCGGATCCCGTCGGCGGAGGTGCAGGGCACCTGGACGAGTGACAAGCTCACCGCCCGCGCCGCGCTCTGGGCGGACCAGCTCAAGGAGGCCGGGGTGAATACCAACCTCACTCCGGTGGCGGACGTCGTACCGGCGTCTTTGAAGAAGCAGAACGCGCCCATCGGCCAGCTGGATCGCGAGTTCGGCGATACGGCGGCGGAGGTCGGGCCGCCGGTCCAGGCGTTCGTGCGGGGGATGGCCAAGAGCGGCGTGATCACCTCGGTGAAGCATTTCCCCGGCATCGGCAAGGTCCGCGGCAACACCGACTTCTCGGCGAACGTGTTCGACAATGTCACGGCCCGTGGTGACGCCGACCTCAAGCCGTTCGCGGACGGGATCGCAGCCGGTAGCGAGATGCTGATGGTCTCCACCGTCACCTACAACAAGATCGACCCAGAGAACCGGGCAGCGTTCTCGAAGACCGTCATCCAGGGCATGATCCGCGACGACCTCGGGTACGACGGCGTCGTGATCACCGACGATGTCGGGGCCGCGGCCAACGTGGCGAACGTGCCGGCCGGTCAGCGGGCCACCCGGGTGATCGCAGCGGGCGGCGACATCGTCATCAACGGCGCTGCGGACCTGACCGCCGCCATGGTGAACGCACTGGTGGTGAAAGCCCAGCAGGACAAAGCCTTCGCCACACAGCTCGACGAGAGCGTACGGCGGGTGCTCGCACTCAAGCAGAAGCACGGTCTGGTGACCTGCTGATGCAGGAGGAGCAGGAGCCCGACTACCGGTTCACTCTGGCGAACGAGCGGACCTATCTGGCGTACCTGCGGACCTCACTGGCTTGTTACGCCGGCGGTCTGTCGGCGGTGCAGTTCCTCGACCTCGGTCTGGACCGCTGGCCGGCCCGGATCATCGGACTGATCCTGGTCGGCGCCGGACTGGTCACTACTGCCGCAGCACTCCGGCGCTGGCAACAGAACCTGACCGCGATGCGTCGCGGCCAACCACTGCCGGTCACCAGGCTGCCACTGATGCTGGCGGCAACCATCGCAATCGCCGGGGTTGTGGGCCTCGCGTTCGCAATGTGGCGATGAGCACACCGGACCCCGGTCTGCAGCCCGAGCGGACCCTGCTGGCCTGGCGCCGGACCTCCCTCGGACTGGTCACCAACGGCATCCTGCTGCTTGCCTCCGGCCACGGTTCGTCCGAAGTCCGCACCGGCTTCGGCATCGTCGTACTGGTGCTTTCGCTGGGCTGCTGGGCGGCCGTGAGCGCTGTCTACCGCCATTCCCGGGGTGCCTCGGTGCACGCCCTCGGCCACGACCGGGTGCTCCGGATCGCTGCCGGGCTGGTCCTGCTGGTCGGCCTTTTCGACCTCTATGCCGTGGTCACGCACTGATACCAATTGATTACTCGGTAGTCACCTCCTAGTGAACTAGTTCACCCCGACGCGCTACGTTGACCCCGCGGATGCAAGAACCGCGGGCTGTTCCCCCTAGCATGATCAACGGTTTGTCCCTCGTTCACCCGGAGCTTGAAGTGCCGTTACGTCTGCGTCCGAACGACCCGACGTTCTACGACCTTTTCACCGAGTCCGCCAACCACCTCGTGGACGGCGCTCGCATCCTCGCCGAGCTGCTGGGCAGCGCTACCGGCACCGGCCTCTCGGCCAGTCAGCAGATCGCCGTCCAGATGAAGGACGCCGAGCACGCGGCGGACGAGACCACCCACGCGATCATCCGCCGGGTCAACTCGACCTTCGTGACCCCGTTCGACCGCGAGGACATCTACCGGCTGGCCTCTGACCTCGACGACGTCATGGACTTCATGGAGGAGGCGGTGGACACGATCCACCTCTTCAACCTGGAGAAGCTGCCGGAAGAGGTCGCCGAGCAGATCGAGGTCCTGCAGCGGGCCGCCGCGCTGACCGCGGAGTCGATGCCGCGACTGCGCACGATGAAGGACCTGGCCGAGTACTGGATCGAGATCAACCGGCTGGAGAACACCGGCGACGCGGTGCACCGCCGGATCGTCGCCAAGCTGTTCAGCGGTGAGTACGACACCCTTACGGTGCTCAAGCTGAAGACCGTGGTCGACCTGCTGGAGGCTGCGATCGACGCGTTCGAGCATGTCGCCAACACGGTCGAGCAGATCGCCGTCAAGGAGAGCTGAGCGTGGAGTTCGCGCTCGTCATCGCGGTCGTCGTGATCGCGCTGGCCTTCGACTACACCAACGGTTTCCACGACGCGGCGAACGCGATCGCGACCTCTATCTCGACCCGTGCGCTGACGCCGCGGGTGGCACTGGTGATGGCCGCGGTGTGCAACTTCCTCGGTGCGCTGCTCGGGACCGAGGTCGCCGAGACCGTCGGCAAGGGCATCATCAACACACCGGCCGGAGAGCACGGCCTGGTGGTCGTGATCTCGGCCCTGGTCGGCGCCATCACCTGGAACCTGCTCACCTGGTACTTCGGCCTGCCCAGCTCCTCGTCGCACGCGCTGATCGGTGGCCTGGTCGGCGCCGGGATCGCCTCGTCCAGTGTGGTGCTGTGGTCCGGGATCGTCGACAAGGTCGTCATTCCGATGGTGCTGTCACCGGCCATCGGCTTCCTCGGCGCGTTCGCGCTGATGACTGCGATCCTTTGGATCTTCCGGCGGAAGAACCCCGGCAAGACCACGCGGGGCTTCCGGCTGGCCCAGTCCCTGTCGGCGGCCGCGATGGCGCTTGGGCACGGCCTGCAGGACGCCCAGAAGACGATGGGCGTCATCTTCCTGGCCCTGCTCACCACTGGGCACGTCGCCAAGGGCGACGGCATCCCGCTGTGGGTCAAGCTGTCCGCCGCGACCGCTATCTCGCTCGGGACGTACTCCGGCGGCTGGCGGATCATGCGGACGCTCGGCCGCCGGATCATCCACCTGGACCCGGCGCGTGGATTCGCCTCCGAGGCGGTCGCGGCCACGGTCCTGTACGTGATGGCGATCGGCCTGCACGCCCCGGTCTCCACCACCCACACGATCACCTCGGCCGTGATGGGTGCGGGCGCCACCAAGCGACTGTCCGCCGTACGGTGGGGTGTCGCGAAGGGCATCGTCACCGCCTGGGTCCTGACGATTCCAGCGGCCGGCCTGGTCGCAGCAGGCGTCTACGGAATCGCCCACCTGATCCTCGAGTGAATCCATTCATGCCGAATTAACCCACTACCCCTACGGTCGGACGGGCCCCACAACTCGTCCGCCGAGGGATGTGATCGGGATGGATCTGTCGTTTCTCGTCGTCGTGGTGATCGTCACCGCACTGGTGTTCGACTTCACGAACGGCTTCCACGACACCGCCAACGCGATGGCGACGTCGATCGCCACCGGCGCGCTGAAACCGAAGGTCGCGGTGGGGTTGTCCGCCGTCCTGAACCTGGTCGGTGCGTTCGTCTCCACCGAAGTCGCCAAGACCATCTCGAGTGGTCTGGTCGACGACACCAAAGTCACGGTCCCGATCATCTTCGGCGGCCTGGTCGGCGCCATCTTGTGGAACCTGCTGACCTGGTACGTCGGTCTGCCCAGCTCCTCGTCGCACGCACTGTTCGGTGGGCTGATCGGTGCCACCTGGATCGCGGCCGGCAGCGGCGCGGTCAACTTCGGCACTGTCGTGCAGAAGATCATCGTGCCCGCCGTCGCGGCGCCGATCGTGGCCGGAGTGGTCGCGCTGCTCGGCACCTACCTGGCCTACAGGATCACCGCGCGGGCCCGGAAGAAGAGTGTCGACGACGGCTTCCGCGTCGGTCAGATCGCCTCCGCGTCGCTGGTCTCGCTGGCGCACGGCACGGGCGACGCGCAGAAGACGATGGGCATCATCACGCTGGTCCTGATCACCTCGGGCAGCCTGGCCCAGGGCTCGCGGCCGCCGCTGTGGGTCATCTTCGCCGCGGGGCTGGCGATCGCCGCCGGGACGTACCTGGGCGGCTGGCGGATCATCCGGACAATGGGCAAGGGCCTGACTGAGATCGAGTCGCCGCAGGGCTTCGCAGCGGAGACCAGTTCAACCGCAGTGCTGCTCGCCTCGTCCCACCTGGGCTTCCCGCTCTCCACCACGCAGGTCTGCTCCGGCAGCATCCTGGGTGCCGGTCTGGGCAAGCGGCTGGCTGAGGTGCGCTGGACAGTCGCCGGCCGGATGGCGCTGGCCTGGCTGTTCACGCTGCCCGCCGCTGCGATCGTGGGCGCCCTCGCCGGTCGCGTGGCGAACTCCGGAAACCTCGGGGTCGCGCTGATCGCCGTACTGGCTGTGCTGGCTGGTGGTGGCATCTACCTGGCCTCACGGCGCAAGCCGGTCACCTCGGCCAACGTGAACGAGTACCCGAGCACCCCGGCCGCCGCTTCGGCGACTGCGGCGGTCTGAGAGGAGTACGGCGATGCACATTAACTGGAGTGGGCTCGGTGAAGTGGCTCTGGTCAGCCTGATCTTCGGAGTGGGGCTGGCGGTCGTGTTCGCGCTCGGTGTCACGGCTATGGCGCGCAGGGCGGTGGCTATCGACGAGAAGCGGCCCACTCCGATGCTCGACACCGCAGTGGCGTCGCTGTGCTTCGCAGCGTGCCTAGCTGCGGTGCTCTACGGGCTCTACCTGATCATTCCGCAATTTCATTAAAGGATGCAGTCACTAGGCCTTAGCGGTTCCAGCGGCGCACTGCCTTGGCCACGTCCTTCGCACGCACCGCATCGAGGTTCTCCTCCCAGGCTGTGAAGAGCCGGTCGGCCAGATCGGCCGTGTCCAGACCAGCCTGGGGGCGAACCGCCACTGCCCAGGTCGCTGCGGCCGCATGCCCCTGCTGGTGCAGCAGGTGATTCACGGTCGCCTGGATACGTTGCCGGCTCTCGCCAGTCAGACCGCGGGCAGACCAGTCCTGCAGGATTGCGGCGTCGTCGGCCGTCATCTGGGCCAGATAGGTCAGTGGACCGCGCCAGAAGCCGCGGTGACCGATGCTGTCCAGGCTCTCGAGTGGGAACCAGCCGTTGGCACAGCGCCGCCCGTTAACCGCGGCCTCGACCTCACGCGCCCGCTCGCCGTCCAGGTCGCGGGTGGACCAGTCGATGAAATAGGCACCCGCATCGGGGATGTGCTCCGCGACATGCGGCGCCACCACCAGCGTCCCGGGTTCGAACAGGCGCAGTTCTTCCGGTGAATCGAACAAAAAACCTTCCCCCGCCCAGCACAAGGCAAGCCATACAGAAACCCCCCAGATTCCTGCCTTGTCAGTGACAAGTGCCCTTCGTACCCTCACCGACCGTCGAGGGTCAAGGCCTTGTCCGGGGTTATTGGCGCCGCTCGGCCCGTCGCGCCAGCTCCTCGCGGTCGAGCCGGTCGGCCTCTTCCGGGGTCGGCGCAGAGCCGCCGTACGCGGCCGGCAACCACCAGGCACCGGGCGGTTGCTCCGGGTAGGCGCGGATCGTGTCGTCGAGCATCTCGGCCATCGTCGACCGCAGGACGGCGGTCTTCTCGACCGGATCGTCGTCCGGGGTGACGGCCATCGGCGTCCCGACGGTGATAGCGATCGTGCGGTGCCGGGAGAAGTCCTTCGGGTGATCCTTGGTGAACATCCGCTGGGTGCCCCACAGGATCAGGGGAATCACCGGTACGCCGGCTTCCGCAGCCATCCGGACCGTGCCGGACTTGAATTCCTTCAGCTCGAACGACCGGCTGATCGTGGCTTCCGGGAAGACGCCGACCACTTCACCGGCCCGCAAGTGCCGCAAGGCGTGCTCGTACGACGCCGTGCCGGCACCACGGTCGACCGGAATGTGACGCATTCCGCGCATCAGCGGCCCGGACCAGCGGTTGCGGAACAGGCCGTCTTTCGCCATGAACCGGACCAGTCGCTTACTCGGTACGGCGCCGTACCCGCCGAGCACGAAGTCGACGTAACTGATGTGGTTCAGCGCAATCACCGCAGCACCGGTCCGTGGCACGTTCTCGGTGCCGGACAGCTGGAAGTTCACGTCCAGCACCTTGAGCGCCGTACGGGCGATTCCGACTACCGGCGGATACACAAAGTCGCGCATCGTAGGAACTCTACTAAGGTATCGGTGATAACTGGAGATCGCGGGAGCTCGCACCGTAGTGGGCTGAGAGGGCGGCTGGAGGAATCCGGCGCCGCCGACCGCCGAACCTGTCCGGGTAATTCCGGCGTAGGGAGCACAGCACGTGACAACCATCGGCACCGTACGACCGACTGTCACCACCGGCCCGATCTCGGGCTCGGAGAAGATCTACCGCGGCGAGCTGGGCGTTCCAGCCCGCCGTGTCCACCTCACCAACGGCGAGCACTTCGATCTGTACGACACGTCCGGGCCATACACGGATGCGACGGCACAGATCGACGTACAGGCTGGTCTGCCCGCGCTGCGGCGCGAGTGGGTCACCGGGCGCGAGTCACTCACCCAGATGGGGCATGCGCGCGCCGGCACCATCACGGAGGAGATGCGGTACGTCGCCATCCGGGAGAACATGGATCCGGAGTTCGTCCGGTCCGAGGTGGCCCGCGGCCGGGCCGTCATCCCGGTGAACCGCAACCACCCGGAGAGCGAGCCGACCATCATCGGCAAGAAGTTCCTGGTGAAGATCAACGCGAACATCGGTAACTCCGCCGTCAGCAGTTCGGTCGAGGAAGAGGTCGAGAAGCTCGTCTGGGCGACGCGCTGGGGCGCGGACACCGTGATGGATCTCTCGACAGGTAAGAACATTCACGAGACCCGTGAGTGGATCCTGCGGAACTCACCCGTCCCGATCGGGACCGTGCCGCTGTACCAGGCGCTCGAGAAGGTGAAGGGCGATCCGGCCGCACTGAACTGGGAGGTCTACCGGGACACGGTGATCGAGCAGTGTGAGCAGGGCGTCGACTACATGACCGTGCATGCCGGGGTGCTGCTGCGCTACGTGCCGCTGACCGCGCGGCGGATCACCGGCATCGTCTCGCGCGGCGGGTCGATCATGGCTGCGTGGTGCCTCGCGCATCACCAGGAGTCCTTCCTGTACACGCATTTCGAGGAGCTGTGCGAGATCCTGCGTCAGTACGACGTGACGTTCTCGCTCGGTGACGGACTGCGGCCCGGGTGTATCGCGGATGCGAACGACGCCGCCCAGTTCGCCGAGCTGCGGACGCTCGGGGAGCTCACCCAGATCGCCTGGGCGCACGACGTACAGGTGATGATCGAGGGTCCGGGACACGTGCCGATGCACAAGATCGCGGAGAACGTGCGCCTCGAGGAAGAGCTTTGCGGGGAGGCGCCGTTCTACACATTGGGGCCGTTGGCAACTGATGTGGCGCCTGCCTATGACCACATCACCTCGGCGATCGGTGCGGCCCAGATCGGCTGGCTCGGGACGGCGATGCTCTGTTACGTCACGCCGAAGGAGCACCTTGGGCTGCCGGACCGCGATGACGTGAAGACGGGTGTGATCACCTACAAGATTGCTGCTCACGCGGCGGACCTGGCGAAGGGGCACCCGGGTGCCCAGGACTGGGACGATGCGTTGTCGACGGCCAGGTTCGAGTTCCGCTGGGAGGACCAGTTCAACCTCTCGCTGGATCCGGACACGGCCCGGTCGTATCACGACCAGACGTTGCCGGCCGAACCTGCCAAAACCGCGCACTTCTGCTCGATGTGTGGGCCGAAGTTCTGCTCGATGCGGATCACCGCGGACATCCGCAAGTACGCCGAGGAGCGTGGGCTGACGTCGACCGAGGCGATCGAGGCCGGCTTCAACGAGATGTCCGAGACCTTCAAGGCGAATGACAACAAGGTCTACCTGCCGCTCGCTGACTGATTGAGGTGGCCCCCTGAACCGCTCCCTGAAGCGGTTTTGGGGGCCGTGTGCGCGCGAAAACGGGCCTTTTCGGCCTCACTCGCTGTGAAACTGTTACGCGAGTCGAGATGCCGAACTGGCCCGTTTGAGCGGAGAATTAAGGAATCGGCTGCCTTGCGGGGTGACTACGGGGAGTGATGGGGTGAACCGATTCAGGTTTTTGCCTTCACTCAGCGTGAATAAGACTGTAGCCTTAACCGTGTCGGTCAGGAGGTGCAGTGAAGTGCTCTTCGTTCTCACGGTAGATCAGCGCGGCAGCCGAATCAGCGGTGATCTCGTACCCGAGCTACTGAATTCTCTGAATCGCAGACCCCGTCGAGCGGGCCTGATCCGCAAGTTCGAGCGGACTGCCGGCGACGAGGTCCAAGGCGTGTTCGACGAGGCCAAGGCAACGATCGACGTCATTGTCGAGCTGCTGCGTCGTGACTCCTGGTACGTCGGCCTTGGTATCGGCGATGTCATGGGCCCACTCCCGCGGAGCACGCGTGCTGGCAACGGCGACGCGTTCGTACACGCCCGAGACGCTGTCACCAAGGCGAAATCGAGCCCGCACCATGTCAATGTGTGTGGGACCGATGCGCTACTGGCCGATCAGGTGGAGACAGTGCTCTGGCTGATGGCGTCCGTGCTGCGACGGCGAAGTGACCGCGGGTGGGCTGTTGCCGACCTGCTGGCAGAGGGACTGACACGACGGGAGATCGGCGTGAAACTGGGGATCAGCCAATCTGCGGTAACCCAACGGGCTCAAGCGGCCGGAGTGGCCGAGGAGCAGCGTGGGAGGCTACTGGCGTCCGAACTGCTCAGCCACGCCGAGGTAGCTGCGTGACGGGACTCGTCCTGGCGCTCACCGGCGCTGGGCTGATCTTCGCCGTACTGGCGTGGGTGCCCAAGGCCGGTGCGGTGCTGGAGATCGTGCTCAGCGGCCTCATGCTGGCCTGTCTGGTCGGCGCCGGCATGGTGCTGCTCTACGGCGACGGTGTGGTCGGCTGGGACGAGCGCTGGTGGAATGTGCTGCTCCTGCTGGCCGGAGGGCTCGCAGTGACCGGTGGCGGCCCGCTGACGACCTCAGTGCTCGCACTGGCCGACCGGGGCAACACCCGCGCCCAATCGACGCAGAAGGCCGGTGAGGTGCTGCGAGGCGGCGCTCTGATCGGCTCCCTCGAGCGAGGCGCGATCTTCGCCGCGCTGGTGGCCGGCTGGCCGGAGGGGCTGGCCATCGTGCTGGCCATCAAGGGGCTGGCCCGCTACCCCGAGCTCCGCAGTCCGGACCAGCCCGCTTCCGTCACACCGCAGGCAGTGGCCGAGCGCTTCATCATCGGCACCTTCACCAGCGTCCTGTGGTCAGTAACCTGCGCCGCGTTCCTGCTGTCCCACTGAGACGACGTACGTGTTGAGCACCTTGTCGTGCAGCGTCTGCTTCTTCTCGTCCCAGAGCGGCCAGAGCGAGTCGATGTAGCAGGCCTGATTGAAGATGCCGCCCAGTAGGTCCCGGCCGAAGGCCATCCCAGGGCCGACCGGCTGGAAGTAGGTGCCCTCGACCAGGCGGATCTTCAACACGCTCTTGCCGACGCTCTGCCCGGTCGTGCCCTGCCGAATCACCCGGTTCCAGACGAACACCCCGATACTGCCGAGGAAACCGATGCCCAGGCACACAAAGGCCCAGACCGCCGGAACGTCGTCCGGATACTCGTTCTCGGCCCGGGACGCAAGATTCGCGAGCAAGATGCCGTAGCCGACCAGCATCGGGATGCTCTGCAGAACGCTGTCGATCAGCGACGCCCCGACCCGTGGCAGCCAATCCGCCAAGGGCGGCAACGCGCTGCCGTGCGCCGGCTGTCCGTACAGCGGCTGCCGTTCGTAGAGCTGCGGTCCCCAGTCCTGCGGCCGCTCGGCGTACGGGTCGTTGCTACCGGGCGGCGGGATCGGCGTGCTCATGTGCTGATCACGATGTCGTCGACGACCTTGTCGTGCCAGGTCTGCTGCTTCTCGTCCCACAGCGGCCAGAGGAGGTTCAGGAAGCAGATGTAGTTGAAGAAGTAGGCGCAGATCTCGCGGCCGAGGTTCGGGCCGAAACCGATCAGCTCACCGGTCTTCAGACTGACCACGCGGGTCCCGGTGATCTTCTTGCCGAGCGACTGGCCGGTGCGGCCCTGCTGGACGATTCGGTTCAGGATCCAGATCGCGAGCGAGGCGAACGACGCCACAGTCATCGCCAGGCTGCCGGTCTCGGGGTGCTCGGTGCTGGTCGCGATGAGGACGAGGATTCCGACGCCCATCGGCCACCCCTGCAGCAAGCCGTCGATGATGGATGCGCCGACCCGCGTCGTGTATCCGGCCGGCTGGCCGGGCAGTGCGAAGCGGTAGCCGCCGCCCTGACCCGAAGGGCCTTGCGCATAAGGGTTGTAGCCCGGCTGGATCTGCCCAGCCGGCTGGAACCCGCCACCGGGCTGTCCCGGCGGGTACTGGTTGGGCTGCCCAGGAGGGCCGAACGGAGGGGTGGTCACCTGGAATCCTCTCTGGTGCACATCTACTGACTGGCAAGGCAGGTTACTGTGGTTCGGTGAGCCATTCGCAAGGCGTTGTCCGCTCCGCGCCGCCTGTCAGGCCGGTGGACCGGCGGGTGCTGGGGCTGGCGGTTACCGGTATCGGTGGGTTCGGTCTGGCTGCGATCTACCAGCAGACCGGGCTCGGCATCCCGTGCATCCTGCATGCCACCACCGGTCTGAACTGTCCGCTGTGCGGGTCGACCCGGATGGCTGCCGCCTTGCTCCAAGGCGATCTGAACGCCGCCTGGCACTTCAACCCCGTCGTACTGGTGCTTGGCCCGCTGATCGGCCTCGCAGTCGGCTATCAGTTGCTGGCGTGGGGTCTGGAGTCCCTTCGCCTGGTCCGGCTGCCGCGCCTCGCCATGAGTCCCCGTGCGGTGGACTGGTTCGTCAAGGGCGCCATCGCGTTGCTCCTCGTGTACGGCGTCGCCCGCAACCTGAACTGAATGTCGCCGGGCAGCTAGCTGCTACCCGGCGACATTCACGTGCTGGACGTCAGCGGCCGACGAGGCCGGTGGCGTACGAGATGATGCCGATGACGAACGCGACGATGCCGCCGATCCACGCCACCTTGGCCAGCGTGTCCGACTGACCCTGCTCGCGGTACTTGCTCTGCGCGAACAGACCCAGGCCGATCGCGGCCGGGGAGCAGCAGAACCAGCACACGATGCCGATGATCGACAGGATCATCGGGGTGTTGCTCTGCTGGGCCGGTGCGCCGTAGCCGTAGCCCGCGTTCTGGCCGCCCGGGTAGGCGCCATAGCCACCTGCAGGCGGCTGCTGGCCGTAGCCACCCGGCTGCTGGCCGTAACCCGGCTGCTGCGGGGGCTGCTGTCCATACCCAGGCTGCTGCTGCCCGTAACCGGGCTGCTGCGGCTGGCCGTACTGCCCGGGCTGACCCGGGTATGCGCCCGGCTGCTGCTGGCCGTAGCCAGGAGCCTGCGGGGGCTGCTGCCCGTACCCGGGAGCCTGCGGCGGCTGCTGGCCGTAGCCGGGCTGGCCTGGCTGGCCGTACTGACCCGGCTGGACGTCCGGAGTCTGGTCCGGGGTGTCCTGCGGGTTGTTCTGGTCATCGCCGGGAGGCGTCGGAGTGCTCACCACGGTCCCTTCTAAAGACGTCGAAGAATCACCGCAGACTATCTTTTCGACAGGTTCACGGTCACGCACCCGCGCCGCCTGGCGCGGGTGCCTGTTGCTGACGACTCAGCCGAAGCGGCCGGTGATGTAGTCCTCGGTGGCCTTCTCGCTGGGGTTGGAGAAGATCTGCTTGGTCGGGGCGATCTCGATCAGGCGCCCCGGCTTGCCGGTCGCGGCCAGGTTGAAGAAGGCGGTCTGGTCGGAGACGCGGGCCGCCTGCTGCATGTTGTGCGTGACGATGACGACGGTGAACTTGTCCTTCAGCTTCTCGATCAGGTCCTCGATCGCCAGGGTGGAGATCGGGTCCAGGGCCGAGCAGGGCTCGTCCATCAGGATCACCTCGGGCTCGACCGCGATCGCGCGGGCGATGCACAGGCGCTGCTGCTGACCACCGGACAGACCGGCACCCGGCTTGTCGAGACGGTCCTTGACCTCGTTCCACAGGTTGGCGCCCTTGAGCGACGCCTCGACCACCTCGGTGAGCTTCTTCTTGTCCTTGACCCCGTTCAGCTTCAGGCCGGACGCGACGTTGTCGAAGATCGACATCGTCGGGAACGGGTTCGGCCGCTGGAACACCATGCCGACAACCCGCCGTACGGCGACCGGGTCGACCCCGGTGGCGTACAGGTCCTGCTGATCCAGCAGCACCTTGCCCTCGACGCGGGCCCCCGGAATCACCTCGTGCATCCGGTTCAGGGTGCGCAGGTAGGTGGACTTGCCGCAGCCGGACGGACCGATGAACGCTGTGACCGAGCGGGGCTCGATCGTCATCGACACGTCCTCGACGGCCTTGAAATCGCCGTAGTAGACGTTGAGGCCGCTGACCTCGATGCGCTTTGCCATATCGACTCAGAACCTCTCTGATTACTTCGACTTGATGGTGCTGAACCGGGCGACCAGCCGGGCCAGCAGGTTGAGGACAAGAACCAGCAGGATCAGCGTCAGGGCCGCGGCCCAGACCCGGTCCGCAGCCGGCTGCAGAGCGAGCTCGGTGCGGTCCTGGTTGATCATCGTCGGCAGTGCGCCCATGAATCCGTTGAACGGATTCGTGTTGATGTTCTTGGAGTAGCCGACCAGGATCAGCAGCGGCGCGGTCTCACCCATCACGCGGGCCAGACCGAGCATCACACCGGTGATGATGCCGCCGAACGCGGTCGGCACCACCACCTTCAGGATCGTCTTCCACTTCGGTACACCCAGCGCGTACGACGCCTCCCGGAGCTCGTCCGGGACCAGCTTCAGCATCTCCTCGGTGGACCGCAGGACGACCGGGAGCATCAGCAGCACCAGCGACAGCGAGACCGCGAAGCCGACCCGGTTGAAACCGAAGACTGTGATCCAGACTGCGTAGATGAACAGCGCGGCGACGATCGACGGCACCCCGGTCAGGATGTCGACCATGAAGCTGACCGCGCGGGCCGCCTTGGTGCCCTTGCCGTACTCGACCAGGTAGACCGCGCCCATGATCGCGATCGGTACGGCGATCACCGCGGTGATCAGCGCCATGATCAACGTGCCCATGATCGCGTGGTACGCGCCGCCACCTTCACGCCGTACGGTGACGCCGCGCTGCGACTGCGACCACCAGTCGGCGCTCAGCAGCAGGTGATAACCCTTGCTGACAACGGTCCACAGGATCCACACCAGCGGGATCAGCGCGACCACGAAGGCCAGCACGATGAGCACCGTGGCCAGCGTGTTCTTGAAGGCACGGGACCCGGACCGGCCGGTCAGGTCCAAAGCTTTCCCGTCGTACGCCGGCTTGTTCTCGACGATGGTCGTCATACGGACGCTCCTTCGGTGGCGCGGCGGTTACGTCGCGGCCGCTTCGCACCTGGAGCGCTGCGGGCGACGATGATGCGGGCCGCGGAGTTGACCAGGAACGTCACCACGAACAGCACCAGGCCGGCCGCGATGAAGGCACCGGTCTTCTCGGGGCTGTCGAACTCGGCGGCGTTGTTGGCGATCTTCGAGGCGAAGGTCTCACCACCGGAGAAGATCGACGGGTTCCAGGGGTCGTTGCCGTTCGGGACGGTCAGGATGATCATCACCGCGACGGTCTCACCGAGGGCCCGGCCGAGGCCGAGCATCGCAGCGCTGGTGACGCCGGAGCGCCCGTACGGCAGGACCGCCATCCGGATCATTTCCCACTTGGTCGACCCGAGCGCCAATGCGCCCTCGCGATGCGCGACCGGGGTCTGCGCGAAGATCTCCCGGCTGATCGCCGTGACGACGGGCAGGATCATGATCGCCAGCACCACCGAGATCGTGAAGATCACGCCGACGTTGTCGCCGATCGGCTTCTCGAACAGCGGGATCCAGCCGAGCGCCGACGACAGGCCGTTGATCACCGGCAGCACGATCGGCGCGAAGAACAGCAGCCCCCACAGGCCGTACACGATCGAGGGCACCGCGGCGAGCAGGTCGACCGCGTGCGCGACCGGCGTCGCGATCCGGCGGGGCGCGTAGTACGTGACGAACAACGCGACCCCGATCGCGATCGGCACGGCGATGATCATCGCGATGATCGAACTGATCACCGTGGTGTAGAACAGCCCCGCGATGCCGAACCGGGGGTCGGAGCCGCCCGGCTCCCAGACCCGCGAGAACAGGAAGTTGGCCTTGTTGTCGGCCAGCGCCGGGATTGCCAGCGCCAGCAGGAAGATACCGACGAACGCCACGATCGCGACCACCAGGCCGCCGGAACCGCGGGCCAGGCCGGAGAACAGCCGGTCGCCGAGATGACCGACCGGGCCGAGCTCGAGCTTCGGTCCGGTCTGTTCGCGGGTCGTGCTGTCGGTGGGCCGCTCGTCGCCGGCGCGCAGCTCGGCGAGGGCGTCGAAGTGTGGGGTCGGGCCGCTGGTCTCGTCGACCAGGTCCTCGATCCGTGGTTCTGCTCCGGCGGCTGCCGGATCCGCCGGCCGGTCGGGCGGGGCCGTGCCGTCTGGACTACTCATCGATGGTGCTCCAAGCGCCTTGGTCGTGGGGCTTCTGGTGGTGGTCCGACGAGGCGAAGCCCCGGCTGTCCTGAATCGGACCGGCCGGGGCTCGCATCACTGCTGTCTCAACGTCTGATCGGCTGGGTCAGCTGATCGTCTGGATGGCCGCGTCGACCTTGGTGCGGATCTCCTCCGGCAGCGGCGCGTAGTTCAGGTCGGTCAGCGCGCCCTGGCCGTCCTTGCCGGCGAAGTAGGTCAGGAAGCTCTTGACCAGCGCGGTCTTCTCGGCCGGCAGGCCCTTGCTGCACGCGATTTCGTAGGTGACCAGGATGATCGGGTAGGCCCCGGCCTCCTTGGTCGCGTAGTCCAGCTTCAGCGCCAGGTCGGACCCGGTGCCGGCCGGCTTCGCGGCGGCGAGCGCCTTACCGGCGGACTCGGCGGTCAGCTCGACCGGGGTGCCCGAACCGTTCTCGATCTGCGCGACGCCGAGCTTGTTGTCGACGGCGTACGACCACTCGACGTACGTGATCGAGTTCTTGGTGCTCTTGACGCCCTCGGCGACACCCGCGGACTTCTCCTTGCCCGCACCGGTACCGGTCCACTTCTTGGCCGGCTCACCCTTCCAGGCGCCACCACCGGCAGCCTTCAGGTACTTGGTGAAGTTCTCCGTGGTGCCGGACTCGTCCGAGCGGAAGAACACCGAGATCGGGGCCGACGGCAACGTGACGCCCGGGTTCAGCTTGGCGATCGCGGCGTCGTTCCAGGTCTTGACATCGCCCTGGAAGATCTTCGCGGCGGTCGCACCGTCGAGAACCAGCTTCTGCAGGCCGTCGACGTTGTAGGCGATCGCGACCGGGCCGATGACCATCG
Organism: Kribbella antibiotica; assembly: GCF_004349055.1. Classification (GTDB taxonomy): domain Bacteria; phylum Actinomycetota; class Actinomycetes; order Propionibacteriales; family Kribbellaceae; genus Kribbella; species Kribbella antibiotica. The sequence goes on from NZ_SMKX01000074.1 coordinate 19,918, forward strand.
GCAGGTTCAGCGCCGGGTTGGTCGCGCAGCGCTTCGCGGCCTGCGCGGCCTCGGGCTCGCCGCCGTCCTTGGACTCGGTCTTCAGCGCCGAGTCGGAACCGGCGAAGTCGACCTGGCTCGCGATGAACTGCTTGATACCCGCACCGGAACCGGTCGGGTTGTAGTTCACCGTGACGTCGGCGCACTTCCCGTTGTACTTGCTGATGACCTCTTCGATCGCGTTCTTCTGCGCCGAGGAGCCTTCGGCGTTGAGCGTGCCCTGCGGGCAGTCGGCACCGGTCGAGGACGAACCCGTGGTGGGGTTCGACGAGGAGCCGGACGGCTCCGGGTCACTGCCACAGGCGCTCAGAGCGAGCACACCGAGGGATGCCACGGCGACAGAGCCGACGCGGAGCAGACGATTCACGAACACGAGAGTGTTGCCCTTCTGCGGGAATCAAGACTTCTGAACTTCCACAGACGGTAGGGAGACGAGATGACTGGGCGGCCCGTCGTCGGTAAACGACCGGTGAACGGTTCCAGCACCGTAAACGACGCCCGGCGTGCCGCCAGGCAGCCAGTAGATGAACTGAGTTAGCGCCCGTCACTCTCCGTAGACAGAAACGGGCGTTTGCTCACGTTCCGGTAACGCTCAGCGCACTGTGAACGCGTAGTCGAGTGAAGTCCCCGCGAGCACCGGCAAACCGTTCACCTTCACCGGCGGAGTCACCACGCGGTACCAGGTCTGGGCCTGGCGGGTGGCGCGGAACTGGAGCGTGAGCCTGCCCTTGGTGAGCGGCAGTTCGCGAACGTACTTCCACGTCTTCCCCACCCGGCGCTGTAGCGCGGCCTTCATGTTGACCCCTGGCTCGACGTAGACCTTCAGCGTGACCATCCGGCCGGCCTCCGTGTCGTAAGGCTGGATGCCCGACCACTGGGCCTTCGCGGTCGACTTCGACGTCCGGGCCGTGGTCGAGGCAGCCGGAGTCAGTTTGATCGCCGACTGGGTGCTCTGCTTCGCCGACGGCACCCAGATCCGGTACTGACGTTCGCCCAGCGAGGCTATGTCGGTGTGGAACGGCCTGTTGAGGTTGCCGTTGTACCGGCCGTAGGTCTTCCACGGTGAGGCGCTGTTCGGCCGGGCCTGCAATTGCACCGGCATCGGCATGTTGGCCAGGTTCGACGTGAGCGTGGTCTTGATACCGAGCTGCAGGCTGTAGATCCCCATCGCGGGTACGGCGGCCGCGGCCGACAGCGTGCCCACCAAGACCTGGCGCTCGAGCCTTGGGCCGTCCCCGTTCGACAAGTACGACTCCCGCCACTCGTTCCCGGCGTACAGGCTGATCGTGGCCGGCCGCGGTCGCGGCGGCACCGTGAACGACGTCGCGCTGGCCGGGATCGGCAGGCGCTCGACGGGCGAGCCCGGTACGGCGATCTGGGCGCCCAGGTACTCGTCCGACGCAGGCCGGTCCAGCGGGTCGCCAGGGTTCGTGTCCACGACCGCAGGCTGCGTCCAGCGCACCAGCTTCACCGACCCGTCGGCCAGCAGATCAGCGTCCTCGATGATCGGATACACCGGAATCCGGCTGTCGAACTCCGAGCTCGTGGCCGATGGGCCCTGCCCGCCCTCGGCAGTTCGCACGAACACACGGATCAGAACGCGATCCTCGTTCGCGAATTTCGACCTGTCGATCAGCAGTTCGTTGTCGTCACCCGCTTCCGTTCGACCGTTGGTCCGCGCGAGGCCGATCCCCGGATAGTTGGTCGCGACGTCGTTCGCTTCGCCGTTGTCCTTCCAGGTGACGCGAATCTTGTCACCGACCCAGGCGACCTGTACGTCGGTAGGCGCGTCTGGGGCAGCTGCCCAGGCCGGGGTGGCGAGCCCTGCGGTGAGCAGAGCCGCGATGGTTGCGGTGGCGAGAAGCTTGCGCATGTCAGACGACCTTCAGGGTGAAGGGATCGCTGGTGGTGAACTCGACCGGCAGACCATTGACCTTCACGGCCGGGGTGGCGATGCGGTACTTCTGGGTCGTGCCGCGGCCGGCAGCGCGGATCGCCACGTCGGCCTTGCCCTTGTTGTCGAGCTGTACGGCGCGCACGTAGCGCCACTGCTTGCCGTCCCACTTCTGCAGCGCGGCCTTGAGCGGTAGCGCGGGCGCAACGATGATCTTGTGATGCACGGTCAGGCCGACCCGCGCCGTGTCCGGTGCATGTCCGGTGCCGATCTCGGCGTACTTCCGCACGAACTGCGCAGCGGTCGAGACCGGCGGTGTGACCAGGATGACGTCGTCGCGGTAGAGCCAACCCGCGGGAACCCAGAGCCGGTACTCCTGAGCGCCCGCCGCGCCTGCGGAGGTGAAGAAGAGCTTGCCGTCGATCTGGCCGCCGTTCCGGCTGACCTTCTTCCAGGGGCTGGAGCTGTTCGGACGAGCCTGGACCTCGACCTCGAAGACCTCGTTGCGGATGATCTCGGGGAAGGTGGCCAGCAGCTTGCTGTCCCAGTAGGTGAACGAAAAACGGGCCGGCGGGGAGAGCTTCGAGGTCGCGCTCATGGTTCCGACGCGCACAGTCTGGTACTCGCCGGCCGGTGGCTGTCCCCACTCGTTACCCGTGGAGAGCTTGATCGTCAGCGGACCCCGACGTACCGGGACATCGGCCGTCGTCACACCCCGCACCACATACTCCGTTTGCTGGCCTGCGGCAGGACCAGTCACGGTCGCCTTCACCCAGGTGCCGGTCGGATGGTCGAGCGGGTCGTTCGGGGTCTCGTCCACGAAGGTGTCCCGCTGCCACCACACCCGCACCGAGGTGGTGGACAGCGACTGGGCATTGTTGATGACCAGCTTGGGCACAGGATGGGTGTCGAAGAGCGGGCTGCGGGCCGGCTCGCTCGTCACGTTGTCTGCTCCCACCGACCGAACCGAGATGCCAACCTTGCTCAAGGTCGGGAAGGCGCCGGGGCTGAGGAAGACCTCGTTGGGCGCGCCGGCCGCGGGCTCCGCCGCGAGGGGCCCGACGTCCGGATAGACAGCCCTGACCTGGTTGGCCTCGCCGTTGTCTTTCCAGGTCACGCGGACCTTGCCGTCGTCGGTCCAGGACACCTGTACGTCGGTCGGCGCTTCCGGGGCGGCTGCCCAGGCCGGGGTGGACAACGTGGTGACGAGCAGGGCCGCGGCGGCGCCGACGGCGGTGATCTTGCGCATGTGCTGGATTCCTAGCGGACGGTGAGAGTGAAGGAGGAGTTGGTGCTGGCCTCGATGGGGAGGCCGTTGAGCATCAGCTTGGGGGTGAGAACGCGGACGGGTGCCGTGAGACCGCTGAGTTTGCGCATCTCAGAGGACCTTCAGGGCGAAGGGGAGGCTTGTAGTGGCGTCAACCGGCAGACCCTTGTACTTCACTGCGGGGGTGGCGATCCGGTACTTCCCCACTCCTCGGAGCGGGGCGCGCATCGGGATGCTGGCATTTCCCTTGGTATCCAGCTGGACCGCGCGCAGGTAGACCCACTTCTTGCCGTCCCACTTCTGCAGGGCCGCCTTCATAGGCAGTTCCGGTCCCACGTGGACGAGCAGGGTTACCGTGGTGCTCGCCGGAGCCCTCGTCGGGAAGAACTCCGAGCGGTCGATGAGTGCGTTGCGGCGCACGAATTTTCCTGTTGTCGAGGCGGCTGGGGTCAGCAGGTAGGTATTTTCGTTCCTGAAGGCCGAGGTCTCGTGAACCCACAGCCGGTACTCCTGACCACCGGCGGCACCCAGCGTGGCCGGAAGGATCGCGCCGCCTGTTTGGGCGCTGGTTCCGGTGAGGAACTTCCAAGGGGATGCAGCATTCGGGCGGGTCTGAATGGCGACCGCGACCGCTTCGCCGGCGTTGGGGCTGGACATGTGCACCCTGCCGGTGATGGTGAACATCTGCCAGCTCGCTCGCGCGGGGAGCGAGGCGGACACGCGCATCGTTCCGACCTGCACAGTCCCGTAGATCTGGCTGGTTCCCCACTCGTTGCCGGTCGACAGTTTGATCGTCACTGCGCCCGGCTGGACCGGCACGACAATATGCTCCGCGCCGGCTGGAAGGGAGATCTCCGTCTGCTGGCCGGCCGCCGGCCCGGCAACGGTGGCCTTCAGCCACTCGCCGCCAGGCTGATCGAGCAGATCGGCCGGGTTCTTGTCCGTGATCGCCTCCCGCTGCAGCAACATCCGCACTGAACTGCCAGACGATGACGAGGCGCTGACGAGCGAAGGCCGGGCCACTCTGCGGGTATCGAACACCGAGCTGTAGGCGGGCGTGCTCTTCTCCCTGTCCACGACAGTCCTGAGCGAGACCCGCATCTCGGCCTGGTCCGGAAAGATCCTGGGATCGAGCAGAAGCTCGTTGGGGTCAGCTGCGGTCGGCTCGGCCGCGATGTACTGAGAAGCCGAGGAAGACAGGACGACCAGGTTTGCCTGGCCTGTGTCCTTCCAGGCGACACGGACCTTGCCGTCGTCGGTCCAAGAGACCTGTACGTCGGTTGGTGCCTCCGGGGCGGCCGCCCAGGCCGACGTGGCCAGACCGGACGTCAGCAGTACGGCGGCAGCGGTGATGGCTGCGAGTTTGCGCATGGGAGCCCCAGGTGAGAACGCCTGGTGGTCACCCCTGCCGCCAGTGCGTGATTGCAAAATAGCGCACGCACTGGCGGGTCGTGCAAGTTGAATCGGTTGCAGCTTCGTGCAATTTCAGCGGACGGTGAGGGTGAAGGTGGGGCTCTGGGTTGCGTTGAGGTGTAGGCCGTTGAAGACGATCGGGCCCAGCGCAACGCGGTAGCGGGAGGTGGCGGCGCGGCCGGATGCCTTGATCGGGATGAGGGCTGTGCCGTTCTTCAGCTGGATCTTGGTGCCGTTGATCCACTTCTTGCCGTCCCAGCGCTGCAGAACGCCTTGCACTGTTGAGGCCGGCTGGATCTTCACCGAGAGCTTGACCGTCGCGCCGGCCCGCGCTGTCGACGGCGTGAACCCGGCAGTGGTGAATTTCGCCAATGTCACTGAGGATTTCGCCGATGTGGAGGTCGCGGGAATCACCGTGATGGCGGTTTCGGTGGCTGACTTCTGGGCCGGGACCCAGAGCCGGTACTGACGGTTGCCGAGGGCAGCGATTCCGGTGTCGAACGCGGTGGTCGTGTTACCGGTGTACCGGCCGTAGGTCTTCCAGGGGGCCGTGCTGGAGGCGCGGGCCTGGAGCTCGACGGGGATGCCGGTGGCGCGCTGCGCGCCGTCGCCCATGAACTGCTTGAGTGTGCCCTTGATAGCAAGGCGGTTCGCGTAGACCTGCTGGGCGGGGACCGTGAATCCGGCGTGCACGGTACCGACCCGTGCGTCTCGGGGGCCATAGGCCGAACCCCAGCCGCTGCTGGCGATCAGGCCGATCGTCACGGGGCCGTCCAGCGGCGGGACAACTCCCCACGGCGAACCGATACCGAGTTGGTGCTCCTGCTCATCGTCGGCGTCCGGTCCGTCAGTCAAGGCAATCAGCGAGTCCGGCTGGTCCAGCGGATCGTTCGGAGTGGTGTCCTCGACAGGCTGCACGGTGTAGGTCAGCTTGACCGACCGATCCGGCTGCTGAACGACCTCCTGCAGCCACGGCTCGGACGGGACCTGAGTGTCGAACCATTCCGAGTACGCCGGCAGGCTGCTGCCCGCGTCAGAGTAGTTCGACACGGCCAACCGCGCCTTGCTGGAACGGCGTACTGCGCCGGTCTTCACGATCTCGTTGTCGGCCGACGGACGGGTGATCGAGAAGCTCTCGCTGGTCCCCAGGTCGGCGTACTCGATGTAGAGCCGGTTTCCCTCGCCCTGGTCCTTCCACGTGACGTGAACCAGGTTGCCCTGCCAGTCGAGCCTGACATCGGTCGGCGGGTCCGGGAGAGCGGCCTGGGCAGGGGTCTGCACGAAAGCGCTCACGGCCACGACAGCTACTGCCGCGGCGGTGAGCTTACGGAGGCGCATCATCGGACCGTCAGTGTGAAGGTCGAGCTCGTGGTGGCGCTGAGGGCCAGGCCGTTGACGACGATCGAGGGCAGGATGATGCGGTAGCGGTAGGTGCCCTTGTCCGGTCCAGCGCCGCCATGCTTGAGGAGCGAGCCGTTCTTGAACGGAGCGCTCGTGACGTTGTACCAGCTCTTGCCGTCGGTGGCCTGCAGGTTGCCGCTGATGGTTGCCCCGGGCTGGATCTTCGCCGAGAAGTCGACGTTGGCGCCAGGCTTGACCGAGGACGGGGTGAATCCGGCGCTGACGAACTTGATGAAGGTCTGCGAGGACTTGGCCGACGTCGAGGTGGCCGGGGTCAGCACGATGACGTTGCCGCTGACAACCTTTCGGGCCGGGACGAGCAGCCGGTACTGACGGTTGCCCTGGGCAGCCATTCCGGTGTCGAACGCGGTCGTCGTGTTACCGGCGTACCGGCCGTAGGTCTTCCAGGCGTCGGCGGCCTTGGCGCGGGCCTGGAGTTCGACCTTGATGCCGCTGGCGCGCTCTTCGCGGCCTTCGCTGGTGAAGAGGTCGAGCGTGCTCTTGATCCCGAGCCGGGCGCCGTAGACGGCGCTGGCCGGCACGGTGATCCCGGCGCCGAGGGTGCCGAGGCGGACGATCTTGGTGCCCCAGGGGCCTACGCCCCACTCGTTCATCGCGCGCAGTTTGATCGCCGCGGGACGCGCCTGCGCCGGTACGACGCCTGACGTCGTACCGGCGTCGAAGTCTTGGGTGTACGCGTTCGTGCCGGGCAGGTCCACGCTGGCAAATACGTCGCCGTTGCCGGGGAGATCCAGCGGGTCGTTCGGCGTCGAGTCCGCGACCGGGCCCAGCGTCCAGCTCAGCGAGGTGGTCAGGTTCGCGGCCAGGTTGGCGTCCTGCAGGGCAGGTGCGGCGGGACGGTGCGTGTCGAACCAGTCCGACACGGCGCCTTCGCTCAGCTCGCCGCCGACCTCGCTCTTGACGATCATGCGGGTCTTGTCAGACTCCTTGATCCGGAATGCGGGCGTCGAGAACTCGTTCGGAGCGGTCTCGGCCAGCGTCGTGAGGAGGTACGGCGCCTCGCCCTCCTTCTCGACGTAGATGACGTTCTTGGCGTTGTCGTCTTTCCAGGTCAGGTTGACGTGGAGGTCCACCATCGAGATCTTGAGGTCGGTCGGTGCGTCCGGGGCCGCGGCGAAGGCGGGGGTCTGGAGACCGACGGACAGCGCGGCGACAGCCGTCGCCGCGAGGGCAAACTTACGCATGGGAAACCTTTCAAAAGCACGCACCGCCGCGGCAGTTGCTGCCGTGGCGGTGCGTGGGGAGAGCTTGATCAGCGAATGGTCTGGCTGTAGGCGGGGCTCGTGTTGGCGTTGACGGTCAGGCCGTTGACGACGACCGTGGGGGCGACGAAACGGAGACGGATGGTGCCGAGCTCGGAGTCCGGGTCGCTGCGGTAGAAGTAGGAACCCTTGGTGAGCTGGACCGTGCCGTCGTTATACCAGGTGTTGTTGTCCCAGTTGTAGGACTGGACCGTGGCCTTGACGGTCACGGCCGGCAGGACCTTCAGCGAAAGGGTCCAGCGGACGCCGGGCCGTCCGACCGTCGGGTTGAAGCCGCCGCTGACGATCTTGACCAGCGTGGTGGAGGACTTCGGCGACGTCGAGGTCGGCGGGGTGAGGGCGATGACGTTGGCGCTGACGACCTTGCGGGCCGGCAGAAGCAGCCGGTACTGGCGGTTGCCCAGGGAGGCGATGCCGGTGTCGAAGGCAGCAGTGGTGTTGCCGGTGTAGCGGCCGTAGGTCTTCCAGGCGTCGGTGGCCTTGGCGCGAGCCTGCAGCTCGACCTTCACGTCGCTGGCACGCTCTTCACGGCCCTCGCTGGTGAACAGGTCCACGGTGCTCTTGATGCCGAGACGCGCCGAGTAGACAGCCTTCGACGGCACGGTGATGGCCGCACCGAGGGTGCCCAGCCGAACGGTCTTCGTGTCCTGCGCGCTCTGGCCCCACTCGTTGAAGGCGCTCAGCTTGATCGCCGTGGGACGGGCGTAGGCCGGGACGATGCCGGACGGCTCGCCAGGGGCGAAGCTGTAGAAGGTCGTCGCGGTGCCGGGCAGGTCGATGTTGGCCCGGACGGCGCCGTTTCCGGGCAGGTCCAGCGGGTCGCCGGGCGTCTGGTCGGCCACGGCGCCCAGCGTCCACGCGAGCGCGGTCGTCAGGTTGGCTGCCAGGTTGGCGTCCTGCAGAGCCGGTACGGCGGGACGCCGCGTGTCGAACAGTGCAGTCGGCGTACCGTCACTGGCCTCTTCGCCGACGGCCGACTTGACGATCAGCCGGACCTTGTCCGAGGCGGTGAGCGGGGCACTCAGCGAGAACTCGTTGCCGGCGTCAGCGGTCACCGAGGCGATCAGGGCCGGCGTACCGCCGTCGTACTCGGCGAAGATCTGGTTCGCCTCGCCGGCGTCTTTCCAGGTCAGATGGACCTTGCCGGCCGCCCAGTCGACGGTCAGGTCGGTCGGTGCGGCGGGGGCCGCGGCCCAGGCGGGTGCCTGCAGGCCGGCGGTCAGGAGGGCGGCACTGGCCGCGGTCAGGACGATCTTGCGCATGTGAAATCCCAGGGTAAGGACGCCTGGCGATCCACCCCTGCCGCCAGTGCGTGCAGGAAAATTAGCGCACGCACTGGCGGATCATGCAAGCCTTATTCGTTGCAGCTTCGTGCAATGGTGCCTAGAGCAACGAAATGGGCTACTTGACGGTGAGGTTGTAGGCCGGGCTCGTGTTCGCGCTGACGGTCAGGCCGTTGACGACGAGCGTCGGGGCGACGACGCGGAGCCGCAGCGTGTAGCGCTCGGTCTCGATGTCACCGCGCTCGACGTACGAACCCTTGGTGAGCGGCAGGTCGCCGAGGGCGATCCAGGTGCCGCTTCTCCAGCCCCACAGCTGCACCTTGACCGAGACGGCCGGCGAGATCTTCACTGAGAAGGTGGACCGGCCACCGACCCGGACGACCGACGGGTTGAAGCCACCGGGGAGGAACTTGACGAAGGTCTTGGAGGACTTGACCGAGGTGGAGGTGGCCGGGGTCAGTACGATGACGTTGCCGCTGACGACCTTGCGGGCCGGGACGAACAGCCGGTACTGACGGTTGCCCTGGGCAGCCATTCCGGTGTCGAAAGCCGTTGTGGTGTTGCCGTCGTACCGGCCGTAGGTCTTCCAGGCGTCCGTGGTCTTGCCGCGGGCCTGGAGCTCGACCTTGATGCCGCTGGCCCGCTCTTCGCGGCCCTGGCTGGTGAAGAGGTCCAGCGTGCTCTTGATGGCGAGCCGGTTCGAGTACAGCGCCGATGCGGGGACCGTGATTCCGGCGCCGAGCGTGCCGAGCTTGACGGTCTTGACGGCCTTGGGGTCGCCTCCCCACGGCGTCAGCGCAGTCAGACCCAGCGTGGTCGGACGCGGCTGCGGCGCGATCGTGGCCGACGTCGTACCGACTTCGTAGGTGCCGAGGCTCGCGGTGGTGCCGTTGGGCCGCACCGCGGTGACCTCGGTGCCTTCGTACGGCGAATTGTCCAGCGGGTCGTTCGGTGTGGCGTCCGTGCCGGCGGGCCGCGTCCACTGGAGCTGTGTGGACAGGTTCGCCAGCAGGTTCGCGTCCTGCAGCACGGGTGCGGCCGGCCCCCAGGTGTCGAACTCCGGGGACAGCGCCGACGGGCTCGACCCGTCCGCGGCAATGGCCCGGACGGTCAGCCGCACGTGGTCAGTGTTCTGGAACGTGCCGGTCGGGATCAGCAACTCGTTGGCGGCGGTGGACACGACGTCGCCGAGCTTGATCTCCGAGGTGGGCGTGTACTGGACGAAAACCTCGTTGGCCTCGCCGTTGTCGGCCCAGGTCACCTTGACGTGACCGCTGTCGGCCCAGCTGACCTTGACCTCGGTCGGTGCGTCCGGAGCCGCGGCGAAGGCGGGGGTCTGCAGGCCGACGGTCAGAGCAGCGACGGCCGTCGCTGCGAGAGCAAATTTCCGCATGGGTATCCAGTTCGAGTAAGGGGCTTAAGGCAACGGAACGCAGTCACCGCCAGGGCAACAGGTGCCGTGGCGGTGAGCTGGTGAAGTGTGATCAGCGAATGGTCTGGTTGTACGCCGGGCTCGTGTTGGCGTTGACGGTCAGGCCGTTGACGACCACCGTGGGAACGATGACGCGGACGCGGATGGTGCCGCGCTCGGTCTCGGGGTCGCTGCGCTCGACGTAGGAACCCTTGGTGAGCGTGAGCGGTCCGGCGTCGAACCAGGCCTTGCCGTCCCAGAACTGCAGCTTGCCCTTGACCGTCACGGCCGGCTGGATCTTCACCGTGAAGGTCCAGCGGGTGCCGACCGGTCCGACCGCCGGGCTGAAGCCGCCGCTGGCGAACTTGACCAGCGTCGTGGAGGACTTGGGTGAGGTGGAGGTCGGCGGCGTCAGGGCGATGACGTTGGCGCTGACCACCTTGCGGGCCGGCAGAAGCAGCCGGTACTGACGGTTGCCCAGCGAGGCGATGCCGGTCTCGAACGCGGCGGTGGTGTTGCCGGTGTAGCGGCCGTAGGTCTTCCAGGCGTCGGTGGCCTTGGCGCGAGCCTGGAGCTCGACCTTGACGTCGCTGGCGCGCTCTTCGCGGCCCTCGCTGGTGAAGAGATCCACGGTGCTCTTGATACCGAGGCGCGCGCCGTAGACGGCCTTCGACGGCACGGTGATCGCAGCGCCGAGGGTGCCCAGGCGCACGGTCTTGGTGCCCTGCGCGCTCTGGCCCCACTCGTTGACGGCGCTCAGCTTGATCGCCGTCGGACGGGCCTGCGCCGGTACGACGCCGGTCGTTTCGCCGGCGGCGAAGTCGTAGCTGGCGGTGGCAGTGCCGGGCAGGTCCACGTTGGCCCGGACGGCGCCGTTGCCGGGGACATCCAGCGGGTCGCCTGGGTTCTGGTCCGCGACCGCAGCCAGCGTCCAGCTCAGCGTGGTGCTCAGGTTTGCCGCCAGGTTGGCGTCCTGCAGGGCCGGTACGGCGGGACGGCGGGTGTCGAAGAGCGGCGTCGCCGTGCCTTCGCTGCTCTCGGCCCCGACGACGGACTTGACGATCAGGCGCACCTTGTCCGAGGCGGTCAGCGGGTTGGTCAGCGACACGGTGTTGCCGCCGTCAGCGGTGACCGACGCGATCAGGCCGGGCGTGCCGCCGTCGTACTCGGCGAAGATCTGGTTGGCCTCGCCGGCGTCTTTCCAGGTCAGGTTGACCTTTCCGTCGACCCAGCTGACGGTGACATCGGTCGGTGCGTCCGGAGCCGCGGCGAAGGCGGGGGTCTGCAGACCGACGGAGAGGGCAGCGACAGCGGTCGCTGCGAGGGCAAATTTACGCATGTAAACCCCAGGTGAGAACGCCTGGCGATCACCCCTGCCGCCAGCCCGTGAGGCGAAATCTAGCGCACACATGGCTCACGCAGGGGGCTTTTGCACCAACGTGCAATGTGATCGAGGTTTCAGCACGCAGAGAGTGGGAATGCGCGACTCTGCGTAGTGACTACTTGATGGTGAGTCCGAAAGTGGCGCTCGTGGTGGCGCTGAGGGTGAGGCCTCCGACGGTGATCGCCGGCAGGTTGATGCGGAAGTGCGTGGTGCCGCGCGTGTCGCCGGCGCTGTCCCGGACTAGCAGAGCCCCGTTCTTGAACTGGACCGGGAGAGCGTTGATCCACTTCTTGCTCACGCTGTTGTAGTACTGCAGCATGCCCTTCACAGTGGCGGCGGGCTGGATCTTCGCCGTCAGGCTCGAGTCGCCGTACGGCTTGACGGTCCCCGGGGTGAAGCCGGCGCTGACGAACTTGATCGACGTCGTGGACGACTTCGCCGAGGTGGACGTGGCCGGGGTCAGCACGATGACGTTGCCGCTGACAACCTTCCGGGCCGGGACGAACAGCCGGTACTGACGGTTGCCCAGGGCAGCAATCCCGGTGTCGAAAGCCGTTGTGGTGTTGCCGTCGTACCGGCCGTAGGTCTTCCAGGCGTCAGTGGTCTTACCGCGAGCCTGAAGCTCGACCTTGATGCCGCTGGCCCGCTCTTCGCGGCCTTCGCTGGTGAAGAGGTCGAGCGTGCTCTTGATGCCGAGGCGCGCGCCGTAGACGGCCTTGGCCGGCACGGTGATCCCGGCGCCGAGGGTGCCCAGGCGGACGACCTTGACGGCGTCCGAGCTGCCGCCCCACTCGTTCCATGCGGACAGGTTGATCCTCGAGGGACGCGGGTGCGCAGAGACGACCCCGGACGTCGAGCCGGCCGGGAAGTCCTGGCTGTACGAGTGCCCGCCAGGCGAGGACGTCGTGGCCCTGACCGTGCCGGTGCCGGCGACATCCAGCGGGTCGTTCGGTGTCGAGTCCGCGACCGCAGCCAGGGTCCAGGTCAGCTTGGTGTTCTGGCCATCCGGGTTGGCGTCCTGCAGCACCGGTGCGGCCGGACGGTGGGTGTCGAACCAGGCCGATACGGCGCCTTCACTCAGCTCACCGTTGACCTCGCTCTTGACGATCAGACGGGTCTTGTCCGACTCCTTGAGCCGGAAGGCCGGCAGCGCGAACTGGTTCGCAGCGGTCTCGGCCAGCGTCGTGAGGACGTAGGGCGCCTGGCCTTCCTGCTCGACGTAGACGATGTTCTTGGCGTTGTCGTCTTTCCAGGCCAGCTGCAGGTGCAGGTCCTGGATCGCGATCGTGAAATCGGTCGGTGCGTCCGGCGCCGCGGCGAAGGCGGGCGTCTGCAGACCGGCGGACAGGGCGGCGACAGCAGTCACCGCAAGGGCAATTTTGCGCATGTGAAATCCCAGATGTGAGCTTGTACGGCGGATGGTCAGCGAAGCGTGAAGTTGAAGGTGGGGCTGGTCGTGGCGCTGAGGGTCAGGCCGTTGACGGTGATGGCGGGCAGGACGATGCGGTAGCGGTAGGTGCCGGGCTTGTCGACGCCGGCCCTGGCGTGCTTGAGCATCGAGCCCTTGGTGAACTGAACGGCGAACAGGTTGGTCCACCGGGAGCCGACCAGGTCCTGCAGGGTGCCGCGGACGGTGACGCCGGGCTGGATCTTGGCCGTGATGTCGACCTTGGTCCCGGTCGAGGCCGCCGCCGGGGTGAAGCCCTTGCTGACGAACTTGATCATCGTCTTGGAGGACTTGGCCGAGGTGGAGGTGGCCGGGGTCAGGACGATGACGTTGCCGCTGGCAACCTTCCGGGCCGGGACGAACAGCCGGTACTGACGGTTGCCGAGTGAGCCGATTCCGGTGTCGAACGCGGTGGTGGTGTTACCGGCGTACCGGCCGTAGGTCTTCCAGGCGTCGGTGGTCTTGCCGCGAGCTTGGAGTTCGACCTTGATGCCGCTGGCGCGCTCTTCGCGGCCTTGGCTGGTGAAGAGGTCGAGCGTGCTCTTGATGCCGAGACGGGCGCCGTACACAGCGCTGGCGGGGACGGTGATACCGGCGCCGAGGGTGCCCAGCCGCACGGTCTTCGTGCCCTCGGCCTCGCCCCAGTTGTTGTAGCCAACCACCTTGATCGCCGCGGGACGCGCCTGCGCCGGTACGACGCCGGACGTCGTACCGGCGGCGAAGTCGTAGCCGGCCGTGGCGGTGCCGGGCAGGTCGACGAGCGCCTGGATCTTCTCGCCGGACGGTACGTCGAACGGGTCGCCCGGCGTCTTGTCCTCGATCGTCGCCTGCGTCCACTTGAGCTGAGTGCTCAGGTTGGGCAGCAGATTGGCGTCCTGCAAGACCGGTGCCACCGCGTGCCGGGTGTCGAACCACGGGGACAGCGTGTCCTCGCTCGAGCCGTCCGACGCAACCGTCCGCAAGATGAAGCGGACCTTGTCCGACGGGTACAACGTGGAGAACTTGGTCACCTCGTTCGTGCCACCGGCCGGCTGGTTCTCGAACAGATAGGTCTGCCCCAGGTCGGCGTACTCGGCGAGGACGATGTTTTCTTCGTCGCTGTCCTTCCAGGTCAGGTGGATCTGCCGGCCCTGCCAGGAGAGCTCGAAGTCGGTGGCCGGTGCGGCTGCCCAAGCGGGCGCCTGCAGGCCGGCGGTCAGGACAACAGCAGAAGCCGCGACGGCGGCAATTTTGCGCACGGAAAAGGTCCCCAGGAGTAGGTCGCCTGCCGGTCACCCCTGCCGACAGCACGGCCTAGACCATAACAAGAGGGCAGCTCAGCTGGAGAAATCCTCGGGAGCAACGCCGTCCAGGAACTGGCGGAACCGCTCGAGCTCGGCCTGCTCCTCCTCCGGTGTGGCCACGCCCGCTTCGCGCAGAACCTCTTCGGTGCAGCGGATCGGCGTGTTCAGGCGGACCGCGAGCGCCACCGAGTCGCTCGGTCTTGCCGAGACCCGGGCACCGTTGTCGAGCAGTAGCTCGGCGTAGAACACCGCGTCCTTGAGTTCGACGATCTCGACGGCCTCGAGCCGCACACCCCAGGCCTCGATCAGGTCCCGCATCAGGTCGTGCGTGAGCGGCCGGGACGGGCGCAGGCCCTGTTCCTCGTACGCGATCGCGGTCGCCTCCACCGAGCCGATCGAGATCGGCAGATAGCGATAGCCCTCGGTTTCGCGCAGCATCATCACCGGAGCCCGGTTGGGCGACTCCATCCGGATCCCGATCAGTGTCAGTTCTCGCATCATCGTCATGGTGCGACCTCTCCTCAGACCGGCAACCCGGTGGGGCGCCGGTTCCTCGGTAGGAACATACCCGCCACTCCCAGTGTCACCCGGACGGCCCTGCGGCTGTGCCTGGATCGACACCGAGCCGTGTCTCCGGCGTAGCGCGTGGCTACGGAGCGCGAAACCGCTCGTGGACCAGACGGCCGTCGGTCAGCCGGTGCGCGACCAGGAAGGCCCCGGTGGAGAACTTGCCCACCTTCAGGCCGAGCTCACGCTGTAGTGCGGGCAACACGGGCCGGTGCGAGCAGACGACCGTCACCCGGCCCGGCCGCCACGCCCGCTCCCGCAGACCACGCAGGCCATGCGGATGGGCGTCGTACCCGCGCTCTGAGATCTCTGGCCACAGGTGCAGGTGCCGCTCGATCGCGGATGCATACGGCAACAGTGTGGAGGTGCAGCGTTCAGCGTCGCTGCTGATGAGCCGGTTGGCGCCAAGAGCAGCCAGTACGTCGCTCAGTCGCTCGGCCACCGCCGTACCGGTTGGGTTGAGCGGGCGGAGGGTGTCTTTGCCGTCCCAGTCCTTGCGTTTCACTGCCGCTGCGTGCCGCACCAGCACCAGAGTGGACTCGACGGGAGTCATGGCCTCCAGAGCGTCCAGGATGTCCACGTCTCGGGGATAGCTGAGGCGCTTGCGGGCCTCGTCCACCGGTGTCCAGTCGATCTTGTCGACCTCATCGTTCGGCTCGAAGCCACCGTCCGCCGTCGGTACGGCGGACCAGTAGTGCACGAGCTTTTCCGTCGTACTGCCGTTCTTGCGGATCGGATAGCGCTGCACACCGAGCGATGGGCTGAGAACGACCTGTACGCCGGTCTCCTCCTCGATCTCCCGTCGGGCTGCCAGCAGCACGTGTTCGTGCGGCGTGAGCTTGCCCTTGGGGAGGGACCAGTCGTCGTACCGGGGGCGGTGCACCAGCAGCACCTGGCGGATGCCGCGGCGCTCCCGCCAGACGACGCCACCCGCGGCGATAACCGTCGCCGGGTTGCTCATGCTGTGTTCCTCATGATCAGGATTGGCAGCCTAGGTAATCGGGTCGGCAGTTCTGCGGCGGCCACGCGTGGCGATCAGCTTTTCCTGCAGGTCGCGGAGCGGCTCGCCGTCCGGACCGGTCAGCCTGGCCTCCCAGGTGTTGTCCGGCTGCAGCCACCACGACTGTGTGCCCTCGTCGAGGGCCATGTCGAACATCTCCCGGATCTCTCCGATGTGGTCGGTCTCCTTCAGCTGCACCAGCACCTCGACCCGGCGGTCCAGGTTGCGGTGCATCAGGTCGGCCGATCCGATCCACGCCTCCGGCTCACCGCCGTTCTCGAACCAGAACACCCTGCTGTGCTCGAGGAACCGGCCCAGAATGCTCCGGACCCGGATGTTGTCCGACAGCCCTTCGATGCCCGGGCGGATCGTGCAGATGCCCCGGATCCACAGGTCAACCGGTACGCCGGCTTGTGAGGCTCGGTACAGCGCGTCACAGAGGGCCTCGTCGACCAGGCTGTTCACCTTGATCCGCACCCGCGCCGGACGCCCGGACAGGTGGTGCTGGACCTCGCGGTCGATGCGCTCGATCAGACCGCGCCGTACGGACTGGGGTGCAACCAGGATGCGGCGGTAACCGGCGTTGCGGGCGAAACCCGAGAGGTGGTTGAACAGGTGCGCGACGTCCTCGGTGACGACCTTGTCGCTGCTGAGCAGGCCGAGGTCCTCGTACAACCGAGCTGTCTTCGGGTGGTAGTTGCCGGTGCCGATGTGGACATAGCGGCGCAGCCCGTCCGGCTCGTCGCGAACCACCAGGGAGAGCTTGGAATGCGTCTTGAGGCCGATGACGCCGTACACGACGTGACAGCCCGCGTGCTCGAGCTGACGGGCCCACTTGATGTTCGCCGTCTCGTCGAACCGCGCCTGGATCTCCACCAGCACCAGCACCTGCTTGCCGGCCTCGGCCGCGTCGATCAGGGCGTCGACGATGGGGGAGTCACCGGAAGTCCGGTACAGCGTCTGCTTGATCGCCAGCACATGCGGATCCGCGGCCGCCTGCTCGATGAAGCGCTGCACACTGGTCGAGAAGGAGTCGTACGGGTGGTGAACCAGTACGTCGCGCTGCTTGAGCGCGTAGAACATGTCCGCCGGGTTGGACGTCTCCACCTCCGCCAGATGCGGGTGGGTGGACGGGACGAACGCCGGATACTTCAGCTCGGCGCGGTCCAGACCGGCGATCGTGAACAGGCCGCGCAGGTCCAGCGGACCGGGCAGCTCGAAGACCTCAGCCTCTTTGATGCCGAGCTCGGACAGCAGCAGCGCCTTCACCTGCGGGTCGATCGACTCCTCGACCTCAAGCCGGACCGGCGGACCGAACCGGCGGCGCAGCAGCTCCTTCTCGAGAGCTGCCAGCAGGTTCTCCGCGTCGTCCTCTTCAACCTCGAGGTCCTCGTTGCGGGTCACGCGGAAGGTGTGGTGCTGCGTGACCTCCATACCCGGGAACAGCTGGCCCAGGTGGGTCGCGATCACATCTTCCAGCGGGACGAACCGGCCCTCCGCCACCTGCACGAACCGGGGCAGCAGCGGCGGCACCTTCACCCGGGCGAAGTGCTCGCCACGGGTGTCGGGGTTGCGGACGACGACGGCCAGGTTGAGGCTCAGGCCGGAGATGTAGGGGAACGGGTGCGACGGGTCGACCGCCAGCGGCGTCAGCACTGGGAAGACGCGGTCCCGGAAGAAGCGGGTCATCTCCTCGCGCTCACTGTCCTGCAGATCGTCCCAGCGCAGGATGTCGATGCCCTGCTCGGTCAACGCAGGCTGGATCACCTTGTGCCAGGTCTCGGCCTGCCGGTCCATCAGCTCGCGGCTGCGGCTCAGGCTGCGGTCGAGCACCTCGCGGGGGTGCAGCCCGCTGGCTGCCTTCACAGCGACTCCGGCCGCGATCCGGCGCTTCAGGCCGGCGACCCGGACCATGTAGAACTCGTCGAGGTTGCTGGCGAAGATGGCGAGGAACTTGGCCCGCTCGAGCAGCGGGACGGTGTCGTTCTCGGCGAGCTCCAGCACGCGCTGGTTGAACGCCAGCCAGCTCAGCTCCCGATCGGAGAAGCGATCCGCCGGCAGATCACCGGCCGCGGCACTGTCGTACGGCGGTTCGACGTCGTACTCACGGTTATGCGACGCCAACAAGTCTCCAGCCACGTTGACCAGCATCCCATCCTTTGGTGAACATGAGGTTGCGGAGGGCATGTCGACGCGCTGTCCGATCTTGTTGCTAGCGTCACTCCTTGTGAACCCTCGATTGGACGCCTTGCTCCGGAGCACCGTGTCCGCCGTACAGGCGAACGCGCTGACGCCCATCTACGCGCTGCCCACCGCCGTCCGGCGCCGCCTGGCCGGCACACCGATCGAGATCGACGGGAACACTCTCGACCCCGACATCCAGCTGCTCGTCCGGCTGAACGGATTGTTGCCCGCTACAACGAAGAAGGACGTGGCCGCGGCCCGCTCCGGCTTCCGCGCCGTGAACAAGCTCATCTCCGGCCACCCGCGCGAGCTACAGCGTGTGACCGACCTCACCGTCCGCGGTGCCGACGGCCAGCTCGGCGCCCGCCTCTACATCCCGCGCAACGCCGGCCGCGGCCTCCTCGTCTTCTTCCACGGCGGCGGGTGGGTCGTCGGCGACCTCGACACCCACGACGCCCTCTGCCGCGTCATCGCCGCCGACGCCGGCATCCGCGTCCTGTCCGTCGACTACCGCCTGGCCCCCGAAGCCCCCGCGCCGTCCGGCGCCGAAGACGCCATCGCCGCCTTCACCTGGGCCGTGGAGCACGCCGAAGACCTAGGCGTAGACCCCGCGCTGGTCGCAGTAGGCGGCGACAGCGCCGGCGGCAACCTGGCCGCGGTCGTCGCCCAGCAGTCCGTTTTTCGCGACCTCGCGCGTCCCTCGCTCCAGGTCCTCCTCTACCCCGCCGTCGACCTGGTAGGCCGCCGCCCCAGCCGAGACCTCTTCGGAGAAGACCTCCTCCTCACCGAAGAAGACATCCTCTGGTACCGCGAGCACTACACCCCAGACCCCCTACTACGC